>PAPS01000046.1 GCA_002708985.1 Saprospirales bacterium | reverse complement strand
TACTTTCTACGCAAGCCCTTGCTGCAGGATTATACGAAGTACGCTTAAGTACAACGAATGGTGTTGTAGGAAGCCAAAAAGTATTGGTTAAGTAATCCTACTATCACTTAAAATAGAAAGGCCCCATCTTCGGATGGGGCTTTTTTTATGACTACGGAGTAATTTTTTGGTGATTTAGCTTGCTTATATTTATTATATGGTACGGCGTGTCGCTTCTTTTTTGTCTGTTTTCGTTCTGCTATTCATCGATGATGAGATGGCACAAGCACAGTGTCCAGTAGGTCAAACAGAGGTAAGCTTTACTATTCGAACAGATTCTTGGGGACATGAGGGTTATTGGGAATTACATCCTAAAGACTCTCTTTGCGGGGACACTAATTCTCGCATTGCGTTTGGTGGGAACGATATCGATGTAGGCTGTGATGGAGCGGGTGGGGGAGATGCATCTCCTTCCAATGGCTATCCCAGTAGCCAGACCATTACTGTGGGCCCCTGGTGTCTGACACGTGGAGATTCATTTGATATTATTGCTATTGATGATTTCTACGCTCCAAACCAGCCCAATGGTGATGGCGGAACCGATTTCAGAGTCTTTGCGGGGGGTAATCAAATTGAGTATTTCGAATCAATTCAATCGTTCCATCTTTTTCGGTTTAAAGCGGGAAATCTTCCCCAAAATGATCTTAGTGTAAATCGTAACTTGACAGATTTATATGTTGACAGTGGTTCACACAGTGTCCGTGCAGTCATACGTAATCGTGGTACTGATACCGTCTATCGTTTTGACTTTTGTTATCAACTGGACAGCGGTGATACCATTTGTGCACGTTTTGATAGTCTATCGATGGCCTACAAGGATTCCATGGTTTTTGAGCATCCTGTAATGCTCGAATTGATAGATACAGGCGCCTTCTCTTTTAGGATGTGGGTAGACAGCTTGAATGATTCTTTACAGGACTTTGAGCCACGAAACGATAGCCTCTTGGGCACAATCCAAGTATCGAATGCGATTCCTAATATCCTCTACGGCTACATCACTGAACCTATTGATATTCAAACCCTAGCTACAGCGTCTGATGGATTGGATTTTCCAAGAGACTTAGCCTTTCATCCCCACCGGTCCCGCAGAGAGCTTTGGGTGATTAACCGAGATGTTGAAGCCGATGGGGGGAGCACGCTAACGCTTTTTCATGCCGGAGAGGATAAGCAATCAAGTCTTTGGCGTCGAGACGGAAATGCTTATCATTTTATGGCTTTGCCGACGGCACTAGATTTTGGACGAAATGGAAACTGGGCATCCTCGCCGGGTATACTTGATGCAAACCATGCGGGTGGGAGTTACACGGGACCTACTTTATGGTCAAGTGATTCATCAATCTACTCAGTCATTGGAAATCCTGCGACGCCTACCTTCAATGGTAGTCATTTGGATATGCTACATGGGAGTCCTTACGCTATGGGGATCACTTACAGCCATGACAATGTGTACTATGTATTTGACGCGTACAATGGTCAGATCGTTCAGTACAGTTTTACCTCTGACCATGGACCGGGACAGCATGATCATTCCAATGGCGAAGTTCGACGATTTGAAGGGCTAAACCTTGAGCGTCACAGTGATAGTATTCCAAGTCATCTTGTCTTCGATGAGTCCATTGGGCGTCTGTATATAGCTGATGCAAAAAATGGTAGAGTGCTCTATTTGAATGTCAATTCAGGTACTGACACGTTTGACCTGCCTTTACTTAACGAGCCTTTGTCAATTCATCAGCGTATTGAAGGAGCCGAGTGGGGAGTGATTTATGATGATATCCAAGTTCCTACAGGTATAGCGATTTTAGAAGATCGAATGATTGTCAGCGATGCTGCCACTGGGAATGTCCATTTACTTCGAATTAATGGTGTAAATGCAACAAGACTCTTTACGATTCCAACAAATGCTGACTTATTGCTTGGGATAAATATTGGACCTGACGGATTTATTTACTATGTAGATGCCATCAACAGCTCGGTCCATAAAATGGTAATGGATCCCCCTCCTTATGATATGACGTTTTTAACGGAAATCCAGGGAGAGAAGTGGGCTGTTTATCCTAACCCTTCTAATGGTATGTTCTGTCTTGACTCGAGACAGAATATATTTTCATATGATTTAGATGACCTATTAGTATTTGATGGGCTAGGACGTGAGGTTAAGGTGAATATCATAGGCGAGCAATGCCTTGAAGTTCAGTCAGGAAACAAAGGTTTATATTGGATTGAATGGCTTGGTAGCTCTAAGCCTATTCTCCTTACGAATCCTTAAAAATCGAAGTCGAATTCAGTAAAGCAATAGTCGGCATACAAATCCATGTGCTCAAAGACGTTATTGTAAGCTTCCTTAGAAAGATCCATTTTGAAACTTGATTTGTTTTGCCGCAGCACATCTGTTTGTTCATATACTGTACACCAGTCGTAGTCCATAAAGTGCTGAGCACGCATTAACCCTATAACTGTCATTGCGGTAAAGCTTTTTTGAACTTGTGGGTCATTATAGGCGACCTCGATTAAATCAAACAAAAATGCAGGAGATTCGGAGTAACTTTCTAAAGCAGCCAAGTAAGACAAACACAGAAAAATCTCACCGCTGATGATATCTTGCATGTCTTCTGGATCATTGGACGTCAACATGTCAAGGTCCATACTTAACTGATCGGAGAGAGCTACAAGAAAATCATACGTTCTTGAATCCAACGTTCCATCTTCCCATCCAATAGCATTGATAACAATAAGTCTTCGGCCAAGTGCATTATTATCATCGAGCAAAAATTCCAGTAATTTGTCGTCTAAGTCGCCGCCAGAGGCTTTGGCATATTGCACCATTTCATCGTTTTCATAGCCTTTTGTTAAGTCTATTGATGTTAGCGGTGAATCTGCATATACAATGCTTGATAGTATAAGAAGGAGAAAGAGTAAATTTCTATACATATGATTAGTTGAAGTGTTTTTCTATAATGTCTTTAAGGGTGATTTCATCGAGTGGCTTAGAGACAAAATCTTTAATGTCTTCAATAGACTCAGCACGACTTCGGTCATCTGGGTTGAGGGAGGTGGTGACCATAACGACCACAATTTTTGCTTTTTGCTCGGCGCTCAATGTTTGATACTTGTCCATAAATTCCCAGCCGTTGATTATAGGCATATTAATATCTAGGAGAATTAAATCAGGGCAAAGAAATTCATCATCTATTTTCTCCGTTAACATATCTATGGCTTGCCGTCCATTTTCGGCGGTCAAAACTCTGTCAGTACAGTCGAGATCTTCAATGACAAGCTTGTTTAAAAAGAGTGTTGGCGCATCATCATCAACGAGTAAAATAGTATGTAAACGTTTCATAATTCTTTGCTAAAAGTAAAGCAAAATCTGCAACCCTCGCTGTAGGTGTTATCAATCCAAAGGTCTCCTTCATGCATTAAGGCTATCTTCTTGCAATGCGCCAATCCTATTCCAACGCCTCCTGGTTTTCGTGATAACTGCTGATAAATCTTAAATACCTTATCGTGGAAAGCTTCTTCGATACCAATGCCTTCATCTTCGATGTAAAAACTCACATGGGTTTGCATTTCTTCTGCACCAATTCGAATCACAGGTATGTGCCCAGGTTTAGAAAACTTAATGGCATTGTGTATGAGGTTTTCGAAAAGAAGTTGAGATTCAATGGCGTAGGCCTTTAACGTGGGTAAATTCTCAATAGTGATATTTGCCTTGCTTTCTTGAATAATACTGTTTAAACCGAGCATAACATCCTTAACCACCTTGTTAAAATCGGTTGTTTCTGCCATCTGTTTTGCACCAATTCTTGAATGATCCAACAGTCCCTTAATCAAGGCTCTCATTCGCTCTGCTGATATATTGGCATAATTAAGGTACTCTTGTCCCTGACTGCTAAGTTCTTGGTGGTGCTTATTAGCGAGTCGTCCTAGAAAGGCATAGAGTGTGGTGAGCGGTTCTTGAAGATCGTGTGATACGATATAGATAATTTGTTCAAGGTCCTTATTTTTATTTTTTAGGTCTTGGTTTGCAATATACAGTTCCCTAGAGGCATTCTCAATCATGTCCTCGAGTACACGAATCTTGCGTTCGGCATCATCAAGTCTTCCTTGGAGGATTTTTATATTAGTTTCTGGCAAAGCTTATGATTGAAAAACTAGAGTAAGGTCAACAAACTCTTTGCCATCTTGTTCATTTAGTGCGCTTTGATAGATGGTAAAGGGATCTTTGGTCTGAAGTTTGCTACGGTCCATACTTTCGTAGTAAATTTCATCTCCAAATGCCTCTTTAATGAAATGTTGAACGAGTATAAAAATCATTCCCTTCATATGAATCAATTCTTTTTTAATATATGAAATCTAGGCCAACAATAGTCTGTTTAATTATGACCTTATTAGCATGTTCTTATGTATACGGGCAATTTGCTGAAAAGGTTAATCCTAGGTTGGGAAATGTTCATGTAAAGGGAGGCGACGGTGTGGCTTGTGGATATACATTTTCTGGGGCAGCCTATCCTTTTGGGATGGTGCAGTCTACACCAACTTTTTTTCAACCTGAAGCGGGTTTTGTTACTAACCAGTTATCTGGCGCAGGATGTAGTCACATGGGGCATTTCCCAATTCTTGCCTCTTCCCAAATCAGGGATAAAACTCTTGATTCCTACGCACCAGGGCTAAATGGCAGTCCTGAATATATCGAAGGGGAAGCAGGCTATGCTCACTATGTCCTTTCTGATGGCACTAAGGTTCGTGTTACGGCAACAGAACGTGTGGCTTACTTAGAAACAACCTTTCTTGGCACAGCAGGATTGATTTATATAGGATCAGGATATAACAGCAGTAAAGTAGATGATTCTTGGATTAAGGTATTGGATAGCAGGCGAGTTTCTGCCTATGCCAAGGGTGGAGATTTTTGTGGGAGCCCTTCGCCGTATCCTATCTATATTGCTTTAGAGTTTGATGTGCCATCTTCGGATCACACCTTTTGGAAGGATGATAAGCGTGTGCCAAAACGGCGTGCCAAGGGGAAGAATGCAAGCCTTTCCCTAGCATTCCAAGAAGAGGTTGTTGTTGTACGCATGGCGATTTCCTATGTGTCTGAAGCGCAGGCCTGGAAGAATCTATCGTCTTCGACCGTGGCTAATTTTGACGCAGCACGCGATCAAAGCAAAAAGGCTTGGGACGAAGTTTTGGGGAGTATAGAAATTTTTGGTGGTAGTAATGATGACCAAGATGAGTTTTACAGTCATTTGTACCATGCGCTGATTCATCCCAATTTAGTCAGTGATATTGATGGCCAATACTTAGGTGCCGATGGAAAAGTTTATCAGGATTCTGATCGACCGCATTATTCATCTTTTAGTGTGTGGGATACTTACCGAACGCAAGGTCCTCTGCTTGCGCTTCTTTTTCCTGACAAGGCCTCTGATATGATGCAAAGCCTCATTGATTTTGCTGATCAAGCTGGCGGCTTTGGTCGGTGGATACTCGCCAATGTTGAAACAGGCATTATGCAAGGGGACCCTACGAGTATACTCGTTGCCTCGTCTTATGTGTTTGGTGCAGACGACTTTGATGTCTCACGAGCTTTTTATCATATGAAAAATGCGGCATTCACTCCAAGAGTTCGATCCCAAAATATAGAGATACGTCCATTTCTTGAGGAATACATGCGCGATGGTCACACCTTTGCTTCAATGGCTTTGGAATACTATTCAGCAGATCACGCCATTGCTCAGTTTGCAAGGGATGCTTTTCCCACTCATGAATCCTTTGACCATGATGCGGCGAGTCAATTGCATACCCGTGCAAAAGATTGGAAGTATTTATATAATGCAGAGACGACATGGTTAAATAGTCGCTACCCCAATGGTCAATGGAAGGGACAGGATCATGATTGGCGTGAGGGAACCTACTCCAATTATTTTTGGATGGTACCTCATGACTTGGAATCACTAATTGATACAATGGGTGGGAAGGATGTAGCACACGCTAGGCTTGATTCCCTCTTTACAATACTTGATGCGACCTATCATGAGGTGGGATTCGCAGCAGGTAATGAGCCGGATTTTCAAGTTCCATGGATTTACAATCTCGTGGACTGCCCAACGTGCGTAGATGAGGTAATTGATCGTATCATGGAGGAGGAATATCATCTTCGTCCTGATGGATTACCTGGTAACGATGATTTGGGGGCTATGGGCGCTTGGTATGTTTGGGCTTCCTTGGGGATGTATCCTATGATTCCCGGAGAGGATGTATTGTATTTGTCGACGCCTAGATTTGATTCTATAATTGTCAATACGGAAAGAGGGTTGAGCATGACGCGGTATGCGAGTCAACCTACTTTGGGTAACGATTCCTACATCTCAAGTCTCTCTAAATGGAAGCAAATGTCTATAATATCAATAAGAGAGAGGCTTTTAGCTACTCGAATCGCCTTCATGGGTAATTCCATCACCGAACACTGGGCTAGGGATAGTGCCACGACCTTATTTGATGAAGGCCGGTGGATCAATGCAGGGATCAGTGGTCATACTACTACCGATATGTCAGCAAGACTCGATCGCGACGTATTACATTATAGTCCCGAGGTTATGGTTGTTTGTGCTGGAACCAATGATGTTGCGGGTAATGATGGTTATATCACTAATGAGGATATCTTGCAAAATATCTTTTCCATGGTTGAGCGTGCTCAAAAACAAGGAGTTGAAGTAGCTATTGCCTCAATCCCTCCAACGTCCGAATTTGTTTGGGCCCCAAATGCAGAACCAAAAGTCCGCATTCCAGCGCTGAATACAGCCCTTAAGGCTTTTGCAAAAAAATATGATTTGGTCTACATCGATTATTTTGAGGCTATGGCGGATGAGGCTTTGGGTATGAAAGCGGAATACACCTATGATGGATGTCATCCCAATGCCGAGGGTTATCGTGTTATGAGCGAAATTCTTATGGATACTTTACGTTTACTACAATGTATTCAATAGTGATTGCTAGATTACATATTAGACTTATTATGACCATGCATTGGCTGGGAAGTTTTTTAGTAATGCTTCTGCTATTCCAGGTTTCGCATGCTCAGGTCGCACGTGACACCGTTACTATTTGGAGCGAGGCAAATCAAGTCTACATCTCGTCCATCGTCATACATCCTGATGAATCGAGTACGGAACCTCATTCCGTGGTTTATTTATTGCATGGTGCGGGCGGATGCTATACCTATTGGTCTGATGAGATGAATAATCTTGATGACTTAAGCTCAACAAATGGAGTAATCATGGTGCTCGTTGATGCCCAAGGTAACTCTTGGTACTTCGATAGTCCTGTGAATACCACCATCCGTATGGAGACCTATGTTACTTGTGAGTTACTTCCCTATATCGATAGTGCATACCACACGCACCAAATGACCCAAGGTAGGGCGATTATGGGGCTAAGTATGGGCGGTCATGGGGCCTTGTTTCTTGCGCTGCGTCATCAAGAACTTTTCGGTTGGGCTGGAAGTATGGCAGGTGGTGTAGATTTCTCTGCGTTCACCAACCATTGGGATATACCTTCTTTACTAGGTCCATATAAAAAGAATAAGAAACGTTGGAAAGAGCATACCGTGAATCATCACGCAGCTACATTAGAATCAATTGAAGTTCAACTAATGATCGATTGCGGCGAAGATGACTTCTTCTTGAAAGGAAACAATGCCTTACATGATATTTTAACCGAACGGGGCGTAGAACACTGCTATAATACCTATCCAGGAGGACACTCAGCGTCGTATTGGACGGCTCGCTTGCCCGAACAACTAGCCGCCGCAAGTAGATGGCTTAAATAGTCAGCTTACATAAAATATCAGCCTACGCTAGGCTATCTTGAGCGTGATAATATGCGCCAAGCCATGTTCCTCTACGTGTACCTAGATGGGGGAGTCCAACCGCAGAGATAAAGTCTTCTGTGTAATTGCTTACCTCAAAACCATTCCAAGTAAAACTGCGTCCGCGATTTTCATCAAGTTTTTGCACGTCATCCTCATCCAGGAGGTTATATACGCAGTGCTTTACTCGCCGTTCTGGTCCGTGATACATGGTAAGATTGGAATTCATTTCCTCCCACATAGCAGGAAAGTACAGATCATGTGCTTTGGCAATACCACCTCCAATAACGACAGGTGCATCAAACACCATGATTAGATTGGCGAGGACATCACCGAGGTGCTTACCCATTGCGGCATAACTTGCTTTGGCTGCTTCGATATTACCGGGTGCTTCCCCTCGTGAAATTTTTGCGATCTCAATTGGGCTTGGACTGTTTTCTTTGGCTATGCCTGCCTCCTCACAATAGACATTTTTCACTGCACGAATACTGAGGTGTTCTTCTGAATTTTTTAGAAAGTCATGGCGCATCGACTGCAGATACACCTCGCCACCCATATAATTATCACCTAAGAGGAGTTTATTGTTGACGACAAAACCACCGCCAAACCCCGTACCAAGCGTTACGGCAATAAGATTATTAAATCGGTGAGGATGTTCGTTGTTTTTAAACCACGTGTTCCAGTAGGGAAGAAATCCACCGCGTGCTTCGCCTAAGGCAAACAAGCTCGCATCATTTAAGATGAAAACGGGAAGCTTAAACTCAGCTTCTAGTAAGGCTTTAAGTGGTACACCTCCTCTATATCCACTAAGGTTGTTAAGGTCTCCAATGATTCCCTGACGATAGTCGGCTGGTCCGGGAAAGGCAAAGCTGATTGCATCCCCCTCACTTCCGATCGTTTTCTGCACTGCGCGAAAGCCTTTGATAATGGTCGCTATACTCTGATCTAAGTCAGAACCATAGGACGGGAACCGAATGGATTCCATAATTTCCTTGCCTTTCCGTAAGGCTGAGAAATCAAAATTGGTTCCCCCTGCGTCTAAGGTTAAAACCGTTAAGTTTTTAGCCATAATGTTGTTTTAGTTCATAGACTGTCCTAAGAATCGAAAGGCAAGTGCTCCGATAATAATATAGCAAACCAAAGGTAAGACAAAGGCAACAGGAAAAGAAGCTGCATCAGCAATTCCGCCAACGGCAGGAGGAATAAAGGCCCCTCCGCAAATTGCAGTAACGAGTATTCCACTTCCCTGTGGTTTTTGATCTCCTAAATCATCGATTGCTAAAGTGAAAATTGTTGGGAACATAATGCTGTTAAACAGCCCAATGGATAGTAAAAAGAGGATAGAGGTTATTCCTGAAGCTGAAATCGTAGCTGCTACTAACACAGCTGCAGTAGCAGCAAAGAGGGCGAGAATTCTATGCGGTGGGAATTGAGCGGTCAGGTAGGACCCAATAAATCGTCCGATCATAGCACCACCCCAATACAAGGTAACAAGCGCTCCGATAATCGCTTTAGGATCTATCTCTGTTAAGTTATTTCCTGAGAGACTTGCGCCGAGATAGCTAAGCTTGCCGAGCAAAGGAGATTCCATGATTAAGTTGTCAATTTTTAAGCTCAAGCCATAACTGACGATATAACTTCCCAAAGCAACTTCTACTCCAACATATAAAAAAATTAAAAAAGCACCAATTCGGAGTTTTTTATTCTGAAAAACTTTCTTGTAATTACCTTTAACTGACTGCCCAATTATGGGCAATTTTTGAAAGTAAAATACAAGGGCCATGACGGTTAAAACCATGGCTAAAAAGATAAATGGAAGTTGAACCGCTGTTGCTTCGCTTGCATAATAAGATTGTAATTCAGCCGAAGAAAGTACACTCTGTTCTTCTACATTCAAAATAGAATCACTCAAAAAGAAGGATGCTGCAAAAAGAGGAGCAATCGTTGTTCCAATAGAGTTAACCGCTTGTGCGAGATTAAGCCTACTCGCGGCTAATCTTGGTTTTCCAAGTATAGTTATATACGGATTGGCTGAGACTTGCAACAGCGATATACCACTAGCCACTACAAAGAAACCTAACAGGTATAAGGAGTATTCTCGGTAGAAGGAGGCTGGCCAAAAAATGAGACATCCAAAAGCACAAATATGAAGGGCTAAAACAATAGATTTTTTATATCCAATTCGATTTAGTAGGCTACTGCTTGGAATTCCAAAAATTCCGTAAGCGATAAACCATGCAAATTGCACGAGACCTGCTTGGAAAAAAGATAGTTCAAAAACTTCTTTAAGTCTTGGAACGAATGAGTCAACTATTACACTCATGAAGCCCCACATAAAAAAGAGGCTAACAATTAGAATAAAGATTTTTCGGTTCGACATAATGGTTTAGTTTGTCATGATAAATTCTAAAGTTCCTCCCGCAAGAATTTGTTGGTGGCTAATACGATGGCCTTCAAAAGGTTTTCCATTGAGCAATACTTGCTTCACGCGATAGTTTTCTTCATCTTGGCCTTTCGCTACAATACTAAAGGTATTTCCATTAGGAAGAGATAGGGAAGCGTTTTCCACAAGGGGGCTTCCAATCTCATAGTAACCACTAGCAGGATCCATAGGATACAACCCCATGGTTGAAAAAACATACCATGCCGACATTTGTCCGCAATCCTCATTCCCAGATAGTCCATCCGGTGTATGGCGGTAATAGGTATTACAAGTCTCACGAATCCGTTGTTGACCTTTCCAAGGATTATCAGTGTAATTATAGAGATAGGTAATGTGGTGCGAAGGCTCGTTGCCATGAGCGTATTGGCCAATCAATCCGGTGACATCGACCAATTTGTGCGCTTCATCAATATGGATGTCAATAGCGAAGAGCGAATCCAATTTGAATTCAAAGGCTTCTTGGTTTTCGTAGAGACCGACCAAACCTTTCGGATCGTGCATTACATGCCAATTATATTGCCAAGCATTTCCCTCGGTATAATGTCTTACACCATCAATATCGTGTGCAAACGGGTCAAAATTCTTTATAAACTCTCCTTCATCGTTTTTTGGCCGCATTAGCCCTGTGCTCGGGTCAAATAGATTCTTGTAATTCATCGAACGATCAAAGTATTCATAATAGAGGTCGTCTTGCCCAAGTCCTTTGGCTAATAAACTTAAAGCGTGGTCATCATAGCAATACTCTAAGGTTTTTGATACGGATTCTGCATCAGCTTCTGTTGATACATAACCTCTTGTCATATAGGATGCCATCCCTCTGAAGTCCTTTTTTGAAGAAACATCACAGGCCTCTAGAACATCATCCCAATTCACATTGTCTAAATCATCGGATGTCATTCGTTTCATGTAGGCTTCAGCCAATACAGGTACGGCATGGTTTCCAATCATACAGAAGGTTTCATTGGATTCTAACTCCCATATTGGTAGCTGACCACGAAAATTGTAGTGGGCAAGCATCGAGGCGATAAAATCATCAATAACATCAGGTGCGGTAAAGAAGAATAAACTATGGGCTGCCCGGTAGGTATCCCATAATGAAAAAGTGGAGTATCGCTGAAGACCTTCTGGCATTTGAGTGATTGATCCATCGGGCTCAGTATATCGACCATCGACATCGGAGTTTAGGGCAGGTGCAATCATACTGTGGTAAAGCGCAGTATAGAAGGTAATCTTTTGTTCTTCGGTTGGAAAGTCCGCTTGAATACGACTTAAGCGTTTTTCCCAAAGAAAATTAGCTGTTTCAAAATGTTGTTCAAAGCCTTTTTTTATGCCATCGTGTTGACCATTTTTAGCCGCTGCATCGACCGATGTTGATCCGAGCGCGACGCGTAATTCTACCACATTTCCTTCCCCTTTAAATTCAATATCTACCGTCTTTTTTGCTTGTTTGCGGTCCTTTTTGGAAATGTTCATGTTATGGCTCGACGTCATATGAAAGTAGACATGCTGATTTGGCGCCCAGCCGTTACTGTGTTTGTAACCGCCGAGGGTTTTGTCATCAATAAATGAGAAGAAAGTTTCCTCATCTTTGTGGTTGCTTATATCGTGGAGCAAGTCGATTCGAAGTTTTTTGTCTTTACTCCCTTCTGGAAAGGTATATCTATGAATTGCTCCATGGGCCGTAACAGTAAACTCACAGAGAATGCCATTGTCCAGCTTTACCGCATAATATCCTGGCCGTGCATATTCGTTAGCATGGTCATAGGTGTGCCTAAAGACATACTTTCCCATATATGGAATCATACCGATATCTCCTAAGTCAGTTGCACCGGTGCCACTAAGATGTTTATGGGAGAAATAGACAATGTCTGGACGGCTGTAGTGGTAGCCAGAACACCAATCCCATCCATACACGCCATTATCGGGACTGATTTGCACCATTCCAAAGGGTAGGGTAGCGCCTGGGAAGGTGTGCCCGTGTCCTGAAGTTCCAATATGTGGATCTACAAAACGGGTGTATTCCCCTCTCGCATCCAGGAAGACTTCGGGAATAAATGATGGTTGTGACTTAGAATAGTCAGAGAAGTCTTGTTCTTCTGCCGTCCAAATGTCAATATATTGCGCATTAGCGAAACTCGTAGCAAGGAGTAAGGTTAAAAGTAAATGTCGGTACATAAAGGATAAAATATCGATGGGATAAACAAAATCAAGGCCAAGTTATATTGTAAGGTCTGCTAGAAACTAAATTTCATTTGGAAGGTGAAGTTTCGAGGTGCTGTTACTTTTCCAGGGCGATCAAGTAGTTCTCTATTGGTAAGGTTGTTTACAAGTAAACCAATTCGAACAAAATCGTTGACTTCATAGAAGGAACGAAGGAATAAAATCCAATCTCCTCTCTGATGCTGCTCTATGTATTGCAGAAAGGTCTGCTGGTTATCATCAAGAAGATTTAGCGCCGTGATAAACAACTCTGGAATTTTCTCGGGGAAACTTGTATAGTTTGCTGCAAAACCTAAGGTGAATTTGTTATATAACTTGACTTCTACTTGATTTCGAATAATATGTCGTGAGCGGTAAAAGAGAAGTCCTGCAGCATCCGGGTCGTAGGCAAAAGCATCAATACGACGGAAGTGATTTTGAAACGCCTTTTTGAAAAAGGTCCCGATATTACGTAAGGTGGTATCCTGTTCCAAGTTCCCTGGATAGGTGTAGGCATAGCCCACCGATCCTCTTAAGTTAAGCCAAGGGGTAATATCTCCTTCACCTGCCATGGTAAACTCATAGCCCCATATTCGCGCCTCATCCGTGTTTTCTGGACGAATACCGAAGACAAAGGGCCCTTCGCCAACGTAAAGGGTATCTCCCGTCTCTGGATTAACATTTTCATAGATGCCCGGGACATACTCGACGTATTCATCGAATTCATTGAGGAAGGTGGCAAAATCCACATACCCTCTGAATTTGTCTCCCAGTTTAAATCCTTGTTTTATAGCAATCTCTGAGCTCCAGCCCCTTTCGGTGCGGAGGTCTGGATTTGGAAAGAGGTAGAAACCTTGAAAGATATCTCCCGTCACGAAACGTTCCCCTACTGAAGGAAGTCTATAGGCCTGTCCCCAAGACATTCTTAAGTGCGTGGCCTTGCCAAGCTGATAGTTAAGGCCTGAGCGGAATACAGGAATAGATGTTTCAAGGAAATCATCCACCTTCATAATCTCATATCGTACTCCTCCAACAAGGGACAATTTATCCACTTTAAACTCCAACTGATTAAATACCGCAGCGTTTAAGGTAATGCGTCGATTCGCATAAATACTGCTTTCAGAAAAAGAGGTTCCAATGGGCATTCCCGTCGTCATAATAAAACGATTCTTGAAATTCCATTGGTATTGCGTCTGGAGATTAAACGCATGAGAATTTGAGTTGATATCATCGCCATTTCCACGTCGCCAATTATTCATATACCTTCCATCGACGTCTACGCTATGTCCTTTATCGTTTCTCCAGCTGAAATGTGGATCAAGGATGGTTCTTGCGTAACGATTAGTAGCTCCCTGTGCAATACGGTAGGAGTTGGAATCCAGGTCTTGCGAAAGGAAGAATTGACCCAGGTTCTCATATTGAAAGTTTCCATTGAGTCCTATATCAATATTCTTATTTCTTGCGAGAACGTAACGTGTTTTGAAGTTTCCACGAATACGAAATTCATCGGCTCCCTGTAAGAAACTGTTAACCACATCAAAGTTCCCTCCTGTAATCATACTGAAGTTTTTAAGCTTCTCTCGATTAAAGCTATTTCCACCGCGGTAGTGACTGAAAAACACCCCAAATAGCCCGGGCTGTCGACCACCCACTTGGCCTTTCCACCAATTTAGCTCAGCACGAGGAGGGGCTCCATAAAATCCATAATAGGGAATGATGTCGGTGTACTGATCATTTTTCTTGGGCCATTTAGTGACGAGATTTACCACCCCATTTAGCGCTGAAGATCCATATACTACCGACGAGGCACCCTTTATAATCTCTACTTGGTCTACTGTTTCAATAGCGGCAAACTTTAGCATCGACTCTCCCAAATCTGCTGTTTGTAGCCCAATTCCATCTTGTAAAAGGGCTGTACGACTACCGACGCCATAGGACCAGGAAGATCCACTGCGAATAGAAATCTGCCCGTCTTGTACTTGGACACCGGCCGTTTGGTTAATCGCCTCACCGATATCACGGCTATTGGTATTTTCTAAAAAGTCTTTGTCAACTACATTGACAGAAACCGTTTCTTCAGCGATATTTTTCTCATAACGGCTCGCACTGATTATGGTCACATTGAGTCGCTCTAGATCTTCGGTCATGTTGACATCGAGTGTTAGGTTCTGTCCTGCATTAATTGTAAAACTCCGCTGTTGGGAAGAATATCCCACATAGGAAAATGTTATCACGTGAGCTCCGGCATCAAGCGATAGTGAAAAGTAACCGTCTACATCCGTGGTGGTAGCCGGACCAGCTTCTGATATAACATAAGCAAAGGGTAAACCCTCTTTGTTTTCATCGATTACTTTTCCCTTAACCGTAGCTTGTTGAGCGTAGATAGCGTTAAAGGCGAGGCAGGTTGTTAGGCTTAGTAGGACAAGAAATCTCATAGTTTTGGTGTGTGTGCCTAAAATATGGTTTTTAGGTCGATTATTCACCTTAATTAATGAGGTATGATGTAGTGTTATGATGTCCTATTAATCCTTGGAGTGGGTATCTTCTTTAATTCCATAAATTTGCTATTGAAATGGTAACTATGAAAAAATCAGTCCTTCTCTCTTTTATCACTGCCTTGATTTTAGGGCTGGTATTAACGTCTTGTGCTTTTGAAGAAGCGCGGGAAAAAAACTATCAACCTCTTATTCCTCCAACCGGTGAAGAGTTGCCATTAGATATTGATATTCAACCATGGGTGGTAGACCATGATTCCAGCCTTGATGCGGCATCCCTTTCATTAGATACTATGATGGTATCATTTAATACTGCTGGGAACGCAATGACCACCTTGGTCTTTAACGTCGAAAACTACACTTTGGGTATGCTTTCACAGCATAGTGATTCCATGCATCTTGCCAACTCTTCGGGAGGGCAGCATATACATCTCATTGTAGAAGACAGGCCATACGAAGCACACTATACGAATACCATTACAGTTGAAGGCGATTTAACATCGAAGGTTTTCTTAGCTTTTTTATCTCGCTCATATCACCTTTCTCTCAAGCATGACGCTGCGCATTATTTGCATGTACCGCTTAATCGATCGGATATTAATCCAACGAGTCCTATGTTATTTGCAAGCAGACCCAAGGGGATTTATGAAGGAATTGATGCTGAATCTGTCCTCCTGGATTTCTATTTGGTAAATGCTAACATGCCTAAATCGGGATATGAAGTTGTCGTGATAATCGATGGTAAGGAAATCGATCGATTACAAGAATGGCGTCCTTATGTGATGAAAGGTCTTCCAGCTCGCGAGTATAACTTAGTATTTGAACTTCAGGGGAAAAATGGAGAAACATATGCAACGGCCAACCAGAAATTCACCATTCAATAATATCCTCTTACAGGCTTAGAGATTTCCGCAACAAATCTCTATCTTTACTTGCTCTTGTTAACAAGGTGTATGGTGACTATAGCTCAGTTGGTTAGAGCGCTGGTTTGTGGTTCCAGAGGTCGCCGGTTCGATTCCGGTTAGTCACCCTTCTTTTTTCTTCGCGATACAATTAAAATGGCAGATATTCTCCCGATTTATGGCTATGGTTTTTCAGTGCTCAAGCGACGTGCTGTGGCTATCGATTTGCCGGATGAGGAGAAAGCGGCTTTTGCAGAAACGATGTTTGCTACTATGGATGCCTCCGATGGTGTTGGACTAGCTGCTCCTCAAGTAGGTGTTTCCGAAAGACTCTTTGTTATTGATAGTCGAGCTATGATAGACGCAGAAAGCGACGAGCAAGGTATTAGAAAAGCATTTTTTAATCCAGAAATTCTCGAAGAAAGTGGGGAGCAATTCGGCTATGAGGAAGGATGTTTGAGTATTCCTGGTATTCGAGAAAACGTTGAGCGTAAACCCGTTATTCGTATGCGCTATCAAGATGCTCAGGGAAAGTCCCACGAAGAAACCTTTGAAGGAATGACGGCCCGTGTTATACAACACGAATATGACCATATAGAAGGTGTTCTTTTCATCGATCGAATTAACCCTCTGCGCAAGCGGTTAATTAAAAAGCGTTTGCTGAAGGTCTCCAAGGGAGAATTCTCGACGACTTATAAAATTAAGTATCCGAGGTAAAAAGAAGCATCAGTCCCTTCGAAAGCATTTGACAAATGCAAGCATTATGCTCACATCACTCAATTTTATCTTACCCATTAAAAACGCCATGTTGGCATTGATTTTTCCTGTTTCTATGTCGATATATGTTTGAGATGATGTGCGTACTTCGCACGAAGGAATGCCATGTATTCCTTGCTTTACCACACACGATTCAAAGTCGATCGACACGGAATACCTTGGCCCCTCTTTCCCATCAAAAAAGAGATGAACGGTTAATGGATCATCTGCCTCAAAGCGTTCGGGCAGGAATCGAGAGGGTAAGCTTTGCATTATTTGTTCCAACGTCATCTTCTTAGATTGATTTACGATTCGTTGTTTTCCTTAACGAATCGGCTTATTTCTCGCTTTCCGGGAGGTCCTGGTAATGATTCAAGCCGACATCCAAGAGATTTACAAGTTCTTCGAAAGCTTCCTTTGGCACAATAGGTCAGCAGATATCCTCCCGGCTTTAACCAATTGATAACAGAATTCATAACTTCCTTTTGCCATAGGTGTGGCTGACTCTCTGGGGCAAAGGCATCATAATAGATTATATCAATACTTAATGGAGTGAGTTCAAGGTCTTCGATCTTACCAAGGCGCTTTTCCAGGGTGAATACTGGTGTTATCTTTGTTGGAGCATTCCAAGGAGCATCCCAGAATGATTCGATCAAGTTGTTGTCAAGAGCATGGGGTAGGGAGTTGATTATTGACAAATAGGTTGCTTTCTGAGTAATTGGGTGGGCTTCTAAACCTAAATAGTCTACTGCTTGTTGGTTAATTGACTCCGCCGTGAGCAGGGCATTCAGTCCACTTCCAAGGCCCATTTCCATAATTTTTATGGGAGTGTTAATAGGCTTCTTTTTGCCTGCTAGATAATCTCTGAGCCCATGATTAATAAATATATGCATGGATTCTGTGTATGCGCCATGGATCGAATGATAGTGCGCATTGTACTCCGAGGAGTGTAGCGTACTACTTCCATCTTTTGTAGGTACTAATACGGGTCCTATTTTATCCATAGGGGAAGTGTAGTAGTTATCTGATTGGGACTCAGGAAATGTACATAATAGCTTCCGGGATGTAAATGGCCTATATCAAGGGTAGTTTGTTGAAATTTGGAATGAAAAGAATGTTCCGTTAGCTGCTGACCAAGAGCATTTACGATCAGTATTTGTCCCATCCATGGTGTAGAAGTATTAATTCGAATAACGTCGTGGGCTGGATTGGGTATGATGGCAGCATATAGCTCATGACTGAACAAATTAGTCAAATCATCGATGATTAAATCGGTATTGCCGCCTGTAAAAAGTTTAAAGTCATCGAAGTAAAAGCCATCTCCCGTGACAAAGTTATCGGATACTAATTGAAAACGTAATTGGATGGAATCACCGATAAATTCACTTATATCAACCTCTTCCTCAACCCATGTATTCTGAGCACCATCATATAGCGGCATACCCTCATCTTGATCAGCTGTTCCAGAATTTGTGTAGTTACCACATAAAGGCAACCAATCATTAGCTAGCCCAGAAGAACTTAAACGCAATGCTTCAAATTGAACATAGTCATAGTCAGCCTCGATATCCCATTTTGCAGCAAATCGAATAAGCGCGTCTTGCGCATTGCTTAAGTTGATGATTGGCGTTAACATCAGGGTTTGCGTAATTTGATTTTCGTAATCATCGTTAGGGGAATCAGTTATACTTGTCGGTGGGCTCACAAAGTCCTCTGTTGTTGTGCTCCAAGAGGATGATCCTTGATTTTCAAAAGGACTGAGCGTCATTCCGTCAATTGATAGGGCAGGGTTAACTACAGATACTCGCTTATAAAATGTATCACGGAAAGTATGACTCCCGTTATTGACAGATAATACAAAACCCACTTCAGGTTTGAATAAGGATAGCGTATCAATAGTGTATTCAAACGAATCAATTACGCTTTCGCCGTAGTTTAATCCAACCACCGCTTTGGCTAAAGTATTTACAGTAACAGCAGAATCGAGTGATTCAAGGTCTACGATAAAACCAGGGCTTTCTGGCAGACCAAGGCGTTGCATAGATACGTCAATTGCTCCCTGTACAGAGAGAGCATCGGAGGATAGGTCTTCTACACGCAGGTAGTCAAGCAAAATATAGGCACCACGGAGATTTTGAGGTAAATTTTCACGACATAATGGAAGAATACGAGACGTTGGGGGCCAAAATCCATCGGAACTAGTGCCGCATTCTGGGGTCATGGCAAGAATCTTAGGCTTAGTCGACGTATCGCCATACATCCAGTCATCGCTATCTCCTCCGACAGGATATAATAAAGAAGCTTGAATATTTTGATATCCATTGATTTCTGTCATCCAATCTTTAAAAGCGATGAATTTATTATGGTCCTCGCACTGAATATCTTCTGTAAAGCCCCAAGGATGTAACAGCATATTCGCGGCGGTATGATAATTCAGCGCAATTTTAAATTCATGCTGTTCACTAAACCATTTGAGTGCCTGACTTTCCGGCTCAGAAAATGCTGATATTCCATGGTAAACATCGCTATTTCCATTTCCTGAGCTTCCAATAAGAGCCCATTCATAGCTGTAATTTCGATTAAGGTCTACTCCAAAAGTCCCATTTCCATTATCACGACGATTTTTACGCCACATCCCACCTCCATTGGGTTGAATGGTTTGGTTATATACCCAGCCATCGGGATTAACTAATGGAACAAAATACATTTCAACATTATCGACGAGATATTGTAGATCTTCATCACGGTCATAATTTTCAAGGATATACCACATAGTATACATGTTTACCGATAGAGCTGCTGCCTCCCTCGCGTGGTGGTTCGATGTGTAGAGAATTTCAGGTTCATTTGGGTCATCGATATCCGGTGTATTGGATATGCGCACCCAGTATATTGGCCGATCTTCCTCGGTAGTAAAGGTATGTATAGGCTCTTTAGCACTGATTAAATTGGGAAAAAGTGAATGCATTGAATCCAAATCATCCAGCATTTCTTGATAGGTATAATATCCTCCCATCGAACCTAATTCAAAATTTGTAGGATCTAGTGGAGCTACAGTAGAATCGCAATTGATATTTTTTGTCCAAAGAATGTCATGTTGTTGACGTAGTCGGTTACTGTAAAAATCTTCAAGATCATCGATTTCAATGTGATAGGGGATATTCGTTTGCTGAATAAGACTTAGATCAAATTCACTCACTTCAACCACTACTTCACCGACCTCTAGCTTCCAATGCGCATGATCCAACGGCAAAGGCATTTCTTTGAGCCGTGATAGGTCTTCGGCTTTTGAGACATCAAGGTGAACCCTTGAATATCGCTGCGCTGCTAGGTTCTGACAAGAAAGTGCAAATAATAAAATAAAGGTGATTTGCTTCATTGGTGCAAAATACAACAGATAGGTCGAAGGTTAATTTTAATCTATGTCAGCTTATGGATTATTCAAAATTTACTTTGGAGAAAATTCTTGAGATGAGTTTTTCTCCTCTTCAATTTCATTGTTTTGTTGAAGATCGTTGTTATTGGTCTTTCCGTTGCCACCAAAAAACTCCTTGATGTTATTGAAACTTCTATTGAACGAAAGACCAAGCCCCGCATTGGTTCGATAGCCCTGGTCAAAAATGTCATAATCCGTATTGGAAAAGGCTTTGAATTTTAATCGGCGGTCTTCGGTAATCGCATAATTAAATTCAAAGTCACCTGTAAAGTTCGTGCCTGAGTTTACATCATCAGAAAATTGATCACCGAAGTCTACATTGCCTCCGACATTTATGGTCATTCGATCATTCATAAATCGCTTGCTCAGGGCGATTTGAAGTTCTCGTCGTCTTATTTGGTTGAGGTCATCGCCATTGTTTACCGACGGGTCATAGGCTCGATAGTTTATGTTGAGATCAAGGTCTAGATTGAGCTCATCGAACCAGCCGCTTAGATAACCGCTTAATTGATTGGACAAAAGTTCGGATACGGTATTATTGATTCCTGTGCTCACAAGAGCGGCGTTGGAGGAACCTGCATCACCAAATGTTGGAATGAATTGATTGACTACAAT
This sequence comes from Saprospirales bacterium, assembly GCA_002708985.1. Lineage (GTDB taxonomy): Bacteria > Bacteroidota > Bacteroidia > Chitinophagales > UBA8649 > UBA8649. Next base: position 15,153 of record PAPS01000046.1, on the reverse strand, counting down.
AAGTCCAAAGACTTGTTGATTCATGTTGTTTGCATCATTGCGTAAAAGGTTAATTTTTGTTTCGATTGGGTTACGCAAAATAGGGTCATAGTCTATAATATCGATATCAAAATCAATTGCGGGTTCTGCTAATATGTTGGAGATGTTTAACAAAAGTTTTACAGGGACACGCTCATTGGCTTCGGTGTACACCGCTGCATCATTAATGTCGATGTATTCCCGGATAAGGTTTAAAGGGGTAGTGTTTATGCGATAACTTGCGGATACATCTAACACGGCTTCATCAATAGATCCCTCTAACTGTATTGATCCACCGTCTTCGATGTAAAAGCGTTTGTCGATTACCTCGCGCAGCTGAAAGGTGTAGTCCCCGGAAGCTATTTTATAGATTCCATAGAGGTTGGCCTCTTCTTTTTCTTTTAAATATTCTAATCGAATATCACCATTACCTCGAGCAGTTAGAATATCTCCGTCTTCTTCGCTTAGGACAATATGAATCACTGCATCTTGGTCAATGGTTAAATCCATGGCCACATCTAAAGGGTTTATGCGAATCTTCTCCTTGGGCTTAAATAAACGCTTTGTATCCTCATTCTTAAAGGAAAAGAAACCGTGTGATTCGGCGTAAGCTGACTCCTCGTATGGAAAAAAAAGTTCAGTTCCCGGAGTACTCTCAGCAATTACTTCGAGCTTGATGTCGGATTGTGCATCACCATAAAATCGGGCACTTCCCGTCACAAATGCTTGCCCGTAGTAATCTGGATTCATGGCTGCTGTAGTGTTCAGCACTTGAATATTCTCTCCAGAAAGACTAACGTCAAGTGACCAATTTTTTAAGTTTTGGTGGTAAATGTTTCCTCCTCCTATGAGACTTCGTTTGACTGCTTCATTGCGAACGGTGTCCATATAAAAGGCCTCGAGCTGATCTATAGCCAAGCGATCTTCTAAGAAATCTACTCGCTGATTGTGCAAATTATAGGTCGTATTAAGGTAGGAGATGGTCGTAGCTACATTTCCTGTTTCTAGGTAGCCTAGAAGATTCGGCTTTTTATCCTTTACCACAAGGTCAAGATTGCCGTGAATGTTGCCTTTATTATTTCGGATGTATGAAGGTACTAAGTCTTCTACAGCTTGAACTTCTAAACTGTCAATGATAAACGAAATCTTAGTGTCGTAAGTTTCACCGTGCCCGGGTAGTCCGTGATATCCTCCTATGGCGACATAGTTTTTTGCTTCTCGTATAAGTGAGCCCGCCTTGATATCAATGCGATTTTTGTTTGCATTATATTCTGAAACTAAAATCAATCGTCCAAGGTCTTGGGTGTTAAGTGAAAGGTGTCTAGTGTCTATTGATCCTTCTAACTCAGGTGTTTGGAAGGCATTTTTTATCGAAACTTGAAAGTCCAACTCACCATCAAATTTGTAAATAGGATGATTGAGTAGGTCGGAGAAGGCTTTGAGTCGAATAGCTCGGACACCAAAATTGAAGTACTGCTTTTCTAGTGATTCATCCTCTGAGGTGTAGGGGTATCCTTCTAGTTGTATTTTGCCTTGACCGGGTCCATTTAGCGTGAAGTCTTTGAGCCGCACCCATTCATAATTAGCTATTTCCCATTGGTTCTCCTGGCTTATTCTATACACATTGGTATCCAAGTGTATATTAAAGGCAGAAAAGCTTCCTTTGAAATGGTTGAATTCATCTTTTAAGTAAGCTCCTGCAATATGGAGCAGTGAATCTTGATTTCCATTCTTGGATTGAACGACAAATTGTCCATTATCGCCATTTTGTGATAAGCTTACTTCAATGTTTTTAAAGAAGGTAGTATCGAATAGCGTGATTTCAGTTAAGGCACTTTGTATTTGGTATTGATCTCCACTCAGCGTGAGGTTCCCGTTAAAACCTTCAATAAGGTAGTCTTCAAAATCAATGTAATCTGTTGACCATGACGTGAATAAACTGCGCTGAATTCCTCCAATACTCCCGTCAAGCCTGAGTTTCCCGGGCACATTTAGTCTTGGGTCGATTATCGAGAGCAAGTGGTAGTTGTCGCTGAGATTTATCTTCCATGAGGCTGATCGTCCATCAAGGTCAGGAACTTTTAGACTATCCTTGAGGCTTTCAACTAAAACGGGGATATCTCCTATCGTGTAATCAGATGAGACAAATCCAGACAGGAATTCAGATTTAATATCAATGGCGATGCGATCCTCTGGTAATTGGCTATACACTAGTCGTGTAGGAGGAAGGGCAACAATGCGTTCATCAAAATCTAAGGCCCAATCGGACAGGCTTAAATCAATAAGGCCGCGTTCATCATCAATACTATGACCATCAAGGTCGAATCTTCCTGAAATGGCTAGGGCTTTATCATAACTAGAGAATCCCTCAACACGAAGGAAATCCAAGTTGCCCGTGGCTAACACTGTTGGAATGGTTCCACTTTGATCAATGGTGGCTTGTGCATGAAGTTGCACGGCATCATCAAAAACCTCAATCTGACCTAGGTATTTTTCATTGGAAAGATGGCCGTTCAACTGGATATTGTCGATTGTCTGATCTTTATAGTCAAAGGCGCTTATGCCGCCACTGATGTCGAATTCCCGCTCGAGATTTTGAAATCCATATCCATCTATTTCTAGATTACATTGAACATTTCCAAAATCTTGATTTTGCAACAGCGAGGCAAGGTTAAAGTTTGCCGTCGACAGCCTTCCTTTATACTTCGGTAGATTCTTTGCATCCCAATCCATGCTAGCTGCTATAACCGCCTGGCCAAATACTGTATTTACCGAGGCATTCATGGCAAGGTCCTGAAGGCTTCCCTCCAGATGTCCCTTGATCCCTATTGTAGGAATACGGTCGCAGAATTCAGGTAAAGATATCGAAGCTCTTTTGGCTAGCCTTAGCCATGGGGAAGTCTTTACCGTAAGCTTTTTACAGTCTAAAGAGACAAAGGTATTGTTGAGCACAGGAAGACCATGGATTGAAGCATGACCCTCAATGGATAGGTTTTGACTTTGAAATGTAAGGTGCTTAACATAGAGTTCGGACAAGGATCCCGCAGCATTAAATGTATCCAAGCGTAAGGTATCATTTCCTAGAAGATCGTCCCATGGAGTTTGGTTTAGATTGAGTGTCGCGAAAAGAAAGTCTTTTTCAGTTGCAGTGATGTAGGACTGATTAAGTAATACCTTAAATGGCGCCTTAAATCCATTGGATAGATTATATTGATAGTTGGCTAGGGGTAGGTGTACCCATCCATTAAATGCACTTTCTCCCCACCTCAGATTATTCATACCGAAAAAGAAAGAATCCCTTGCTGATGTTATTTCAACCTCATCTGCTTGAATTGCGGGATATTGATCAACGTTTGCCATAAGGTTTTTTGCCTTTAGCCGTAAAGAGTTTTTGCTAGAATTCAGAGAGAATTGCCCACTTAATTCTTTGATAACCGTTATTGAATCTTGATCCTTTATCGTTACATATCTCATGTTATTGGTGGATAAATTGTCTATGGAGACACCTATTGCAGTCAATATGTTAAAATCGATTATAGAATCCCTAGGAAAAGATGGTGCTAATCGTCTATTGGGTAGCTCATGGGTTATCAATGGAGAATGAAAATCTATTGTAGAGATTTGAATACTGGAATCTCCCAGCACTAGATTTCCAAAATTGATGTTCGCTAAGGGTAAGTCTACTTCAATAGTCTGTTCGCTTTGAGGCATGAGCACCGTAAGATGAATTTTTTCGAGATTGATTTTTTGAAGAACGGTTTTCCACTGTTTTCCCTTTTTTACTTGGGGCCTATCTATGGAGGGGTCGGTATTTAATACCGCTCTCACTCCATTAACATTGATTTCCTTTATGGAGATTGCAGAGGTAAATAAATCAAAGACATCAAAGTCAAGCTCCACTTTTTCGAGATGAATTGATTTATCGCTTTGTGTTAGGGAGAAGTTTTCAATTCTTGCCGTATGCCAAAACTCAAAATGTATGTAGTCCAATTCAATTGTGGCATCTAGGGAATGTTCCAGTTGATGAACAAGCTTATTCGCTAGCCATGTTTGTACTGAGGGAACTTGGAGGAGTATGCACAAGGATAAAGCTAGAGTGACCGCACTTAGGGACAGCCAACCCATAACCTTTGCTATGCATCGGAGAAGCTTTTTTGATTCTATGTACTTTACCTCTTTTATATCGTTTATTTGTATAAAAATACCGAAGAACGGATGAAGCAGGTAACCACTATCCTTGCTATTGAGTCAAGTTGTGATGATACAAGCGTAGCCCTTGTGGATAAAGGACTTCTTAAAGCCAATGCGGTTGCGAATCAAGAAGTCCATAAATCGTATGGTGGGGTAGTGCCTGAGTTAGCTTCAAGAGCTCATACATCACATATCGTGCCACTTGTTGCGGAGACGCTTCGCATTAATAATATGAAAATGAACGACTTAGATGCTATCGTGGCTACACGCGGGCCAGGACTTCTTGGGTCGTTATTCGTCGGTTGGGAATTTGCCAAAGGCTTGTCCATTGCGTTAGACGTTCCTCTGCTCGGTGTGCATCATATGATGGCCCATGCGCTATCACCTATGGGCGCGGACAGGCCGGCAACCTTTCCGTATCTCTGTTTAAATGTTTCAGGAGGACATACACAATTTGTTATGGTTCGCGATTGGCATGATGTGGAAGTACTAGGAGGCACATTAGATGATGCAGTTGGGGAGGCCTTTGATAAAGCGGCAAAAATGCTGGGATTACCGTATCCAGGAGGACCTCATATGGATAAGATGGCGCAACAAGGAAATCCCCTTAAGTATACTTTTAGTCGTCCAAAGACAGATGGGCTCGATTTTAGTTTTAGCGGCGTAAAAACTGCGATCCGATACTTTTTAGAAAAGGAGACCAAACAAAAACCAACGTTCATCGAAGAAAATCTTCATGATTTGTGTGCTTCTATTCAACACACCTTGGTGGCTATTTTATTGGAAAAATATCAATATGCCTTGGGGCTATATGATGTACCTTGTATTGCACTTGCTGGGGGTGTATCCGCCAATTCGGCCTTGCGAGCAGCGATTCAAGACTTTGCTCAATCAAAAAATGTACAGATAGCCCTTCCTCCGATTACCTTATGCACCGATAATGCTGGCATGGTAGGATTGTTAGGGTATCATCTTATTATAAAGGGATATCAGACGGGACTTGAAAAAACTCCATTAGCGCGATGGGAGTTGAGTAAATGGAACAAGGCATAAATTGGAATTTCTAACTTTACCTTATGATAAAAATGAATAGTAATGCCTCGATTTTTTGGGTCGCCTTCTGTCTCTTGGCTTTTTCGTTGGGCTTCTTTTCATGTCAAGTTGAAGAGGATTTAGTAATTGATGGCTGGAAGCCAGTCTATCAAGGAGAAGCCGATCTTACGGTTTCTTCTTCGCCTGCACAGTCCATCCAAGAAGCCGGAAAAATTTATAAGTACGGTCCATACATCTTGGTTGGTGAGACAGGGCAGGGGATTCATGTATTTGATAACAATGATCCTTCAAACCCAACGGGAATTGCCTTTATCAATGTCCCATTAAATGAAGATATGGCGATTAGAAATGATGTTATGTTTGTAGATATAGGCAGAGATGTGGTTGCGGTCGATGTGTCCGATTGGGCTTATGTTCAAGAAATTGGCCGATTGTCTGGGATTTACAACCGTTCTGATGCATTATATCCTGAAGGCCTGTTCGGATATTTTGAATGTGTGGATACTTCTCGTGGAGTTGCTGTCGATTGGGTATTCGAAGAATTAGTAAACCCTAAATGTCGTCGATAATGAATTGGTATTATACAGCGTTAGGAATCTTTTTTCTAAGCCTTATTAGTTGTTCAGGGAATGATAGTAGTGTTTTGCCAGGAGTAGATAGTGGTGGAGTTATTGGGACTGGTGGTTCACTCGCTCGATTTACAATTGTACAAAATAATTTATACGCCGTAGATAACACGACCTTGACCACGATTGACATTACCAATCCAACTCAAATGATACTTGAGGATCAGCAGGATGTAGGATTCGGCATTGAAACGATTTTTCCTTTCGATAACACCTTGTTTATCGGTTCGAATACAGGAGCTTATATCTATGGTTTAGATGGCGAAGGAATACCATCTGAACTGAGTTTCTTTGAGCATGCCATGGCTTGTGATCCCGTAGTCAGCGATGGAGAATATGCCTATGTCACGATTCGCTCTGGCAGAGCGTGTGACTTCCTGGGGGATGCAAATATTTTGGAGATCTATGATATTGCCTCATTAGAAAATCCTATTCAAATCACAGAAGTTGCGATGAATAACCCAAGGGGCCTTTCAGTTGATGGAGACTTATTGTTTGTATGTGATGGAAATCAAGGGCTTGTAGTATTTGATGTCTCGGATCGCATTAACCCGGTGGTATTGACTCGAGAAATGGGCTTTGAGGCTAATGATGTCATTGCACAAAATAATATTGCCTTAGTGGTAAGTCCTGACGGTATTCGGCAGTTTGATTACACCAATCCAACAAGTTTAACCGAGTTGTCAAATCTCGCCTTATGATCAAACGCGACTATAGCCTGCGATTACTAGGTGTTTTAATAGTTGTTAGTTGCCTTCAAACTAAAGCCCAATATGTTTATAATGATTCAACATCTTTCTATGAGCTGAATTCACAAAGGCCAAAATGGATAACCAAGGTGAGTCTATTGAGCATCATGGATTGGACAGCCCCTTCCTTAAATATGGGTTCCGAAGTACAGATACATCCTAAGTTGGGCTTACACATAGAGGCAGGACTCGTTAGCCATCTAGCAAATCCCTTATATGCCTATATCAATATGCAATATGCCGATAACTACAAAAATTGGGGAGGAAAAGGGAAACTGTCATTGCGCTATTACTTTAAGCGAAGAACAAGTGGTCCTGATGTTTTCTTTGGTCCATCCATAGCCTACACTCAGCATAGCAATTCTCAGACGGAGTGGATTTGGAGTCCTAACTTTCTTTTTCAAGAACGCGTTAAAACATCTTCTATGCAAAATAGAACTCAACTTCATCTTGAGTTTGGGTTTTTTAGAAAGGCTGATAAAGACCGGTGGACGGTTGTTGAAAGTATCTTTGGCATGGGGTTTCAGTATTATAATCTCTCGTCAGATAATCCCGATTTTGTAGGGAATTACCCCGGTTTATCTGTGATGCAACTCGATAAAGGCTCTTATGTGCTTCCGTCAGGGTATCTCGGAGTATTGGTGAGAATTCCCTCAGGGAAAGCGAGTCGAGATGCCTTCAGAAATTAATAGCGAGAAAAATCAGTAGCAAGAAGTCGAGAAAAAATTCCCCTCTAGGACTGATTCATGTAATCCTCGATGGAAGGGCACGTGCACACTAAGTTTCGGTCACCAAAACTATTGTCCACTCTACCAACGCTTGGCCAAAACTTCCTAGATGTATCCTTCATGGGCCATGCTGCTTCTTGACGCGAGTAAACATGTTGCCAATTGTCACCGGTTAGTTCTGCAAGGGTATGAGGGGCATTTTTAAGCATAGATTGAGCTAGATCGATAGTCCCTGAAGCAATCTCGTCAATTTCAATTTTGATCGCAATCAGCGCATCACAGAAGGCGTCTATTTCTTCTTTTGTCTCACTCTCCGTGGGTTCAATCATCATAGTACCAACGACAGGCCATGACATAGTCGGTGCATGAAACCCATAATCTATCAAACGCTTGGCAACATCTTCAACCTCAATACCAAGTGACTTAAATGGCCTAAAGTCAATGATGAGTTCGTGAGCAACATGACCATGTATATCGTCAGTGTACAATATGTTATAGTGAGGTTTCAATTTATGCTTAATATAATTTGCATTCAAAATGGCAATTTCAGTTGATCGCTTGAGTCCATTATGACCAAGCAGTCTGATGTAAGCATAGGATATTAAAAGAATACTCGCACTTCCGAAGGGAGCGGCTGAAACGGCACCCTCTTGATTGTCTGCATCGAAATGCACATGGCCAGGTAAATGAGGAGCTAAGTGGGCTTTAACACAGATGGGGCCAACTCCTGGTCCACCACCACCATGTGGAATTGCAAACGTTTTGTGAAGGTTGAGGTGGCAAACATCGGCTCCAATCTTTGCTGGGTTTGTTAGTCCTACCTGGGCGTTCATATTGGCTCCGTCCATGTAGACTTGTCCTCCGCATTTATGAATAATAGCACATGCTTTCTCTACATCCCGTTCAAAAACTCCGTGCGTTGAAGGATAGGTAATCATTAAAGAGCTCAAGTTCTCTGAATGAAGTTTGGCTTGTTCTTCAAGATGGTCGAGGTCTATATCGCCATTGCTCGCACATCGGATGACCACGACTTGACATCCTGCCATAACCGCTGATGCAGGGTTTGTGCCATGGGCTGACTCAGGGATAAGTACAATGTTTCTATGGGATTCCCCATTGGATCTATGGTAGGCTTGAATCGAAAGAAGGCCTGCATACTCTCCTTGGGCACCAGAGTTGGGCTGGAAGCATGTGGCATCAAATCCTGTAATCTCATTTAAATAAGAAGCTAACTGCTCAATGAGTTGGTTATATCCATTTACTTGGTTGCGCGGCACAAATGGGTGTACTTGGTTAAACGCTGGTAAGGATACCGATTGCAATTCAATGGCTGCATTGAGCTTCATCGTACAAGATCCCAAGGCAATCATTGAGTGCATAAGAGATAAATCCTTGTTTTCAAGTCGTTTTAGGTAACGCATCATAGAGGTTTCTGATCGATACTGATGAAAAACTTTATGATTTAATATGTCATCGTTTCGGATAGGAAAATCTATTTGCTTGTGCTGATGCTCTGGAATAGGAGATTCAAAGATTTTTGCCAACTGATGTAATTCTTCTTCCGTCGTGCACTCATCCAAGGATAACCTGACTTCATTGCCTGTATAGAATAGATTGATCTCTGCATCTTCTGCCCTCGATTTTAATGCAGCAATTTTTTCTTGTGACAAGGAAATACTCAATGTATCAAAGAAGCTTTTATTCAATACATTGTATCCCGCTTGACTAAGACCTACCCATAAGCGCTGCGTTTTTGAATGTATATTTTGCGCAATCCCTTGAAGTCCTTTTGGCCCGTGGTAGACCGCGTAGCAGGATGCCATAACAGCCAACAGCGCTTGGGCGGTGCAAATGTTACTTGTTGCTTTATCCCGGCGAATATGTTGTTCTCTTGTCTGTAGGGCCATACGAAGTGCAGTGTTGTCATAACGGTCTTTTGACACTCCGATAATTCGACCTGGAATGGAACGTTTAAACCCTTCTGTGCAAGCAAAAAATGCCGCATGTGGTCCTCCATAACCCAGAGGAACGCCAAATCGTTGACTGTTTCCAATCGCACAGTCAATACCCATGCTGCCCGGACTTTTTAGTAGGGTAAGTGCTAAGAGGTCAGTGGCCATAACCATAAAATACTCTTGGGCTTCCTTGCGTGCACTAATCCATTCTGACCAATCATTTATTTCCCCTTGGTTATTAGGGTAGGACAAGAGAATTCCAAATACATCCTCATCATCGGTAAAGGATTCAACAGAATCGATAATAAGCTCTATACCTAGCGGATTCGCCCTCGTTTTAAGTACATCAATGGTTTGACTAAAGGTGTTGGCATCCACAAAGAACTTCGTCTTATTCTTGGATTTTCTTGATACTTTATTGAAGCCCATAATCATCGCTTCGGCTGCAGCACTACCTTCATCCAAGAGGCTTGCGTTTGCGATGGGTAGTCCTGTAAGTGAGGATACCATGGTTTGAAAGTTTAATAAGGCTTCTAGCCTGCCTTGCGCAATTTCTGCTTGGTAGGGCGTGTATTGCGTATACCAACCCGGATTTTCAAACACATTGCGCTGAATTACTGCAGGTGTGTATGTTGAATAATACCCCTGCCCAATAAAGCTCCTAAACGATTTGTTTTCGTTGGCTATTTCTTGAATATGTTTCGCATACTCTTGTTCTGATATCGCCGATGGGACATTTAAAGCTTGATTCAACCTAATAGAATTAGGGACGGTTTCATCAATCAATTGTTCTAACGAAGACATGCCTAGACTGTCCAGCATCTTTTGTTCAGTCTCCGAGTTGGTGCCTACATGTCGGTTCAAAAACAAATCCTTCTGCATACTGTAAATTTAGAGAGCAAAAAAACCTTTTATCCGAGAAATTGGTCAAGTTTTTGCTAAATGTGCATTACATGTGTATAGGAAGAAATTATAGGTTGCTAAGTCATGGTTTACTCATGTTAATTTTTGCATGGTTAATCAATCCTTTATCAGCCAAAGCTCAAGATAGCGCGAGAGTTGTGCAGTTTAGTGGTTATGTTGTAACGCCAGATAGTTTAGTAGGGATTCCCTTTGTGAATATTAGAGTCAAAGGAAAGAATAGAGGATCTTATTCCAATGCAGATGGTTACTTTTCCTTTGCCGCGGCAGGAGGCGACACGGTCATGTTTTCTTGTTTTGGCTTTGAGGATGATCGGTACATTATTCCAAGCGCGCTAAACTCCAATAAATATTCCATTGTCAAGTTGATGACGGAAGACTATGCTTATTTAGACTCGGTAATCATTTATCCATGGCCTACACGAGAGATGTTTCGGGCTGCATTTTTAGATTTAGAGCTTGCCGAAAGTGACGTCGATCGATTCTTGAGAAATATGGAGCGAGAATATCTTCAAGAAATGGCTGAGGCGCTTCCAATGGATGCACAGGAGAATGCTGACCGGTATCTTCGGGCCGAGGCACAAAAATATTACTGGGCAGGACAGGCACCTCCGCAGAATATTTTTAATGTGTTTGCATGGGCTCAGTTCATCGAGGCATGGAAACGAGGAGATTTTAAACGTCGACGGTAAACTACCAAGTGAGATGTACATGTACTGGTAGGTGATCTGATGGATACGCTCCATCTCGACTATCCCCTATGTTTCTCATTTTAACAACGCTAAATCCATCGCTGACAAAAACATGGTCGATCTCCTCGCCAGGAGGGTTTTCTACTTCGAAACCACTGTATGTAAATGTTTTTCCGTAGGGAACATAGGCGCACAGGTCATTGGCTCGTTGGAGGGTTTTTTCAAGTTCTTCTACCGGTTCAGAATAGGCGGTGCAGTTTAAATCACCCATTAGAATGACTTCCTTCCATGAACGACTTTCAATTAACTCATTTATTTTCTTTGCCGACTCTATGCGTGCTTCTTCGCCTTTATGGTCAAAGTGGGTGTTAATGATTACAAACATTTTCTCCCGATCTAAATCATAGAGCTTAACCCATGAAGCAATGCGCGTTGTTGCAGCATCCCATCCTTTTTCCCCAACTTCTCCTGATTCGTTCAGCCAAAGAGTTCCTTTACCTTCGAGATCAAAACGACTTCTGTTCCAAAATATTGGGCAAAACTCTCCGTCTAAATCGCCATCCTCCCGACCAAGTCCATAGGAATTATAGCTGATTAGAATTTCTTTGAGTCCATCATATTGATTGGATAGCGCTTCCTGTAGACCGATGATGTCAGCATGATAATAATCCAATAAGTCACCTACATGTATTTCCCTATTGGCCCATGAATGTATCCCATCATCTGGGTTGTCGTATCGAATGTTATAGCTAATTACAGATAGAGGCACTTGTGCAATAGCAGCCTGCCCGATCATTAGAAAAAAAAGTAGTCTATACATAGAATAAATGTACTATTGTTTACATCCCCATTTTAGTGGTGTATATCTTTGGTGTGGATAAAGCAGTTGATGGTCTATTTTCGTGCCAATTACAAGATAATATGGAATCTATCCGCAACATAGCCATCATTGCGCACGTCGATCACGGTAAAACAACCTTGGTCGATAAAATGCTAGTCGAAGCGCAAACCTTTTCCGATCGTGAAGAAGTGGGAGAGCTCCTAATGGATAACCATGATCTTGAGCGAGAACGTGGCATAACTATCCTAGCAAAAAATGCTTCAATTCGCTTTAAGGATGTCAAAATAAATATTATCGACACACCGGGTCACGCAGATTTTGGTGGGGAGGTTGAGCGTGTATTAAAAATGGCCGATGGTGTATTGCTATTAGTCGATGCTTTTGAAGGACCTATGCCACAAACCCGTTTTGTGCTTTCAAAGGCTTTAGCACTCGGATTACGGCCTATTGTTGTCATCAATAAGGTGGATAAAGAGAATTGTACCCCAGAGGACGTAGAAGACAAGGTTTTTGACTTAATGTTTACTCTAGATGCTACCGAAGATCAACTTGACTTCCAAACCGTCTACGGTTCCGCTAAGCAAGGTTGGATGGGACCTGATTGGAAAAATCCTACCGAGGATATAACGTATCTCTTGGATTTAATTATTGACTTTATTCCTGAGCCAGAAACCGCAGAAGGTAGCCTCCAAATGCAGATTACAAGTTTGGATTATTCATCCTTTGTCGGTCGAATTGCTATCGGTCGAATTTACCGGAACAGTTTAAAGGTTGGACAGCCCATCACCTTGGTAAAGCGCGACGGAAAAAATGTAAAATCGAGGATAAAAGAACTCATGATTTATGAGGGTATGGCCAAAAAAAAAGTGGAACATGTTCAAGCAGGTGATGTCTGTGCTGTTGTCGGCTTAGATGGCTTTGAGATTGGCGATACTATTACCGATCAAGAGAATCCTGAAGCTTTGCCTCCGATACACATCGATAGTCCTACTATGTCCATGTTGTTCTCGATAAACAATTCTCCGTTTTTTGGAAAGGAAGGGAAGTTTGTAACGTCTCGACATATCAGAGAGCGACTGGATAAAGAGTTAGAGAAAAACTTAGCGCTTCGCGTAGAGGACACGCAGTCAGCGGATACCTTCATGGTGTATGGTCGGGGAGTAATGCACTTAGCAGTATTAGTCGAAGAGATGCGTCGTGAAGGTTATGAGCTACAAGTAGGTCAGCCTCAGGTGCTTTATAAAGAAATAGATGGTCAACGTTGCGAACCCATTGAGGAATTGACCATTGACCTACCGGAGTCAATGTCTGGAACTGCCATTGATAAGGTGACCATGCGTAAGGGGGAAATGCAGAGTATGCAGGTCAAAGGAGATCGTGTTTTTCTTGAGTTTACTATTCCTTCTCGTGGAATTATAGGACTTCGAAATGAAATGCTAACTGCAACCGCCGGCGAAGCCATTATGGCGCATCGATTCATCGAGTATCAGCCCTTTAAGGGAGCGATACCTGGCAGAATCAATGGATCACTTATCGCTATGCACGCAGGGACATCTATACCTTTTGCATTGGATAAGCTTCAAGAAAGAGGAAAGTTCTTCATTGCTCCGGGTACTGAGATTTACACCGGAATGGTGATTGGAGAGCACACTCGTGGGAATGACCTTGTGGTCAACGTTACTAAGACTAAAAAACTCACCAATATGCGCTCGTCAGGTGCTGACGACAAGGTGAAACTGGCACCACCTAAAGTATTTACCCTTGAAGAGGCTATGGAATACATTCAATCAGATGAATATGTAGAGGTCACCCCTCAGTCCATTCGTTTACGTAAGATATTTCTCGATGAAAATGATCGAAAGCGGGCCGCTCAGAAAGCTAGTTAATCGAATTTGAGCATTATTCGCACTAAGCAAAAAGCCCCTTGAAAGGGGCTTTTTAGATATTGATTACAATAGACTTATTCGTCCTCTTTTACTTCTTCGAATTCTACATCGGTGAAGTCATCACCACCATCAGTAGCTTGTGAGCCTGCATCAGTTTCCGGAGCTCCCTCTGGTCCAGCACCCTCAGACTGCTGAGCTGCTGCTATGTCCTGATACATCGAAGATACGAGCGTTTGTAGTGCTTGCATTTCGCGGTCAATACCCTCGAGGTCTTCATTTTTATGAACCTCTTTGAGTTTGGCTACACCTTCTTCAATGGCTTGCTTTTTATCTGCAGGAAGTTTGTCCCCTAAATCAGTAAGCGTTTTTTCTGTTTGAAAAATCAGTGAGTCCGCTTGATTAACCTTATCAATCTTTTCACGAGCCACCTTATCCGATTCCTCGTTGGCTTTAGCTTCTGCCTTCATTCGCTCGATTTCATCTTGTGAAAGTCCAGTGCTTGCCTCGATACGAATGCTTTGCTCAACACCTGTGTTTTTATCCTTGGCGCTAACATTAAGTATACCATTAGAATCAATGTCAAATGTCACCTCGATTTGAGGAACACCTCTGGGTGCTGGTGGAATGCCGTTGAGATGGAAGCGACCAATTGACTTATTGTCCTGAGCCATCGAACGTTCTCCCTGAAGTACATGGACTTCAACTCCTGGTTGATTATCTGCTGCTGTGGTGAATACTTGTGACTTTTTCGTTGGAATGGTCGTGTTCGACTCAATCAATTTACTGAATACACCACCAAGCGTTTCAAGTCCTAATGAAAGCGGTGTAACATCTACAAGGACGATATCCTCATCCACATCACCCGAAAGAATACCTCCTTGTATACTTGCTCCAAGAGCAACGACCTCATCAGGGTTTACTCCCTTTGATGGTTTTTTGCCAAAGAATTCTTCTACTGTCTCCTGAATCTTAGGAATACGGGTGGATCCTCCAACAAGAATCACTTCGTCGATGTCAGATTTTGAATATCCTGCATCTTTCATCGCTTGCCGGCAAGGCTCAAGCGTGCGCTTGATCAGATCTGCGCTAAGTTGTTCGAATTTAGCTCTTGATAGTTTCTTGACCATGTGCTTTGGTACTCCATCGATTGCTGTGATGTAGGGAAGATTGATTTCTGTCTCTCCTGAACTAGACAATTCAATTTTAGCCTTTTCAGCTGCTTCTTTCAAGCGTTGAAGCGCCATAGGGTCTTTTCGCAGGTCCATATTCTCTTCAGACTGAAAAGAATCAGCAAGCCATTCTACGATAACATCGTCAAAGTTGTCTCCTCCGAGTTCCACGTCTCCGTTGGTTGACTTTACTTCGAAAACACCATCTCCAAGTTCAAGAATCGATACATCAAAGGTTCCCCCTCCTAAGTCATAGACCACAATGTTCATGTCTTTATTGCGCTTATCTAAGCCATAGGCTAGGGCAGCTGCAGTAGGTTCGTT
>PAPS01000045.1 GCA_002708985.1 Saprospirales bacterium | reverse complement strand
TTGGACATATTCTCTTCTAGAGCTTGGCGACAAACTCAAACCCGGAAAATCCAGTAATTGTTCACGCAAACGCATGGATGTTGTTGTATCCAGGGCGCGGATAATAGGGTATTTCCTTACCTTAGAAATGGTGCCCGTGTTGATGCCTTCGAGGTATGCAGCATATCTCTCTTCTACTTTGGCAATGGGTATGCCTAGTGCCCCTGCAAGTGATTCTGTATCGAGATCCTCCTCCATTGCAACATACAGGGCCTCTAAATCATATACTACAATGTTATACGCAATTTTATCGCCGTGGCGATCATAAATTTCTCCTCGCACGGGCTCTGTTCTTCTTTGTTTTACTACATTTTCTTCTGCTGCTGCATGGTACCGTACATCAAGGACCTGCAGGTTAAACAACTGAATGGCAAGTAAGACAAAGAGGGTGATTACCAGCCCTAAAAAAACCGAAGTTCTGCGACGTGCAGCATTTTCCATCATACCTTATCCTCGTATTAAACGTTTGCGCAAGAAATTACACACTGGAAAAATAAAAAGTGTTGTTAGAAGAGAAGAAAAAATTGCAGAATAAATCACAAGGAATATGTGCTTAAAGGAAAAAAACAATAAGGTAAAGTACACGAATAGATATACTAAACTCACCCCACCAAAATATATTGTGTTCCGCACTTGATTAAATCCAACAAAGCACCATTTTTCTTTAATATCAAGGGCATCAACATCAAAAATGGAGCCCCGAAAAATGGGGGCGACATATCCAGAAATCAACGCGGAAATCGTGTGTAAGCCCCCCGACATATAAATAATATCGAAGAGAATACCTATGCAAAAACTCACAACCAGCACAGCATTTCTACTCCAAAATACCGGATACGTTGCCAAGGCAAAAGCAGCAATCACTACGATTCCATGAGTCGATAAACTGACGGGTATTAACAAAAGAGTCTGAACCAAAACCAACAGTGCAACCCAGAAAAAATATCCTATGTTATTGATCCCCATATTCCTCGATCCATTCAAGATAAGCGCTTTCCTTTACCTCTATGCAATACACATAGCTCAGTTGCTCCAAATTCCCCTTTAGCTTGAGTTCTGCTTCAAGATAGTTGCCCGAAGAGGATGCACGAATAGCACCAATAGTACCCACAGGTATCCCCCCAGGCACATTGCTCTTTCCTATCGGGCCATACGTTGATACCACATCTCCTTCAGAAATATTGGACTTGTGGGGTATCTCTGTTAACAATGCCTTATCACTGCCCAAGCCATAATTCCATTGAACCACCCCCTTCTCGGACGTTGACTCAATTCTACCATTAAGTTGAACCCTTTCGTTTAGAACTGTTGCAACAAGTGCCGTGTTACCCATCGTTTTCGATACTAAACCAACTACCCCCTTGGCATCCATGACGACCATATGTTTTTTAATTCCATCATTACTTCCTCGATCAATAAGAATAACATTATCTCTTCTATTCAGGGTCGAATAAATGACTTTGGCTGGATGAAAGCTCAAGTATTTTGATGTATCAACGTCTTTTACAACAGCTCGGGGGTCATTAGAAGGCACCAGTATTCTAATTTCCCGAAATTTCATGGCTTTTAGTTCGGCATTTTCTTCAATCAGAGCGCGATTTTCCCGCGCATACTTTCCAGGTCTTAATACATTTTCTCGGAAAGAGTGAAGGCCAAAGGTGGCTTTACCTAATCGGTTGAAATACCATGCCCTGTGATAATCTGCGCCAAAAGCAAAAAGCGCAAAACCAATAAACAGTAATGCGGTAAATAGCAAACCCGTCTGATAGCGAAAAAGAAAGTAAAGCAATCTATTCATGATGGCATTAAGACATCAAAAAGGGCACGTCATGCAATTTTTTTAGGGCTATGCCTGTGCCTCGAACCACAGCACGCAGTGGATCATCTGCAATGTGCACGGGCAATTTAGTTTTTAGAGATAGTCGTTGATCAAGTCCGTGCAATAAGGCGCCTCCCCCTGTTAAGAAAAGACCTGATTTATAAATATCAGAAGCAAGTTCTGGTGGGGTGTTATTAAGTGCCCTAAGCACCGCTTCTTCGATCTTGCTAATCGACTTATCTAGTGCATGATGTAATTCGGAGTAATGTATAATAATCTGCTTTGGAACTCCAGTCATCAAATCACGCCCATTAATTGCAACGTCGTCGGGTGGATTGTCTAATACTGGTAGAGCTGCTCCGCAGCGTTTCTTCAGTTCCTCCGCCGTTCGCTCACCAATCAGCATGTTGTGCTGTCTTCGAACATAATCTATAATATCTGAATTGAACTCATCGCCCGCAGTCCGAATCGATTGATCACAAACAATACCGCTTAGAGCAATAACAGCAATCTCGGTAGTACCCCCACCAATATCGATAACCATATTTCCCGAAGGTTCTTCGACGTCTATACCGATCCCAATTGCAGCAGCCATTGGCTCTTGAATAAGCCGGACATCTCTACCTCCCGCATGTTCGGCAGAATCTTTGACCGCACGCTTCTCCACATCTGTAATTCCAGAAGGAATGCAGATAATCATTCGATATTGTGGCCTAATCCAGCGCTGCTTATCCTTGTAAATCATTCGGATAAAGGCGCGGATCATCTCTTCTGCTGCATGAAAGTCTGCAATTACACCATCTTTCAATGGCCGTATTGTCTTTATGTTTTCATGTGTTTTTTCGTGCATCTGAAGAGCCTTGTTGCCCACAGCCAAGAACTTTCCAGAATCGCGATCAATTGCCACAATAGAAGGCTCGTCAACAACAACTCGGTCATTGTGAATGATTAATGTATTTGCAGTGCCAAGGTCAATGGCAATGTCCTGTGTAAAGAAATTTAAAAACTTCAATCGACAAAAATTCTACATAAAGTTAGCCAAATAAAGCAACAACGGTGGGAAATCCGTTTCATTGTGGCTACTAATGCTTAAAGTGGCGAACTCCTGTAATGCAAAGTGCCACACCCAACTGGTTTGCCATATCAACAGAATCTTGGTCTCTAATGGATCCCCCGGGATGAACTACGCCAATCATACCCGCTTTACCTGCGATTTCTACACAGTCCGGAAAAGGGAAAAAAGCGTCCGATGCGAAAACAGCCCCCTCAACACTAAACCCAAAGGAATTAGCCTTGGCAATAGCCTGTTGTAATGCGTCTACTCTAGAAGTCTGGCCACAACCCATTCCGATCAACTGCCTGTTTTTAACAATGGCAATTCCATTGGATTTTAAATGTTTTACAGCCTTGAGGGCAAAGGATAAATCTTTTAATGTCCTTTGATCTGGCAATTTTTCTGAAAGTGTAGTCCAATTTTTTGGCTTCTCTATGGCAAGATCTGTATCTTGAACCACTACACCATTAAGCATACTTCGATAGCCTCTGTGTTTCGGATCATAGGGTTCTTGTTGAAGTATTATTCTGTTTTTCTTGACCTTTAACTTATCAACCACCCCAGGGGCAAAACTGGGCGCAATAAGCACTTCAAAAAAAAGCTTTTGAATTGCTTCCGCACATTTCATATCTACTTCTTGGTTTGTTATTAAAATACCTCCAAATGCTGACACGTTATCACAGGCAAGGGCCTTCACATAAGCCTTGGCCACATTGTCAGAGGTAGCCAAACCACACGTATTGTTATGTTTAATTATAGCGAATGTGGGTTGTTTAAACTCCGCAATCACCTGAACAGCTGATTCTATATCCATCAAATTATTATAGGAGACCGGCTTACCAGAAAGTCGGGTAAACATGGCACTGAAATCACCAAAAAATGTTGCTCTTTGGTGAGGATTTTCGCCATACCTCAAAGGCATTGGATGATCCTGACTTACAGCAAAAACTGTAGCCTCTTCGGCCAGATATCCGTAAATAAGGTTGTCGTAGGTGGATGATATACCAAAGGCTTCTGCCGCAAAAACTTTACGTTCATTAAGATCTGTTTGACCCCCTTTTGACTCAAGTAATGCTAAAACATCTTCATATTGACCCCTATGAGATACGACTAAAGTGTCCTTATAATTTTTCGCTGCCGCCCTGATTAAGCTTATGCCGCCTATGTCTATTTTCTCTATAATTTCTTGATGGCTTACTCCATTTGCTAAGGTCTCTTCAAAAGGATATAAGTCTACAATGACCCAATCAAATAATGGAATTTTATACTCGCCCAACTCCTTGAGGTCGGAGGCGTTATCCTCTCGTGCGAGAATACCTCCAAATATTTTGGGGTGCAGAGTTTTTACCCGTCCGCCCAAAATAGAAGGATACGACGTTAGGGATTCTACTTCTACCGCTTGAATACCCCAAGAAGTAATCGCACTGTAGGTTCCGCCAGTTGAGTAAATGGTTGCACCTTGTGCGCTCAGTCGTTCAGCAATGGGCTTAAGTCCTTCTTTATCAAATACAGAGATAAGGACATTTTTTGGAGACTTTACCACAATATATATTTTTTCAAAGGTAGTCTCCTAAGTACAGAGTCATAGAGTGTTCTTGCACACGTCTTCCACGGTGTTTACAAAATGTTGAGACTCTAGGTGACGGACCTTTAACTCAATGGCATCCACATCGTCATCCGGTGAAATATTAACGGCAACCTGCTTTATTATGGGCCCTTCGTCATATTTCTCAGAAACGTAGTGGATTGTTATGCCCGTTTGGGCTTCTTGAGCATTAAAGACGGCCCTGTGTACATTACGGCCGAACATCCCTTTGCCGCCATACTTTGGTAAAAGGGATGGATGCAAATTGACAATTCGTTGACTAAAATTGTCAACTACCCCCTTGGGAATGCACCTCAAAAAACCTGCAAGCACGATAAAGTCAACTTTATATCTAGCGAGAATTTCTAAAATAACATTTGGTGTTGTGTCTTTCCACTGCAACTGTTCGACAGGAACTGAAAACTCTTTAGCATGAAGTTGTACTCCCGAGGCGAGGCGATCTGTCAAAACCAGAACAACCTCGTAATAGCTACTTCTACATCCATGTTGCATTAGCCTTCGAGCGTTGCTTCCGGCCCCGGAAGCAAAAATGGCCATTCGTTTACCCATGCCTTAAAAATAGGTCAATGCTTGGAAAGACCTTGAATTGGTTGACCAAAAAAGAATATCGTTTGCAAGAATTAACATTACATTTAGTATATGGCCAACAACAGCGATTATACAACGGTTATCAAGCCACACGCCGGACTGTTCAACCTAAAGCTACGTGAGGTTTGGGCCTATAGGGACCTCGTCTTTATTCTTGCGAGAAGGGATATTGTAGCCGTTTACAAGCAAACCATATTGGGTCCCCTTTGGTTTCTTGTGTCACCTGTTTTAACCGTAGTCGTTTACATGTTTGTTTTTGGGTCGATTGCTGGGATATCAACTGACGGGATGCCGCAAGCTGTTTTCTACCTTGGTGGCATTACCCTTTGGAATTATTTCTCTTCATGTTTTACTGCAACGGCGAACACCTTCACAGCAAACGCTCAAATTTTTGGCAAGGTATATTTCCCAAGAATTGTTGCCCCGATGGCCAATGTCTTGTCCAATATGGTAAAGCTTTTTATTCAAATGCTATTGTTTGTGGGAGTGTTGGCTTTTTACCTAGGTCAAAATGACTCAACAATTCAGCTCACCGAAGAAATCTATCTCTTACCCGTACTAATACTCATGATGGCAGGCCTTTCGCTTGGCATAGGCATTATTATTTCATCCTTGACGACGAAATATCGAGACTTTAAAAACTTCATTGGGTTTGGAGTCTCTTTGTTGATGTATGCAAGCCCTGTTATCTACCCCATCTCAGCCGTAAAAGACAAGGGGTACGGGGCATTGTTGGCCTATAACCCCATTGCTCCCATCATCGAAACCTTTCGATACATTTTTACTGGTCACGGAAGCCTTGATTGGGGTGGTTTAATGATCAGTGGTATTGCTACTATTTCAATTCTATTCTTTGGGCTTGTTTTATTCAATCGAGTAGAGCGAACGTTTATGGACACCGTGTAAATGAGGCTATGGCAAAACCCGCTATAATATTAGAAAATATATCCAAGCGATACCGCCTAGGAATGGTTGGTTCGGGCACACTTAGGGAAGATGTTATGGGTTGGTACTATAAGGTGCGAGGAAAAGAGGACCCCTATTCACTAATTGCTGAAACAAATAATCGGGCGAAAAAGGGATCATCTAACTACGTTTGGGCATTAAAAGATATCAATTTTAGCATTGAAGAAGGAGAAGTGCTTGGTGTAATTGGGAAAAACGGAGCTGGCAAATCAACCCTTCTAAAATTATTATCTCGCGTGACCGCGCCTACCACGGGCAGCATAAAGGCTAGAGGACGAATTGCTAGTTTGTTAGAGGTTGGCACCGGATTTCATCCAGAACTTAGCGGACGCGATAATATCTTTTTAAATGGCGCCATCATGGGAATGAGGCGTGCAGAGATTAAATCAAAGTTTGATGAAATTGTCGATTTTGCAGGTGTTGAGCGATACATTGACACCCCCGTTAAAAGGTATTCCTCAGGAATGTATGTTAGGCTTGCTTTTGCCGTTGCAGCACATCTTGAGCCTGAAATATTAATTGTAGATGAGGTACTTGCTGTGGGTGATGCGCAGTTTCAAAAAAAGGCCATCGGCAAAATGAAGGATGTTTCGCAGGGCCAAGGGCGTACTGTACTTTTTGTGAGCCATAACATGGCAAGTATTCGGAATCTCTGTAGACAAACCATTCTTCTCTCTAATGGAACGATTCAGTCTATGGGAAAAACAAGCGAAATCGTCTCCGACTATCTATCCTACCATTCAGATAACCATACACACCAAAGCCTTAAAGAGGCTAAGCGGTTTGAGGGTAATTTACATATCGAATTCTCTACAATTGCTACACTAAACAATGAGTTGTTGGAAAGCCAAACTATGGTGTCCGGTGAGCCCATGAATATTCGGTTGGGCTTAGCAATTAATGCAAAAAGAAAATACTCCAAACTTCATTGTTCGGTGTCCGTCGCCAACGAACAATTTGTGACCATCATGCACCTATCAACCGACGAGGGGATGGGGGAGTCTTTAAATATTGAGGATGGCGTAGGGCATCTAACCCTTAACTGCTTCATAGACCAACTGGCTTTACCTCGTGGAAAATATTATCTATCTGTTTTTATTTGGGACAAAAGCATCGTATTTGATCACATTCTTCATGCTAAGTCATTCTTTGTTTCTGATGGAAACTTTTTTGGAAACGGAGCCATAAAAGAACCGCGCCACACTATGTTTCTAGTAAAGAACCAGTGGACACAAATAGACCAACATGGCTAATGGGTCATTGGTCCATATCATCTTATGCCACAACAACCCTGCACAAGTTGAACGGCTTGTCAACAAGCTCCTTGCCGAAGAAAACGACCTCGCTATTATTCATGTTTGCAAAAATGCTGCAGAAGGTTTCTATAATGGTCTTCGGAAGTCACTTGGGCAATCGAAACGTGTTCATTTCTGTGAAAGAGAAGAGGGGAATTGGGGAGAGTTTGGTATTGTCCAAGGAACAATTAATGCCCTTAAGCTTGGACTTAACATCATCGGGGCTCAAGAGGGTTTTCATTTTAATCTTCTGAGCGCACAAGACTACCCCATTAAGCCGCTTACTTCGTTTAAGCACTTCCTCTCAGAAAGGAAAGGTCAAGACTTTTTAAGTGTCTATCATTGGTACCCAAAGGGACACGAGGAAGTAGAAAAAGATCACCCCTGGCAACAAAGCAAGCACCTTCAACACCTCCGATTGTTGCATTGGTATAAGCGGGTTGGAAACAGCCGGATCGCCATACCAAGAAAATATACAGAAAGCTATAAGGGAGGTCTTATTCAACGCACTGTCGAATTGCTTTCGTCTATTCTGTCGACACGGGGGGATTGGCAAAGAATACAAGAGGAAATCGCCCTTTTTAGACTCACACCTAAGCTTCCTTTTCCACGAAAACCTCCGCCTTATCAGTTTTATAATGGTTCACAATGGTGGACGATAAGCTCAGAAAGCGCACTATTGATCGTTGATCAATACAACACAAACTATCAAGATCTAACGATCCATGCACAAGACAGTATGTTAAGCGATGAATTCTTTTTTCAAACGCTTCTAATGAACAGCACGCGCAAAGACCATGTTGTTAAAAACAACCTCCGCGAGATTCATTTTAAACTCGACCAATCAAAATCAAGACACCCAAAAGTGTTTGGTATAGGTGATATCGAGTTACTTCTAGCCTCCCCTCAGTTTTTCGCAAGAAAAATTGACCCAGATAGTCCTCTTTTAAATCAACTTGACCGCCATGTCTAATCCCCATGTATCCGTAGTTATGGCGGTATATAATGCCCAAGAATATGTATCAGATGCTATCGATAGCATCTTGTGTCAAACGTATAATGATTTTGAGTTTATCATTGTAGAAGACGGCTCTTCCGACGACAGCCTCAATATCATACAAGCCTATAGCGATCCGAGAATTAAGGTGATTAGAAATAAAGAAAACCTAAAACTTATTAAATCGTTGAATCTTGGCTTACAAAAGGCCTGTGGCAGATATATCGTCAGAATGGATGCCGATGATGTTTCGCGACCAGACCGAATAGAAAAACAAGTAAATTATATGGAAGCCCATCCGGATTGTGTGCTCTGTGGGACATCCTATAAAACATTTGGAAGCGGTATGACATCTAAGAGTATTGTCTACCCAAGTGATGGGCAAGATATCCATTACCACATGCTATCCAATACATACTTCTTACACCCCTCCACCTGTTTTAGGCGAGAAGTCGTTGAGAAGCAATCGCTGAAATACCGTGAAGACTTCCTACATGTAGAGGATCATTGGTTTTTCTTTGAGTTATTACACCATGGGGTGGGGCACATAATGAAAGATGTGTTGTTGGACTATCGAATACATGATCAAAATGTCTCTGTAGTCCACACGGCAAAACAACTGATCACACAAAACGCCATACGAATCAAAATAGCCGAACACTATGGTTTAACGTTTAAAACCAGCGAAGAGGTTAAAGAATACCTTTCCTTTTTACTTGTTATGAAACCCCAACCGCATCAGGAATCCAGCGTTGAATTATCTGGGGACTGTGGTATTTTTTTAACGCTATTGGATAACCTAAAAATACTGTCAGACAATAGCCATAATGAGGTGGTCGTCAAAAACATTCTGCGGGCCATCCAAAAAATTGTTCCCCTCTTTTGTGGGTTCAGGTTGAAGGATTTTCGCGCGATCTTAGACCACCCTCTCTGCAAAGAAGCTTTTACAGAAAATAGATCCCGTCTTTGGCACTATGCCAAATGTGTTTTGGGAATGCATTATGACTTCAATGAAATCTTATCCTTCAACCATGATTAGAAAAAGAATATTGGGGCGCTACCAACGATATAAGGAGAAGTTAGCCTACCATCAAAAGATCGCCGTTGTAAAGAGAAATACATCCCTTTTGCATGAAGGCTTTACCGGTCGACACCATGAACTCCCGGTTGTTCTTTGTCTCGTCAAAGATGGTATGGAACATATACCCAGCTTTATTAACCACTATAGAGGCTTGGGGTTTGAAGACTTTATTTTTATGGACAATGGGTCATCAGATGATACCTTGGACTATTTAGTGAAAAGCAATTGCACGGTCTACCAGTGTTCACTTGGTTATGAAGAATATATCTACGCAATGAAGCAATTTCTGGTGCACTTGTGTGGGCAGGGTCGCTGGACGCTCTATGTCGACGTAGATGAGTTGTGGCTTTATCCGGGTTGCAACAGCATCAACCTCTTTCGGTTTGTCAACTATCTAGACAATGCCGGTTATAATGCCTGTCAAGCCCATATGCTAGATATGTTTCCGAAAAACTTCCAATTTTCTGACGCAGTGGACAGCAAATCTGGTGTTCTTGGTGAGAGTTATCCATTTTTTACATTACATGGGTTAAAAAAATCCCCATTCGACCGATTCTTTATTCAAGATGATGGGAAGCGGTTTCAATATCACGGTGGCGTTAACCAATACTTATTTGGTCTTGAAGACATTTACTTATCGAAAATTCCCCTAGTTAAGCTAGACAAGACTATGTTGGTGCACATCACATCGCACATCTCGAAACATATCGTGCTTGCAGACCTAAGCTGTGCGTTATTGCATTACAAGTTCACCAATGCATTTTTTGCAAAAGCAAAAAAAATCGTTGAAGAAAAAAGGGATCGCTGGGCAGTTGATTACTATGGGAAAATCCTTAAAAAAATGGAGGGTAATGCCGTCGCTATAGATGAACAGGATAGCTTCCAATTTAATAATGTACAGCAGCTTGTGCATCTTGGTTTCATAGATGCTAGTGACGCCTACCATGCATCGAACTATACAAAACAGAAGCCATGCCCTTAGTTTCTGTAATAATGTCTGTGTATAACGGGGACAAACATCTTGAAGAAAGTTTGTCAAGCGTGATAAACCAATCATTTTCAGACTGGGAACTCGTTATAGTAAACGACTTTTCTAAGGATAATAGCAGAAAGATAATTCAGCGCGCTATGCGAGGAGATGAGAGAATTCGTTGTATTGAAAATAAAAATAACCTTGGGCTTGCCGCATCCCTCAACCTGGCTATACAAGAATCCAGTGGGCAATACATAGCACGAATGGATGATGATGACATTGCGCTGCCTTATCGATTGGAAAAGCAAGTGGCATATCTTAAGGTAAACAAACATGTTGGTGTGGTTGGAGGGTGTGCAGAATTGATTGGAGCAAAAAACGGTATGCGACGTCACGCCGAGAAAGACATAGATATAAAAAACCGAACCTTGTTTAGCTGTCAATTTTGTCACCCTACCACGGTTATAAGAAGAGAACTCTTGGAGCAGTCAGGCATAAGATATGATGAGAGCTTTCGCACAGCACAAGACTATAAACTATGGGTTGATCTACTACCCCACACAACCTTTCATAACCTCTCAGAAAAAGTGCTTAAATACCGTGTACACTCTGGACAGGTTAGCGCCATCAAGCGAAAGGAACAAAAGGAGAATACACATAGGATTTATCAAATCATGCTCGAGCGCATGGGCCTTTCCGTAACCAACGAAGTGCTTCACCTCCACGAAGCGATTGCAAGTTTTTCTTATCAAGGCCAAAACATAGAAGAAGTAAGCTTGGTCAAAGATCATTTTTATTCGTTGATTCAAGCCAACGCCACTAATCTTTACTTCCCTCACGATTTGTTTTCGTCGTTTTTAAGCGAATTGTTTTACAATATTTTGAAACGATCGTCCATCTCCAAAAAGTCTAAAGTGCAGCTCTATTTCGACCACGGTTTTCATCGGCACTTTAAGCCTTCTTTGGCTAAACTAAAACTCGCAATAAGTTAATTATGAACGCCTTGGCAGACAACCTAATTTTTCTTCATATTCCTAAGGCGGGGGGGTCTACCTTGCGTACAATCTTTATTGATCAGCACTCACGTGTCAATCACGACGCAGAGAGTGTTTATGTAATTAATAGAACGCGTGACGCGCCTGCATTCTCTAAACTTTCTCCTAAAAAAAAGGAAAAAATTAGCCTTTTGGTGGGACACTTCGCCTATGGAATACACAAAGAACTCCAAGGAAACTCTCGATATGTTACAATGCTTAGAGACCCCGTTGATCGGGTGGTATCTGCCTATCATTATTCTAAGTCCTTTGATCGCTCAGACGCTTTTCAAGTTATACAAGAAAATAATATGGACGTGGTTGATTTTGCCGAACATTATGGGGGGTCTTGGTTAATTAATGGTCAAACAAAAATATTGGCAGGCGCCGAAAATCAAACTTCGCTGTCTGACAAAGAGCTATACATAAAAGCTTTAAAAAATATTGAGAAGCACTTTATATATGTTGGACTTTTGGAGTACTTTGATCGCTCACTCATACACCTTCAAAAGGTCTTAAATTGGTCAACTCCGTATTATACAATAAAAAACAAAACGCGCGCAAAATCGTCGGTAGATATACATTCTCTACGCAAAATACAGGACCTCGTAAAGTATGATATTGCGCTTTATGAGCATTGCAATAAACATTTTAATCACCAAGGGGGATTAAGAGAACGTTATGCTTTAAGTAAGTTTAAAATCTTAAACAAGGTTTATGGACTCACCCGTTAATTTTATTGTGTACTCACATCAGCGCTCAGGAACGACCTTTTTTTGTAATGATGTGTTGTCGTCTCACAACGAGGTGTTTTGCTTTGATGAACTTTATAATCAGCGAGGGCACCAACCAACCATTGACGCCCTTAAGGCAAAGAATCTCCCTTCGCTGTTTTCGTTACAAGCTAAAATTGAGGGCCGGATTTGGGGTACAGGTCAACGATACATAAGGTATCACAGGCGATTTGTAGAGGCTTGTCGTCAGTCTCAAAGAAAAAGGGCCGTTGGATTTAAGCTGTTTCATCAACATATACCCATGGTTTTGCTTCCTGACTTTCTAAAGCAGAACAACTTTAAGGTGGTTGTCCTCAAACGAAGAAATCTAAGTCAATGTGCTGTTTCGATGTATCTCTCGAGGTTTTATCGGCGAAGAAGCAGTATTGATCTTGGGGAGCACACCCGCTTTACGGTAAGCCCAGAATGGTGTGCACGGTGGATTGCAAATACGCGATACAACTTTATGGAAGGGTTGGGTAAAATAGAAGCGTCGGGGTCCGCCACACAACACATAAGCTACAAGGACATCAACGCCTTGGATCGGGTAAATGAAGTGTTCAATTTCCTTGATCTTGAGCCCCTTGCCAGCCTACCTGAAAAGGGTCTAAGAAAAATAAACACCGACAGCATTTACGAAAGAATTGAAAACCTAACACAACTAGAGGAGGCTATTTGTAATGATTACAATGGATTCCTTCGCCACACGACTTGATCTCGAAATATGTTGTTTAACTCCCTAAAGTTTCTTGTTTTCTTTATTGCCGTTTTTGGTGGGTATTGGAGCATCAGGCCTATTATGCAAAAGTTGGGCAAGTTGTCTTACGTGGTCAGTTTTCAAAATCTATTGCTCCTTTTGGCTAGTTACACCTTTTATGCTGCTTGGAATGTTAAGTTTCTTGGCCTAATCTTGGCGAGCTCCGTACTAGACTACTGGGTTGGCAAAAGAATGAGCAACACCCGTTCCGATTGGAAAAGAAAGGCCCTTCTTGGGTTAAGTCTTGCCTTTAACCTTGGCATGTTAGGCTTGTTTAAGTACTTCGATTTCTTTTCAGAATCTTTTGCAGACCTGTTACACTCCCTGGGGATGTCTATTAACCCAGTGGTCCTTGGCTTGGCACTTCCTGTTGGAATCAGTTTCTACACTTTTCAGACCTTGAGTTACTCCATTGATGTCTACAGAAATAAAATACCTGCAGAAAAAAAGTTGCTCACCTTTTTGGTGTACGTGGCGTATTTCCCCCAACTTGTGGCAGGGCCAATCGAGCGAGCAAATAGGTTTCTTCCTCAGCTTAAATCCGCCAGATCCTTTTCTTATGCGATGGCTGTTGATGGCTGTCGACAAATTTTGTGGGGCTTCTTTAAAAAAGTCGTTGTCGCTGATACTTGTGCACTATTTGCGAACGAAGTCTTTACTCCTGGTTATGATGGTGGGGGAATACAAGTTGCTTTGGGTATACTATTTTTTACTCTTCAAATCTATGGTGACTTCTCTGGCTATTCTGACATTGCCATTGGTATTAGTAAGTTGATGGGTATTCAATTGATGCAAAATTTCGCAACACCCTATTTCTCAAGAAATATTGGAGAGTTTTGGAGGCGATGGCACATATCGTTAAGCACTTGGTTTAGGGACTATCTTTATATTCCTTTGGGTGGAAGCCGCACAAAACCGCTAAAAAACATTTTAATCATTTTTCTTGTCAGTGGGTTTTGGCATGGGGCCAATTGGACCTTTATACTCTGGGGAGCATATCATGCCCTACTGTTTGTTCCTCTTTTTTTGATGGGAAAAAACCGATCCCACCTTGACTCCTTAGGAAGCTCTGGGACTGCTGCCTTTTGGATAAAAGAGTTGCCTGCCGTCCTCACAACCTTTACCCTTGTGGCCATCGGCTGGGTTTTCTTTAGAGCTGAATCCATAAACCATGCATATCAGGTTTTTCTTGGCCTTACAAGCACAGCTTATGTGGACTTTCCCATGTGGTCTTCTTTCGACTGGGCCTGGGTTGGATTATACGCCAGCATAATGGTTTTTATAGAATTTTGGGGTAGAAAACACGAGCACCCTTTGCAAGGTCTAAACATTCCTATTTTCTTTCGTTGGGCGCTTTATTTATTGTTAACCTTGCTTGTGACACATCACTTTGGTGATGAGGCGCAATTTATTTACTTCCAATTTTAAATCATTTCTATGGTGTCTTTCTTCTTTCGATTACTCTTTTTTTCAATGTTGGTTGTTGGGGCAATTATTGTTCCCCGCTTGTTTTTACCAACCTATTGGGGTAATGAGGGACATGCTGTTAAGATGCCATATGTCGAGTCCCATGAGGAAATAAATACCTTGTTTATTGGTTCGAGCCGCACTCAATTTCATATTGATCCCCTTGTGTTTGACTCCGTAACCGGAAAGACCCAAAGCTTCAACTTGGGATATAGTTCAACACGGGGAGAAGAAAGTATGTTTTTCCTAGAAGACCTTCTAGCCCACGAGAATTTTCTTCAGAACATAGATTATATTTTTCTTGAAGTACGGCCACTCTTTTATGATGAGCTGTTGTATAAAAACCTCCGGGGAAAGTATCAACTTAACAAAGACCGATTGATTTTCTTACAGTCATACTTTCGGCCCATCAACGATTTTGCAACAAAAGATCTATCGAAGTCCTATATTGAATCCCTCTTGGGTATTGGTATGGTTCGTGATGAGTGGAGTCAACTTGCCTTTCCAAGCATGAGACTTAATAAATCCATTGCATTCTTTGAAAAGCGTGGATTTGCAAATCGTAAAAAGGCTATTGAAAGCGACCAAATCAATTCAAACCTCGTGGCGGCAGGCATCGACTTTACAGATAAACTCGATGATAGAAGAGACTTTGCTCTGCGGTGTTATGAGGCCGATAAAGAAACAATAAGTGCTTCGGACGCTTTATATGTAGAGCGGCTGAATGCTCTACATGACGATTTGTCTAGAGAGGGAGTTGCCTTGTATTTTATACCCACTCTTCGTTTTGAAAACACTCCCCTTCCCAACCTTTTTAGGAAACTAAACCAAGGGGATTTATATGCAGAAACTAGTAACCCTAAACGTTACCCTGAATTTTATAGTCCCGAATTCTCTGGAGATGCAGCCCACTTAAACTTACAGGGTGCAAGATTATACAGCACTGTATTGGCTGATCTTTTTTTATCCATCAGTGCAACCCCATGACCCCTGATTTTTCTATAATCCTTCCGACATTTAACCGCGGCAACCGAATAGACAAAGCGATTAATAGTGTGCTCAGTCAATCCGTCGTTAACTGGGAGCTAATCATAATTGATGATGGCTCTACTGATAATACCAAAGCGGTTTGCCAACAATTTGAAGATAGAAGAATCACGTACGTCTATCAGCAAAATAGTGAGAGAAGTGCAGCACGTAACAACGGTATAGCTCTGGCCAAGGGGAAGTACATCGGCTTTCTGGATTCAGATGACACGTATTCACCCTCCTTTTTAGAGAAAGTGCAACTTAAAACGAAAGAGCTTACATCGCCTTCTTTGTTGTTTACCGGGCTTTCTGTAAATCATAAGAACAACATCACGCACCAGCCCATCCCAGACATGAACACTTTGTTGCCTAAAGAATTTTTACTTATTCATTCCATGGCAACACCAAGGGCTATTGTCCATATCGAGTGTTTTCAAAAAGCCCTATTTCCTGTGAACATCTCTATTGGAGAGGACCGGCATTTGTGGGTTCAACTAGCAAGCTATTTTCCCGTGGAGTTTTGTCCAGAGGCCGTTGTTGTGCAAAATGATTATGGAGATCGATCAATTGCTAGTTTACGTGCTATAAAAGAAAACTATTTGTCACTGTGTGCAACCATACAAACAGAGGAAGGACAAACACTTAATGCCAAAATCGTTGCGAAGGCTAAGGGCCGAGCACTGTTAAATCTTGCGCGTTGGCACATTCACAACCAGAACAGAATTCATAGTATATTTTATATGTATAGAAGCATATTTATAGCGCCTTTTGACCAGGGTCGATTCAAGGTAAACCTCCTTTTGAGGTTGCTTTTAATGTTTCCGTTTAACTCGATTAAAACACTATTCTAGAGTCAACACTGATAAATTATATGAATCCTATCCAAACAATACAAAACATACTAAAGGCAAAAGCTTATAGCAGGAAAACCCACGCACTAAACCATTCAAAAAAAATTATTTTATCCGGCACACCAAGGGGTGGGTCTACCTGGGCATACGAAGTCCTTTTGGGAGAAAAGGGCATCGGTGTTTGGGAGCCATTGCATCCAGTTTGGCTTAAGAAAAATGGCATTCAGCCTAACGGCAATCATGATCTTTATGCCCCAAAAGATCTGTCTCTTCCTATGCTGCAAGATTATCTTGAGCAGATTTTATACAGTGGTAATTTGGATGGCCAAAACCGCTTTTACCCAAAAAAAGAACATTCCTTAAAGCGGATACTCGGTAGTGAATTTATTGTCTTTAAATTTTGTCGCCTCGGGCCTCTTTTGCCTTGGTTTTTTAAAAGATTTCCTTTTTGTGTTTGGCATATTGTTCGTAATCCATATGCTGTGGTATCATCTCAATTAAGGCACCCCGCATGGAAATTCATACACACACAACAAGCCTACAGAGATAATAAAAACTCTTTTTTTCCCCAGTATTACGAATCGCACTATCATATTACAAACGCATTAAATCACCCCGAAGAGTTACTTGCGGCCAAGTGGTGCATGGATTTAATTCCCATTCTTGATTGTGAAAAGAGCGATAAACTTTATCTGAGTTGCTATAAGGAGTTGGTAGAGAATGGAATTGAAAACTTTCGTCGTGCCTACGGTTTCTACGGACTATCATTCGACTACTGCAACAAGGAACAAATAAATATGCCTTCTATGACCACACGTAAGGGTAGTAATATCCTAGACGGTAAAAGCCCTTTAACAACATATAAAAAGTACCTCAGTCAGAATCAAATAAATAGAATTCAAAAAGTGATAGATTCTTTTGGGCTAAATTCATGGGAAGAGATAATACAAAAGCATCGTTGATAAGGGATTAACTTTAAAATATGCGTATTATTCACATCATACCGAGCCTGAACATTGGCGGTGCCGAACGACTAACCCTTGACATATCCCAAGAGTTGGGAGTGATGGGTCATGATGTTAAAATCCTAGTGTTATATAAAAATGGAGGGTATAGTCTACCTAAAAACGCAAAATTCATGGTTGAATTCTTACAGGAAACTTTTGAATTACACTTTTTAAGCATTTCAAAAAATTACCCTAAGAAACTTTACAGAGCAATCGAGTCCTTTAATCCAGACATTGTTCACTCACACCTTCAAGAATCTGAATTCCTTAGCCGTTTAATTCCTCTACCCAAACATCATAAAGTTGCATGGTTTACCCATTGCCATGACTCTATGCCCCGACTTCGACCACCCTCAGGGTTGATACCATGGAGTAAATCATGGATTATTTCCTACTATGAACACTTTCTTTTACGCCGTCTTTACAAACAAAAGCAACCTCAACATTTTATAGCAATATCAAAGAGTGAAAAAAAGTATATAGAGAACTCAAGGGGGATACAGGGGAAAATCACCCTTCTTCCCAATGCAATCAACAGCCATAATTTTAACAAACCCACAGAAGATTTGGACAAAACCTCCTTAAACCTTATAAATGTTGGAAGCTTCCAGGCGAAGAAAAACCAAGCCTACCTCTTGATGGTTCTAGGCCACCTTAAAAAGCAAATCCCTTCTCAACTTACTTGCCTAGGAGACGGTCCACTCAGGGCGCCATTCATAGACGAAGCAAAACGCCTGGGGTTATCCCCTTATGTTGCTGCAAAGGGAAATGTAAATCAAGTAGCTCAATATCTTTGGAACAATACTCTTTACGTACACTCGGCAAAATACGAGCCTTTTGGGTTGGTTTTGGTGGAAGCAATGGCCGCCGGGCTGCCTGTTATCGCACTAGATGCCGGAGGTAATAGGGATATTGTAAAAAATGGAGTTAATGGCTATCTCTTGCCTCAAGAGACAAGGCCTGAAGATTTTGCAGAAAAAATCATTGCCGTCTGGAAGGACAAAAAGCTATTAAAGTCCCTTCAAAAAGGAGCCACGGAAAGTGCCGCCCTATTCGACATTAAGCCCTATTGCGAAAAACTTATTAAACTTTACGAGGAAGCTTTGTGCGAGGTTAAACCCTTTAAAAATGCAGTGTAGTTCTTTTCCGCGTTAAATTTATTCTTCCACGTTTTCCTCGCACCCTCAGCCATAGAAAGGAAACAAGCTTCGTCCAGAGCTTGAATCAATTGAGCGATCGTCTCAATACTCGAATCAACATCATGTAAGAGCCCATTATTGCCATCATCAATAATCTCAGAAACACCCCCTACATTGGTACCCACACAAGGAATGCCAACACTCATGGCCTCCATCATAGAAACCGGGATACCCTCTGTGGTGCTTTGGTTGATAAAGATTGTTTTATGGCTCCTTTCGCTAAGCCAACAACGAATCGTTTCATTGGATTGGCGTCCATGAAAGAAGTATTCTTGCACACCCGACATCTCTAGCCAGCCTTTTACTTCATCTTTCAATGGGCCGTCTCCAAAATGGTGCCATTTCCATGTAGGGTCTCGCTGATACAGCTGTAAAAAAATTGAAGCAATTCGTTGAACACGCTTTAACTCAATAAATGAAGATATGGACACAAGTGTTTTAGTGCTTTGACTGTCTTTTGACTCTGTTTTTTTAATGGGGTGAGTACCCAAATAAAAAAGATTTACGTTCTTAAAACCCTGTTCCCGTAAAGATTTTTCTCCGTGCTTTGAAATTGGACAAACCACTAGCCCCGAGCTCGCCAAAAAAGACCTAAATGGCAAATATTTATACGGATGGCGCATTGGATAAACGTCCCAGCCGTGTGCTCGGCTTACCGAAGGGGTCCCGTCTCTTTGCATAAGAAAAGCAGCGGCCATCGCTCCTTCATCTAACCAATAACTGTAATACACCAGTTCACCATGTATGCCATTCGTTGAATTTATAATCTGCGTAAGTCGTTTGTTTATGCTTTGCCATGAACGATAGGCAATCTTTGATTTTGACCAATGGCCCATAACGCGGAGGCACTCTTTCCACAAGATAAGCCTGCCTATTGAATGATGGTTTGAACCATAGGGTCTTCCAATTATACAGTTCTGTGGCACTGTTCTGGGTCTTCCAGGGGTGCTTTTGGGTAATATAATGATTCGGTCAAATGCATCCGCCAACAGAGTAATCTCATTTTCTATAAAGGTCTCTTG
>PAPS01000044.1 GCA_002708985.1 Saprospirales bacterium | reverse complement strand
TAGCCTTGGGCAAATACGTCAAATGAACTACCTACATCAATTGTACCACCAGCAGGCCATTGTAAATTGTAATAATCCATCTCTGATGTAGATGCTGAGCCGACACCGTTTACAATTATATTATCAAAATAAATTCCTTCGTCTCCAGAGGTCATGTTAATAGCATCAATTCTAATATCTAGAGTTGTATTGCCGCTGAGTGCAATGGCGTTTGTAGTAAACGTAGCAAAATCACTGCTTGAAACAGTACAACCATGCATAGTGCCAGAAGTAACTGAAGGCAGCGTAGTGGATGTACCACAATCCCCTTCACCATCGAAAGCAATATCTAAGCCTGCTGGTCCATTACTGTTGTCACTTGTATTGCTGGCATCCCGAATCATCTGAACCCACATTAGATTTTGATAGGCTCCGCCGTCAACGGAATAGGTAATAAGCAGTTCGTCCGTGCTATCCCAATCCTGAAAATGATGGGCAAGCATATCAATGGCAAAAGTGAATGAAGTCAACCCAGTTACATCAATTTGATTTAAGTCAATCCTTCTAGTGCCAGAGTTCATATCTTCTGCTCCCCAATAATAACCACTTTCATTGGTCGTGGGACTTAAAGAAGAATTAGTTCGATTAAATAGGTCAGTAAAGCCACTACCGTATGCACCTGTTGCTGTATATCCAGCACCATCTGTTTCGAAGTCAACGGTAAGTAGGTTAGTTTGAGCACTTACAAAGGGTAGAAGGCCTAGCCAAAAACAAATAAAAAATGTTTGACGAGCATGAGATAGAAAGGAGTTCATTAGAGTTAATTTTTGTCAAATTTTCAAAATTTCAATGACAACACCAAAAAGTCTATTCATAGAAAAACCCACTTTTTATGGAAACATAGGTTAACTCTAATAAATAAAATGTCTATTTATTAAGACAAATATTTATAAGCCAAACATTTTCAATGGTTTAAAAATTACCTAATGTTATGAAATTGTTAAGAGCACGGGTTAAAGCGGGTATTTAATTTTTTTTCCACATTATGTTAACGAGAAAAACACCAGAAACTATAAAAGCAAAACCGACAGCATGCCAAATGTCAATTTCCTCACCAGATAGATAGCCCCAAAATAAAGCAACTACCGGCATTATATACGTTACTGTTGAGGCCGCGACTGCTGAGGTACGCTGAATCAAATTATAAAAGAGAAAGAGTGCTAAAGAAGTACCCAATCCACCAAGAACAACCATAGCCGCAATAGACTCAATATGCATAGAATCAATCCCACTAGACATATCTAAAAAAGGCGCCTTCCAATTAGGGCTTAACCATAAAAATACAATGCCTAAAAGCCCTAGTTGTGTAAACATAGCCATGGTAATCGCCAAGGGATTGAGATGGCCCAGCTTAGATTTAATCACGTTGGTACTTATCCCATAGCAAAAAGGCGCGAGTATCGCTAGCAATGCATAGCTAACCGAGGTATCTGATCCTGAAGGGCTTCCTACCAAAATCAATACAGCGGCTCCAACCAAACCTAATAAAACACCAAATACCTTAAAGAAGGCCAGCTTTATTCGAAAAACCGTAAAACCAATGCTCAGAGTAAAAAGAGGTGTCAATGCATTAATAATCCCTATGACAGAGCTGTCAACAAACCTAACTGAAGTGGGATAAATTATTCCCGGCAAAGCTGTCCCCACAAAAGTCACCACCATAACCCAAGGCCAGTCTCTGCGATTAATCTGAGATAACTTCTTGAAGGCAAAAGGAGCGATGGC
Source organism: Saprospirales bacterium (assembly GCA_002708985.1). Classification (GTDB taxonomy): domain Bacteria; phylum Bacteroidota; class Bacteroidia; order Chitinophagales; family UBA8649; genus UBA8649. Next base: position 29,161 of record PAPS01000044.1, on the reverse strand, counting down.
TAGGAACGCAAAAACATAGCGCCATGCCGAAACCTCATACGGAGTAAAAGACTTCAACCCTATTTTCATTAAAATGTAGGAGGAACCCCAAATCAACGAGAGTACGCCAATTAAAAAGGGTATAAGTGCTTTGTCTGACATACTTTTCACCGATGCGAATATCTTCTTTTTCCATGACTTAAACACCAGAAAAGCCCGTATCGTTTTGCGATACTACAAAGTGAAAAAAGAACCATATTCCCTCGAAAATCTGGCCCTTTACCTGGCCTGATTACTGGTTCATAATGCGCCACAAAACATCTTTTAGTGACATGACACCCTCGCCTGATACCGAGGAAAAGAAAACAACATCTAAGTGATCTGGCAGAAACCCTTGAAGCTCATGCAGGATCAACTCCTGCAATTCATCATCAATCAAGTCAGCCTTGGATATACCCAATACCCGCTCTTTTAAAACCAGCTCAGGATTATAGGCTTCGAGCTCAGCCAACAAGATTTTGTAAGCCTCAACAATATTGTCAGCATCAGCAGGCACTATAAAAAGTAAGCAAGCATTACGCTCAATATGTCTCAAAAATCGGATCCCCAGCCCTTTGCCTTCTGAAGCCCCTTTAATAATTCCAGGGATATCAGCCATAACAAAGGACTGGTCGTCCCTGTAAGACACCATGCCGAGATTTGGCGTCAAGGTGGTAAAAGCATAAGAGGCAATTTTAGGTTTTGCGGCACTTACTACACTCAGCAAGGTTGATTTACCCGCATTTGGAAACCCGACCAAACCGACGTCAGCCAATAGTTTTAACTCAAAAGTGACCCAGCCTTCATGGCCTGATGTGCCAGGCTGAGCATAGGTCGGTGCTTGATTTGTCGATGTCTTAAAATGCCAGTTTCCGCGTCCGCCAAGTCCTCCTTCAAAGAGAATCAACTCTTCATTGTGCTCGTTGATTTCCAAAAGTACGTTGCCTGATTCCTCGTCCTTAATGACCGTACCCAAAGGAACATCCAATATGACGTCTTCTCCACTATGACCAGAACATCGCTGACCTGCACCAGGCTGACCATGCCCTGCCTTGTTATGTTTTTGAAACTTTAAATGCAACAGGGTCCAGCGATTGCGATTGCCACGAACAATAACGTGTCCTCCGCGACCACCATCTCCACCATCAGGACCGCCTAAAGGCACAAATTTTTCACGTCTGAAGTGAGATGAGCCTGCTCCACCATTGCCACTTTGACAAAAGATCCGTATTCGATCAACAAAATTTTGATCTGCCATAACCAATAAGGTCTACAGGCTTTTAATTAAGGCCTCTAGGCTGGCATAAATAGCCTCTATACCCCCCTCTCCTGGAATCTTGTGAAACTTACCTTGAGCTGAATAAAAATCTGCGACAGGTGCTGTCTTTTCGTGGTATACGGTTATCCTGTGGCGAACAACCTCTTCGTTTTGATCGTCCTCTCTGCCACTAGTTTTCCCGCGCTCGAGAAGCCGCCGTACCAATTCATCTTCTCCAACTACTAAAAGAATCATTGCAGAAATGGAAGTACTGCGACTTAAAAGAAAAGCATCAAGCGCCTCAGCTTGTGGAGCCGTACGAGGGAAGCCGTCGAAAATAAACCCTTTTGCATCAGGGTATTTTTCAACCTCTGACTGCAACATCTCGATAGTCAATGCATCCGGCACAAGATCACCCTTATCCATGAAAGCCTTTGCCTTCTTGCCTAATTCGGTAGAATTGCCAAGGTGAAAACGGAAGAGATCTCCTGTAGAAATTTGTCGCAACCCGACCTTTGATTCTAACTTTTGAGCCTGCGTTCCTTTACCACTGCCCGGAGGTCCAAACAATACAATATTCTTCATATTAATAGTTTCAAAGATATATAATGCCCTTATTGAACAAAAAGTTTTCGCACTAATCGAGGATTCATCTTATATTCAATGCTAGAACATAAACAAATGCAAAAGATTAAAATCATCGATTTATACGGAATCAAGTTCGATAAAATGGAGGAGTCCATCAATAATAAACTGGCTGAAATGCAGCAAGAGGGACTAAATCTAAAAGAGATAAAAGTGATCGGAGACAAGCTAAACCAATGTGCTGTCTTCGTGATTTATGAAGACTAAAGCACGATTCTAAGCCTCTAAGATTCTAGAACATATATTTCTGGAAGGTTTCTGCCCAATTCACGGTAGTCCAATCCAAATCCAACAACAAAAGCATCGTCAATATCCTTGCCAATATATTCGATAGGCATATCATTAATTCGTTGACTTGGCTTATGAAGAAGGGTCGCTGTCATTATTTCTTGTGCCCCTAAGCCCTTAAAGTGTTCGTGCAAAAAGGCTAGCGTCCTTCCTGTATCTACAATATCTTCAATCAGGAGAACATTTCTTCCATTAACCTCAGCCTTAACATCCAATATAAACTCCACTTGGCCGCTTGATTGAAGGCCTCCATGGTAAGAAGATAATCGCATAGTATCGATTTCCCATGGACGCTCGATGCGCCGCAACAAATCCGTCGCAAAAAACATACTTCCATTGAGTACAATGACTACCAAAAGGTCTTCATCGTCAATTTGGGCAATGTCATAGGCCATCTTTTCTATTATAGCCTCCACCTCTCTGCGATCTATGTAGGGCTTAAAAACCTTATCATGTAATTGTATACTTGCCATAGTAGTCTATCTCGGTTCTACAAAAAGCTTTTGTCCTACTTCAATGGTTACCCCATCTAGAGTATTCCACTGCTTCAGATTCATCAGCGTTAAATCATAAAGTCGGGATATTGAAAAAAGGGTTTCCCCTTCAGATACTGTATGAAAGGACCGCTCTCTTTTTTCTATAGCTTCGGGTGAAGGCCGAGATATGGATGTTTCTGTAGTTGATTGGCTAACATCAGGGACAACAATTTCCTCAACTACTGATGTTCGCTCTACAGGTTCATTCACCTCAGTATCTTCTTCAGCAACTTCTTTCTCAACTTCCTCAACAAGTTCAAGTATTGATGATTCATCCTCGTTAGAAGATGATGACTGACTGTCAGTGACCTGTGCCGAAACTTGAGGTGCAGAACTTGAATCAGAAAGGACTTCCTTATCCGAACCAACATCGAGTTTGTCAGCGGCACTTTCAGCAGTCTCAGACTCCTCTGATACTTCTACATCTTTTTCGAATTCTTGGTTGGCTAATTCCTGAAGATTTACCTCGATGTCCACTTCTTCCTCTTTGGCTTCAGTAGTCGGAATGTTCTCCGCGTTAACTTCCGACTGATTTAGCAAAGTAGGCTTGTTCTCAGATGGCTTGCGCAAATGCAATACCTCGCCAACCGCAGGTTCTTCTCCTGGAATCATGTTGTTGAGAATATACAGTCTTGTTAGGCGAATCCCCTGCCACTGACTAATCAACCACATATTATCCCCAGGTTGAACTCGAACTGTCTTTTCAAGGCCCTTTTTCTTTTTAGGCTGCCTGTAAATAGGGCTGCCTAGCGGTATGGATTCCCCCGCTAACAAATCATTATACTTTGAAAGCTGTAGAATACTCAGATTTAATAAATCAGCAAGAGAGTCCAAGCCCTCTCCTCGGTAGCCTACAGCCTGAATACGATTGAGTAGAAAAACCCCATCGTTTTCACGGAGATCAGGATAGGGGGTGCTAGCTTCTGCAGCGTTATTATTTGCCAATACAGAAGAACTAATCGTTCCATTTTCACTTACTAGATTGGTATATGGACCCTCCACTTCAAATTGCCCTTCTGTAAAATCATCAAATCGCTGCAAATTGGCACTTTCAATAATGCTTATCAAAAGCTCCGGGTATTTAGGATTTGTTGCATATCCGCAGGTAGAAAGGCCATACGCCCAAGAGGTGTAATCTTTTTTATCAAAGGTAAATAGCGTATCATAGCGAGACCTTGTAGTCAAGAATATACTGTGGTCCTTGTAGGATGATTCTGCGTCCTCATATACTCGAAAACATTCATCGGGAGCATCATCATCCAATAACATCGAAGGTCCTTCCCAGCCATTATGGCACTTTATCCCGAAGTGATTATTCCCCTCAGCAGCCAATGCTGACTTTCCTCTAGCGGACTCCAAGATGCCTTGTGCTAAAGTAATAGAAGCTGGAATTCCATATTGGTGCATTTCGCGCACGGCAATGGGGTGATAGATATCTACATAACTCAATTCCTGTGCTTCAGCGGAATTGAATAAAGTGATTAGATAAAGTAATAATCCAAAATAATAACGCATCATGATTACAAAAAAACAATGACTTCGCTTGTAATAAAACGTCAGTTTTACACGGTTAAATGTGCTCAAAGGAAGTATTGCCTAGGTTCTTCTCCAAAATGAAGGAGTTAGCACAATGATTACAGTAAAAATTTCCAAACGTCCAACAAGCATCAATAACGATAAAAAGAGTTTACCAAAACTTGTTAGTCCCGCATAATTGCACGTTGGACAAACTTTCCCTAGACCAGGACCAACATTCCCTATCGCTGAAGCACTTGAGCCAATAGAGGTTAAGAAATCCTCTCCACTTATACTCATAACAACAGCTCCAAGTATGAAAATCGTAAAGTATACGATCATAAAGGCCATTGTATTAAAAAGGATTTTACTGCTTACAGAACTTTGATTAATCCGCACCGGAAGGACGGCATTGGGGTGCATCAAACGACGAAACTCCAACGCACTATTCTTTAAAATCACCAAATGTCGAATCAGTTTCATTCCCCCACTTGTAGAGCCTGCTGATCCTCCAAGAAATAACATCATAAAAAACAAGGTAATAAGCATTGGATGCACTGTGAGATCGGCTGTAACAAAACCTGTTGTCGTTATAATCCCCAATACTTGAAACAATGCATCCCGTAAAGGATATTCCCATCCCTCAGCAGATGGATGAGCAATTACATGCCCAGTAATAACAAGAGTCATAATAACCACAATCAGCACATAGAATTTAAATTCTGCATCCCCAATCATTTTTTTCCAAGAACCTCGGAGGAAATAATAGATCAACGAAAAGTTGATCCCTGCTAAAAACATAAATACAATGATGATCCACTGAACAGCATGGTTGTCATTCCAATAGGCAATACTGAGGTTTTTAGTCGAAAACCCACCTGTAGATACCGTGGCAAATGCGTGATTCACCGCATCAAAGGTTGACATACCTGCTATGCGCAAGGCAACCGTTTCGGCAATTGTCATACCAACATAGATCAGCCATAACCTTTTAGCGGTTTGTGTAATTCGAGGGTGGAGTTTTTCGCCCCCGATACCAGGAGCCTCTGCGCTGTATAACTGCATACCTCCAACACCTAGGAGGGGTAATATGGCAATCGTGAGAACGATAATTCCCATACCACCAATCCAATGGGTTGCAGAACGCCACAAAAGCACGCCTTCTGGCATGGATTCAATATCATTGATGATGGATGCCCCCGTTGTTGTGAAGCCAGAAATAGATTCGAAAATAGCGTCAGGAACATAACTAATTGACCCCGTCAAAAGAAAGGGTAAGCTGCCAAAGAGCGACATAATTAGCCAGCCCAAAGTGACAATTAAATAACCATCTCGCTTTCCAATGTTGCGTGAACTCCCCCGATTGAAAAAGTATAAAAGCCCTCCACTACAAAAAGTGGCTACGCTTGATGTCACCAATTGCAGAGTTACTCCATCTTTAAAATGAACGGAAGGAATAATCGATAATGCCATAAGGAGACCACTGAGCATGAGTAGCAGCCCCAAAAAGCTGAGAATAATCTTGTGGTTCAATCTCATCGAAAAAAGCGTTCTACCTTGTCCATATTATCCGGCATCGTAAATACAACAACGTGATCTCCTGGTAGAATGATAAAATCTCCCAAGGTAACCTTGCCTATTCCGTCCCGAATAACCCCTCCAATTATAGCTCCTTTAGGAATTTTTAATTCGCGAATTGGCTTGTTGATCACTTTTGATTTCTCGTTAACCTCAAATTCAAGCACTTCGGCATCTACACCCCTTATGCTTGCAACGGAAACAACACTGCCCTTGCGAACAAACCGAAAGATACTGTTAGCTGCAATCAACTTTTTATTAAGCATTGTATCTACACCAACAGCTTGAGAGAAATTCATGTAATCAATATTTTCGACCAGAGCGATTGTCTTTTTAACTCCTTTGCTCTTAGCCACTAAGCACGACATGATATTCGTCTCAGTCTGTCCAGTAACTGCGATAAAAAGGTCAGTAGCTGAAATATCTTCTTCTTCTAGAAAGTCAACATTCCGGCCATCGCCGTTTAACACGAGGGTGTTAGGAAGCTCGTCCGTTAAGCGAACCGCTTTATCTCGATCAATCTCCACTAGCTTGGTAAAAAATTCTTTCGACAAAAGCTCCGCTGCCCTTGCACCTATGCGACTTCCTCCAAGAACCATGACACGCTCCATATTTACTTGGTCAATACCATCAAGCGAAGCGACTTTGTCCAAAGCCTCCGTAATACATACGAAATACACAAAATCATCTACCTCTAAAATGGTGCTTCCTCGAGGAATAAGTGTATCAGTGCCTCGTTTGATAGAAACAGGGATGAATCGAACATCACCGGATTCTCTCATATCCATTAGAGGATGGCCCACATAACTTGAAGTAGAAGCCAACCGGATTCCAACCAAGTGAAGTGCATTATCTCCAAAAATATAATGGTCTGTAAATGATGAGTGTTCCACGAGGCGCAAAATTTCAAGAGCAGCAAGCTCCGTTGGAGAAATCATAATATCAATACCCAATGCCTGATAGTCGATATTTTGCTTATTTCTGAGATGCTGTAAATTACTTATTCGAGCAATGGTGCGCTCAACTCCTAGCTGTTTACCTATTGTACAAATCGCCATATTTCGCGCCTCCAAATTCGTGGCGGCTACTAGTAGACTTGCATTCGATATACCCGCTTTGGATAGGGTATTTGGGCATGTTGCGTCTCCCTCTACAGTTTGTATATCGAGCGTATTGGAGGCATGTTCCAAATGATGGCGATCTGGATCAATCAGGACAACATCTTGTCCCTCCATGGCTAAATCTTTGGCGAGATGAAAACCAACCTCACCAGCACCTGCAATGAGTATTCTCATAGTACAAATGTATGTCGCTTTTTAGTGAAAAGAAACTAAGGGACGATTCTTTTAGGCTTGATATGTAGACATACCACAAAAAATTATAACTTTGGCGTCCTTAAAAGGAGGGAACGGTAGCTCAGTTGGTAGAGCAAAGGACTGAAAATCCTTGTGTCGGCGGTTCGATTCCGCCCCGTTCCACTTCTTTTTCCTCTTACTACTCTTTTTTTGGGACCAGGTTTACACAACTTCCTTGGCTCGTCAGTGTTCACTATCTACCTTTAAATAGTGCACTCTATCCGCAGACATCCCCTCCTTGAATTCAACAGCAATGGTATCTATTGCGCACAAGCTGACGTGTATATTGATCCGTGGAGAAAAGTAGATCGTGCCTTGATAACCCATGCCCATGCAGACCATGCTCGATATGGCATGAAGCACTATTTAACCACTTCTGGCTCAGCTCTTATTATGAGAGAGCGCATCGGTCAGTCCCTTTCAATAGAGACGACAAAATATGGTCAAAAACACACGATTGGAGGAGTTACCTTCAGCTTTCATCCTGCAGGTCATGTTCTTGGATCGGCCATGATTCGAGTAGAACACAAAGGCGAAGTATGGGTCGCCAGTGGGGACTACAAGATTGGGCATGACTCCTTTGGCAACCATTTTGAACCCATTCCATGCCACACATTTATCACCGAATCCACCTTTGGCCTTCCTGTATTTCGATGGAAAGAGGAAAGCGAGGTTTTTGATGAGATCAATACCTGGTGGAAAAAGAATCAATCCATGGGCTATACTTCGATTGTGTACGCTTATTCCTTGGGTAAGGCGCAACGTGTTTTACAAGGAATTGACCCAAGTATAGGGCCTGTAGTTTGCCACTCCGCCGTACAAAAACTCAATCAAGCCATTTATAGTGCAGGATATTCCATTCATTCTTCAAACAGCTTTACGGAGTGGAAGGAAGGCCCTAAGGATACCTTACCCCTTGTCATTGCCCCCCCGGCTTCTGCCGATGGGCCTTGGATGAAAAACCATAAGCCTTATGTAACAGCCATTGCTTCGGGATGGATGGCGCTTCGGGGTAATCGTCGTCGCCGCAATGTCGATCGAGGCTTTGTGCTCTCCGATCATGCTGATTGGAACGGATTACTATTTGCTATCGAGCAAAGTCAAGCAAATCAAGTGCTTGTTACCCATGGATACTCCCAATTATTTAGTCAATACTTAATAGAACAAGGATGGTATGCCCACGTAGCTGAAACCGCTTTTAGTGATGGATTTCACGAAGTCGAAGAAAACCAGGTCACCGAATGAAGGATTTTTCAGCCTTAGTCCGAAAAGTGGATCAAACCACCAAAACCTCCCTACGCAGAGAGGCCTTAGTGCAATACTTTTCAGCGTGTAGTGATTCTGATAAGGTGTGGTGTATCGCTCTGTTTACAAAAAACACAAGAAAAAGGCCCATGCCAAGTCAGCGACTTCGAGAGATAGCCTCAGACATTGTCAACCTACCACCATGGCTTATCGACGAAAGCAAATCCATTGTTGGTGATACTGCTGAAACTTTAGCACTGCTTCTTCCAGAACCTACAGAACGTTCTTACAAGACCCTAAGTGAGTGGATGGTTTGGCTTGAAAGTCTGAAAGCCCTCAAAGAAGAGCCGGAGCGTCAAGAGCATGCCATTAAAGAAGCCTGGAGAGGTCTAAATGCCGAGGAACGCTTTGTTTTTAACAAGCTGATTACCGGAGGGTTTCGACTAGGTATTGCCACGCGAACGGTTATCAAAGCATTGGCAAGATACCAAGAATGTGAAGAGAGCCAAATTGCCCTTGCCTTATCCGGTCAGTGGGACCCCATGCAACTCACCTTCGAAGAGTTGATGGCCCGAGGCCAAGGGTCGGATCTCAGCATACCCTATCCATTTTATTTAGCCTATCCTTTACACACTGGGCCTAAGGCAAATGATGAAGATCAACAAAAAGCTCTTAAGGATTTAGGAGCGATTGCCGATTACCAAATTGAATGGAAATGGGACGGTATTCGAGGGCAACTTATTCATAGAAAGGATAAGGTATTTCTTTGGTCTCGTGGATCTGAGTTAATCTCTGATAGCTTTCCTGATTTAATCAGTGCTGGAGAATCTTTCAATCAAGACGTCGTATTAGATGGAGAAATTGTCGCCTACATGGACACAATCGAACCTTTTGAACAGCTTCAAAGACGCTTAGGCAGAAAACAACCTTCGAAGAATATGATGAATAAGGTCCCCGTACGTTTTATCGCCTATGACATTCTTGAAATCAATGGTCAAGACCTTCGGAAAGAGCCGCTAAAAGCACGCAGAAATTACCTTGAACAATTTATCAATCAACACCAACTCGAAAAGGTTATGATTTCCGATACAATCAAGGTGAATACGTGGAGTCACTTAGTGGGCTTGCATAAACAATCACGGCAATATAAGGCGGAAGGATTTATGATTAAATCTATCGAAAGCACCTACAGAGAAGGCCGTAAGCGGGGAGATTGGTGGAAATGGAAGGTAAACCCTATGACCGTAGATGCCGTATTGCTCTATGCCAATCGAGGCAGCGGCAGACGAGCAAATCTTTACAGCGATTATACATTTGCTGTATGGTCTTCAGACGACAAGAAAACCCGAACTCTCCTGCCATTTGCTAAAGCCTATTCCGGCCTAACTGATAAAGAAATCACAGAAGTAGATAAGTTTGTTAAAAAGAATACCAAAGAGCGCTTTGGCCCTGTAAGAAGTGTCATTCCTAAATTGGTCATGGAAATTGGCTTTGAAGACATTCGCAAGTCCACACGTCATAAATCGGGGTTTGCTGTGCGATTTCCAAGAATAATGAGATGGCGAAAAGACAAACCATTGGATGAAATCGACTCTATGAATCGGCTCCAGCACTTACTAGATGATAAACAAGATGGAGGCTAAAGATGCTCCTCATATAGCGTTTTTACAACCTTAGCATTTCGTTGCTTGAACAACGATTTAATTAAACGGCAATTAGTTATAACTATACCTAGAAAGGTTCCAATAATGGCAAGAGTAGACACCGAACGAATGTAGGCCAACAAGGCCTCTTCGGTTTGATAGTCCGGAAACACTCCGTACTCCTCCATGTAAATAGTAATACTTTGTCCCTCAAGATCGGATAGGATGGTTTGATATTGGCTGTAGACAAAAAGCATAAGAAAAACATTCGTCGTAAACCATAAATAACGAGGTACTCTTGAGCGAATCGAGGGGAATGTCCCAAAACTAATCGCATGACGGAAGGTTACCACCGCAAGAACAATAGAAGCAACAATTCCATAGAGTTTTTCAGGCAACATAGTAATTGTGCTGGTAATAGGATACATCAATGCGAAGGCAAGGGCAACGCCGAGAAGCAAGCCTAAACACTCTTGAAAGAAGAAAAAGCGCCATTTCATCAATTACAAGATTACACATTCTCTCTTGCTTGGAGAAAGCCTTAGGCTTAAACAAAAGCCTTTGAACCCAAAAAGCATAGTATCTTGACAAATACATAGGTCTCCATCATTGTTCGCTATGAAAAAGCTCCAATCTATCTTAATTCATCAAGAATATAGCCGAAGGCAAAAAGTAATCTCTTGTATTATACTTATAGTACTTACTGCCTTATTGTATTGGCCTACCCTGCAATTTGGCTTTGTGCTTGATGATAATTTAGTCATTAGCAATAACAAGGTTACTCAGGGAGGCGCTGATTCGCTAAAAGTTATCTGGGCAAAAACTTCAAAGACCTTTCAAGCTACAGACTCAGATGAATCAAAGATTTCAAGACCATTGACCCAGACGTATTTTGTAATGGTCTACGACAATATTCTTCCTAAGGAAGTCTTAGCCAAACGCTATCATAAAGGACAAATTATTTTGTACGCATTGTTGGTTTGGTGTCTATTCCTATGCTTAGAAAAATACTTTGCCCATCTTTCACTAGGACTTCGATGCATTGTGATAGCCTTGTTTATCGCACACCCTCTCCATGTAGAAGTAGTAGCTAACATAAAAAGTGCTGATGAATTATTAGCCTCCATATGTTTTATCCTAAGTCTGCTTGTTTTGCCACAGAGCCGTGCAACGTCTCCTCAAATACTTTTGCGGCATAGCTTGCTTGTCGGGATGAGCTTTCTTCTGATTTATATGGGGTATAAAGCCAAACAGAACATTTTGATGCTTGCCCCCATAAATGTGGGCATCTTGCTGTTTGGGGCATTTAAGTATTTTTCCGTTGAACATCGAAAAACACTTGACAGACATAAGTGGAATATAGGTGTTCCAAGCCTATTAAGTTTACTTGGAATCGCTCTCTACAAAGGATCTCAGAATGACCCCATTATCCAATTCTATGCAAGAGATTTTGATTTCTATCAGACCACGCAAAATACCTACACGGTAACTCAAAACACCTTTCTAGGCATGTCATCTACATTAGAGATTTTTGCCAACTCCCTCTGGATTACATTCTTATCCTTCAAAAATCTCATATACCCAACCCAACTCATCCATCAGTATGGTGCCTACCAGATTCCCTTAACATCTTGGCAATCTCCTAAACCCTATATCGCCTTAGTATTAGCCCTGTGTTTAATAAGTGGGATGATTTATCTCTTAAAAAGAAGTAAACCTAAAAAAAGCACATGGATTGCCATCGGTATTTTTGTACTTCCGCTTATTGCGTACTCGCACATTTTTATTCCCCTACCAGACACCTATGCTGACCGCTTTCTCTTTATGGCCGTGTTAGGATTTTTACTCTTATTGGCTGTCGCTAGCAATGAAATAAACCTTAAGCCCACATGGATATTGGCAACAAGTCTGCTGATTGGCGTGGGATATACCGCCAAGTCTGTTCAGCGCATTCCGGCATGGCAAAGTGATGACACCTTATTGATCGAAGATTTCAGACAAAGCCCAAACAATGCATCTATACTCGCCCGCTATGCAAGCAATATTGAAAATGATGCTGCAAAAAAGGAACAACTTTATCTTCAGGCTTTAGCGATTTACCCCAACTTTTTTGGTGCTCATTATGATTTAGCCAGGCTATACTTTTTGCAAAATCGATATGCTTTAGCCTATAAGCATTTTAATCAAGCAATCGAGCGTAAAGCAAGTGATGACATTCAACATAATCTTGAGCTTTGCAGCTATCACATCTTACATAATAAAAGCCAATCTGCCTATGCGTCAAAACAATTGGAAGACGCCATTCAACTCCTTGATTCAGCGCGTTCCATTTTTCCTAGGGATATAATTGATCCAAAATATCGAAAGATGACGAGCGATTTGGCTAAGATGTATTTTGAGCTCAATGCCCATGATACAGCGTACATGCTCTTAATCAAAGCACTAGAGCAAGACAAAAGTCACCTTGTCTATGCTCAAGAAGGACTGAATATGGCTGGCAATGCCAGAAATTCTGCAAAGGCAGTGGAGTTTGGATTATACTTTGCCCCCTCACGAGCAGATGATTCCACTTACTGGGCCGATCTAGAACGTCTTGCTCAGGGCAATAAGATTTTGCTAGAACAGATTAAACTGCGGAAATCAGAAATTTTCTCCGCAAGATAGGACCAAGGAAATTTTATCTTCACACTATGAAGGCACCCACATTATGGTTACAAAATACCCTTAGCGGTCAAAAAGAAGCATTTGAACCGATTAACCCCCCCTTTGTTGGCCTCTATGTTTGTGGACCGACCGTCTACAATGAGGTGCACATGGGCAACCTTCGAACCTTCATCTCCTTTGATGTCCTTAATCGACACTTGCGTTACTTAGGGTATAAGGTGCGCTACGTTCGAAACATCACCGATGTTGGACACTTAACGGATGACTCCGGAGAAGATCGAGTAGAGAAAAGGGCCCGGCTTGAAAAAATCGAGCCTATGGAAATTGTACAGAAATACAGCCGAGGGTTCCATAGGATTTCTGATGTGTTTGGCCTGCTCGACCCCGACGTTGAACCCACAGCCACAGGACATATTATTGAGCAAATTTCTATGATTAAGTCCATTATAGATAAGGGCTTTGCCTATGAGGCCAATGGCTCAGTCTATTTTGATGTAGAAAAGTATGCCAAAGACTTTACCTATGGTCAATTATCTGGGCGCGTCTTAGAAGAACTTGATCAACAGACACGTAATCTTGACGGCGCAGAAGATAAACGGTTTTTTGCCGACTTCGCGCTTTGGAAAAAAGCTTCAGAGGACACCATTATGAAGTGGCCTTCTCCGTGGGGCATTGGCGTGCCGGGATGGCACTTGGAATGTTCTGCTATGAGCACCAAGTACCTAGGGAAGACATTTGATATTCATGGCGGTGGTATGGACTTGAAATTTCCCCATCATGAATGTGAAATAGCTCAATGCCAGGCAGCAGGAGGGGGAAGCAGCGCTCGATTCTGGATGCATACCAACATGCTTACGATTAACGGAACAAAAATGTCCAAGTCCCTCAACAACTCCATACTACCTATGGAATTTATCAGCGGTGAACATGAGCTTCTAGAAAGAGGGTATCCTCCTATGGTTGTAAAGTTTTTTATGTACCAAACCCATTACTCAAGTCCACTTGATTTCTCCAACGAAGCCTTACAAGCGGCAGAGAAAGGATTTATTCGCCTTCAGAAAGGGATGGAGCGCCTAGAAAAGATACCTGAAGGAAAAGGCAGCAAAGAAGATGCTAGTGTTTTGCTCGATGCCTTAAATGATGCACTAAACCACTTAAGTGATGACCTCAACACGCCGCGTTGTATTGCATCGTTATTTGAAGTAACCAATAGCATACAGCGCATGCAACATCATTCCTCCTCTCTTGATTCAGATACAAAGAGTCAGTGCTTAGCAATATTCAAAGGCATTGTACATCAAGTCTTAGGCTTAGAGTTTAGTACAAACAATGCCCATAACGACTCCTTGGATAAAGTAATGGATGCTTTACTGGGTATACGCAACAAAGCGCGCACTGAAAAAAATTGGGCCGTGGCAGATGCATTACGTGATGGGTTGTCTTCTGTAGGCGTAACGTTTTCTGACAATAAAGAAGGAAGCTCGTGGGAAATCAAGTAAGAACCCGTTGGCTTGCAGCAAGCTTTGTCTTGATGGCATTGTGCACATACCTTGGATGTACAAGTAGTGACGTCAAAACTGATATACCTACTGAGGAAATCCCTCCTCCAAAACCAACTTGCCAAATACACGCATTAATTCCGGACGCCATTCAAGACTTAGGTGACTCGTCTTATCAATATGTTCAAATGCAGGTCAACTTCGGACCTCGCATACCCGAAACAGAAGCACACAGAATGTGTGGAAACCAATTGATCGAGTGGCTTTCGATGTTTTGCGATACGGTTATGGTTCAGCAGGTACAAGATACGCTAAAGGCCTTTCCCGATCTCCAGACCGATAGTTTGGTCCAAGGGCGAAACATTTGGGCACAATTCAATCCCGGGATTAATAATAATCGGGTGTTGCTCGCTGCACACTGGGATACAAGGCCCTATGCTGACCAAGACGGGAGTGGTCGTTTTGACGGAGCAGATGATGGAGCAAGCGGTGTCGGGGTATTGCTAGAAATCGCTAGAATATTGCACCATCTTGGAACAGATCAAGGCATTGACATCCTATTTTTTGATCTTGAAGACTACGGAGCTAATGACCCCTTCTCAAGAGAAGAAATCAACCCATATTGCGTGGGAAGTAGAATTTGGTCTCAACGCATTATAGAAGATGGACTCTCTTCTCAATACGATGCGGGTATACTCCTTGATATGGTAGGGGCAAGTGATGCTTACTTTTCCAAAGAGAAGCACTCTACACAGTATGCTAGCCATGTTCTGAAAAAAGTCTGGTGCCTCGCTAAAGATCTTGGATACGATGAACTCTTTGTCGATGTATCCAACTATGCCGTAGAGGACGACCACCTCTATGTAAATACTATCGCAAAAATTCCAATGATTGACATCATAAATTACCGCGCAAGTGCTTCATTTGCTGACCACTGGCACACAGAAAAGGACAACATGGATATAATTGATGCCAATACATTACATACTGTGAGGCAAGTTGTTCTCTCTTATCTCTTCTCTGCAGCTGAATCGACTGAACCTCCAACATAGCGCTCATCCAAGGAGAAGAGTTCGGGGTAGCGGGGAGAAATTGAGGCATAAAAACCCATAATTTCTCGCATATCTTTTTCAATATCACCACTTGGCCAAAAAAGACGAGCAATACCAGCTTCCTTTTTTTGATAATCAAGATACCCTAAACCGATGGGGACGTTAGCCTGTAAGGCCATATAGTAAAAACCCGTCTTCCATTGCTTTCGAAGGGAACGGCTTCCTTCCGGCGCCAACATGATTGCAATTTCTTTGTGCTCATTGTACAATTCAGCCATTACCTCAACACGGCTTTTTTTAGCCTCTCCTTCTTTTTGATTTCGATAGATTGGCAATGCTCCCCAGCGCGTCATAATACGCTTTAATGGAAAGCGAATCCAATCAGATTTGATTGCAAATCTCAGCGGAATATTTAACTGAAGAAATCCCCCGCGGGCATAGATGATATCCCAATTGCTCGTGTGAGGTGCAGCAATAACAACACTTCGATCTAGACCGTCTGGAATTTCATGAGAAATTGTCCATCCTTTCAACTCAAACCAATCGGCCATAGCACTCTGCGTTCCAGGATAGAAAGGTTGACCTAGCCACCATGCAATCAGGGCAAACACTGCCTGAAAAGGCAGACGCGCTATTGCAATCGTTGAGGTTGTATCAAGGCAAGTCTGGGCTCCTGCGTCCATAGCCAAGTATATATTGGCGGGAAAGACCGCAACAAGCAACGCGAGTATACCGTAACTGGCCAAGCGTCTGTATGCCGGAATTAGTAGCACGCAGCCGAGAAGAATCTCTGCAAACCCGCTAAAAAGCACGCAAAATTTGTGAAATGGGATGTAGGGAGGCATAATACACATAAAAAAATCCTGATCTGTAAAATGACGGATGCCAATGTATATGTATCCTACGGCAGTAAACCATAGCAGGACATATCGAAGGTAAAAAATGGCTCTTTTCATTGACAGTCAACATTTTAAGGAGTAGAACCGTCCAACAGTAAAAGTTAACTCCTTGTTGTTTTGCGTATCTTTAAACTCTGAATTTACGCCTTGTGAACAAATTTTTTAACCCTACGCCGCTTGAAAGAATCGGCCTATGTATTGGAATCATAAGCCTCTTTTTTTTCCAGGCTTTACAAGCACAAAATCTACCAATTGCCTCAAATGATACGGTTTCAACACAAGAAAATGTGAATGCTACCGCATCCCTAGTAAACAATGATTTTGATGTAGATGGTGACCTTGACTCCACATCTATTGACCTCGACACCCTTAGCCCTGGACAGCAAGACTCTTTTACTACTGCCCTTGGACTGATTTGGGTTGACAGTCAAGGTGTTTTGACGTTTGAAGTTAACCCTGGAGTCTATGGATTGGATACGGCATATTACAGTATTCAGGATACGAATGGAAATTCATCCAATGTGGCTTCCATTTTCTTGGAAGTTCGTCCCAATCCAAATATTGTTAACGACACCATCTCCTTTAATGAAGATGAAACCTATGCTGGGCTCCTCTTGAACAATGGAGATAGTGCGCTTAATGGCGGAAATCTTCAAATCAATTCTATTTTACAAAATCCCATAAATGGGGGTTCACTCACATTTGGCAACAATACTTTAGGCAGTTACTCCATTCAGCTTGACTCAAACTATAATGGACCAGACACAGCCATCTTAGAAGTTTGTGATACCGTAAACAATACCTGCCTGCCAGATACCATATTTATCACCGTGCTTCCTGTCAGTGATGCTCCGGTCATTACGCTGAAAACCTTTACTACATTGGAAGATTCTGCCTTTACCGATACAATCCTCTTTAATGATAACGCTGATTCAATCAACTACAGTCCCGTGGTCTTTATAGACACTCTATTGTCTTCACCGAGCTTAGGGACGCTGGATACCCTGGCTACAGATGGATACTTTGAATACAGTCCCTTAACCAACCTCTATGGTCTTGACACCTTTGTAATCAGCGTGTGCGATGAAGGGTTTCCCGACTCACTCTGTACAACAGATACTATTATTATCACCATCATTGGAGTAAATGATACCGCCCAAATGGCTAATGAATTTATGGTTTGCCTTCTGGATTCCACTACGAATGGTAATACGCTTCAAGGCGATAATGACGATGGAAATCTTTTTGTGACGTCTTATCAAGACTCAGCTATTCATGGGGAAGTAATTTATTGGGACTCCACTGGATTGGTAACCTACACTCCAGATAGTGGATACCTCGGCGTGGACTCTACTGTGTTTACAGCAGATGATGATGGCGACCCACTGCCTGCTATTGCCAACTACACCGATACGTTTTACATGGTAACCATTGATCCGATTACCTTGGACTCCATCTTTATTCTAGAGGATACCGATACGGCGGGTGTAATTGAAGAATTTTATGGATTTAATCCTACGGCAGTGGTTCAATTCACCGTGGCAGATAGTCCGTCCTTAGGTGATATGTTTGCCCTTCCCAATGGAAGTTATTTCTTTTCTCCTTATCCAAACCAATATGGTTTAGATACGGCCATCTTTGAAGTATGCGACCTAAATATTTCAGGCGTTCCAGGAAGCAATTGGTGTTACTTTGATACACTGTATATCGATATTGATACTGTAAACGATACGCCGACAATTACCAATGATTATTACACAGTTAACGAAGACGTGACTCTCACGGATGATTTCTGGGATGAATCCTTGGAACATGACAGCGCAGATATTTTTGCAGAGCAAACTACGGCACCTGTCATTCTTTATCCTGACTTTGCTTCCAATCCAATTTATCAGTCGAATCCGAATGCAACCTTTACCTTCTTTGTAGATGGAAGCTTTGACTACTCAACCCCTGCGCATTATTATGGCAACGATACCATCATTATTGGGTTTACTGATGCAGGGTATCCACCACCTGCAATAATCGTCTACGACACCCTGTTTATAGAAGTAGTCCCTATCAATGATACCCCTACGATAAATGATAAGTTTTTTATAGCTCAAGAGGATTCATTCCTAATTGACATGCCCATACTCGATTCTGCGGATACGGACATCGAAGGAGGCTTCCAATCCCCAACGTTAATAGATTCTACGGGCAATGGAACGGTATTCATAACGCAGGATATCAATGGAAATCCTGTATTCAGTTATAATCCTGATCCAAACTTCTATGGAGTAGATTCTTTCAGTCTACTTCTATGTGACTTTGGAGAACTTGGAGTCTTCCCAATCCTCAATGAGATTTGTGATACCATGTGGATGTATATCAATGTTTTCCCTGTGACAGACACGCCAGTCATAGTAAACAACTCAGAAACTATTCTTGAAGATGACACCCTTACGTCGAGTTACGTAGATAGCAATGATATTGCCTTAGATGGCAGTTTTGTTCTCGCCGAATTGGTTGACTCTACACTACATGGTGAATTGATTCTCACAGATTCTTCTGGAAACTATACCTATATACCAGGTCCTAACTACTACGGATTAGATAGTTTCTCTGTAATTATCTGCGATGATGGACCACCTACTCCTCCTACCCTATGCGACACCAATTGGATATTTATCACTGTTATTCCCATCAATGACGCACCTGTGATTATCAATGATAGCATTACCCTCGAAGAAGACGAAGTCTATACTGGAAATGCCGTTGGGGCTGAAGACACTGATATTGATGGAAACGTAATCTATTCAACCGTTTTTTCTCTTCCCAATCACGGTGTCCTTTCGATCAATACGAACGGAGAGTATACCTATATCCCAAATCCAGAATACTATGGAAGTGATTCTGTAGGGGTAATTTTATGTGACGACGGAACTCCTAATCCACCTCAGAATTGTGATACGAACTGGATTTTCTTTACGATCACACCAATCAACGATGCTCCTGTAGTATTCGATACATTTTACTTTATCGCGTCAAGTGACACGCTTTCAATCAATCTAATTGACAGCAATGAATATGACCCTGAACTATCTACACTTGTCTATCCCAATGCACCTGTAAGTGGACCAAACCATGGTACAATCACCGTTGATTCTACGGGAAGTTATACCTACATTCCAGATAACAACTTTACAGGTGTAGATACCCTTGTGTTTGAAATCTGTGATACGGGCCTCATTGTAAATGGCGATACACTGCCAGTAGCATGCAGTTTGGATACTGTGCTTATACAAGTTACCTGCCAACTTGGGGATAGCACATTTGATTGTGACAGCGATGGGTTAACCAATCAAGAAGAAGTAATTGGAGGAACAGATCCCTTCAATCCCGACACAGATGGAGATGGCGTAACCGATGGTACAGAAGTAGCTGACGGAACCAAGCCACTTGAACCCTGTAGTTATCTCCAAACGAGCATTACCCTTGAGGTTACTACCACAGAGGATTGCACGTTTAGTATTCCCGAAGGATTCTCACCAAATGGCGATGGAACGAATGACACTTGGTTTATTCAGGGAATCGACAACTTTTTTGAAGCTGAGGTAAAAGTATACAACCGCTGGGGCAACCTCGTCTATCAAGAAAAACCCTATACTAACGCTAGTGGATGGGATGGAAAGAGTAATAATGGAATCAGCCTCGTTGGGGAGGACCTACCTGTAGGAACCTATTTCTACCTCATAGATCTTGGCAGCGTAGGTGCCTTTGGGCCAGGAAGCCAGACACTATTTAAAGGATATGTTTATCTGAATCGATAAGTTATGATACACTATAAAAGAAGTTTTATCAGGCGAGGAATCGCCCTTGGATTGTTTTGCACGCTCGGCCTTTCTGTGGCATCTGCACAGCAGGAACCGGTCTACACCAATTTTACGCAAAACACCCTAAACGTAAATCCTGCCTATGCTGGTAGTCGGGATGCATTAACGCTTACCGTACTCCACCGCAGCCAATGGGTGGGTGTAGAAGGGGCGCCTATGACGCAAACCCTTACCCTGCACACCCCTTTAATAAGTGAGCGACTTGGTGTAGGATTTTCAGTAATGAACGATAAAATAGGCCCAAGTAATACTTCTCAAGCCTATATAGATCTTGCCTACCGTCAACCACTCGGCGATCAGTTCAAACTTTCTATAGGAATCAAAGGAGGTGGAAGAATTTTCCAAAACAATTTAACCGATCTTGATGGAGTAGCTGGAGATGTTGCCTTTGCTGAAGATGAAAGCAGCCGCTTTTTACCCAATGTAGGGGCTGGACTTTACTTGAGTTCTCAAGGATTTTATTTCGGCTTAAGCGCTCCAAGGTTGCTGAAGAATAACCTCCGCAACAATGCAACGAGTCGCGAAGAAAGCTTGACCTACCATGTGATAACAGGAGGAGTAATTCCTATGGGAAAGTTGAGTAACATTAAATTAAATCCGGCTGCGATGGTACAGGTTGAATCGGGAAGTCCTGTTGCGATGCATCTTATGATGAATCTGATCATCAAAGACAAGTTTGAAGTTGGTGGAATGTGGCGTTCGGGAGATGCTGTGGGAGGACTTATTGGATGGAATATACTTCCAAGCCTTAAACTTGGTTACAGCTTTGACTATTCGTATGGATTTCAATCCTTTACCTATAATGGAGGATCTCACGAAGCCTTTCTGAGATTTGATTGGTTTAAGAGAAACCGAATTCCTGCAGTAACCCCAAGATACTTTTGATCAATAAAACAATACATACAATGAATTATTCCGTTGTAAAGATTTTCTGCCTTAGCCTTGTATTCCTTTTTCTAGGAAATACTAAAATCCATGCACAAGACTCCAAATGCACTGAGTTTTTTCGTGCCATGGAATATGAAAAGGCCATAATATGCCTAGAAAAGAATCAACCTACAAGTGCTGAGGGTTGGAGAATGCTTGGAGAAGCCTATCGGCTAAGTGGGCAAGCTAGCAAGGCCTTCCGAATGTATGATAGAGTACTCAAAAATTATGATGAGGAGGCAACCCAAACAGACTTATTAAAAGCAATGATTTATTCGCGCATGGCTAGGCAATATGGCAAGAGTATGGAGTACGCACAACTATTACTTGACCAATATGGCAATAATCGCCTCGCCAACGATATCATTGAATTAGATTCCCTTATGGACGAGTTATCAGACCGTAAAACAGGAATCTTTTCAGCCTCGCCAACCTCTCTTGCGGATGACCAAATTGATATTGGACCGATGTTTATGAGCGAAGGCGAATTGGTCTTTGCTTCGAGCAGACGCAAAGCACAACTCAAAAGAGTAGAAAATACCAGCACGGGCCTTGGATTTCTAGATGTCTTTAAAGCTACCATTGATGGTAAAAACCTCGATAACATCACACGATTGAATGAAAACTTCCAAACTGATTATCATGATGGTCCCGTTTCCTTCGCTAAAGAGGGATCTATGACCGCCATAAGCCGCACTTTGGAAAATGGATACAATGCTCAAGGCCAAATGCCACTAGGCATCTTTTTTGGAAATAAATCTGAATATGGCGAGTGGGACAGCTGGGAAGCCTTTCCGCACAACGACCCAACCTACAGTTGCACTCATCCTTTTTTAACCGATGATGGTAAACGTCTATACTTTTCAAGCAATATGCCTGGAGGATCTGGAGGTAGTGACATCTACTACAGCGACTATACAGCCGAAGGTTGGAGTAAACCAGAAAATATGGGAAGTCGCATCAATACATCCTTTGATGAAGTGTTTCCTGTCATGACTCAGCGGGGCGATATGCTCTTATTTGCAAGTGATGGACACTTTGGCTTAGGAGGTCTTGATGTGCTGATCGCCCGAAAGTCATCTTTAGGAATTTATGATATTATAGATAATCCTGGAGCCCCTGTGAACTCCCCATTGGATGATTATGGTTTGGTATTAGATCCTATGCTTGAATATGGATATTTCACCACAAACCGCCAAGCATCAAAAAACAGAGAGGACATTTACTACGCCAAGGTCGAAGTTCCTTTTGAGTTTTCTAAAATAATATCAGGTATTGTAAGGGATACCGCAGGCATTGGAATACCGAATTCCGATGTTCAACTTGTAGACAGCTTCCTCAACGTATTAATGATAACAACGACGGACGAAAAGGGTCGTTATGGCTTTGAATTACAAGAAAATGGTCGATATATCTTAGAGGCGAGAGCCGCTGGATACAACGAGGGGAATAATGTGATTGTCATGAACCCTCGTCAGTTAAATTATACCATGAATCTAACTTTGCCTGAATTTGAAGGCCTTTCATTTTTTGGTCGAATGATGGATGGAGAAGCTCGTCGATTTATGGAGGATGTAAAAATCACACTAACCAATCTTGATAATAGCGATATGCAGTCCACTTTCTCTAAAAAAGATGGGTCATTTCGATTTGCATTGGATCAGTATAATTTAGGCCAACTCTATAACATTCGTCTTGTTGTAGAAAAGACTGGCTATCAAAAGAAAACTTTTGAGTTTAGCGTAACCTTTACAGAAAATGGACCCTTTGTGTTAAACAAAGTCCTTAATCTTAGTCTGACTAAATAAAGTAGTCTTTCTCTTTTTTAATGTTAATTTTGTTTTAACACAATAAAAAAAGGCCTATGCCTCAAAAATTAACACAAAAAGAAGTCAAAGATTTACTTGGGAGCAAGGTTGGCCGCAGAAGAAAAGCAATTTTTTTCGGAAAAGAGATTGAAAACCTCAAGAAAGGAGAAGGATTGCTTGTTACACATAAGGAGTGGAAGGATACCACGAAACTAAAAACAAAGCCTTCAACATACTATTACAATAAGTACAATAAGGATAGCAAAAGGAAAATTTTAAGTATTGCCTCTGTTGTTGACGGATACCTCCTAACCAAAATGGTCTAACTTAATCATTCATCAATTTGGTCGGCTAACCGCGCCCAGTCTTCATTGAATTTATCTAGGTCTCTTATTTTCTGATTATAGCTGTTTAAAAAGGCTTCATCACTTTGTAAATGGCTATATTGTTCAGGGTCTTGAAGCGCTTGATTCATTTCATTGATTTCCGCTTCTAGCTTCTCAATTTTGCGCTCTGTTTTAGCCAAGGATTTGCGCAAGGTATAATCATTGGCTTTCTTTTCTTTGCTTACGGTACGCTCAGATTCTTTTTCTACCCTTTCCCACGTGCGCAAGGATTCAGCCTTCTTGAGCGCTAAAAAATCGTTTATATCCCCGATATGTGGCTTTACTGTGTGATGATTAAACTCAAAAACTCGCTGTGTTAGGCCATTGAGAAAGTCTCTATCATGGGAAACGATAATCACCGTACCTGTAAAGTGCTGAATAGCCTCCTTTAAAATAGCCTTGGACTGCATATCAAGATGGTTTGTTGGCTCATCAAGGATTAAAAGGTTATGGGGCTCCAACATTAACAATGCTAATGCAAGACGAGATCGCTCTCCACCACTGAGCACCTTAACCTTTTTATTTACTTCATCTCCTTGAAAAAGAAAAGCACCCAACAAGCCTCGAACTTTTGTTCGCATATCGCCTGTTGCTTTATCGTCTACTGTTTCAAAAACGGTTTTATCACCTGGAATTGTCTCAGCCTGATGTTGAGCAAAAAATCCAAGAGAAAGGTTACTTCCGAGTGTTAGATCTCCCCCAAAATCTAACTGATCAGCAATGCACTTGCTCAACGTTGTTTTTCCCATGCCGTTCTTTCCAACAAAGGCTATTTTTTCCCCGCGTAAAATCTCAAAATCAACAGAACGAAACACTTCATTCGAGCCAAAAGATTTTGCCATGCCTACTGCCTTAACCACGACTTTACCCGAACGAGGCGGATCAGGAAAACGAAACTTCATAGCCGCAATCGCATCATCATCCACCTCGAGGCGTTCAATGGCATCCACCTTGCGAATCAAACCTTGAGCAAACTTTGCTTTATTGGCTTTAGCCCGAAATCGTTCAATGTTTCGCTCCATTTGTTTGATTTGCCGCTCCTGATTTTTCTTTGCCGACCGCTGCCGTTCGACATCCGAGGCTCGTTCTTCAATGTATTTTGAATACGCGAATTTGTAATCACGAGCACTTCCGTTGACAATTTCAATGGTTCGATTGGTAACGGCATCCAAAAATGCTCTGTCGTGGGAGATGATTATCGCACTCCCCCCAAACTCTTGTAAATACCCTTCGAGCCAAAGAATAGATTCTATATCAAGATGGTTTGTTGGCTCATCGAGTAATACAATATCCGGGTTGACCAATAAAACCTTGGCCAACTCTACCCTCATTTGCCATCCCCCACTGAGCGTATTCAATGGCTTTATCATATCCCGCGATTCGAATCCCAAGCCCTTTAAAACCCTTTCAATTCGCTCTTCTGTATTATCAGCCCCCATAGAGTCAAGCTGAATCTGCTTATCATTGAGATCATCTAACATGCGCATATAAGCGTCTGAGTTCACATCTGTTGTCGTCTCTAAGCACTGGACAATATCATTGATCTCTTGCTCTAAGTCTCGGATTACTTTGAGTGCTTTTTTAGCCTCCTCAAGGACGCTTAGAGAAGAAACCACGTCAAGATCTTGGGCGAGGTAGCCAATTCTATAATCCTTTGGTGTATCGATTTGCCCTGATGTGGGTCGGAAACTTCCGAGAATAATTTTAAGCAGAGTTGACTTACCAGCGCCATTTTTTCCAGTGAGTCCTATACGCTCCCCGGCAGAAATCTGGAAACTCAGATTATCAAAAAGGGCCTCGCCCCCGAATTCCATGGATATAGAGTTAACTGTGAGCATAATGAGCAGAAGTGCAAGTATACAGCACTAAGACGGCAGTCCCAAGTCCTCGGCTATTCAATCAACTATTTGCTAGGCTGCAATACAAGTTTTCAAATAAATTGAATTGCTTTTTCATTTTTGTATGATCGGTATGGAAATATTATCGACAAGCTTTAGGGCGAGCGGGGTAGACCGGACAATAGTCTTCCTTTCCTAAGAATGGGCATTGAAGTGCCTTCATAACCGTATCTCCATTTTCATCTATGCGTAGATAGGTGGCAAAAAATCACCCTCTTTTACCTCAAAGTACTTAGTTATTCTTCATATATCGGTCTTTGTCAACCTAAGCGCCCTAAGGTTTTTCAACAACAACCGTAGTCCAAAAAAGCCTTCTGTTCGCAAACCTTTTCATGATGCTGAAAAAATATAGCATCAAGTGCTTTGTTAGGAATGGACTTCAACATCTTTTTAAGGACCTTCATCGCAGGAAGCGAAGATAGTCTTCGTCATCGTAGTATTATATAACTTGTAAGTCAGAGAATATGGCAATGAAGCACTCACCCCTAAGCGATTTAAAAATTATCGACCTATCATCTGTTTTAGCAGGACCAATGACAGCCAACATGTTTTCAGAATTAGGGGCCCAGGTTCTTCGTATTGAAAATGCAAAAACCCGGGGAGATTCCACTAGGACTTGGTTACGAGAGGGAGAACAATATGACGAGCACGTCTCCTCTTATCATGCATCAGTAAACTATAATAAGTCCATAGTGCAAAAAGACTTAAGCCTGCCAAATGACCACCAATGGCTAATGCAAGAGTTAAAAGATGCTGATGTGTTGATTGGAAACTTTGGCCCAATAGTACAAGAGAAACTCAATCTTCGGCTTGCCGATATACGAAAAACACATCCAAATCTCATTATAGGTTGGATCTCAACCTACCCCAATAATCGAAATAGACCCGCTTATGATGCCGTGTTACAGGCTGAAACCGGGTGGATGTCAATCAACGGCGAGGAAGGTAAGCCTCCTCTTAAATTACCCGTAGCAATTATTGATGTTTTTGCCTCTCATCAATTACGTGCGGGAATACTCACAGCACTACTTCATAAACAGCGCAGCCAAAAGGGGTCTCTTGTTGAAGTATTTTTAGTTGAGGCTGGTCTTGCCGCACAAGTCAACCAATCCAGCTATGCTTTAAATCAGAACGTTAACCCATTCCCTTTGGGCTCGGCACACCCTAACATTTGCCCCTACGGTGACCTCGTAGAATGTAAAGAAGGAGATTACCTTCTCTTCGCAGTGGGTACCAATGCGCAATATCTTCGATTGGCTAAAACCCTTGATGATCAAAGATTATGGGCTGACACTTTTCTAACGAACCCTCAACGCGTCATCCACAGAACTACACTAATTAAAATCCTTCAAGATATCTGCAGACCTTACTCCGCTCTATCTCTTCATAACAAACTCACTGCAGCCAATATTCCTTGTGCGCAAGTTGGAGGGATTCTCGATGCTTTTAACCAACAGCCACAAATGGCCCATGAGACAATCATTGACAACACATCGTTCCTTATTGGAAAAACTACTTGCTTCCATTTCGATAGCAATCCCTAAAGATGCTTGCTATTCCGCGAGTGCGACGACTTCTTTTACCTCTGGCAGCATGCGCTTGAGCATTGCTTCGATTCCGTCCTTTAAGGTGGCTGTAGAGGAAGGGCAACCAGAGCAGGCTCCTTGTAGCTTGACCGTCACAATGCCTTGGTCAAACTGTTCAAAGGCAATATTGCCCCCATCAGTCTCTACCGCGGGACGAACATAGGTCTCAAGCAGATGAATAATTTTTTGTTCGATATCGGCAACCCCTGTAGACTGGCTTTTCATCGATTCTTTGTAGGCCTTAATAAATCGATCAGATATGATAACATTTCCTTCAGTTATATAGGTGTGCATAAAGGCTTTAATTGTATAGATTACCTCAAACCAATCCTTACTATCATCTACCTTAGTAAGCGTGACAAAATTGTTTGATATAAATACTTCACCAATCTCAGGGAACTCCTCAAAAAGGGCCAGCGCAAAGGGGCTATCAGCACATTCATCGACACCCTTCCCCTCGAAAATCATCTGAGGAAGAAGCTGTTTTGACGTTACAAACTTCAGCTTGGTAGGGTTTGGAGTTGACTCGGTGTATATTTCTAAAACATTCACAATAAAAAGTGTTTGCTCAAAGATACATTTTTGAGCGTTGACAATTGATGGACTATCTCGTTTCAATTAGTGAGATGATTTCACCAACTTTGAGTTTCCTTAAGCATGGGTGAATTTATAAAACATGAATGTGGGTTAGCGCTTGTCCGACAGCTCAAAGCACCGGAATACTACTATGATAAGTATGGGAGTTTAACCTGGGGGGCCTCAAAACTTCATGTGCTTATGCAAAAACAGCGAAATCGAGGCCAAGACGGGGCAGGTATTGCCACGGTCAAACTCAACGCGCCTCCTGGTAAACCTTACATTTACCGAGAGCGATCCATTGATTCTGATGCTATTGCTTCTTTATTTAAAGATTGGGACGACAAAGTGCAACAATGTATAGACCAAAATGCACAACAATCGGGTGCATCTCTCTGCAATACGCTGTATAAAGAGACTGTGTGCTATGGTGATATCTTCTTGGGTCATTTGCGATATGGAACACACGGCATTAATTCAACTGACGCCTGCCATCCCTTTCATCGAAGAAACTCTTGGAGGTCGAGAAATCTTCTTATAGCAGGAAACTTCAACCTTACCAATGTCGATCAACTCATTAATCAACTCATCGAGATTGGACAACATCCCGTTGAGCGAAAAGATACTATTACTATCCTTGAGAAGTTTGGGCATTTTCTTGATCGAGAGGTGCAGCGACTATTTGATACTTTTAAACGAGGTCGCTACTCAAAGAAAACCATCTCAGAACACATCGAAGCAAACCTTGACCTCAAGCAGGTTGTTAATAACGCTTGCAAAGCATTTGATGGTGGATTTGTTATGGCTGGAATTACAGGAAGTGGAGATACTTTTGTACTAAGAGATGCACATGGTATTAGGCCTGCCTTTTATTACCATAATGACGAAGCCGTGGTAGTAGCCTCCGAAAGACCTGCCATTCAGACCACCTTTGAGGTGACTTATGACAAGGTAAAAGAGCTTCCTGCAGGCCATATGCTATGGATACGAAGAGATGGGAAAACCTCTCTTGAAAAGATCTATGAGAATAAGCCTAAGACCGCCTGCAGTTTTGAACGAATTTATTTTTCTCGCGGAACAGACATCGACATATATAATGAACGATGCAAATTGGGTGAAAGCCTAGCTAAGGTAGTACTTGATCGGGTGGATTATGACTTGGACAATACTGTTTTCTCCTTTATTCCCAATACTGCAGAGACGGCATTTTATGGATTAGTTCGAGGCTTAGAGAATGTCTACAAATCTAGAGCAGACAGGCAAATAGAAGAAAAGGAAATCAATCGGAAAGAATGGATTCGCGCCCTTCAACAAAGGCCAAGAGTAGAAAAAGTAGCGGTAAAAGACGTTAAACTTCGAACCTTTATCACAGAAGATAAGGGCCGCGACGATCTTGTGCAGCATGTATACGATATTACCTACGGGACTATTCGGAGAAACACTGATACCTTGGTTGTAATTGACGATTCAATTGTACGAGGTACCACCTTAGAAAAAAGCATTATCCGAATCCTTGATCGACTCGGTCCCAAAAAAATAATAATCCTTTCATCAGCACCCCAAATACGCTATCCAGATTGCTACGGCATTGATATGTCGAAAATGCATGAGTTCATTGCATTTCGGGCCATGGTTAATCTGCTAAAGTATAAAGGATTAGAAAATCAGCTTACTGAGACAGCGCAACAAATAAAAGCTGCTTTTCACGAAGGAAATGCCGACCAAAAAAACTTTGTTAAGCCCTTATATGATCAATTTTCCCCAGATGACATCAGCGCAGAAATTTCAGCTATTGTTAAGCCAAAATCCATTTTCTCAGATGTCGAAGTCATCTATCAAAGCTTAGAAGGTTTATCCTTTGCCTGTCCTAATCATACCGGTCAATGGTACTTTGATGGCCATTATCCAAC
>PAPS01000043.1 GCA_002708985.1 Saprospirales bacterium | reverse complement strand
TTTATAGTAAGGTCGAGTATTTCTATACTATCGCAGTTTGATGACGTCGCAAACGTGTCTCGATAAATGCCTGTAGTCGTATACACTTGACCATTCCATACGAAACTATCACACGCCTGCTCAATCAAAGGTGTCGTAACGCTGTTGTTAATCGTAAGGTCGAGTATTTCTATACTATCACAGTTTGATGACGTCGCAAACGTGTCTTGGTAAACGCCTGTAGTCGTATACACTTGACCATTCCACACAAAACTGTCGCAAGCTTGCTCAGTCTGTGTTGTCAAGACACTATTATTTATCGTTAGATTAAGATGCGCATAAACACTATCACATCCATTTTGAGTAAATAATGTATCTCCGTAAAGACCTGAGGCAAGATAAGTCTGACTGTTTACAGTCCAAGTAAAGCTATCACAAGCAACCGCATCTATCGTATCACTTATTGCTTCAAGCAATAGAGCCTCAAATTCATAGACTCTAGCCTGACCTGCACCATCCCCATTATCATCATTGTATGGAGCTCCAACGACCAATCGATTGCCATTGGAAGAGAAGTTTGCCGACCATCCAAGATTATCATCTGCTGCCTCTCCATCCATATCTTGACCTAACTGCACCCATGAAATTCCATCCCATTCATATACCCTTGCATGGCCAGCATTATTACCATTATCATTATTATAAGAAGCTCCAATAACTAATCGATTGCCATTAGAATCAAAGGATACAGAACTTCCAGATAGGTCACCAATTGATTCTCCATCAATATCTGAACCCAATTGAACCCATAATGCACCATTCCAGGTATATACCCTTGTATGACCTGAATTACTGCCATTACCATCATTACCTATTGCACCAATAGCTAAACGATTACCATCAGATGACAAACTTATCGATTCACCAGAATAATCAAAACTTGCTTCTCCATCTATATCCTGACCTGTCTGTACCCATAAATTGCCATCCCAATCATACACCCTGACATAACCCGCGTCATTACTGGCACCAATAGCTAATCGACTGCCATCAGCAGAGAAACTTACCGATTGACCCAAATTATCACCAGCCGCCTCTCCATCTATATCTTGACCTTGCTGATTCCATTGAGCGCCGTCCCAATCATACACTCTTACGTGCCCTGAACCATTTCCATTTCCATCATTATACGGAGCACCAATGGCTAAATGGTTTCCATTAGAAGAGAAACTTACCGATCGACCAAAATGATCACCCGCTAACTCTCCATCTATATCCTGTCCCACCTGCACCCAGAACGATCCGTCCCAATCATATACTCTTACATGACCCGCGTCATTTCCGCTTGCATCATTAAATATGGCCCCGATAGCTAAACGATTACCATCGGAGGAAAAAGCTACAGAAGACCCAAAAAGATCATTAGCAGCCTCACCAAGAATATCTTGACCTGCCTGAATCCATGAATTGCTATTCCAGTCATATACTCTTACATGGCCAGCATTATTTCCATTCGCATCGTTAAAATCAGCAGCAACGGCTATACGAGTACCATCTGAGGAGAAAATAACAGATAAACCGAAAAAATCACCTGCAGATTGACCATCGATATCTTGGCCAAGCTGAACCCATCTTCCGCCTATTTGATTAAGTATTGTTAAATCAAGAATGATTGTGCTATCGCAGCCATTGGACGAGACAGTTGTATAGCTATATACTCCTGTTGCATAATATGTCTGATTTGCTTGTGACCAGTAGAAACTATCACAAGATTCAACACTGTCGATAGAGGATGAGCTATTGTTTACCGTAAGATCGAGTATTACTATACTATCGCAATTGGCCAACGTTGTAAATGTATCACGGTAGATGCCTGTCGAAGAATACACCTGGCCATTCCATGTGAAACTATCACACGCCTGCTCGAACAAAGTGGTCGTGACACTATTATTTATTGTTAGATCTAAGGTTACAATGCTGTCGCACCGAATATCTAAATACTGATATTCAAGGCGAGCTTCAACAAACTGATTAGGAATGCAAAAACCCAAATCAACGCTAACATTACCTGTTAGATCAGTTACATCAAAGTCAATTGAACCATCAAGAGACCAAGCATTTATTTCCGCCTGTGTCAGAGGAATGGCGATAAACAAGGTATCACTGCACTGACCACCAATAATGCCTGTAGCGCCTAATGTGCCTCGCACTGATGAGCTCTCATCAAAAATTGTCCATTGCTCAAATGGCTGCCCACTTGTTATACCATCTCCATCTAAATCACCCACAGCACTGATGTATAAGGTGCCTCCCGAAACAGGAGTGCCAGGACTTGAAAATGAAAAATTATTTGAAGAGTCTAGGCTAAGTCCAGCAATAGTAGTGACTGAATCGTATGCTCTAGCAACTAACCTTTGTACCGTATCTGAATATAAACCAGACAGAGTATAATACTGATTGGTTTGCACCCAGTAAAAACTATCACATGAAACCTCTTCTATAATTGTTGGCTCTTGGGCAAGTGATAAATCCAAGACTGCGATATCCCTGCAGTTAATTTCTCCACTATAACGTAGTCGAATTTCTACAAATTGATCGGGGTTACATATATCTAGGTCAATATCACCTGTCGAATCGATAGCAAATAGTTCAACTGCGCCATTTGCGGCCCAAGAACTTATTTGCGCCTGAGAGATAGATGCAGTTAAAGCGAGCGTATCGTTACATTGAGTTGCGAAATTTCCGGTTGCCCCTATATTGGCAATCGTAAAGTTATTTTCACCTATAATAGTCCATTGCTCTATTGCACCCATATTAGCATCTATATCTCCAAATGCCCTAATATCTATAGTAGCATCTGATAATGGTGACGGACTATTTAAAAAAGAAAACGAATTAAAAGAATCTAAAGAGTTTCCCGCTATTCGAATAGTCTGGTCATATAAAAAAGAGTAGCTATTTAAAGTATCATTATAAATACCGCTCGTATAATACACTTGATTATTTCTAGCCCAAATAAAACTATCACGATCACATGCATCAACAATCTCTAAGCTCTGCTGTGTAGCACTTAATGATAGATAAAGATTGAAAATAGAGTCAATGAAACCAGCTGTATAGGTGGTATCCGAATGCACTCCTGATGAATAATACGTTGTGTTATTTTGACTCCAAAAAAAACTATCGCATGAGTTTATAAAAATAGTTGAGTCCGCATCTATTCTATAAACCCTAACGTGGCCAAAATCTGCATTACTAAAACTAGCAGCATCATTCCTTATAGCTCCAATTGCTACGCACCTTCCATCGGAGGAAAAACTTACTGAATGGCCAGAATTATCCCTTCGAGCTTCACCATCAAGGTCTTGACCTACCTGCACCCAGGATATTCCATTCCAATCGTATACTCTTACATGCCCTTCGTCTAGAATATTAGCATCATGTTGAGGTGCTCCTGTAGCCACTCTATTTCCATTTGCCGATATACTCACTGACACTCCTAAAAAATCGCCGACCGATTCGCCATCAATATCTTGACCTAACTGTACCCAGCCCGTACCATTCCAATTATATACCCTAACATGTCCCTTGGCACCTCCCGGAGCAGGACTTCCTACAGCATCATTGCGGGGTGCTCCAATAACCACTCTATTTCCATTTGCCGATATACTCACTGAATAACCTGATTCATCACCAGGAGCCTCTCCAATTATCGGGTTGCCTAATGGAATCCATGATGTGCCATTCCAATCATATATACATACATTGCCGCGATAGTTAGAAGCAAGTGGTGATCCAACTGCTACACGATTACCGTCAGAGGACATACTTACCGCTCTGCCTGAAAGATCATCATCCCCTAGTCCATCAATATCTTGACCTACTTGTCCCCATGAATTACCATCCCATTCGTATACTCTTACATGACCAGCATTAGATCCATTCGCATTATCATTATAAAGAGCTCCAATAGCTATTCGACTGCCATCTGAAGATATACTTACCGCGCTACCCGATTCATCACCGGCGGCCTCTCCACCTATCGCGTTGCCTAATTGAATCCATGAATTCCCGTTCCATTCAACAACTCTTGTAAGGCCTGCATTATTCCCATTAGCATCATATCCACCTGCTCCAATTGCCAAACGATTACCGTCAGAAGAAAAACTAACTGATCCACCAAAAAAATCAAATGCGCCTGAACCAAATAAAGTCTGACCGATCTGAATCCAGGATACACCATCCCACTCATATACCCTAACATTACCACGATCGGAACTGTCAGCTGGTGAGCTTAGTGCTAAACGATTTCCACTGGAGGAAAAGCTTACTGACCATCCACATTCATCACCAGGACCTATTCCATCAATATCTTGGCCTATTTGCGTCCAGGTTTGGGAGAAAGCCATCCTATGAAACAACATCAGAAATATTATAGATGCAAGCTTTCTCACCCACCCAAAATACGAAACAAAAATTAGGACCCTTACAGTCCAAATTATGCAGCAGAAAATGCCTGGCCTTTCAGTATATACTTCCCAAGAATATCAAATTCCAGATTTACCTTGGCACCAATGGCCAAATCGGAAAGATTGGTGTGTTCCCAAGTGTAGGGAATGATAGCTACATCAAAGGTTTTCCCATCTGTGTTAAAGGCTGTCAGTGAAATACCGTTTACACAAATCGATCCCTTCTCGACAATCATAGCCTCTTGAGAGGGCTCATAGGCGAAGCAAAGTCTCCAAGAACCCTTTTCATCATGAATTTCAACTAATTCGCCTACCTGATCTACATGACCTTGCACCCAATGTCCATCAAGCCTATCACCCACGCGCATCGCACGCTCTAAATTGACCTTGGATCCTATCTTCCAGCTGTCAATATTTGTTTTTTGACGTGTTTCAAGGACGGCGGAAACCTTATAATGATCGCCTTTGATAGCTTCTACCGTAAGACATGCACCATTATGACTCAAACTCTGATCTACCTTAAAGCTACCAGTCAAGGAAGAGGAGAGCCAAAGAGTTAGATTTTCTCCTTGAAGCACGTGGTCTTCAACTGTAGCTTGAGCTTCGATAATCCCCGTAAACATTATTGACTGCGTATTAAGTGAATAAATCCTCCGTTTCCAGCACCGAGAGGTAAATCAATCGCTTGAAGGCCACTTGTCGTGCGAACATAAGCTTTTCCTTCATAGAGATAGACTCCTTCTGAAGCCTCCGCCCCGCTGAGCACACTTCCATCCCAATTGATATCTGGATCTGTTGTCTCAAAGACTAGGTTTCCCCAGGAGTGATAGATACGAAACTCTACGGATTCAATAAAGCGGTATGGCATTCTGGGCGTATACAAATCGTTCTGACCATCACCATTGGGTGTAAAGGTGTTAGGCAACTCATAGATGGGACAATTTTCTACGCAAACCGTATCTCCTGTTAGGCTCTCATTACCAAAGCCATCTACCGAAGTCACAACATAACAGCGAGCAAATGAAAGCAATGAGAAATCCGTGTAGAAAAGGTCGGACGTATTGCCAATAAGGTCATAAGTCGATCCGCCATCCTCCGACACATAGATATTAAAGGACTCAACATCTTCACCACAGCCATTATCTTGCGTCCACTCCAAGCGGTTATCAAAACGGAAAACCCCTAAATCATTACCCACTAGGTCGCAGTCATTACTAACCGACAAGGCAGGCGGACAAGGAGGAATAGTATCAATTGGAATACCACAAATGCGCTGTGATTTATTAATCAAGGTATCATTGGCCAGCTCAGCTAATGTATAAGCTCCATAACTCTCCACATAATAGCAATAGTTCGAGTCATTGATGAGGCCTGTATCAAGATAGGAGGCCGTGGTAACTGTGGTTAAAGAGTCAAATACTACTCCATTATCAAGGCTTCGATAGATCACGTAGGACGTGTTATTCCATGGCACATCTTCCTGCCAAGTCAAGTTCAATGCCTCGTTTTGGGCACCTATTGATAAATAGATCGACGAGGCTGGAAGACTTTGACTAAACTTATTACTATCCCTTGTATAGAAATCCACCCTGTAGGATTGTGGAGAAGACTGCGTATTAAGTCCGTTATCCGTAAAGAAGGTGTCGATTAATCCAGCATAGAGGGCACTTGATGAAGTGTTGCGAATTGTACCGGGCGCAGGAGTAAAGGCTGCTTCTCCAAAGATTTCAAATCGATAAGGACCAACTTCTGCAAGGGTATCAAGGGCTGTACTATCGGCTAGAGGTCGTCTCCAACGCACAAAAACCTCCCCGCTTGAAGCATCAGTTGATACAACATCTACATTGGTGATTATGGGATCTACAAGGGGTAAGACCACACACGCCTCGTCGGAAGGAACACTGCTTACCGCATTGTAGGAAGGCGCATTGGGTGAGGCCTGTTGATTAAAGAATTCTGCTACTACAATATAGCTGTACTCATGGCCCGAAGGGACATCAATATCGGTAAAACTTGACGCAGTAATATTTGTACCCACTACTTCATAACCCAGCGAGATTAAATCTGCATTACAGCCAAAGCTTCCCACACCACATCCATACCTGCGATATACAGTAAAGTATTGGAAGGCATCTGAGGTCTCACAGGCATAGGGAGCATCCCAAGTTAAGGTAATATCATTGCCGAATGTAGCGGCCAGAAGACCTTTAGGCGGCGGGGGAACAACCTTCACTAAAAAGGATTCGATATCGACTAATGGAATGGGCGTGCCGCTTAGAGAAACATAGTCATCTTCCGCTTTAAAAATCAATTGATATTCTCCTGCGCTAATATCGCTGCAAACCGTAGCCCAAGCAAAGGTGGCTAATGCCGGATTACCAGGCACTTCAGAAAACGCGGTCCGATCAGGGAAGTCAATGATTGGCGCTCCATTAGCACTTATTGTAACAACGTCACTTGAATTTGGATCTGTAGCGCTGAGATTAAGGACCAGTGTATCGCCGGCTGTGATACACGTATCAGCAATTGACGCTAACTGAGGAGGATCATTAGGCTCGTTGACTACAATGATCTGCATATCGCGAATTACCGTACCCATCTTTACTGCAACGCCGTCAAAGTTTCGATATTCTTCAACAAGAATCGCAATATTGTATATACCTACCTGCTGCGGAGTTGCCCAAAGGAGCTCACCGGTACGAGGGTCTATGGTAAAGTTATTATTAGCGCCAGGAATGATTTGATCAGGATTGACGTAGGCTGGCACATTAAGTCCAGGAGCCTGTAGCGGGGAAATGAGTGAAAAAACTAAACTATCCCCATCCGCATCATAAGCATTGGGGTTGTGTAAGAAGGTATCCTGAACATTGGCATAGTCAATAGGCGGATTAAAGAGAACAGGTGATGAATTCGAACCAAAAATATTGGGATCTCGGTAAAAGATGGAGTCCTCCACGTAGAACGCAATATTGACCGACCCCCCTGCTCCACCGGCAATATTAATTATATCGTCAATTCGGTTTTGATCAAGCATGGAGACAACATAGGTAGCTACCCCTGGATAGGTGTGCACCGCAGTATATTGATTGAGCTTTACATCATCACCAATAATCACGCCATCAGGAATCCCATTAAAGTCTAGATCGGGGCCGTTCGAACGCAATACAAGTTCTTGTGTGCCATCCCCCCAATTTAATAACAGACTATCGCGATCAGCTGCTGCTGATTGATCGCTCACCTTACTGTAGGTGACAATGGTCAGACGAATGGTCTGAGGACCAATTGTCTCATAATATATTTCCCCTGCTCTGTAGTGCGTCGCGTGAAGCGCACATACGTAAAGCATACATGCAATAAAAATATAGAAAGGACGATTCAGGTGCTTCACACCTTGAAAATACTGCCAAAAATCAAATCTTACGATTATAGAGATTATGTTGGCGAAATGGTTGACTTTAAGTGAAGTCGATTCATTCTTGCAATATTCTCTAAAGAAATTTCTTTAGGACATTCAGCACTGCAGGCACCAGTATTGGTACAATTTCCAAATCCTTCTTCATCCATTTGAGCAATCATCTTACTCACTCGTTCTTTTGATTCTACCTTTCCTTGAGGTAATCTATCAAGTTGGGCAATCTTAGCAGATACAAATAACATAGCAGAAGCATTCTTACAACTCGCTACACATGCTGCACAACCAATACACGTTGCGGCATTGAATGCTTCATCTGCCTCCTCTTTTTTGATGGGTATAGCATTTCCGTCGGGGGCAGATCCCGTTCCAACAGAGACATACCCTCCAGCTTGAATAATTCGGTCAAACGCAGAACGATCGACTATTAAGTCTCTAACAACGGGAAAGCCTTTGGCACGAAAAGGTTCGATGTAGATTGAATCTCCATCATTAAAAGAGCGCATATGTAATTGGCAAGTAGTAACGCCCTTTTGGGGTCCGTGGGGCTGGCCATTAATCACCATAGAACACATTCCACATATACCTTCACGACAGTCATGGTCAAAGGCAATAGGCTCTTCTCCTTTCTTTACCAAATTATCATTTAAAACATCCATCATTTCCAAAAACGACATATGCTCGGAAACATCATCTACAATGTATTGGACCATCTCTCCCTTGGTCTCTGAATCTCTTTGGCGCCAAATATGTAAAGTAAGTTTCATTAGCCCAATAAATTTACTTATAACTACGCGTCTTTAATTCTACATTATCAAAAACTAATTCCTCTTTATGGTGCTTCGGCTTTTCTGGTTGACCTGTGTACTCCCAAGCAGAAACAAAGGTGTAATCTTTATCATTTCGTAATGCTTCTCCTTCTGGTGTTTGATATTCATCCCTAAAGTGTCCTCCGCAGGATTCATTACGATTAAGTGCGTCATTACACATTAACTCTCCCAATTCAAGAAAATCTGATACACGGGACGCTTTTTCCAACTCTGTATTTAGCTCATCTAGCTTTCCAGGTACCCGTACATCTTCATAAAACTCAGCGCGGAGCGATCGAACTTCCTTTATAGCATACTTAAGTCCTTTTTCATTTCTAGCCATACCACAGTATTCCCATATAAACTTCCCTAGCTTACGATGAAAATCATCCACAGGAACAGAACCCTTGATATTTATCAGGCTCGAAAGATGACCCCTTGCTTCGATTTCAGCCGCTTTAAACGCATCATGATCAGTAGAGATTGGCCCAGTTCGAATATCATCTGCTAAATATTCCCCTATTGTGTAAGGAATAACAAAATACCCATCAGCAAGTCCTTGCATTAAGGCTGAAGCTCCTAGGCGATTCGCTCCGTGATCTGAAAAGTTTGCTTCTCCAAGTGCAAAAAGACCAGGAACAGTAGTCATAAGATTATAATCTACCCAAAGCCCTCCCATCGTGTAATGCACGGCGGGGAAAATTTTCATTGGAGTTTCGTAAGGATTATCTGCCGTTATCTGTTCATACATCTGGAATAGATTACCATACTTAGCACTTACCACTTCACGTCCCATTTGCATAACAGCTTCTCTGTCTTTAATACTTATACCCTTTATGTTAGCCTGTTCCTCTCCATAACGCTCAATTGCCGAAGCAAAATCAAGAAATACTGCTTGACCGGTTTTGTTTACCCCGAAACCAGCGTCGCAACGTTCTTTGGCCGCTCGAGAGGCAACATCACGGGGTACAAGGTTACCGAACGCTGGGTAACGTCGCTCGAGGTAGTAATCTCTCCTTTCCTCTGAAAGTTCTGTTGGCTTAAGCCTACCTTCACGAATTGCAATGGAATCTTCTTTATGTAATGGAACCCAAATACGCCCGTCATTTCGGAGAGACTCCGACATCAAGGTAAGTTTTGATTGATAGTCCCCAGATACAGGAATACACGTTGGGTGAATTTGTGTGAACGAAGGATTAGCAAAAAAGGCACCTCGTTTGTGGGCCCTCCATGAGGCAGTTGCATTCGATCCCATCGCATTAGTAGATAGGAAGAAAACATTACCATACCCCCCATTACAAAGCAACACTGCGTGCGCCCCATGACTAGCAATTTCGCCTGTTGCATTATTTCGCACTACTACTCCTCGTGCTTTACCATCAATCTTTACGATATCTAATAACTCGTGGCGATTGTACATTTTAACCTTACCTACAGCAACTTGACGACTTAATGCAGAATACGCACCTAGCAATAATTGCTGTCCTGTCTGGCCCCGTGCATAAAATGTTCTAGATACCTGCACTCCGCCAAAGGATCGGTTAGCAAGCGTACCCCCATACTCACGTGCAAAAGGTACACCTTGAGCCACACACTGATCAATAATATTGGCGGACACCTCTGCCAAGCGATATACGTTAGCTTCACGTGATCTATAGTCACCGCCTTTAATTGTATCGTAAAATAGGCGATAGATACTGTCCCCATCATTCTGATAATTCTTTGCCGCATTGATTCCTCCTTGGGCTGCGATGGAATGCGCGCGTCTTGGACTATCTTGAAAAAAGAAGCACTTTATATTATAGCCTAACTCAGCTAATGATGCAGCAGCTGAGGCACCTGCAAGACCCGAACCTATTACAATGATATCAATATTCCGCTTATTGGCAGGGTTGACAAGCCTTATGGTGTTTTTGTGTTTAGTCCACTTATCGGCTAGCGGACCATCAGGAACATTGGATATCAAATCAGCCATTTCTATAATAGATTTATATTATAAATATTAAGAGATAAAAAAATGTACCAAAGCAACTACTGTAAAAAGAAATGGAACAACAATTGAAAATGTTATTCCTGCTTTTTTAATCAACGGGATATATTTTCCTTGACTGACCCCTGTCGTTTGAAACGATGACTGAAAACCGTGGTTGAGGTGAAGCCCTAGAAGAACAAAAGACCCGCAATAAATGGCAACCCGCCAAGGATATTTCATTCGATGTACCAATTCTGGATAAAATCTATTGACATCAGCCAGAATCTCTTCTGTGGCTGGTCCGTCACCGATATGCGCTTTTCCAGTGACATATTTAGCCTTCAGTTCTGGAATCCAAAAGTCATAAAAATGCAGGCCCAAAAATCCAATTACAACCCCTCCTGTTATCAGCATATTCATTGAAGCCCAACTGTATGCACGCGCCTTATTAGCATATTGATATCTGTCGGGACGGGCAGCATAATTCTTTGCTTGCAGAACAAAAGCCATTACCATATGGATCATAAACCCGGCAATGAGCACGGGTTGTAATCCGAACTGAACAAGAGGATTATTTCCCATAAAATAGGCGACCTCATTAAAAAGATTGGATTCTTCGACCCCAAAAAAGTTAAGCCTCAAAGAATCAATTACACTTAGCATATTAATCAGCATGTGTTGAGTAAGAAACACAATTAGGAACAACCCTGAAAACGCCATAATATATTTACGACTTAAGGATGATAACTTTGCCATAATAAGCTGGTTCGCCTATCACTAATGTACGTCAATTGCATATTTAGACAATAAACTTTCCAAACTATTTACGTGGAAATCTGCCATATTTTGCGTCAAATTTTTACCAATACCTACAGTAGTGCATCCGAGCGCATTACCAAAGGCAATATCTGAGTCAGAATCCCCAACCATTGTGGACAACGAAAAATCTACTCCTGGAAAGTCTTTTATAATGGCTGCCTTCCACCCCATTCCGGGTTTACGGTACACGGGATGATCGCTAGCTAACTCAGTCGCGGTATAAATAGCATGAATATGGCCACCTGCTGATTGAATTTCCTGCACCATTGCATGATGAATATGTTGTAAATCCTCTTTAGACAACAATCCTTTGGATACGCACTGTTGGTTGGTGACTATGGCAATTCCATAATATATTTTGGACAGCACGGATAAAGCATTCAATGCTCCTGGAATGAAAACAAAGGATTGCCAGGACTTCACGTAATCATTGACGATCCGTTGATTGATTACTCCATCACGATCAAGAAGTAAAACGGAACGTTGGGGATCGACCTCAATGTAAGATTTACTCGTCTTCGACATCCTCTAAAGGTTCAGCAAAAATCTCTGCTTCTACTTGGGCACAAAGTAAATGACCAAAAAACAAGTGCATTTCCTGAATGCGGGCAACATCCTCTGAATCCACGGCATACGTCACCTCGGCTACTCTAAGCAAGTCCAAAGCGCGCTTAGAAGTTAAGGCCAGAGTTTGCATTCCAAAATCTCCTGCCATCTTTACAGCTCGCAAAATATTAGGGGACGATCCAGACGTTGTTAGCACTACAAGAATATCCATGGGCTGGGCTAAGGCCTGTATTTCTCTTGCAAAGGCTTCCTCGTATCCAAAATCATTGGAAACCGCGGAAAACATTGATCCACTGCTACCCAAACAAATAGCAGCAAGCGGTGGACGATCCATATAAAATCGACCACTGAGCTCTGAGGCAAGGTGTTGTGCCTGAGCAAATGACCCCCCGTTACCACAAAAAAAGACCCGCTGGCCATTGAGAAGTCCCTGAACAAGGAGATCTTTTGCCGATTCAAAAACATCGGCATTCTCCTGAGATAACAAATCTCTGTAAAGACTCTCTTTAGATTGAATAAGTGCTTCTAAGCGTTCTTTATACCCTTCCATTAGCTATCTCGATTTTGTATTGTTTTTAGAATAATAGTGCTTTACAAAGCCATGAGCCTCTTTTCGACCAATCATTCGCTGCACCACAGCGTACAAAAAACCCATTCCATAAGCAAAAACCTGAATATTTAAAGTCCCTATGGACAGTAATCCAACGTCAAGTCGACGGTACTTAATAGTCGCTTGCTTAAACGCTAAGGCGCATATCCCTCCATGGCCAATGAGAGTACACCACAGCATCGGACGTAAGCTTGCTATACTCAGTCCAAGGATAACCGCTAATACGTAGGACATAACCACAATTGCCGGCAGGGCATGAATTGGCTTTAACAAGGATGGATGCAAACGTTGAAGATTAATGCGAGCCACGCCCCAATTAAAGATCTGCTTAAAAAATTTCCAAAGATTAGTTCGTCGCTTGTGGTATACAAAGGCTTCGCTTATCAAACCCACTTTAAACCCAGCTTCATAGATTCTAGCACTGTAGTCCATGTCTTGTCCGTGGCGAAGGGCATCCATTCCCCCTATGCGGTCATATACCTTTCGGGCAATTCCCATATTGAAGCTCCTTGGGTAAAACTTACCGACACTGCGCTTTCCTCCACGTGTACCTCCTGTTCCTAAAAAAGAAGTCATACTGTAATCAATAGCCTTAATCATAGGAGAAAATGAGGGATGAAATCGGTCAGGACCTCCAAAAGCGTCATAGCCATGAGTTGAGAGCGCTTCATCTACAGCGTCTAACCACTGCGGTGGGAAAAGACAATCGGAGTCAACAAAAATGAAATACTCACCTGCCGCTTCTTGCATACCATGATTCCGTGCTGCCCCAGGGCCTTGATTGCTCTGATACACGCATTGAATATTAAGCGCTGAATTTTCAGCGTAGGACATAACGTATTCTTTAACACCATCCGTAGAGCCATCATCCACAAAGAAGATTTCATAACGCGACTTATCAAATGTTATCTCCTCAGCTGATGCCAAGAGCTCTTTGACTTCGTCAATACGATTATATACAGCTATGATTATAGAATATTTCAACGGTTACTTTCCATGATTTTCATCCAATTGACAATAAGGCTTAGTTTTGCCATACCGTAAGCAATTGTAGACCAAAAATACTATTTGAAGTCTATTGGGTAAAGACGAGTTGTAGATTGATATACCGCGTGCATTATGTACCTTTAAAATATAAGTGAATCTCTATGCACGTAATTCAACGAATTCTACCCTATTTTATCGGTCTTCTAACTTTATTGGCGCTTAGTTATATCATCTCTAGCCCAGAGCATGAAGGAAAAGTAATCACTGGATCTGACACCATCCAATCTTCTGCTAAAATCAAGCAGATTACGGATTATCAGGAAAAAAATGGTGAACGAAGTTATTGGAACCCAGCACAGTTTGGTGGGAGTCCTATTTATCTCTTAAAGTTAGGACAAGAAAAAAGTGCTCTTCACGTGGTGAATCAAACCTTGCGTAAAGCCATGACCCGAGTATGGTATCACTTTTTTATTACTGGATTATTTATGTATATCGCGCTTTGTCTCCTGCGCATTAATCCCTGGGTAAGCTTAGCACTTGCCTCAGCCGCCATGCTTACAACTAATGTCTACATTTTACTCGTCACAGGGCATTTTGCCAAAGTGGCAACCCTTGCACCGCTTCCCATGCTTGTAGCAGGAGTTATCGCTGCGTTTAGAAAAGACTATATCGCTG
Organism: Saprospirales bacterium; assembly: GCA_002708985.1. Classification (GTDB taxonomy): domain Bacteria; phylum Bacteroidota; class Bacteroidia; order Chitinophagales; family UBA8649; genus UBA8649. Next base: position 24,957 of record PAPS01000043.1, on the reverse strand, counting down.
GATTTGCAGGGACCTTTTTAGGCCTAGCCTTCGCCATTTTACTACTCCACCCCCAAATGGTATACTACACGGTGCTTGGTCTTACACTCACAGGCCTTGTCTTACTTATTAAAACAAGCATGGAGAAGGAATGGTTACACCTAGGCAAGACCGTGGGCGTGTTAGTTTTTGCAGGAATTCTTGGCAGCTTGGCAAACTATTCCCACTTAAAGTCCTCTCAAGATTTTGCCAAGTCTACCATGCGTGGAGGAGCAATATTAGAGAGCGAAACTGAACCTGAAGGACTGACTTGGGATTATGCCATGAGTTGGAGCTATGGCAACCTCGATCTTTTCAATCTCATCATTCCACGAGTTGTAGGAGGTTCAAGTCAAGAGGCTATCGCCTTTGAATCCGGAGCCTTCAAAAAATGGAGTGAAGATTACCCACAAGTTGCTCAAAGTTTAAAGACTAGTAGGCTAAACGATGCTCAAAAAAACACTTCACTCAACCCAGAAGTCATCGAGCTACCCACCTATTGGGGACCTATGAATATGAGTACGGCTGGACCGATGTACTTTGGCGCAGGCCTATGGATTTTACTTGTATTCGCTGTGACAATGGCGGTCCTCCATAAAGGTCACTACGGATTAGAGGTATTAGCTCTCTCACTCGGAGCCTTTATGATTATCCTATTTGCCCTTGGGAGCAATGCAGAAGGATTCAATGAATATTTTTTTAATAACGTTCCATTATTTGACAAATGGCGTTCACCTAGTGCTGCATTAGCCATTGCGGCCATGATTTTTACCGTAATTAGTGGTCTAGGCATTCAACAACTATTGGACGTGGAGTATAGAAAAAGTTTAAAACCCGCAATACTTCGTACCGCGATTATCGGAGCAGGCCTATTTGTGGTCTTTGCGGCACTTGGCAGTGAATTCTTCAAGTTTGCAACCGGCATGCCAGGAGCTAGTGAAGCAGGTTATAATGAGCCACGTTGGGTTGACCTTCGCAAGGCGCTTATGACAACTGATGCATGGAGATCGTTTATGGTATCCATTCCTATCCTTGGTATGATATCGCTTCTGATTTTTCAGCCCAAACGAAAAGAATTAACCTATGCCTTTGCTGCAGTTGTAGGGCTTGTAATGGTCTTCGACCTCGTCAGTGTAGGTAATCGCTACCTCGATGATTATGATTATGTGGAGGAAAGTGAATTCTTAGCAGACCTAGCGCCCAATGCCAACGATAAAAAAATCTATGGTATAGAAGGAGAGAATCGCCAGGGATTCTACCGCGTACTTGACTTGAGCACCAATACATTTAATGATGCCATACCTTCGGCAAAGCATCATCAAGTAGGAGGATATGATCCTGCCAAACTTCGGAGAATTCAGGATGTCATTGACAGTCGAGCTCTATTCTCACCTGACGTATTGGGCATGTTCAATGTCAGACATGTAATTCTGCAAGATGGGCAACTCCTATCCTTTGAGGAAGATTCAATGTTCGCACAATACGTCGTAGAACCTAAATCCGCTTGGTTTGCTGATGAAATCCTTCCTGTTGAGCGTCCTGAACAAGAAATTCAAGCACTGAAAGAACCTAACTTCCAACACCTTAATTCGGCTATTTTGAACACAAAGGATTTTGGTAATTCGTATACCGTGGGATCGGATACCGCAGGAAGTATTGAACTTGTAGAAGCTGAGCCGAACCGTCTTGTCTACAAATCCTCTTCAACCGAAGATGAGTTTGCCGTATTTTCTGAAGTCTGGTACGGAGGAAATCCCGATTGGACAGTAAAAATAGATGGTAAAAAAGCGGACTTTATCCGCGTAAACTACATTTTACGAGGGATGGAAGTGCCTGCCGGAGACCATGAAATTGTCTTTGAGTTTAAACCAAAACCTAGTGGCGGCGAAATTACCTTAAGTGCTTCACTTCTTGGATTACTGCTTGTCCTTGGAGGAGGTGGATGGGTTTTCTACCAAGAAATCAAAGAAAAAGCATAGCATCGCTCCTATACGCTTGAAGCGTTACACTTCATCCTCGATTAAATAGTTGTTTCGATCAGGAGATGATCGCGCAATAAGTTCAGAAAGGTAGCCTGCTAAGAAAAGTTGACTCCCTAAAATCATAGCTAGGATTGCACCAAAGAAGAGCGGATTGTCAGTGACCAAACGAGCTGGCTCTTCCCAAACATATAGGTGCAATGCTTTGTCTATAATGAGCCAAGAAACCATGATAAATCCAAGAAAAAAGAAAAGCAAACCCCATGAGCCAAAGAAATGCATGGGCTTCTTGCGAAACTTAGAGATGAAAAGTACGGAAAGGAGGTCTAATGGCCCATTGATAAAGCGCCGTAATCCAAATTTAGACACACCATATTTTCTTGCTTGGTGCTGAACTACCTTCTCCCCTACCTTATTAAAACCTGCTTGTGCAGCCATAACAGGAATATAGCGGTGCATATCACCATACAGCTCTACGGACTGAACTACACGCCGTTTATAAGCCTTAAGTCCGCAATTCATATCGTGAAGTTTAACCCCTGACATCCAACCAGTAAATCCATTGTATATCTTAGTAGGTATAGTCTTAGACAGCGGGTCGTGGCGTACTTTTTTCCAGCCCGAAACAAGATCATAATCGTCTTCAGTAACCATGCGATATAATTCAGGAATCTCCTCCGGACTGTCCTGCAAGTCAGCATCCATCGTGACCACAACATCACCCCTTACTCGGCCAAAGCCAATTTGAAGGGCCGCTGACTTTCCATAGTTTCTTTGAAATCGAATTCCTTTAACAATATCCTTGTAGTGCTCGTGAAGCTCCCTGATAATCTCCCATGACTTATCCGTACTTCCATCATCAATAAATAGCACTTCATAGGTAAAATTGCTAGATAAGGAGTTGTTAATCCATTCCATTAACTCCTTCAAGGATTCCTCCTCATTGAGTAACGGAATGACAATTGAGATATTTACACTTGATTTATCAGCCATTACTATGATATTCTGCATTTACAAAAACTCCAGGTATATACCAAGATGGTGCCGACGAAGCTTGATGAATGTTATACGCTATTGACCGCGCATTTCGTTGTAAGCTACTCGTATCACTACATAAGGCAAGAAAAGTGAAATCCGCTTTGTTCCCCTCCGCAATAACAGCATCTTCCAACGCTAATACATTCCGTGCATTACGACTTAGAATATTGACAAGGTGGTCAAAATCGACATGGTCGATTGCGGTAAGCCAATCCGTAATTCCGAAATCTAATGTTGCCATACCCGACGCGGCATAACCGAACTCAACTTCTTTATCTTCGATTGAGCGGGGTTGATGATAGGATGTAATCATCCCCTTGAAATCTTTAGACATCACCTTGGCACAAAGCGCTTTTTGAGTTGCTGCATCTTGCCAAGGCGGAGAAATCTTAAAGTGGCTATCAAAATCTCGCAAACATCCCTCACTGTACAACAAATAAGGCAGACCTACAGAAAAACTAAGTACAGAGCCTGAATCCATAGCTTCTTGCCAAAGATCAATGGCAGTTGGGCTAGTTAAGCAGAGAACATGCAGCATACCGCTTGTGTAATTATGAAGTTCTAAAAGCCTTTTAACAGCATAGGTTTCTGCGAAATTGGGAATTGTAGGTAACCCAAGTCTCGCAGAAAAAGCAGTTTCATAGACTAGGCCGTCTTGACGTAAGGAAGGTATATCTGTCGAACAGCCTATGCGAATTCCAGCAGCCTTAACATATTGCATTGCGGTAATCATCGGCCCCTCCTCAAGATAGGTATCAAAGCCATTGGTAAAGAGTTTGGCGCCAGCATCTCTCATTTCATAGACTGCAGTTGGCCCACTATTCTCATCAGTTATCGCTACATGGGGAATGATTCGAACCGCTGCGTCCTTACTTAATTGTTGAAGTGATCGAAAATGCTCAACCGTATGCGTTACAGGCTGTAAGCTAGGCATCAATCCCAAGGTGGTAAACCCGCCATGTATTGCGCTTTGGCTAAGGCTATTGATTGTTTCTCTAGCCTCAAAACCAGGCTCCCCTCCTTCTACATGGGGATCAACCCATCCTGGCATAACATTCACTTCAGAAAAAGACTCATTATTAAAGAGAACCTCTATACTAGAGTCATATCCAGATAAATCAGGAGCAATTTTTGTTATACACCCCCCCTCAACCTGGATGTCTACTTTTTGATTATGCCACGCTGAATGCGGATCGCGAACGACGACCTTTTTAAAGACATATGATTTTTGCTCTTTCACAAACTCAACTCAAAAGTACAAAAGCCTTTCTCAATTTGCTTTACGACCTTGAAAACCATCGTACGATTAGCGTTTCACCAAGAAGACTAGCCAACACAATAAGCAAGATCCATCGCCATAGACCCTCGCCATGATTAGAGGATTCAGTACGCTTTACTAGATCTTCTCCACTGCGCAAAGTAACACTTGTAGAAGCTAGCCAAGAAGAAAGTTCATCAACTGCCCAAAATGATGAATCGGCCTCTGCCCTTGAAAGAGCACAGCCCACCACAAAACGCTTCGAAGAGTTTTGATATCCTAACAAATGACCTGGCACCAACCCATCCATCGAACAAACTAAACCATCATTAGACTTGGACTGCCTTGGAATCCAAGCTTTTGCTATGGTTCTAAACTCTACAGGTGATTCAGCATCCACCATGGTATTTGGCAAGGTAAACTTCGCCTGAAAATCAAGCCGTTTATAGGCAGGAAAACTCGAGGCATCTACCATTGCCATCCTGTATAATAGAGGAGCAAACAATGGATCCTCCATAAGATTGCTAGCTTTCTTATCAATAGACGACGTAAATACATACGATGCCCCTTTAGGACTTTGGCATGAATACAGCAAGACATCACCCTTTAACGTAGTATAAATAGGCGTCGTACGCAGGGCGGACGTACTTCGCCAAGTCAAGCCATCATATACTTCTGGGAATCTAGAGCGAACAGCCTTACCTCTTAGTACACCATCCAATAGATAATGCGATGTATTAAGCTTATTCACCTTGCCACGATAAGGATAGGCATCCTCAAGAGGAATATCCCATTGAGTGAAAGCATCTGCGTAACTCGCTGCATCCAGTGAAGCAGATGGCAAGATTATTAGTCGTAGCCCTTTGTTTCTCAGTTTTCCTATTTGATCAATCTGCTCTTGATTAAAGGCCTTAACAGATTCTAAGATGATCACTTCATAATCAGCATAGAAAGAGGATTTTTTAGCCATAAAAGCCGCTAAACTAGTTTGCGTTGTAGTAAAATCACTTACCGATTTTAAAGCTTTAACACTTTGGGCAAAAGGAGCCTCGGAGACTACCAAGATATCAATCAATTCAGGCAGATAAATTCCTATTGGAATCGTATTGTTATATTCATTTGGATCATTTCGTAATGCAAAGACGAGACTTAACCAACCCGTGTCCCTAACTTCAATTTCTAAAGTATCCCCAAATAAACCAATGGTATCCATGGGTATATACAACGAGTCGAGCGTAACACTCCCATAACTTAATGCAACTTGACTTGCTATATCACCTTTATGGATTTGTAATGCAAAAGCCAAAGACCCCGAGCGATTATCTACTGTTGGCCGATCAACCCACCACACGCTATCAATTGTAGCAGCATCCTCTAAGGATAATGATGATTCCTGAACAAATAAATCAACTGGAAGCGAATCAATTCGAGGAATGGTATCAAGAAAATTACGCTGACCGTCGGTAAAAATCTTCATTGAAAGATCTAAGCTATCTCTAAAGGGAATGATTTCTTGCCAGCGATCATTTAAGGATCTTGCGAAAGGAACAGGTTGCATTGAGCCTAAGAGTGAAAGCACTGAATCCTTGCCATACCAAAAGTTAGGATCAAAGATACCCTGGTGACCTAGGAGTTGAAATCGCTTATCACCACTGCTGTTATTAATATATGCCGTTAGATCCTTGACCGTTTGTTCATACGACGAGGCCTCCCCATCATACATGCTCAAAGAGTTATCAATCAACAAGATTTCATGACGAGCCATATCGTCAACCAGTGACTTTTCTTCATCTAAAACAGGCTGAGCAAAAGCAAGAACTACGAAGAAGATTGAAGCCATTCTAAACAATAGCAGCAGAAGTCTTTTTAAATTGCTCCTTGTCGAGCGCTGTTCCTCCATTTGAGAAAGCAGACGCACATCGGAGAAATATATGGTAGTGTACCTCCTAAAGTGGAATAAATGAACCAATATTGGTACACTCAATGCCAATAGCCCCCATAATGCCGTTGGATTAATGAAGGTCATTGTTTTTAAGCTTCAGCAGTAGGCCCTAAGTTAATATCAGGTGTGACGGATCCACTATCAATAGTTCCATGTTGATTCTCATACCGGCTTACATTTTCACCTAAAGCATGTGCTAATCGCTTGGCGTGTTCTGGCGTCATAATGACTCTAGACTTTACCTTGGCTTTTGGCAAGCCGGGTAAAATCCTTATGAAATCAAAGACAAAGTCCGACTTAGAGTGCGAAATCATAGCAAGGTTAGCATACTCACCATCGGCAACCTCTTCAGGTACTTCGATATTAATACGGTTGTTACCCATCTCTAAACTGCGCTCCTCATGATCGTTTGTCGTCATAGTCTTTTGATTCTAGTTATTTTCCATTGGGGTCTCCTCAGAAGCTTCCTCTGGCTGTGCTTCCACAGCTTTCATTTTAGCCAATTCCTCCTTTGAACCAACGATTAGATTTTGGAAGGCTGGAAGACCTGTACCAGCTGGAATCTTATGTCCAACAATTACATTCTCCTTCAAACCAATCAACTTATCAGACTTAGCTTCAATAGAAGCAGAACTTAGAACCTTCGTGGTTTCCTGAAAGGATGCAGCCGATATCCAACTGTAAGCACTTAATGAAGACCTTGTAATTCCCTGTAGAATAGGCGTAGCCGTTGCAGGAACGGTGTCTCTAAATTCAGCAGGAGTCTTGTCCTCACGCTTGAGCTTAGAATTTTCCTCGCGAATCTTTCGAAGCGTAAGAATCTGACCACGCTTCAGTGTTTCAGAATCACCAGCATCAGTAATATACTTCAATCCAAATACTTGATCATTAGATGCTAAGAAATCAAATCGGTTTACAATTTCTCCTTCAAGCAAGTTGCTATCGCCCTGATCATTGATGATTACCTTACTCATCATTTGACGGACAATAACTTCAATGTGCTTATCGCTAATCTTAATTCCCTGAAGTCTGTATACATCTTGAATCTCATTGACCAAGTACTCTTGGACAGCTTTAGGTCCTTTGATATTTAAAATATCAGAAGGCGTAATGGAGCCATCACTTAATGGGGACCCTGCACGGATATAATCCTGATCCTGTACAAGAATCTGCTTTGTGAGTTTCACTAAGTACTTCTTCACCACACCATCGGCAGATTCCACTCGAATCTCGCGATTACCACGCTTGATTGAACCGAAGCTAACAATACCGTCAATTTCAGAAACGACTGCAGGATCTGAAGGGTTTCGAGCTTCAAATAGCTCAGTAACTCGTGGAAGACCTCCTGTGATATCCTTAATCTTACCGGCAGAACGAGGAATCTTAGCCAAGACTTGGCCTGATTTCACTTCACTACCTTCAGGAACTACAATATGCGCAGCGACAGGAAGGTTGTATTCCTTGATTGCCGCAGACTTGCTATTGGAGACAACGTGTAACGAAGGAATCATCTTCTTATCTTTGGACTGGATGACAACTTTCTCTTTGAAACCTGTTTTCTCATCCATTTCCTCACGTGCTGTGATATTATCTACGATATCTACGTATTCTAGTTTACCGGGTGTAGTCGCAACGATTACGTTGTTGAAGGCATCCCAATTACAGATAAGATCGCCAGCCTTAACCTTAGCACCATCCTTAACATAAAGCATTGCTCCATAAGGGATATGGTGTGTGTTAAGCACTCGTTCACCATCCTCACGCATCAAACGCAATTCACCTGTACGACCGATAACCACAGCAACTTTCTTTCCCTGATCATCCTTAGAGGATACGGTACGAAGACCATCAAACTCGATGAGTCCGTCAAATTTCGCATTGATTTTAGATTCAGATTCACTTACTGAGGCAACCCCCCCTACGTGGAAAGTACGCAGTGTTAACTGAGTTCCTGGCTCACCAATGGATTGAGCGGCAAGAATACCAACAGCATCTCCCATTTCAACTACTCGATTGGAAGCAAGATTTCGTCCATAACACTTCACGCAAATTCCTCTACGTGCCTCACAGGTTAATGGCGAGCGTACTTCAACGGTATCGATATTTACCTCTGTAATACGTTTTGCATCATTCTCCATGATCATGCTACCCGCCTCAAGGATTACTTCATCATTTTGGGGATTGACGACATCGTTAAGCGCAACCCGACCAATAATTCGATCCTCTAGGCCTTCAACCACTTCATCGTTTTGAATCAAAGCAGTAACGCTCAACCCACGAAGTGTATGACAATCTTCCTCAGTGACTACTACATCCTGAGCAACATCCACGAGACGTCGTGTCAAGTATCCTGCATCCGCCGTTTTTAAAGCTGTATCTGCAAGACCTTTGCGAGCACCGTGTGTTGAGATGAAATACTCAAGGACGGAAAGACCTTCCTTGAAGTTGGCGAGAATCGGATTCTCAATAATTTCATTTCCTCCCCCACCAGTGGACTTTCTAGGCTTAGCCATTAATCCCCTGAAGGCTCCTAACTGCTTGATTTGCTGCTTCGAACCACGAGCACCTGAATCAAGCATCATGTAGATCGAATTGAATCCTTGCTTGTGCGTAGCCAATTGCTTCATTAATGTATTGGTTAGTCGATTATCAACCCTTGTCCATATATCAATGATTTGATTGTACCGCTCACGGTCCGTGATCAGTCCCATGTTGTAGTTTTCAACTACTTCATCAACTTCTCCCCGAGCATCGGCAAGCATTTCAACTTTTTCCGCTGGAATTAAGACATCTTCTAAATTGAAGGATAGCCCCCCTTTAAATGCCCATATAAACCCTAAATCTTTCAAATCATCTAGGAATGCGACTGTACGTGGTACATCTGTCGCTTTAATAATATTTGAGATAACAGTTTTAAGGTTACGCTTAGTGAGTAGATAGTTGATATAAGGAACACCTTCTGGCACAATCTCATTGAAAAGAATACGACCGACCGTTGTTTCCGTCAACTCTTTTTTATTCGTTTCGTGATTTAAAATCGGCATTTTAACAAAAGCGTGAAGATCAACTTTGCCCTCATTCCATGCGATTTTTGCATCATCAGTACTGTAGAAGGTAAGCCCCTCACCTTTAACTACTTCTTCCTCTGTACTTCGCTTTCCGTTAGAGATGTAGTAAAGACCCAATACCATATCCTGCGTAGGAAGCGTAATTGGAGATCCATTCTGCGGGTTAAGAATGTTGTGAGAAGACAACATAAGCATTTGAGCCTCAAGGATCGCTTCATTTCCTAACGGAACGTGAACAGCCATTTGGTCACCGTCGAAATCCGCATTAAATGCTGTACAGACTAATGGGTGGAGACGAATTGCCTTTCCTTCTATTAGTTTAGGAATGAATGCCTGAATCGATAGACGGTGAAGAGTTGGAGCCCGGTTGAGTAAAACAGGATGTCCTTTTAGAATGCCTTCAAGAATATCCCAAATCACTGGTTCTTTAAGATCAACAAGCTTTTTAGCGCTCTTTACGGTCTTTACAATACCTCGCTCAATTAGCTTACGAATGATAAATGGCTTGAAAAGCTCAGCAGCCATATCCTTAGGAAGACCGCACTCGTGAAGCTTCAACGTTGGACCAACAACAATTACTGAACGACCAGAGTAATCAACCCGCTTACCAAGTAGGTTCTGACGGAAACGACCTTGCTTTCCTTTAAGCACATCGCTTAAAGACTTTAGCGCACGACCACCCTCCGCTTTAACTGCACTTGATTTACGTGAGTTGTCAAATAATGAATCGACAGACTCCTGAAGCATTCGCTTCTCATTTCGAAGAATTACCTCAGGTGCTTTAATTTCAACAAGACGCTGTAAACGATTATTACGAATGATTACACGACGGTATAAATCATTGAGATCCGAGGATGCAAATCGACCACCGTCTAATGGAACCAAAGGACGTAATTCCGGTGGAATAACGGGTAGATATTGAATAACCATCCATTCCGGACGATTTTCAACCTCTTTATTTCCAGCACGGAATAGCTCAACTACTTTTAAGCGTTTGAGTGCTTCGGCTTTTCGTTGTCGAGACGTTTCATTAGCCGCTTGATCACGCAATTGATAGCTCAGTTCATCTAAATCGATGCGCTTAAGAAGCTCATAAACCGCTTCGGCACCCATTAATGCGATAAACTTATTTGGATCATCGTTTGCTAATCTTGCATTATCTCTGAAGTCATCATGACTGAGGATGGAGAGATATTCCTCCTCGGTAATCAAGTCCATCTTTGCAGGAGTAATTGTTTCCTCCTCATCTTTTTCATTGATGATTGGAACTCCTTCGGAAGCTTTACCAGGTTGAATAACTACATAACGCTCATAGTAAATGATTGACTCCAACGTTTTGGAGGAAACCCCTAACAAGTATCCAATTTTATTGGGCAACGAACGGAAGTACCAGATGTGTACGACAGGAATCGCAAGCTTAATGTGGCCCATGCGATCACGACGAACTTTCTTCTCAGTAACTTCAACACCACAGCGATCACAAACGATTCCTTTATATCGAATACGCTTGTATTTCCCGCAGTAACATTCAAAGTTCTTTGTAGGTCCGAAAATCCGCTCACAGAACAGACCCTCCATTTCTGGCTTATACGTTCTATAATTGATGGTCTCGGGCTTTTTTACCTCTCCATAGGAACGGCTTAGAATATCATCTGGGGACGTTAGACTAATTCGAACGCTTGAAAACGATGAAGTGCTTTTATCTTTCTTTAATGGCGCCATTATGATGCTATTTGTAAATGTTTGTTATTACTCAAATTTTAAGTCAACTGCGAGGCCGCGCAACTCATGTACTAATACGTTGAATGATTCAGGAACATTCGGTTCAGGCATTGCCTCGCCTTTTACGATGGACTCATAAGCCTTCGAACGTCCAATGATGTCATCTGACTTCACTGTGAGAAGCTCACGAAGGATGTTGGATGCCCCAAAGGCTTCTAAAGCCCAAACCTCCATCTCACCTAAACGCTGACCACCAAACTGAGCCTTACCTCCAAGCGGTTGTTGCGTGATAAGACTGTATGGTCCAATAGAACGTGCGTGCATCTTATCATCAATCATGTGGCTCAACTTGAGCATGTAGATCACTCCTACAGTAGTCTTCTGATGAAAACGTTCTCCTGTTTCTCCATCGTAGAGATAAGTCTGACCTAGTCTAGGTAACCCAGCCTTATTCATTTCCTCATCAATTTGGGCAATGGAGGCGCCATCGAAGATAGGCGTCGCATACTTCTTACCAAGCTTTTCACCAGCCCAACCAAGAACAGTCTCATAAATCTGACCGATGTTCATACGAGAAGGTACTCCAAGTGGATTCAATACGATATCTACAGGGCTTCCATCCTCGAGGAATGGCATATCTTCTTCACGAACGATTTTTGCAACAATACCTTTGTTACCATGACGACCGGCCATCTTATCACCTACTTTCAGTTTACGCTTCTTCACCACATAAACCTTAGCTAACTTAAGCACACCAGCAGGTAGTTCATCTCCCACAGTGACATTAAACTTCTCTCGTCCGAGGCGTCCAATCTCTTTATTGTGCTCAATGGTATAGTTGTGGATTAATCGCTTGACCAAATCATTTAACTTAGCATCCGAAGTCCAATTTTGTGGGTGGATATTGAGGAAATCAATAGTCTTTATTAACTTTTGCGTGTACTTCGTTCCTTTAGCGATGATGGTTTCCTTGTAGACGTTTTCAACGCCTGCGGAAGTCTTACCGGAAAGCAATTCGAAGATTTTCTTGTACATGCCATCCTTGATCGATGCAATACGCTCTTCGTGTGCTGTAACAAGCGTTTCAATCACAGCTTTCTCCTGAGACTTTTTACGCTTATCCTTTCGGAGTCTTGCAAAAAGATTTGTCTTCATGACCACACCATAGCTTGAAGGAGGAGCCTTTAAAGAAGCATCTTTAACATCACCGGCCTTATCACCAAAGATGGCACGAAGTAGCTTCTCCTCAGGAGTTGGATCGCTCTCCCCTTTTGGTGTAATTTTTCCGATGAGGATATCGCCTTCGTCGATTTTAGCTCCTACACGAATGATACCGTTTTCGTCGAGGTTAGCTGTAGCTTCCTCACTCACGTTTGGAATATCTGACGTAAGCTCTTCCTCACCAAGCTTCGTATCGCGAACCTCCATTTCGAATTCTGTGATGTGGATTGATGTGAAGACATCATCTTTAACGATACGATCGGAGATTACAATAGCATCCTCGAAATTGTAACCTTTCCAAGGCATAAATGCTACTTTTAAGTTTTGCCCGAGAGCAAGCTCACCATCTTGTGTCGCAAAACCATCACAAAGTACTTGACCAATTTTAACACGGTCACCTTTGCGAACAATTGGTTTTAGATTTACACAAGTTCCTTGGTTTGTACGACGGAACTTCGGCAATTCATAGGTCGTTAAATCATCTTCAAATGAGACCAGACGGTCATCATCTGAACGATCGTAACGAACAACAACTTTGTTCGCATCGACATATTCAACCACTCCATTGCCTTCGGCATTGATAAGATTCATTGAGTCCTGGGCCACCTTGCGCTCAAGCCCTGTTCCTACGATAGGGGAATTGGGCTTGAGTAATGGCACAGCCTGACGCTGCATGTTTGACCCCATCAAAGCACGATTTGCATCATCATGCTCGAGAAAAGGAATCATGGAAGCGCTCACCCCAACAATTTGGTTTGGCGCAACATCGATGTAAGCAATCTTTTCAGGTTCCTCCAATAAGAAATCCCCAGTTTCACGAACAGAAACACGCTCATTTACAAAACTACCATCTTCGGAAAGTCTAGAGTTTGCCTGTGCAATAAGCTTTTCTTCCTCATCATTCGCTGAGAGGTACAAGCCTTGACCTTCGAGAACTACTCTGCCATTTTCTACTGCACGATATGGAGTCTCAATGAATCCCATTTTATTAATCTTAGCATGAACGCAAAGCGTAGAGATAAGACCAATATTTGGACCTTCCGGAGTCTCAATCGTACATAGACGTCCATAGTGCGAGTAGTGAACGTCACGAACCTCAAAACCAGCGCGTTCTCTTGAAAGACCTCCAGGACCGAGGGCTGAAATTCGTCGTTTATTTGTGATTTCAGAAAGTGGATTGGTCTGATCCAAGAATTGGGATAACTGACTTGTTCCGAAGAACGAGTTTATAACCGAAGACAGCGTACGAGCATTGATTAGATCAATTGGCGCAAACACCTCATTATCGCGAACATTCATTCGCTCTCGAATTGTTCTTGCCATACGAGCAAGGCCAACACCAAACTGAGCATAAAGCTGCTCACCAACTGTTCTTACTCGTCGGTTACTCAAGTGATCAATATCATCAATCTCCGCTTTCTGATTGGTTAATCGGACAAGATATTTTACGATCTCAATGATGTCCTCTTTTGTCAGAACACGCATATCCCGATCAACGTCATTTTTAAGTTTAAGGTTAATCTTGTAACGACCAACTTCCCCTAAGTCATACCGCTTATCGGAGAAGAACAACTTATCGATAATCCCTCGAGCTGTCTCATTATCCGGTGGATCAGTGCCACGAAGTTGGCGATATATATGCGCTAATGCTTCTTGTTCGCTGTTGGCGGAGTCCTTTTGCAGCGTATTGTAGATAATTGCATAATCACCACTCTGTTCTTCACGCTGAAGGATAACCGATTCAACGTTTAAATCTAGAATTTGAAGAAAAGCCTCTTCATCGAGCAACACATCGCGTTCATAGATAATCTCATTTCGCTCGATAGACACTACCTCACCTGTGTCTTCGTCTACGAAATCTTCTACCCAAGTATTAAGAACACGCGCAGCAAGCTTACGTCCTACAATTTTTTTCTTATTTCTTTTGGTGACCTTAACAGAATCAGCTAGACCAAATAACTCTAGAATCTCCTTATCTGAGTCGAAACCGATAGCTCGAAGCAAGGTCGTAACTGGGAATTTCTTCTTACGATCAATGTAAGCATGCATGACATTGTTAATGTCCGTAGCAAATTCCATCCAAGCTCCTTTAAAAGGAATAATTCGTGCAGAATAGATTTTAGAACCGTTGGGGTGAAAACTCTGACCAAAGAACACGCCAGGTGAACGGTGAAGCTGAGAAACGATAACCCGTTCAGCTCCATTAATGATGAATGTACCTTTTGGTGTCATGTAAGGAATATTACCCAAGAAAACATCCTGAACAGAAGTCTTAAAGTCAATATGTTCCTCATCATTACACGACAGACGAAGTTTCGCTTTTAATGGTACACTGTATGTTAATCCTCTCTCCATACATTCGTTAATTGAGTAACGAGGAGGATCAACGAAATAGTCAATAAACTCTAATACGAAGATGTTTCTTGCATCTGTGATAGGAAAATTTTCCTGAAAAACACGAAAAAGTCCCTCGTTAACGCGATTTTCTGCCGTGGTTTCAAGTTGGATAAATTTCTGATAAGAACCTACTTGAACATCAAGCAACGCGGGGGATGGGACTTTTAAATCTATTTCGCCGAAGTTGTGCCGAATTTGAGCCATTTTGGGGTTTAAAGTTTGTGAGGCTAAAAAAAAACTACAAAGCCATGAGCGAGAATACACCCGCTCACGGCATTAAAATATACTATAGAACTACTTAAGCTCTACATCAGCTCCTGCTTCTTGGAGCTTAGCAAGCATAGCTTCCGCGTCAGCTTTTGAAAGACCTTCTTTCACTGGTCCAGGAGATCCATCAACAATCGCTTTCGCTTCTTTGAGGCCTAATCCAGTTAACTCCTTAACTGTTTTAACCACTTGAAGTTTTGAACCACCTGCGCTGTTCATGAAGACGGTGAACTCAGATTGCTCAGCACCGCCATCGCCGCCTTCTCCACCAGCACCAGGTCCGGATGCCATCATTACAGCACCTCCTGCCGCAGGCTCAATACCGTGTTCATCCTTAAGGATATCAGCAAGTTCTTTTACTTCTTTGATTGTTAGATTAACTAACTGTTCTGCTAATTCTTTCATTTCTGCCATTATTTCTACGATTAAATTTTTACTAATTATTCACTGCCCTTTTCCTCGAGCGCTTTTATGATACCTGCAAGATTTGAACCTCCAGAAGATAGAGCTCCTACTAAGTTGGACATTGGTGACTGTAATAATGTAATTACCTCACCAAGAAGATCTTCCTTAGACTTCAGCTTCGCTAATTCATCAAGATGCTCATCACCGATAAAAAAATCAGTATCGATATATGCACCTTTGAGAATAGGCTTCTCTTGGTCTTCTTCCTTACGAAAATCCTTAATCAGCTTAGCAGGTGCACTTGCCGTTTCCGACAACATAACACTTGATCCACCTTTAAGAATGTCATACAGGGGAGAATAGTCCTGCTCTAATGCATCTAAGGCCTTAATAAGAAGAGTATTCTTAACAACCTTAAATTCCACATTACGCTCGTGACATAATCCCCGTAGCTTGTTAACGGTTGCAACATCAAGCTCTGAAGAGTCAGCAATGTAAAAACTGCTTACCCCTTCTAACCGATTTTGCAAATCCGCAACGACCTGTTGTTTTTCTTGTTTAGTCATTATTTCTTATAAGCCGCGTATGGATTTGATTTCAATATTAAGACCTGGACTCATCGTCGATGCCAAAGATATCGACTTAAAGTAGGCCCCTTTCACAGAGGTGGGTTTGAGCTTATGTATATTTTGAATAAGCTCGGTCGCATTGTCTTCGATTTGCTTTGGCTCGAAGCTTATGCGACCTATGGAAGCGTGAATAATACCGAACTTGTCCACCTTAAATGCAATTTTCCCCTTCTTCACCTCCTCAACTGCTTTTACAAGATCGGTAGTAACAGTGCCGGACTTCGGGTTTGGCATCAAGCCACGAGGACCTAATGTTCGCCCAAGCCTTGCAATTTTTGGCATAACAGCAGGTGTCGCGATAATCACGTCGACATCTGTCCATCCGCCAGATATTTTTTGAATGTATTCATCCATTCCGTAGTAGTCTGCACCAGCCGCAGCAACAGCAGATTCTTCTGAAGAATCACAGAAAACAAGGACTGTTTTCGTCTTACCAGTCCCATGCGGGAGAGAGACTGTACCACGAATAGCTTGATCAGCTTTTTTCGGGTCTACGCCTAGATGAATGTGTAAATCAACCGAAGCATCAAACTTTGCCGTGTTGACCTTTTTAATGAGATCTGAGGCCTCATTCATAGTATATAGCTTCTTTGCATCTACTAAAGCCTCTGCTGCCTTTCTTTTCTTACCTAATACTGCCATTTTTTCCTGTTTTGAGGTGCAAACGTCTCATCGACTCCCTCGGTGTTTATAATTATGCTGCAGACTCTTCTGAGCTAGCCGTTTCCCATGGAGGAGTGCCATTTACCAATAACCCCATAGAGCGAGCAGTTCCAGCGACCATTTTCATAGCGGACTCAATAGTGAACGCATTGAGGTCCGGCATCTTTGTCTCTGCAATTTCTTTGACCTGTTCCCAATTTACAGAACCGACTTTATCGCGATTTGGTTCTTTACTTCCACTTTTAAGTTTTGCCGCTTCAAGCAACAAGACCGGAGCTGGAGGCGTCTTGATAATAAAACTGAAGCTCTTATCCGAGTAAACCGTTATTACAACTGGGAGAACTTTTCCCTGCATTTCTTGACTCCGCGCATTGAATGCTTTGCAGAACTCCATGATATTTAACCCTTTAGCCCCAAGTGCTGGACCTACAGGTGGGGCCGGGTTTGCTTGACCTCCTCGTACTTGAAGTTTTACGTATCCAGTAATTTCCTTTGCCATTTTCTATGCTATTTTTTCAACTTGCATGTAGTTCACCTCGACCGGCGTTCGTCGCCCAAAGATTTTTACTACAACCTTAAGTTTCTTTTTCTCGTCCATAATTTCCTCAACCGAACCGGTAAAGTCGTTAAATGGACCATCAATAATTTTTACTGTTTCATTGATCATGAATGGCTCAACCATTTCCTCATCGCGCTGCTCAAATTCATCCACTTTTCCTAATAGTCGACGCACTTCAGCTTCACGAATAGGCTCAGGACGACGTCCTCCGATGAAATTAATCACATTCGTTGTGCCTGCAATCATCATTAAGACGTCACCATTGTTGACCGCTTTATCCGTCATTTCAACGTAAATATATCCAGGGAACATATTGCGTTCCTTGATTACCTTTTTTCCAGCCTTTATTTTATAGACCTTCTCGAGAGGAACAAGTAATTGCCGGACCTCTTCTTGGTAACCAATTCGCTCGATTTCTCGAGTAATATATTGTTGGATTTTACGCTCTTGACCACTAATTACGCGAAGAACATACCATTTTGTATCCTGCATTGCGTATTAAGTCAAGATTGAATAAATAATACCAGTTACTCCTTTCCAACCCCCTTCAGCACCTGTTGGACGTACGCCAAGTACGTAGTCCATACCGAAGACAATCAGCGCAGTCATTAACGTGGCAATTAGCACTACTACGGCACTACTTTGTAGTTCCGTAGATGTCGGCCAAGTGACCTTGTAAAATAACTCTGCATAAGCAGACTGGCAATATGAAATAAGTCGTTTCATAATCAATTGTTGCACGGGAGGAGGGACTCGAACCCCCAACCAATGGTTTTGGAGACCACTACTCTACCAATTGAGCTACACCCGTAGGCCTTCGATTAATTATGCAATAATCTCAGTGACCTGACCTGCACCAACCGTACGACCACCTTCACGAATCGCGAATCGCAGACCGAGGTCAAGAGCAACAGGATAAATCAACTCTACTTCAAGGGTTACATTATCCCCTGGCATAACCATTTCAACGTTTTCTGGAAGCTTAACTTCTCCTGTCACGTCTGTTGTTCTCATGTAAAATTGAGGACGGTACTTGTTAAAGAATGGAGTGTGACGGCCACCTTCTTCTTTGGAAAGCACATAAACCTCACACTTTAATTTCGTGTGTGGCGTAATAGTGCCTGGCTTACAAACAACCATTCCCCGCTTGATATCTGTTTTTTCAACACCACGAAGAAGAAGTCCAACATTCTCTCCAGCCTCTCCTGTATCGAGAATCTTACGGAACATCTCGACTCCAGTAACTGTAGATGTCATTTTCTCAGCGCCAAGGCCGATGATTTCAACCCCATCACCACTATTAATCACACCTTTTTCGATACGACCTGTAGCAACAGTACCACGACCTGTAATTGAGAATACATCCTCAACAGGCATCAAGAAATCCTTGTCAACATCACGCGGAGGTATTGGAATTGTTGAATCAACCGCGTCCATCAACTCTTCGATAGCTTTTACACCGTCTGCCTCACCATTTAGACCAGCAAGCGCAGAACCTTGAATTACAGGAACATCGTCTCCAGGGAAATCGTAGAAACTAAGAAGCTCACGAATCTCCATTTCAGCAAGTTCGAGGAATTCAGGGTCGTCAACTAAATCGACTTTGTTCATGAAAACAACAATAGCAGGTACACCTACCTGACGAGCAAGAAGGATGTGCTCACGTGTTTGAGGCATCGGACCATCTGTAGCACTTACTACAAGGATAGCACCGTCCATCTGAGCAGCACCCGTAACCATATTCTTAATATAATCTGCGTGACCTGGGCAATCAACGTGAGCGTAATGACGAGCAGTTGTTTCGTATTCTACGTGCGCTGTGTTGATTGTGATTCCTCGCTCTTTTTCTTCAGGAGCGCCGTCAATCGCGTCATAATCCATCTTGTCAGCGAATCCTTTGTTCGCGAGAACAGTAGTGATTGCTGCAGTCAACGTTGTCTTTCCGTGATCAACGTGTCCAATCGTTCCCACGTTTACGTGGGGTTTCGACTTGTCAAACTTTTCTTTAGCCATGGTAAAAAATTAAAATTCGAATTAAATAATGTTAACAAAATAAAACTGAGCCGATGCCGGGAATTGAACCCGGGGCCTCATCCTTACCAAGGATGCGCTCTACCCCTGAGCTACAACGGCTTAAAGGTTAATCGGTTTCGACTCAACTTCGAGCGGGAGACGAGACTCGAACCCGCGACCCTCAGCTTGGAAGGCTGATGCTCTACCAACTGAGCTACTCCCGCTTTTACTCTTTAAAAATCTAAACAAAAACTTTTTCATCTCTTTATGCTTTTGAAGTACATCGTGCCATCAAAAAATGTGGGGATGATAGGATTCGAACCTATTCAGCCTAAGCAACAGATTTACAGTCTGCCCCGACTCTCCAACTTCGGCGCATCCCCTCCGTATGTAACACCATGTAAACCATGATTAAAAAGAGCCAGTGGAGGGATTCGAACCCCCGACCAACTGATTACAAATCAGTCGCTCTGGCCAACTGAGCTACACTGGCAGTTTTTGTTCTTTATCATACTCTTAAACAACAATTTCCTTTACTATTTTCCATCTGAAAAAGACATAATTCTTGCTCAGTTTTGCCGAAAAGGACTGCAAATATAATGAAGATGTGCGAAGTTGAGACCCTATTTTGCAAAAAAATATGAGCAAAAGAGAAATCATTGAAAATTATGCTTACTAGCTTCTCGGATGAGCTGCCTTATGACTAGATTTCAAATGCTCTATGCTTTGATGGGCGTAAATTTGAGTTGAGGCTAAGCTGGCGTGCCCAAGTAATGACTGTATAGTCTGTATATCAACCCCGCGATTTAATAAATGGGTAGCGATAGAATGCCTTAAAACGTGAGGACTTTTTCGCTCCGTTGAACTTATTGTATTTAGCACGCGATTCACCGACGTATAAACTTTCTTTGGATAGAGTGCTTTGCCGTTTTTTAGAGTAAAAACATGACTTGAATCTATTTTGTCCTGCTTTCGAAGTGCTTTCAAAGAAATGCACGCTTCCATAACTTCTTTTCGTATTGGGATAATCCGCTCTTTTTTACGTTTACCCAGAACACGAAGAGTTAGTGCGCGTTGATCTAACCTATCATAAGTTAATGCAATTAATTCTGCACGACGCATACCTGTTTCGTAAAGCAATACAAAAATCAAAGCCTCTTGAAATTCAGCCCAGTCATTATAACCCTCCAAACTAGGCATCACAATATCCAACTCCGACTCCTGAACGTAAGAAGGCAATCGATGAGGAACCTTTACACTTTGGACCGCTGATGCTGGGTTATTAGCAATTACTTCTCGCTCGGCTAAAAAGGAAAACATCCCTTTAATCGAAGAGATTTTTCGATTGGTAGTCTTGGGCTCCCATCCATTAGATATACCATCCAACACAAATCGTCGAATTTGTTTTGTGTTAACTTTCCCTAAAACAGACAGATAATTATTCTCTAAAAATTCTTGAAAATCGAGTAAGTCCCTTTGGTAGGCTTTAAGCGTATTAATACTTAACCTTTTCTCATATTTCAAGTAATCTAAATATTGGAGAACTTCTTGTTGCATCACAACGAATTTAATACCCTTTAAGAAAGAAGAATAGGCCGATTTCTAACAGCTAGGTTATATATGTATAGTAAAGCAAAATATTTCCTTACCTTAGACATTGTCTCAATTGCATGCTATGTCGACTAGATTTAAACTTTTATTTAGAACAGTTTCCTTTTTATCTTTTGTGGCAATGGTGGCAACTCCTTGTATTGGACAATTCTATATAAATGGAACTGATGTCATAGTGACGGATAATGGCACAATGAGTGTCATCACAGACTCCGTCATTGTTGACAATGTCGGCAATTTTGAGAACGATGGTTTACTTTACATTCAAAGAGACTTAGTCATTGAGAGTGGAGTCTTTGATAACCGAGAAGAGGCTGACATCGACAATACATTGATTAATCAAGATAATCTCACCGCTGATGCTGATCCGACAACTATCTTTCGCGTTGGCCAGGATTGGGAAAATAATGGAGCTTTTACAGCAGGAAATAGCACCGTAGAACTTAAAGGAGGAGATCAAGAAATCCGCGGCACATCAATTAGTGCATTTTACGACCTAGTATGCCTTGGTTCTTTCCCGGACATTAAGAGCCTCAATTCCATTGACGCCGATGTTACGAATTTGTTGGACCTCGGTAATATCGAATTTGCAACGAACACTCAAAATTTAAATGTAACTAATCCGGATTTCCTTGCCATCCAACGCACCGATGGTTATGTAAGTAGTTTGGATTTAGGTAGACTGAATCGAGCTACGAATTCAACCAACAGCTACCTCTTTCCTACGGGGTCTTCTGCTGGAGCAATACGGTATCGCCCAATAGAGTTCACTCCAGATGGAAACGACAATCGGGTATATGGAGCTCGCCTTGCCAATGTCGATGCCACTACAGAAGGATTCGACGTGAGTTTATATGACGACATATTATGCGCAGTTAATCCTTCATATTACCATAGACTCTATGGTAGTGCCCCGGCAAACCTCAAGATGTTTTATAATCCTTTGGACGATGGATCGTGGGACGCCATGGCCCATTGGGAAGGCGCACCCCTGTGGACTGATATGGGTGATCCAACGGAAGCGAACGGCGTACCCTTTGTTTCCCTTGAAGTTGCGAATTGGAACAATTACGCTGACCCTGCATTTGCTCTTGCTATTCGTCAACCTCTACTTGAAGTGGGCCCTGATATCTATATAGAGCCAGGAAACTTCACAAACATTCCCGGAGCCTATTCAGGTCAAGCTCCTGCAGATATCGTTTGGGATCCGCCTTTTGATTTGAGTTGTGATGATTGCTTCGATCCAACAGCCACTCCTTTAACAACAACCTTTTACACTCTTGCAGTGACCCTTAATGATTATTGCGCTATCTCCGATAGCTTAACCATTTATGTTCTCGATGAATTAGTCTATCTACCCACAGCTTTTTCTCCAAATGGGGATGGCAATAATGACGGATTTAGACCTATTGTTGTGGATGATAATATAGATTTCGACAGTTGGGAATTTTCGATTTACAATCGTTGGGGAGAATTGGTATTCAAAACCAATGACGTCAATGAAGCTTGGGACGGCACATACAATGGAGAGAAGTCGCCACTATCGGTGTATACTTGGTTTACTACCTATCGCTATGCCGACCAACAAGAAATCAAAAATCAAAAAGGCAACGTTACTCTAGTTCGGTAGTAACCACTTTTGCAATCCATTGGATTGTTTCGAGCACTCGAGTTTTAAATTCTGATCAGTCCACTATCTGAGGTGTGTAAGTCAAGGTCTCCCTTCCACGTTTAACCCTAACATTTACCTTATCTTAGGAAGAGAAAGTAAGATTATGCGCAATGGGTATTTAATTTTCATTTTTAGTCTAGTAACGTTTGGTCTTTATGCCCAAAATAATGTAGGTGTTGGTACACTGACCCCTAACCCTAACGCAGCATTGGATATTGAAGCTAATGACAAGGGAATCCTTATTCCGAGATTGGATGCTGCACAACGAGCAGCAATAGCAGGCACATTAACGGCTGCTGAGCGTGGTCTACTTGTTTTTGATCCCACTGATATTCTATTCTATTATTGGGATGGAATTACTTGGATTAGCTTTCCTGCTACAGGTACAAGCGATGCTGATTGGTATGACATAATCACCAATGATATTACCCCAGATATCAGCGCCGATATCTACACCTTAGGCAATGTAGGCATTGGAAACTCCTCCCCTGTGTCATCGCTGCAAGTGACCGGTGTTACCACTTCTGATAACTACGATATCTTAGATTCTGATGGGGGCTATGTACGCGCCATGCAAGGCGGAACTACAGGAATTCCAGCCCCAAACTTCCATTTCCATCTCTTGCCGGACTACAATGCACAGGCGGGAGCCACAGAGATCAAAATGCATTATGGGTTTAATAGCGATGTGAATGATCATTCCTTCTATTCCAAAAATTCAGGCGCTAATGTGGAAATTTTCAGAATAGATGACAATGGAAACACCTTTCTATTGGGCGATTTTCGTCCCAATGACTTGCCAGGTTCTGCTAGCCAAGTACTTCAAAGTCAAGGAGCTAATACAAGTCCATTATGGGTTGATTTACCTGATAATAGTGCAACAAACGAATTACTTATCTCTGCTGTTCTTAACGGAACAAATCTTGAGCTGACCGATGGAGGGGGAACCGTTACAGTGGACCTCAGTTCTCTTACAAGCAGTGCAGGAACGGACGACCAAAATCTCACAGCTGCAAACCTTACTGGAACTACGCTGCAAATTGACATTGAAAATGGAAACTCTGTTAATGTTGACCTAGCGTCAATCGCCGGACTTGATGGTGCTCCAGGTCCCGCTGGCCCCCCAGGCCCTGCCGGTGCTGATGGTGTTGACGGACTTGATGGTGCTCCAGGCCCTACTGGACCTCCAGGCCCTGCCGGTGCTGACGGACAAGACGGTGTTGATGGTGTTGACGGACTTGATGGTGCCCCAGGCCCTACTGGACCTCCAGGCCCTGCCGGTGCTGACGGACAAGACGGTGTTGATGGTGTTGACGGACTTGATGGTGCTCCAGGCCCTACTGGACCTCCAGGCCCTGCCGGTGCTGACGACCAAAACTTAACATCAGCTATTTTGAGTGGCTCTTTGCTTACCATTAATATCGAGAATGGAAATTCCACGAGTGTCGATCTATCCGGCCTTACAGGATCTACAACCTCACCTTGGACAGATGCAGGTGCTTGGGTTTATCCAACAATCTCAACACAACAAGTAGTTACAGGAAATACAATCCCCTTAACAGGAGCTGCTCTTCATGCTTATAACCTTAGGGAAAACCACATCAATGGCCTGTTTATTGACCATGAATACAATGGAAACAATGATAATTTTGGATTACAAGTTGTCGCGAATCCTGTAACATCTTCTGGGCTTTCTTACGGGATGCGAAGTACGCTTGTTAAAGCCAATGCTGAATTGGTGGGGATATTCTCTGGAGTAACAAAACTTGGATCTAGCACAGCAACTGGTCCTACTAGAGGATTACAAGTAGATGTAGTTAACAACTCACCCTTAAACGGGGAAGACACTCGAGGCTTAGTTGCTCAAGTCACCAACTTTTCACCAAATGGCAACATTTATGGTGCCTACCTTAATGCAATAAACAATAGTGCAGGGGGAAACATTTATGGCCTATACAGCCAAGTAAGTCCAGGACAGAACAGCGTAGCGGGTCAATTCGAAGGACAAGTAATCATTCACGATAACAATACCACTCCTGCATCTGCCCTACTTACGGTAGAGGACTTCGGAGGTTTACCTGCTCTATATGTCGAGGACAGTCGTTTTGTAGGGATTTCGACCTCAACTTTATCTCCTGAGGCGAACTTGACCATTGGCGGATTAGGCGCCTTGGAAGGTGGTCACTTAGTGTTAAATGGAGGAAGTAACCACACTAACAGTGCCTTTCATATCGATAATTTTGAAGGAAGGATGCGTGTGCTATATGGTGTCAATAACACGATTTCTACCAATGAAATCATCAACATCAAAGGACCTAACGCGAATTCTGTAGCTCAACTAGGCATTGGACCAATCGGCGGAAACCTCTGGCCTGATGAATCAGGTTTGATTGTTGGAGCAACTGACCAAAGTATCTATGGAGATGAAGGTGGACAAATACAACTTAATGCTGCGGCGAGTGCGCTCTACAACGTAGCATGGTTTATGGACAACT
>PAPS01000042.1 GCA_002708985.1 Saprospirales bacterium | reverse complement strand
TAAATCTCGGTAGATATCGTGACTGTCCACAGGATAAGATTGCACCAAGGCCTCTGCTAGCTGGATATCCAGAAGAATATTTTCAAAGTGCTCTTCATCTATGCTTGGTGTCTCACTACATGAATTCAAGATAAATCCTCCTATTATCAATAAAAAAATACAGGATTTTACGTGAATACTGCACAGCCAAAGTCTGCTACAATGTACTTTTATCATACTGATCACAGGGACAAGGTAAGGAGATGCTAGTTAGTGAAAAAAACTTTCGAGAGGTAATTGGCCAATGTAATGACTATCAGGCGACATGCATTGCCGTTACCAAGACGCGTCCCATCGAAGTTTTTCAGGAGTTTCGAGCCCTTGGACACAACATCTTTGGAGAAAATAGAGTCGATGCATTAATACAAAGACAAGAAGAGTTAGTAGATGATGTCCATAATAATTGGCATTTTATTGGCCACCTTCAACGAAAAAAAGTAGCTAAACTTATTCACAAATGTCATCTTATTCATTCTGCAGACAGCCTTAAACTCCTTTCCCATATTAACTTAAAGGCAAGTAGTCCTCAAAAAGTACTCTTACAGTTCCATATTGCTCAAGAGGAAAGTAAATATGGTATGAAGGTTGATGAATGGGAAGGCATAATGTCTTCGATACAAACCATGGAGTTAAAAAACCTTCAGATTGCTGGCGTAATGGGTATGGCGACCTACACAGATAATCGACAACAAATCGGACGAGAATTTAAAGCCTTGAGGAAGACATTTGAACATCTCAAGCCTTTTATGCAATCCATAAACCAACCATTTAAAACAGTATCAATGGGTATGAGTAATGATTATAAAATCGCCCTTGATCATGGAAGCACCATGGTTAGAATAGGAAGTTACCTTTATCACTCTTAGTCACTACGTGCAACGACACCACACCTCCATCCGAATCTCCCTAAGCATTTTGCTCAGCACAGTAATCACTATGTCTTATTCACAAGACATCCAACTCTATTTGGTAGATGATGCAAACTGTGACCCTGTAAAAGATGCTTACATCGAATATGCAGATACCCTGGTATTTTCCGACAATTATGGCCTTGTTAGACTTAGTGAAGATCATTCCGGGAATAAACCAAAAACAGTATTTATCGCTGCTGAAGGCTACGAGCATCGGAGTGTTCGCCTTGACCACAGCAAAAACAATATTTATGAGATTCGCTTATATCCTACGATTTACCGATTTGATGATGTAATTATCGCCGTCAACCGATTGGAAGATACGCTCGTACGTCCCTTACAATTTACGGGACAACTTAGCACTGCTCGCATTGGATTTGAGGCCGCATCAACCTCTGCAGATTTGTTACAAAGAACGGGTAGCATTCATGTTCAAAAAAGCCAACCCGGGGGAGGAAGTCCTAATATCCGAGGATTTGAAGCCAATCGAATATTACTTGTCATCGATGGAGTGCGAATGAATAATGCAATCTATCGAGGAGGCCACCTTCAAAATATAATTACGCTCGATGAATCCCAATTGCAGCGTGTTGAAGTGCTCCACGGGCCAGGGTCACTACTATATGGAAGTGATGCTTTTGGAGGCGTTATACACTTGCAAACCCGAGCCCCTCAGCTAAGTACTGTCGATCGAGTTTATGTCCATGGAGGAGCGATGATACGATATGCATCAAGCAATGCCGAAAAGAAAACCAACCTCCATATTAACATCGGAGGTAAGCAATTCGCAAGTCAGAGTAACTTTTCCTTTACAGATTTTGGCGATTGGACAGTGGGTTCAAACATGCCCGAAATATATGGTGATTGGGGCCTAACAAGAACGAGGATAGTCACTACTACTCATGGTGACTCCCTTATTGCCAATTCAAACCCCTATCGAATCATAGGATCAGGCTACCGACAATATGATGCCGCCCAAGATTTTCTTTATCAAATCAATCCTCGGATAAGTATCCGCTGGTCAAACCAGTTTTCTACCTCTACTTCTATTGCTCGAACGGATAAATTAAGCCTAAGAAATGATCTTGGAATGCCGCATTATGCCCAATGGGACTACGGTCCACAGCGACGCTACATGTCATATGTAAAACTTAATACAGAGAATTCCTCAAAGCGCCACCGTGGTCAAGTATTGCTTTCAGCACAGCAGATACATGAGTCTCGAATAGTTCGCCGTTTTCAAATCGACGCCCAAAGTAATCAATTAGAAAAGGTAAACATCTACGCCTTAAATATTGATTGGCAGTCAAGAATTAGCGACCTCCACAAAATGCTCTACGGCATGGAGTCGAGTATAAACTTTGTAAACTCCTCTTCATCTATTACCAATCTCAACAGCAATGAAGTGTTTACCGCACCAAGTCGCTATGCTGATGGTGGCAGCATGCTTTGGAATATTGCAGGCTATCTAAAGCACCATTGGCAGCTTTCGACATCCTTTGATGTGAGTTATGGCCTGCGATATACATATCAGAGAGTCGATATGCGATTTAATGATCCGCAGATTACTGAAATCGATTTGTCAAGGATTTATAATGATGCGGGGGCTTTATCTTTTTCTGTGGCCACCTCTTATGGCAAAGACAATAGCCACTGGAAAGGATTTACTTCATTGAGTTCCGGCTTTCGAAGTCCTAATGTAGATGATGGAGGTAAAATTTTTGACCCAACACCGACTGAGCTCGTACTTCCCTCTGGCACACTAAAACCTGAATATATCTATCAATTAGAACAAGGTATCACTTGGACTTATGGCGAAGGTTTCACCCTTAAAGCTGCCATATTCGGAAGCTTAATTGATGACATTATCCAACGCAGAAGTATATTCTATCAAGACTACGACTCTCTGACCTATGATGGCCAACTCCTTAATGTTTTGTCGAATACCAATGCGAATCTTGCCTACCTTATTGGATGCCAAGGAAACCTAAGTGGTACGCTTCCATGGGGCTTGCATTATCAAGCATCATGGAATTACAATCGAGGTAGAGTACTTGATGTTAATGTTCCTTTGGATCACATACCCCCATTCTTCGGGAGACTTAGCCTTGATTGGAACCGCGACATTATAACAGTTAGTCAATGGGTTGATTATGCCTTCGCCAAGGATTCTAGTCAGTATTCTCCTCTTTCGGTGGACAATTTAGATGAAGCTTTGCCCTTTGGAACTCCGGGCTATATTATTTGGAACGCCAAAGCAGAGATAAGACCCCTCGAATATCTTCACCTATCGCTTGGATGCTTAAATATTTTGGATAAGGGATATAGGCCCTTTGGGTCAAGTGTTCATGCTGCAGGAAGAAACTGGACGCTTTCCTTACGAACAACATTTTAAAAGTCTATGTCACAATACTTGACAAACAACAACTTAAATACGCGCAGAGCGTTTAAAAAAGAGAATGATAAGCATTAGTTTCGCACTATGACAAGGGATGAGGCCATAATTAAGAAGCATACCGAAGACGGCTACAAGTACGGGTTTACGACCGATATTGATCAGGAACGTGCTGAAATAGGTCTAAATGAAAGTACCATTCGGTTCATCAGTGATAAGAAAAATGAACCCGAATGGCTTCTTGATTGGAGACTTAAAGCATATGATATTTGGAAAAAAATGGAAAATCCTGATTGGGCTCATCTTAACATCCCCGTAATTGATTATCAATCCATTAGTTACTATGCTAGTTCTAAAAAAAAGAAATATAAAAGCATAGATGAGGTAGATCCGGAAATCCTCAAGACTTACGAAAAACTTGGTATCCCACTGGAGGAACAAAAGATGCTTGCTGGAGTTGCTGTTGACTATGTGATGGATAGTGATTCTGTCTTTACAACGTTTAAGGAAAAGCTCTCCGAAGCAGGTGTAATCTTCTGTTCCATAAGTGAGGCGGTCAAAGAATATCCTGATTTAGTAAAAAAATATTTGGGAAGTGTTGTCCCTCAAAGAGACAACTACTTTGCCGCGTTAAATTCTGCAGTATTCAGTGATGGATCCTTTATTTATATTCCAAAAGGTGTCCGATGCCCTATGGAGTTATCGACCTACTTCAGGATCAATGCCGAAAATACGGGTCAGTTCGAGCGGACACTCATCATCGCCGATGACAAAAGCTATGTCAGTTATCTTGAGGGTTGTACCGCCCCAAAGCGAGATGAAAATCAACTCCATGCTGCAGTCGTTGAGCTAGTTGCTCTAGAGGAGGCGGAAATAAAATACAGCACGGTACAAAACTGGTACCCTGGTGACAAAGATGGAAAAGGAGGAATCTACAACTTCGTAACAAAGCGAGGAATTTGTGAAGGAAATCGCTCAAAGATTTCGTGGACACAGGTAGAAACTGGTTCGGCGATTACATGGAAGTATCCAGGTTGTATACTAAAAGGAAATAACAGCATTGGGGAATTCTACTCAGTAGCGGTTACCAATAATAAACAGCAAGCAGACACTGGTACGAAAATGCTACATCTAGGTTCGAATACTCGAAGCCGAATTGTATCGAAAGGAATCAGCGCAGGAAATAGCTCAAATACTTACAGAGGACAGGTTCTTATTGGCCCTAATGCAGAAAATGCTTATAACTTTTCTCAGTGCGATTCTATGCTCATGACCGATCGCTGTGGTGCCCACACTTATCCCTATTTAGATATAAAAAACAACTCTGCACAAGTAGAACACGAAGCTACTACCTCAAAAATTGGTGAGGACATGATGTTCTATTGCAATCAACGTGGTCTTTCTGATGAAGAGGCGGTAAATTTGATTGTAAATGGATTCTGTAAAGAAGTATTTAATGAATTACCCATGGAGTTTGCCGTAGAAGCTAAAAAACTACTTGAAGTCTCATTAGAAGGGTCTGTGGGATAGATAATCACTTATGTTAGAAATCAAAAACCTTCACGCCAACGTTGTCAGTAAGCCCATACTCAAAGGGCTCAACCTAAATATTGCACCGGGTGAAGTTCATGCTATTATGGGCCCTAATGGAACAGGTAAGAGCACTTTAGCCTCTACCCTAGCTGGACGAAATGGATATGAAGTGACGAAAGGAGATATTGTATTTGAAGGTGAAGACTTACTCGATATGGAGCCAGATGAGCGAGCGAGAGCAGGTGTTTTCTTGGCCTTTCAATATCCTGTAGAAATTCCTGGAGTTACTACTATAAATTTCATGAAGTCAGCAATTAATGCCAGAAGAAAAGCGGAGGGCGAGGCAGCAATAAAGGCTAGTGAGTTTATGGCTGAAATGAAAAAGAACTTAGAGCTGGTAGAGATCAATCAAGAGTTCATGAAACGTTCAGTTAATGTTGGATTTTCTGGAGGAGAGAAAAAACGTAATGAGATTTTTCAAATGGCAATGCTCAATCCTAAACTATGTATTCTTGACGAAACTGATTCAGGCCTTGATATCGATGCACTAAGGGTAGTATCTGAGGGAGTAAATGCCATGCGAAGTAAAGAGCGTTCTTTCCTAATAATTACCCATTATCAAAGACTACTAGACTACATTCAGCCTGATTTTGTTCATGTTATGTACAACGGAAAAATTGTTAAATCTGGAGATAAATCACTAGCTAAAAAATTAGAAGACAAAGGCTACGATTGGATTAAAGAGGCAAACGCTTAATATGGGCATCCTTCAAACATACCCCCATATATTTCGAGCACTAGAATCAAACTTGGGCAACCTTTACAATAGCGAAATACATCGTTGTAAGCAGGAGGCCATGGACCGTTTAACAGCGATGGGTATGCCCAATCGAAAGATGGAAAGATGGCGACATACTTCGCCTCTCCCCTTTTATGCAAGTGAGCTTAACCCATCGTTTAGTCCTTTACATCGAAAACATGTAGGTATACATGATTTTAATCGCAAAGATGAAATCAATGCGCACAAACTCGTTTTTGTTAACGGATCGTATCAGGAGCATCTTTCAAAGGTCTATACCGAGGCCCAAGGAGTGACTATTTGTTCAATGAATGAAGCGTTGACTAAGCATTCAGAGCATATCACTCCGCACCTTAAAGAGATTTGTCGAAATCCACATGACGGATTCAACTTACTCAACTTGGCGTTCTTCGGAGATGGAATTTTTATTAAAATCCCAAAAGACACTGTTTTAGAGCGGCCTATTCATTGGATATTTCTAGCAGCAGATAATGCACGTTTTATGATTAATCCTTATCATCAAATTCACTGTGGTGCAAATTCAAAGGTCCAAATCATTAAAGAATATCAGAGTCTTGATAATTCTGAGCTATACGTTAACTCACATTGTTCAACATTTCTTGATCAAGGAGCACATCTAGAATTTACTATGATTCAGAATGAAACAGTCAATGGGTTTCATCATCTTAACAATCATATAGTTCAGCAAAAAAGGGATAGTAATTTCAAACAAACAGCAGTAAGTCTCGCCGGGCGACTTTTGAGGAATCAAGTGTTTGTTAGGCTTCAAGAACCAGGAGCAAACTGTGCCATACAAGGCCTCTATTATGGTAAAGGAGATGATCACGTCGACAATCGGATAACTGTCAAACACCTTTCACCTGACTGTGAAAGTCATCAAAACTTTAAAGGGCTTCTTGATGATAAATCAACAGCCGTCTTTAATGGAAGAATCTATGTCGAAGAGGACGCTCAAAGAACCAATGCTTTTCAATCCAACAAAAACATCATTTTGTCTGATTATGCTACGGTTCACAGCCAACCTCAGCTTGAGATTTATGCTGATGACGTGAAATGCAGTCACGGAGCAACATCCGGGCAAATTGATCAAGATGCATTATTTTATCTTGTATCTCGAGGCATTCCTCTAGACCAAGCTAAAGCTGTGTTGAATTACGCCTTCATAGCCGAAATCACGGAAAAGATATCCTTGCCGACTATCCGCGAGCATATTCAGGAGCTCATGCGTGAAAAATTAAATTACGCTTGGGATGAAGAACTGACTGAATCGTAATTATGAATTTTACCCATCAAGAAGTTCAATCTTTGCGTGACCAGTTTCCTGTTCTGCATCAGCAGGTTAATGGAAAAGATCTTGTGTATTTTGATAATGCAGCGACGTCTCAAAAGCCACAGCGAGTCATTGACTGTGTAAACCACTATTACAGCAAGTACAATAGCAATATACACCGAGGGGCACATTCCTTGGCGGCTAAGGCTACGGACGCCTATGAAGCGTCAAGACAGACTATTGCAGATTACATAAATGCACCTTACGAAACCATCAATTTTGTTCGAGGTGTGACTGAAGGAATCAATCTTGTTGCCAATACTTGGGGAGAAGCAAACATCCAAGAAGGCGATGAAATCCTGCTTACCCAAATGGAACACCACGCCAATATTGTGCCATGGCAGATGCTTGCCGAACGAAAGAAGGCTGTTATCAGGGTATTACCCATTACTAAAGAAGGAGAGTGGGATTGTTCTAATCTCAAGAAATTCATCAATTTCAAAACTAAGATCGTGGCTTTTAATGCCATCTCCAATGCATTGGGTACCATTAATCCAATACATATCCTCGTTGATGCAGCCCAATCCGTTGGGGCAATCACAGTTGTCGATGGCGCACAATCTGCACCACACCAATTGATTGATGTATGCCAATGGAATGTAGATTTCTTCACCTTTGGCGGGCATAAAATGTATGGACCCACAGGTATAGGGATTCTTTATGGTAAAAAAGAGTTACTTGATAACATGCCACCATGGCAAGGAGGCGGAGAAATGATTCGGGAAGTGGATTTCGCAGAGACGACATATAACGACCTGCCCTTTAAATTCGAAGCGGGTACCCCCAATATAGCTGGAGTCATCGGCCTAGGGGAGGCCGTTCGATTCCTACAAGAAACCGATGTTTCGCGTATCGCTGCCCATGAAGTACACCTTTTGAATCTCGCAGAAGAAGCCTGTCAATCGATCGAAGGGTTCAAGATTTACGGTCAATCAAAAAATAAGGCTGGTGTATTATCATTTCTTGTCGAGGGCTGCCACGCCTACGATCTAGGCATCTTACTAGACAAAATGGGTATAGCAACGAGAACAGGACATCACTGCTGCCAACCCTTAATGAAGTACTATGGTGTAGAAGGGACTTGTCGTGCATCGTTTGCAGCATATAACACAGAAGAAGAAGTTGAAGCATTTATCAAAGGACTTAATCGAGCGGTTAAGATGCTTCGTGGATAGGAATCAACCTCCTTACTCTGTGACTTGCACATTTACAATTTAAATTTCTTAATATAATCACCAAAGAGCAGCATTGCCCTGCCTCTATGGCTCATACTCGCCTTATCCTCATCGAGCATCTCGGCAAAGGTTGTAGTATGATGCTCCGGAATAAAAATAGGATCATATCCAAATCCACCATTACCGCGTTTTTCCTGACTAATTTCTCCATGGATTTCACCATCAAAAAAGGTAGATGTCTCTTCTCCATCTTCTTTCATGATAAAACAAGCCACCGTTCTAAAAAAAGCTTTCCGGCTCCTTCCATTAAGGGCTGACAAAAGTTTATCCATATTACGGTCATGATCTACAGGAAGCCCTCCATATCGAGCTGTGTAAATTCCTGGATCACCGCCAATACCCTCGCAACAAAGACCAGAATCCTCCGCCATCGTAGGTATACCACAAAAATCATAGACTGCCTTAGCTTTTATGTAAGCGTTTTCCTCAAAAGATAAACCCATCTCTTTTACCTCATCAGTAAAACCTATGCTTTTGAGATCAACAATTTCCAAATCAGGCAACATGGATCTTACCTCATGAAGTTTATGTGAATTTGTGGTAGCAAAGACAAGCTTCATTATTATCCTTTGGAAGGTAAATCAAACATGATCTTCATGGCTCCCCACAGCTTTTTCTTATCCTCTGCACGATCCTTCATCCAGGCTATCCCTCCTGAAAAAACAATCTTCTTTCCAAAGATCTCGTAAGAATGATAAGCCTTAGGATGAAACTGAAGATCAAAGTTAGAGGGACGTATACCAAAGAAAATCATATAGTTTAGTGTATCTATTTGAAAGAGATCACTTAAAGATTCTTCCCCTGAGCAGAACAATTTTTCATAGGTGGATTGGTCTCTATTTGCTGCTTTCATCACTTTGTCCAAAAAAGCATGTGTTTCAGGAACATCATCCTCTTTATTGAGCACCAGTACTGCATCAACGCCTGATTTACAGGAACTTATACTAGTTCGTTCTACGTTATAAAGCCGATAATTCATAAAAAGATGCTCCATTTTACCTATCTTTGCACGGCATTATGACGGATATCCACTCTAACATCACCATACCAACAACTAAAGTAAAGGAATCCAGCTTATCTCAACTCGATCTTGCTAACATTAGGTTTGGTCATGCATTTACGGACCACATGTTCGTTGTTGATTATGATAATGGTAAATGGGTTAACCCACAGATAAAGCCATTTGGACCCATCCAAATGCATCCTGCAACATCATCCATTCATTATGGACAGTCCATATTTGAAGGAATGAAGGCTCATCGAAGTAAGGATGGCGAAATCGTTTTCTTCAGAATGGATGATCACGCGACTCGTTTTTGCTATTCAGCAAAGCGAATGGCAATGCCTGAGATTCCCAAAGGACTTTTTCGTAAAGGGATTATGGAATTAGTTAAGCTAGATCAGGCTTGGGTGCCTAACAAAGAAGGTTACTCACTATACATCAGGCCCTACATGTTTGCAACGGATGAGTTTATTGGAATACGAAGAGCAAGTCACTACAAATTTATGGTCATACTAAGCCCTGTTTCCGGCTATTATTCAGGAGCTGTGGAGGTATATGCATCAACGAAATATACGCGAGCAGCCCCAGGAGGAACTGGCATGGCAAAAGCGGCGGGAAATTACGCGGCAGCCATCCTACCTGCTGAAGAGATAAAGGACAATGGATACGACCAAATTCTGTGGCTTGATGGAAGAAACCATACCAACCTACAAGAAATTGGTACCATGAATGTTTTTGTGGTAATCAATGGCGAAGTACACACTCCATCGTTGTTCGAAGGCACCATATTGCCAGGTATCACAAGAGACTCTGCAATCCAGTTACTCAAAAGTTGGAATATTCCAATTCACGAGCGAGAAATCTCTATTCACGAATTGATTGAGGCTCACCAAAAAGGTACTATCAACGAAATGTTTGGAAGTGGAACAGCAGCTACAATATCTTCAATTAAGGGCTTTGGCCATAATGATCTCCACTACGAAGTGCCGCTAGGAGATGAAAAATCCATTTCAGCTAGGCTTAAAAACTCCCTTCAAGAAATCAAGCAGGGTAATGCGACAGAGTCATTTGGTTGGGTAGAGAAGCTTGCTTAAAAAGAGTACTTCGGATTATCCTCCGAGAAGTCACTCGAAGAAAAAGAGGGATCTACGACGATATTGGTGAATTTATATTCTTCAAATAAATTGCCTTTGTGGTCTGTTATCCTTTGATAAATTGGAAGATAGGTCGACTTATCAATATAAAATATACTCGTCTTACCGTATGCGCTAGTCACCTTTATAACATCACCAGCAGAAAGTGATTTGCCGACCCTCCAACCATTGATTTCAGCAAGCATGTATTCACTTAAATGCAGTGTTTTAGCAAGCTTCGATAGCGATTGTGCTTTGGGAACCGTGTAGTTAACTATCTTAAAATTAGGGTCATTTATCTCAATTTTATAACATGATCTTCCATCGAAGTTGACACTGCCCGATAACTTAAAGGCCTCCTTAAGAATCCCTTGGTTTTTTGCCATTACCATCGATTCGTAAAGAAGTATAGCAGGCGTCTGAAACCCAGCATCAGTCAGAAGATTATGCATACCCTTCCTCATCATAGAAGACTTGGGATCGAGCTTGATTTTAATACCCTTTTTTATCAATGCCTTATTGCCATAAACATCAGGATTGTACAAAATTTCTGCCCCCTTGTTTTCGCCATCCGTCATTTTAGTGTATATCTTTTCAGATGAATAATGAACCTTGCACTCCATCGTAGACTGTTCCATGTCATCACCAATCCGTTCGTTCATAACTAGTGTAAATGAATGACCCGAAGCGTCCATAACGCGCTCATACATCTCTTCAATTATAGATTCAGGACTTTGGCCATTAGCTGAAAACAGCAACGTACCAGAAAGAAGTATCGTTAATAAATGATGTTGTCTCATGTTCAAGGATGGATTTAGGCTAAACTTAAACAAAAGTTATTCTAATGCGCCTATTTTGCGGATAAATCTTCTCGCAGGAAATGATCAAATGCTATTCCTTGTAAAGTATCTGGCTTAACTAGTCGGCCTTTAGCCACGGTATATTGTTCACCATTATAGATTATAGAGGCCTTAGGAGATCTCCCATAAATCCAATCCCATGATTGCAAAAGAACACTGTGTGATTGAAGTTTATTTGTGACGACCTCCTCATGCTCAACTGTTTTAAACATAGCTAACAATTCTGCCATCAACACGTCAATTGTAGATTCCATAGATAGACCAAAGGATTTCAAATTGACCACCTCCGAGCGAACAGAGGGAAGGGCTTTGGAATGGGTAACTAATGGAGAAGATATCGATTCCTCTAAATGATTTAGATCACTGTCCACCAGCAATGTACAATGGGTTAAAAGCTTGTTTCTACCGGCAAATTGAGCAGAACCTGAAATTTTTTTATCCTGACAAAGAATGGCATTTCTCGTATTTAACTCAGTGCTAAGCCCTTGACGCTTTAGGGCCTGTCTTGGCCAATCTAAGAAGAAATGATAGTTATTTACAAGTTCCAGGGATTTAGGCATTACCAAGCCAATATTCAAATTGCCCAAATCATGGTAAACCGTTCCTCCACCGCTTACCCTGCGACATATTTGAATGCCATATTCATCGCAAAAAGGCAAATTCACCTCAGCAAACAACTGCTGGTTTCTACCGATAACTACGGAAGGTTTGTTTATATAACAATAGAATAGGGGATTTTCATCAATATCTTCTTCGAGAGCCCAACGTTCAAATGCAAGGTTTTCTATTGGATCGTGAGATAAGCTTCTCACCCATCGAATATGGTCTCCTAAAATCTTATGCATTGAATTCAATCAAAAAATCCTATTAGGCTATCAGTGATTCTACCCTATCTATAATCACCTTACATCGGCGGTCAGCATCCTCTTCCAAGTGCCTCATCTCCTGGAGCACCTCACTCTTCCATATTCCATCATCAACATCCTGAATATTGATACGCACATTCATTCCAGCCCCTTGAACTGCGGTACGAACGCAAAGTGCCCCTACCCCCGTATCTGAAGCTGAATTAGGATTACCATCCTTGGCCATAATATCAAGTAAATCGAATACTGCATAGGCCGTTCTCATCACCTCAAGTGGCACGTCAATGGCATATTCTGTGGCCTCCCTCATCGCCTGCTGACGTGCTTCTTTTTCTTCTGGACTCCCCTTAGGCAAACGCATTGCTGCCATAATACGCTCAAAGGCCGCCGTATCCTCATCGACTAATCGAAGTAACTTTGAAAGGATTTTCTGACCGTTATCAGCCCACTGAGAAAAGAAATCCCAACGATCATCCCAACCGCGTTTGTGAGATGACAAATTAGCCACCATGGTTCCAAGGGCCACACCAAGAGTTCCCACATAGGCTGCAATTGACCCACCACCTGGTGCAGGACTCTCACTGGCTGTCTCATGGGCGAAGGCTTTTAAATCCATTCCCACCAACTTGGATGAACTCGTATCGCGAATCATCCATTCGATGATATTTTCCTCAGGCACAAAGGGCTTTAAATCACTAAGACCCATGGAGAGAGCAGCTACTCGAACAAGCTCTTTTTCACCAACTCCAATGCTTCGGTTTTGTTTTTGTAGAAAATATTTACCTGCATCTAACATACTTTGCAGGGGAACAAGCCCTACGAGTTCTGACCCAGTGACGCGCATACCTCGCCTGTGCGCAGAATGTACTGTCTCATCAAAAGCTTTATGCAACGGTGTTTTGTTGACATCCGTGATATTCATAGAAATTTGAGCCACGCCATATTCTTCGATATACCAACCAATTCCTTTTACTCCAGGACAAGTACCAGGGACTCTCTCCGGACTGCCATCTTTATCAAATACTTTTTTTCCCATTGGTGTGCCATCCTCTGTCTTTATCCGACCTTTCTCTCTTATATCAAAGGCTACAGAATTTGCCCGACGTACGGAGGTGGTATTTAGATTCACATTAAAAGCAATGAGAAAATCACGTGCCCCTATAGCAATATTTCCTGTTTTTGGATTAAAACGCTGAGGGCCAAAGTCTGGCTTCCATCCCGCTTGCTTTATCTTTTCTTCAATTCCCTCATACTCGCCAGCACGAACTGTAGCGAGATTCTTCCGCTTATCCTCTGTCGCCGCCGACTCATATAAATAGACCGGAATATCCAAATCCTTTCCTACCCTTTTACCGAGTTTTTTAGCACATTCAATACAATCCTTCATGGAGGCGTTAGCTACAGGGATAAATGGACAAACGTCTGTAGCACCAAACCTAGGATGTTCTCCGCTATGCTGGCTCATGTCAATGAGCTCGGCTGCTTTTCTGATGAGCTTGTATGCTGCTTCGACGACTTGATCAGGTTCTCCAACAAAAGTGATTACTGTTCGATTCGTGGCTTTTCCTGGATCTACATCGAGCAATCGTACACCATCTACTTGCTTTACCGTGTTCGCTATGGCGTCAATGACCTCAGGCCTTCTCCCTTCGCTAATGTTCGGTACACATTCGATTAGTTTTCTCATGATATTTTCTTTGCATTATTTCTCGTTGGCTAGGCCACCCACTCCCCATATACCATTACTTTATCAATATTATTTTCTCCAAAGGAATAGGGTACATATGACAAGTTTTGTATCTCCTTTTGAAGGATCACAAGGTTGGCTCGTTGTCCAACTTTTATACTTCCGACCTCTTCACCGGCATCCATTGCCATCGCACTATTGCAGGTAATCGCATCAAGCGCTTGTTGAGGGCTTAACTTCATTTTTATACAGGCTAAGGACCATATCTTTTGCATATCGTATAGAGGAGAACTTCCTGGATTAAAATCGCTAGCAAGAGCAAAAGGCAGCCCACGCTCCAAAAGTTCTCTTCCTGGCGCATACGGTATTCCGAGATAGAAACTACAACCTGGCAACCCTACTGGTATTGTTTTACTCGATACCAACAACTTAATTTCTGTCTCCGTAATTTGTTCTAAATGATCCACTGAGACAGCCTCATGCTCGACGGCCACCTGTACACCCCCACTTACTGCGAGCTGATTACCATGAATCTTCGCTTTAAGACCAACCTCAGCTCCTTTAGCTAAAATTTTCGCTGTTTCATCTACGGTAAAGAAGCCTTTCTCACAAAAAACATCAATGAAGTAGGCCAGCTTAGCCTCTGCTGCGGCCGGTATGAGCTCCTCACAAATAATATCAATCCAAAGGCTACGATTGGACTGGTAGGCAATCGGTAGGGCATGTGCCGCTAGCAAAGTTGGACGGATTAACATATCAGGATATGCCTTTTGAAGTCGACGAATCACACGAAGCATCTTTAGCTCATCTTGGACGGTTAATCCATAGCCACTTTTTATCTCGATGGCGGTAGTCCCTGCCTTGCGCACAGCATCCATTCTCCAACATGCTCTATGAAATAAGGCCTCTTCAGATAAATCTTGAAGCTTTCTTGCAGAGTTGTGAATTCCTCCACCAGCAGCAGCAATTTCTTCATAACTCCTACCCTCAATTTTCATCAAAAACTCCTCTTCTCTGGACGCAGCATGTACAAGATGGGTATGATTGTCTACAAATCCCGGAAGAACGAATGCATGGTCAACATCAATAACTTCAGTCTCCAATGGTAAATCTTCAATTTCTATAAATCTGCCATTGTCTACAGCGATTGATTTGAGACCCGTTGCCCTAACATAAGGTGACTCAGCATGAAGGTTTGTAATGAGCTTTGAACCAGACATATCGTCAAGATACAGGGTTATTACCGTTTACACCCCAAACGACGACTAGAATTATCTACTTTTGCTCTATGGTTGGAAACTCCTTTGGACATCGTTTTCGAATTACCACTTTTGGTGAATCTCATGGTCGGGCTATGGGGGTAGTTATTGATGGATGCCCATCTGGACTATCGCTGAGGCAATCTCATATTCAAGAAGCGCTCGACCGAAGGCGACCCGGTCAATCAAATCTAACAACAGCTCGAAAGGAAAAAGATCAAGTAGAAATCCTTTCAGGAGTTTTTGAAGACAAAACATTGGGAAGCCCAATTACTTTGCTTATACGCAATCAGGACGCTCGTCCAGAAGATTACAATCACCTTAAAGAAGTGTATCGCCCTTCTCACGCCGATTATACCTATCTCAAAAAGTACGGTCATCGCGACCCCCGAGGAGGAGGGAGAGCTTCAGCGCGCGAAACAGCATGCCGTGTGGCTGCCGGAGCAGTGGCGAAGCGTATCTTAAGCCACCTCGGCATTGAGGTCTATGCCTTTACTCATCAGATTGGCGATATTGTATTAGAGGAGACAACCATTAATTATTCTAGTATTGAGCATCATCCAACGCGTTGCCCAAATGCATCTACGGCAGATGTAATGCAGCAAGCCATTGAAGTTGCAAAGTCTGAGGGAGACAGCCTTGGTGGTATCGTAGCGTGTCATATCAATGGCCTCCCTGTTGGATTGGGACAACCTGTATTTCATCGATTTGAAGCTGACCTAGCTTTTGCCATGCTATCTATCAATGCCACCAAATCCTTTGAGATTGGTTCAGGCATAGCGGGCACCAAAATGAAAGGAAGCGAACACAATGACCCCTTTATTATAGAAAATGATAAAGTTACCACAACAACCAACTTTAGTGGTGGCGTACAAGGAGGAATTACCAATGGAATGCCCGTAACATTTAAAGTAGGATTCAAACCAACCGCAACCATCCAAAAAGCCCAAGAATCTATTGATCAGCTCGGGAAAAAAGCAATAGTTGAAGGCAAAGGAAGACATGATCCTTGTGTGATTCCGCGTGCAGTGCCCATTGTCGAGGCAATGGCAAATCTTGTAACCGTCGATCATATTCTGCTCGCTCAGATCGATACCATAGAACAAATAGACTTGAAACAATGAAGGTCTATCATCATAAAGAATGTACTGAGTTTACAGCGGGAGATTCCACCCATTTAAGAGAAATACTTCATCCAGATAAAATGGATATTTCGCTACGTTACAGCTTGGCGCATGCAATAGTAAAAACTGGTGAAACATCCTTCAAGCATGCGCTGACAACAAGTGAAGTATACATTATTCTTAAAGGAAGGGGACGCATGTTTATCGACGAGGAAGCTCAGGAAGTAACCAAAGGGCATGTCATTTACATTCCACCTAATGCCGTCCAGTGCATAGAAAACATTGGAACAGAGGATTTAATTTTTTATTGCATCGTGGATCCAGCCTGGCGAGAAGAAGATGAAATTGTCTTTGAATCCGAATCCAAACCATAGTACTATGAAAAAAATAGCCCTTCATTGGCAAATTATTATAGCCCTCATCC
Organism: Saprospirales bacterium; assembly: GCA_002708985.1. Lineage (GTDB taxonomy): Bacteria > Bacteroidota > Bacteroidia > Chitinophagales > UBA8649 > UBA8649. The sequence goes on along the minus strand of PAPS01000042.1, from coordinate 28,974 downwards.
TCGGTATCCTCTATTCCTACTTAGCGATTTCACAGGGTTGGATGAAGTTTACTTTGTACTATCTACGTCCTTTTGGAGACATTTTTATTCGCTTACTAAAGATGCTTGCGATACCCTTAGTACTCTTTTCAATCATTAAAGGAGTAGCCGGACTATCCGATATCTCTCGACTAGGAAGATTGGGGGCAAAGACTTTTGGCCTTTATGTTCTTACCACTGTTGTTTCCGTGACTATTGGACTTGGCCTTGTTAATCTCATTGAGCCTGGAAACAAAATTGACCAGACAGTTAAAGGGGAAATTCAAACCTATGTTGAAACGAATGTTTCCCAGGATGATGGATTTAAATCATTACAAGCTAAACAGGATGTCACTAACAAAATTCAAGAAGAATATGGTCCCTTGTTCATACTTGTCGAGTCAGTCCCAGATAACATTTTCGGCGCTTTAACTTCGATGAGCAAAATGCTTCAGGTGATCTTTTTTGCCATATTCTTTGGCATTGGACTACTCTTTGTAGATAAACGATACAGCGATCCTGTGAATAAGGCAGTGGACGGTATCAATGAAGTAATCCTCCTCTTGATTCAATGGGTAATGCGCGCCGCCCCATTCTTTGTCTTTTGTCTGTTGGCAGGGCAAATGGCGCGTTTAGCTGGCGATAACCCTGATATTTTATCGCAAATTCTACGAGCTGTAGGCTGGTATATGGGCACTGTCATGCTCGGATTGGGTATCATGGCCCTCGTATTTTATCCAAGCTTGGTTGCCATCTTCGTTCGGCACATTGGCTACTTGGGATTCATGCGAAAACTTGTAAAAGCCCAGTCGGTTGCGTTTTCTACTTCGTCAAGTGCCGCTACCCTGCCCGTAACCATGGATGTCGTGGAGAAGGACCTTGGTGTTTCACCTCAAACCACGAATTTTATCTTACCGATAGGTGCCACAATAAATATGGATGGCACGTCGATGTTTCAAGGAATAACCGCAGTGTTTTTAGCCCAATTCTTCGCAGGAGGCATGGAGATGACGGATCAATTATTAATGATTGGTATGGCCACCTTAGCCTCAATCGGCGCACCTGCCGTACCCAGTGCGGGATTGGTATTGCTTATGGGCATACTGGCTTCTTTAGGCTACCAAGCTTGGTGGGTAGCTTTAGTTTTTCCTATTGATCGAATTCTCGATATGACGCGCACAGCCATTAATGTCACGGGAGATGCCGCTGTCGCTACGCTTATTGCTCAGAGTGAAGGGGAATTCTCTTCGAAGAAATCCAGCCAATAGAAATGTCTAGTTACCGCTTCAAACAGCGTAAAATGCGCTGGATAAATCTTTACCCTCCCTATCTCGGCGCGGGTATACGATTTAAAGGCTTTTCAGATGATGGTTATGCTTGCCATGTTGAAATGAAGTTACGTTGGTGGAATAAGAATCTCTTTAATACGCATTTTGGAGGATCCATCTATGCTATGTGTGACCCTTGGTTTTGTTTTATTGTACTTGATAAGTTAGGCCCTGAATACATAGTATGGGACAAAAGCGCAGCTGTCCGATTTATAAAGCCCGGAGAACGAACACTGAAGGCAGTATTTAAAACAAAGCCAGAGGAAATTGAACACATTCGATACCAGGCGGATTCTCTGGGTAAAACCACCTATGTATTTACCGCCGAAATTTTGGATAGTAACGGAATACTTGTAGCCGAGGTCGATAAGGAAGTTTATGCACGACGAAAGTCCTGAGCGAACCACTGGCTCATATTTCCCAAAAACATCTACCCTTCTTTCCTAATAAAGGTTAAATAGAGAGTCCTATTGGTTGAATAAACTTGGATTCGAAGTATTTTATTCAATATCCTCCATATACATGAAAAAAATTCTCGTCTTATTCTACCTTTTGCTCCTCGTAGGCCTTGACAGCCGCGCTCAGCACTTAGTAAGCTACACCAAAGTGGATTCGTTTACAACAGACAGTCTGCGTGCACTTTGGAAACAAAACAAGATCAAAAAAGTCATTGTGCCCATCAAGTATGATTTTGATGTATATGAAGTGATCTACAAAACCATTTACGTTAATGGTGATACGATAACAGCATCAGGATATATATTCCTCCCCTTAATGCCTACAAAAGATCTTGATGGTGGAATTCCTGCTTCCATTTTAAATCACGGCACAGAAATGCGCGTTAATTCAAATTGGAATGGCCTTAAAGGAATGCAAGCTGTAGTTGCTGCCTACGCTACGGATGGATACTATGGACTTTACCCACATTACATTGGTCTGGGGAAAGGTGAACGCCGTCACGTATACCAACATGCGGAATCAGAAGCTCAAGCTTCGATTGACATGGTTAGGGCCTTACGCGAATTTGCTGAAATTATGGAAACACCGTTCAATGAGGATTTATATATTTCAGGATATTCCCAAGGAGGTCATGCAGCCATGGCTACTCATAAGATTATGGAGGAACAATATTCTGATGAGTTTACAGTTCGAGCAAGTGCCCCTGCCTCTGGAGCGTACTACATGACAGGAGGTGATCAACAAAGGAGAATGTTTGAACCCTATGGGCATCAGGCCTATCTACCCTACCTAATCACTTCAATGGATCGCGCCTATCCATCGATGTGGGACGGAGATATCTATGAAATATTTGTTCCGCCCTATGACAGCCTATTACGTGCGACGATGACCGGAGAGTACAGCATAGGCTATGTGTCTAAGCGACTACCTGAAGTCCCTGCTGATATGATTTACCCGGCAATAGTAGAGAAATATTTACAAGATTCCACATTTCCATTAAGAGCCGCTCTAGCGGATAATGACCTTTATGACTGGGCACCGCAAAGACCAATGTTGTTATGCTATTGTAATAGCGATGAACAGGTAGATTACCGAAATACGCTATTCACGTATAATTTCATGAAAGGCTTGGGGGCAAAGAATGTTCGTTTATCCAATGGCGGTAAAAAATATGATCATAATACCTGCGCTTTGTTTACAAGTATTCAAACGAAATTCTTTTTTGACAGCATCAGAAAAGGAAAGAAGAGAGGACGTCGAGGCCCAATATTCAAACGCTTCCTAATCAGCTTAGCTAGGCTCGCGGTTAAGCCAAGTGATGTCGCGGTTAATCGTAAAAAGCTCAAGGACTAATTAGTTTTTTATAAAACTTCACAGCGAAATATTTTCTTAAAAGACCCCGTAATAATGGTCACAGAGGCCCACCACTATTTTTGCTTGAGGCATCCCCATGCAACTTTGAGGTAGTGAAAAAAGATAAGTGCTCAAATCGTGTATTATGCCAAGCTACAGCATGGCTTAATAGGAGTGGAGTGGATCGCTAACCCAATAGGCCTAAAGGAAGTAAAGTAATCCAAAAAAGTATAAGAATAATGGTTTTCATTAACTACACTATGTGCAGTCAACCCATAAATGATTGGGCCAACAATTACGAACGTAAAACTGGGTATAACTAATTACCTTAATAGTAATAAAGGTCGTCCTCGGTTGAAGCACCCGTCCACACTGGGATTATCCACCCGAATTTCAATCCAATTCTGACATCGAAACGCGAAGCATCAAGTGCAGTGTTTGTTGCAAGATCCCAAGGGCGTAGATTTGACGTAAGGCCTTCTTGTAATTCGATGCCAAGATAAAGATTGGCAAAGCGCTGTTGTTCGACCTTCATCAATCCGATAAACTGTGAAAAGACAATGCCTCCACTCAAACGATCATAACCTGTTCGATACTGTGGACTAAATTGAGGCACTGCATTGCGATCAACATTGTAGCTGATTTTATGTAATGTGTAGCCTATACCCACTTTAACTAGAAAGCCACTATTAGGTGACTTTGGAGAAAAAGGAAAATTCTTACTGAGCCAAGTCATAAGGCTCATTCCTCGCTGTTCAAAACCCACAGGGACTAAATCACCATCATCTGCCACCATAAAACCAGAAGAAAGCAAGGAGTTAACAAGATTATTTTCTTTGACCTTATTTCCAAAATGATATTGGCCTTCCAAACCTAATCCAAGTTTACCTCCCCACACATAGTCACCGGAAAAACCAAAAGACTGAGAGAATCCAAATCGCTCACTCAAATTTCCAAAAGGCATGTAGGCCCCATATTGCGGAGTAAGCTGTAAAACGTTGGATGCTTTCTGTGCTGCAACAGGCTTAATAGAAACACACAGCCCAAAAAGAAAAATAATGATTGTCAAAAGGAGCCTTACCATGCGCTAAAGTTACAAGGATAAATCCATTGGTTATTCTTTGCATTTCATAGATTACCTTACCTTTAACCTGGACTCATATTCTACATGAAAGCGACATCCTCCATAGCCATGGTTGATTTACAGAATCAAACAAAAAAAATCCGAGATGAGATTAATGCGGCTATCCATGAGGTAATTGACTCGACCCAATTTATCGGCGGGGAAAAAGTGAACCAATTTTGTGAAACATTAGGGGACTACCTAGGAGTAAATCATGTTATTCCTTGTAATAGCGGTACAGATGCCCTACAAATTGCGATGATGGCCTTAGGAATAGGCCCGGGAGATGAAGTAATAACCCCTGATTTTACCTATTTCGCAACGGCAGAAGTTATCGGAATACTAGGAGCAACACCTGTATTTGTTGATGTTGATAAAGACTACTTTACGATACTTCCCGAAGATATTGAGCGGGCCATAACGCCGAATACCAAAGCGATAGTCCCTGTTCATCTTTTTGGCCAGGCAGCTAATATGGAGGCGATCAATGAAATTGCTGATGCCCATAACATTTACATTATAGAAGATTGTGCCCAGTCGATTGGTTGTACAGTCACAGAAGGTGAATTTATTGGCAAGGCGACAGGAAATATTGGAGACATTGGTTGCTTTTCCTTTTTTCCGTCAAAAAATCTAGGAGCATTTGGCGATGGTGGAGCCATCACTACAAATAACTCAAAATTGGCCAAAGTATGTCGTCAAATAGCCAACCATGGACAAGGCAAACGCTATTATCATGATCGGTTGGGTGTTAACTCAAGACTTGACGCGATTCAAGCAGCAATATTGCAGGTTAAGCTAACCTACCTAGACAACTACGTTAATCAACGCCAGCGAGCGGCATTGAAATACGATGAAGTACTTGCTCCTTTCGAGTGGATAACATCACCCAAACGACTACCCTATTGCAACCATAGCTTTCATCAATATGTTATACGTATGCAGTATGATTTACGCAAAAAAGTGATCGCTATGCTAAATAGCCATAATGTTGCCCACAATGTGTACTATCCTCTACCCTTGCAAAAACAAGATGCGATGGCGAGCTATCCCAAGCGATCATGCCCTAATACAGCGAAGATATGCCAAGAAGTATTGGCCTTACCGATGCATACCGAATTAACAGATGACCAAATCGAATACATTGCTTCAATTTTTGAAAAAATAACCTTATGAAAATTACCATAGTAGGAACAGGTTATGTTGGCCTGGTTACAGGAACTTGCCTTGCAGAGACAGGAAATGATGTGCTCTGCATTGATATCGACGAGATGAAAGTTGCCAAACTTAAAAATGGAGAGTGTCCTATTTATGAGCCGGGACTAAAGCCATTACTTGAACGCAACATCGAGCAAGGCAGGCTATCCTTTTCAACGTCGCTTATCGAAGGAATAAATCATGGAAAAGTACTTTTCTTAGCCCTACCTACCCCACCAGGCGAAGATGGTTCTGCAGATTTAAGCTACGTATTAGGTGTAGCCGATAGCATAGGAAAGAACCTCAAGGAGTATAGAGTAATCGTGGACAAAAGTACAGTTCCTGTTGGGACAGCAGATAGAGTATCCTCCCAAATTGCTCAGCATACCTCACTTGATTTTGATGTCGTTTCAAATCCTGAATTCCTAAGAGAAGGAATGGCAGTTGATGATTTCTTGAAACCAAGCCGAGTAGTGATTGGAACCTCTTCAAAGAGAGCAGCCGATATTATGCGCCAAATCTATGAACCCTATGTACGACAGGGGCACCCAATCATAATTATGGACGAGCGCTCCGCTGAAATGACTAAGTATGCTGCGAATAGTTTTTTAGCTACAAAAATTTCTTTTATGAATGAAGTAGCCAACCTCTGCGAAGTGGTTGGAGCTAATGTGGATAATGTTCGCATTGGAATGGCGCCCGACAACCGCATCGGCCGCCGCTTCTTATTTGCAGGTGTAGGTTACGGAGGAAGTTGTTTCCCTAAAGATGTTCTCGCACTGCACAAAACATCTAAGGATAATGATTACGACTTCAAGATACTAGATGCTGTTATCAAGGTAAATCATGAACAACGAGTACGTTTTTATCAAAAGATTTATGACCACTTCAATGGGGATTTGGAAGGCATGCAAGTCGCGCTTTGGGGACTAGCCTTTAAACCAGAAACCGATGATATTAGGGAGGCTCCTTCGCTCTACATTATTGACAAGTTGTTGGAAGCAGGTGCAAAGGTTAAAGCCTATGACCCGGAGGCTATGGATAATGTCAAGGTACTCTACGGTGATCGAGTAAATTTCTGTGATACGATGTACGATACCTTAGAGGCCTCCGATTTTCTTGTAGTTGTTACTGAGTGGTCAGCCTTTCGTCAACCTGATTTCGACAAGGTGAAGGACTCCCTAAAGCTTCCGCTTATTTTCGATGGGAGAAACCTCTACAACAAGGACCGTATCAAAGATCTCGGAATAGTCTATCAAAGCATAGGAAGACCATAGTAAATAGTGATGAGTAACTCAAAAGATACACCGCGAATTCTAATAACAGGAGGAGCTGGATTCCTCGGATCACATCTATGTCATCGATTCTTTAATGAGGGGTTTGATGTCCTTGCCATGGACAACTTGATTACAGGTTCACTTAAGAATATTGAAGATCTTTTTGGAGAAGAGCGTTTTACGTTCATGAATCATGATGTCACCAAGTTTGTGCACATCAGTGGCCCCTTAAATTACATCTTGCATTTTGCTTCTCCCGCAAGCCCCATCGATTACTTAAAAATCCCAATTCAAACACTAAAAGTTGGAGCGCATGGAACGCACAACTTATTGGGGCTAGCCAAGGCTAAAGATGCTCGAATTCTAGTGGCATCGACTTCTGAAGTATATGGAGACCCCTTAGAGCACCCTCAAACAGAAACATATCTCGGAAATGTTGATCCTGTTGGGCCAAGAGGAGTTTACGACGAGGCCAAACGCTACATGGAAGCACTAACTATGGCCTACCACAGATTTCATAATGTTGAGACTCGTATCGTACGTATTTTCAACACATTCGGTCCAAAAATGAGGCTTAACGATGGAAGAGTTCTACCAGCCTTCCTAGGTAATGCGCTCGAGGGAAAGAACCTTCCAATTTTTGGTGATGGTTCGCAGACTCGGTCATTTTGTTATATAGATGATACCGTTGAGGGTATCTACAGAATTTTAATGAGTGACTGTCCAGACCCAATAAATATTGGTAATCCTAATGAAATAAGTATAGCTCAGTTTGCCAAAGAAGTACAGGAACTTTTTCCTGACCGTACTATTGGCATTGATTACCATCCCTTACCCCAAGGAGACCCCAAGTTGCGTAGACCAGATATTAGTAAAGCCAAAGAAATACTTGACTGGCAACCGATTAAGCAGCGAAAGGAGGGATTAATACGAACATTGGAGTATTTTCAAAGTATACCTCAAGAAGAACGAGACACACAAGCCCATAATGACTTTTCAAAATTCATCATACGTTAAACGATAACCATGCATCAACAACTTTTAACTAAAGAAAAAACCTTGGCCGTTATTGGTCTCGGATATGTTGGATTGCCCATCGCCCTTGCCTTTGCTAAAAAAATACGTGTTATAGGATTTGACATCAATGCCGAACGTGTCGACATGATGAAAAACCGTCTTGACCCTAGCAATGAATTAGAACCAACGGCATTTGATGGTTGTGACATACAATTTACTCACTCCATAGATGATTTAAAAAGCGCATCATTTTACATCGTAGCAGTACCAACCCCGGTGGACAAACACAAAGTTCCAGATCTTACACCTGTTTTGTCCGCTTCACGCACGGTAGGGAAAGTCCTCTCTAAAGGAGACATTGTAGTGTATGAATCCACTGTCTATCCGGGCTGTACAGAAGACGATTGTATCCCCGTTTTAGAAGAAGTATCAGGTCTACGATGGATGGATGACTTCAAGGTAGGCTATTCACCAGAGCGCATCAATCCAGGAGATAAAAACCATACCTTAGAAAATATCGTAAAGGTTGTCTCAGGAAGTGACGAAGAATCCTTGAATGTAATTGCAACCATGTATGAGCAAGTGGTTGACGCAGGCGTCCACCGCGCTCCAACAATTAAGGTTGCCGAGGCAGCAAAAATTATCGAAAACACGCAAAGAGATTTAAATATTGCGTTGATGAATGAGCTTTCCAAAATATTTGATCTTATGGATATCAATACCTATGATGTTCTTGAAGCAGCTAATACAAAATGGAATTTTCTCAACTTCTTCCCCGGGCTTGTTGGAGGGCACTGTATCGGTGTAGACCCGTATTATCTTACCTATAAAGCTATGTCGAAAGGATACAAGCCTGAAGTGATTTTAGCAGGAAGACGTATTAATGACAGCATGGGTGCCTATGTCGCAAAAAAGTTAGTCCAATCATTAATTAAGAATGGAAAGGACGTCAGCGAATCTAAGGTCCTTATCATGGGAGCCACGTTCAAAGAAGACGTAAGCGACATTAGAAATACCAAAGTTGTAGACGTTATTAAAGAGCTTATTGATTATTCTGTGACCATAGATGTAGTGGATGCCTATGCCGATCCCTCAGAAATGAAGCATGAATACGGCCTTAGTCTGAGCTCGGAGACCAACCCACCTTACGACGCGATTATAGTCGCTGTTAATCATGATCAATACGCGCAAATGACGCTGGACAATTATCGCAGTCTAATGGGTAATGACCCTATTCTCTTTGATATTAAAGGCATGCTTAAAGACCGCGACATGACAGGTATTCATTATTGGTCATTGTAATTTGTATTTAAATCAAAACACTATGTCAGCAACTATTTTAATCACCGGTGGTGCAGGATTTATAGGAAGCCACGTAGTGCGTTTGTTTGTAAAGGAGTATCCCGAGGCACAAATTGTCAATCTTGATAGCCTTACCTATGCTGGAAATCTCGAAAACCTTAAAGATGTTGAGAGAGAGGATAACTACCGCTTCATAAAGGCAGATATTTGTGATGCTCAGAAAACGCTCGAACTGTTTGAAGAAGTAAGACCTAGTCATGTCATCCATTTGGCCGCGGAAAGTCATGTTGACCGGTCGATTACCAATCCTACAACATTTGTAATGACCAATGTTATCGGAACAACCAATCTGCTAAATGCCGCGAAGCATATTTGGTCAGATGGCAAGGGAGTATTCCATCATGTTTCAACTGACGAAGTCTATGGATCACTTGGTGCAACGGGCCTATTCACAGAGAGTACACCATATGATCCAAGATCGCCTTATTCGGCTTCAAAGGCCGCATCAGATCACTTAGTGCGCGCTTATGCCAATACTTTTGACATGGATGTACGCATCACTAATTGCTCGAACAATTATGGACCTAACCAGTTTCCAGAAAAACTCATCCCACTATTTATCAATAACATTAAACATAAAAAAGCGCTTCCTGTGTATGGAGATGGTCTATATACAAGAGACTGGTTATATGTTGAGGACCATGCCGAGGCAATTAGGCAAGTATTATTCAAAGGAAAATCAGGAGAGACCTACAATATCGGGGGGCATAATGAATGGAAAAATATCAATCTAATCGAGCTCTTATGTGATGTTATGGATGATAAACTCGGGCGTCAACAAGATGAATCGCGTCAGCTCATCACTTTTATAAAAGATCGACCTGGACATGATCGAAGATATGCCATTGACGCTTCAAAAATAGAACGTGAAATCGGATGGAAACCAAGTTTGACTTTTCAAGAAGGACTTGTTAAAACCGTTGAATGGTATCTCGCACAAGAAGAATGGCTTGATCAAGTAACAAGTGGGAACTACATGCAATATTATACCAATCAATACGCTAAAGCATAAAGTATGAGTCAGTCCATGTATAGTGAATCATTCCATTCGGATGAAAGCATAGAAAAGTATTCCTTTCTCATTACTGGAGGAGCAGGCTTTATCGGATCGCATATTGTGGAATATCTCATACATCATGGGGCTAAAAAAGTAAGAGTTCTTGATAATCTTCTTACCGGGAACATAGAAAACTTAAAACCTTACCTCAATCACCCCAATTTTGAGTTTATTGAAGGAGATATTAATGATTTAGCCACCTGCCACAAAGCATGTGAGGGAATCGACTTTTTAAGTCATCAAGCTGCGTTAGGTTCCGTCCCTAGGTCCATTAAAGACCCAATACGTACAAATCACATTAACATTGATGGATTTTTAAATATAATGGTAGCTGCCAAGGAAAGCAGCATCCAGCGTGTGGTGTACGCCTCTTCTTCTTCTGTTTATGGCGACGAAAAAACATTACCCAAGACAGAGCAACGACTTGGTACTCCTCTATCGCCCTATGCTGTAAGTAAAAAGTGTAATGAGCTCTATGCCGGTGTGTTTCGACTAGCTTACGGCATGAAAATTATCGGCCTAAGGTATTTTAATGTGTTCGGCCCGCGTCAGGATCCCAACGGGCCTTACGCTGCAGTGATTCCAATTTTCATTGATCGTTCTCTCAAGAATGAATCAGTTTACATCGATGGAGACGGGCTTCAAACAAGAGATTTCACTTTTGTCGCCAATGCAGTGCAAGCCAACATACGAAGTCTCTTTACTGATAACAAAGATGCATTTGGCCAGGTGTATAATATTGCTTATGGCGAGCGCTTTAGTATCCTTGCGATGTATGAAACAATTTGTGAGGCACTTGGAAATCCTTCGAATGCTATACATAGAAAAGCACGTGAAGGGGATATTCGTGATTCGCTCGCCGACATCAGTCTTGCTAAAGATTGTTTGAATTATCAACCAAGATTTAGTTTCGCAGAAGGCATACAGCAAACAATACCCTTTTATAAGACTTTGTAGATGTTTAGCTGGCTTACATCATCACGTGCACCTGTAAACAATTTGCACGATCTGCAATTCGATATGCATTGTCATCTACTGCCCGGTATTGATGATGGCCCCGAATCAATTGAAGAGAGTCTAGCCATTATAAAAGCTATGGTTGCCGCGGGTTATCGTGGGGCCATCTGCACATCGCATATATTCCCTGAGGTATACGATAACAAAGCAGATGATATGCTGCGGGGAGTTGATTCTTTACAGTCCGCTCTCGAGCAAAATAAGATTGACTTCACCTTACGTGCCTCTGCTGAATACATGGTTGATGGGCCATTTATCGAGCTAGCTAAAGCCAAAAATCTTTTGGCATTTGGCAAAAAAAACTATGTTGTCATCGAGACAGGATTTACTCAAGAGAACCCCTATATCGATGAAGCCATCTATGAAATGCAATGCGCCGGATATTGTCCGATCCTTGCCCATCCTGAACGATATATTTATCTATCTCAATTAAAGAGTGTTGAGGCCTTTGAGAAGATAATTGATAAGGGAATTGAGCTTCAAATCAACCTTTTTTCCCTTTTGGGACTTTATGGAAGGTTATCAAAAGAAGTTGCCGAGATTCTGTTAAAAAATAATTTTATCAGGTGGATTGGTACCGATATTCATAGAAGCCAACATATCACGTTATTACAAAAAGCGAATAACTTGAGAATTTTATGCAATTCAATGCGTGATAATCCAATTCAAAACAAGTATTTAGCGGAATCAATATGAAAGAGATTACATGCCCACTTGAAGGACTCTTCCTATATGAAGCGAAGAAGTTTGGTGATCAAAGAGGCTATTTTTTTGAGAGTTTTCGCCATGATTTCTTTAGAAATCACATAGACGAAAAAGTCCATTTTGTGCAGGATAATGTATCAAGGTCAACGAAAGGAATTCTTCGTGGATTGCACTTTCAAGCTCCTCCATACGCACAGGCAAAACTTGTACATGTTGTACAAGGTGAGGTTTTCGATGTCGCTGTGGATATTCGCAAGGACTCCCCTACCTATGGACAGTGGCACGGAGTCTACCTATCAGGAGAAAATGCGAGACATTATTACATCCCTCACGGATTTGCCCACGGATTTCTCGTTCTGAGTAAAACGGCCATCTTTTCCTATAAATGTGACAACTATTACAATAAAGAAAGTGAAGGTGGATTGCTGTGGAATGACCCCAACATTCAAATAGCTTGGCCAACAATAGATGTTGAGGTCAACCTCTCTGAAAAGGACCAAGAATTGACCTCTTGGGAGAATTTTGAATCCCCATTCTAGTCCATTGTTATGAAAAATATAGCCATACTAGGATCGAAAGGCCAATTAGGGCAATCTATTCAACATATTTTAAGTCAATATGAGCATGGCCACAATATCATTCTTCTCGATAAAGATGAGTTAGACATAACTACACCCGAGGCGATCAACGACTTTTTTAAGAATCATTCAACACTAGACATCTTAATCAATTGTGCTGCTTACACTGCAGTGGATAAAGCCGAAGAAGATGCAGACTTGGCTTATCAAATCAACGCTTATGGAGTAAAACATCTTCAAGAAAAGATGCCATTGCCTTGTGTACTGATTCATATCAGTACTGATTTTGTTTTTGATGGGCAAAAAGAAGAAGCTTACGTGGAAACTGACATGACCCGGCCCCTTGGTGTTTATGGCAAGAGTAAAGAAGAAGGTGAACAAGCCCTTCTAGAATCTAAAAAGACAACTTACATTCTTCGCACCGCATGGCTTTACGGTCCCTTTGGGCAAAACTTTATGAAGACTATGCAAAAGTTGGGATTCAATCGATCCTCGCTAAATGTCGTTGACGACCAATTCGGTTGTCCAACATCTAGTATCGCTTTGGCAGAGGTAATCAGACAATTAATAGCCAAAGACAGACAGTGGCTAAAGAAAAATGATGGCATTTACCACGTGACCAATCATGGGAAAGCTTCTTGGGCAGAATTTGCCAAGGCTATCATGGCGAAAAGTGATCTTTCATGTCAGGTCAATCCTATTCCTAGCAAGGAATATCCTACGTTAGCAAGGCGACCAAAACACAGTGTACTAAATACCGCAAAAATTGAGCGCACTTTAGGGATGTCTTTACGACCATGGGAGGAAGAGTTGGAAGCCATTATAGAATTACAACAACAACTTATGCTAGATAACATCAAATCAATCGCTGTAAAGGCCGGCCATGCTATCATGCACATCTACAACACAATGCCTGATGATATTGGCGTTCAAAAAAAATCAGATGACAGCCCACTAACCAAAGCAGATTTGGCATCCAACGCCGTGATTGTAGCTGGATTAAAAAAACATTTCCCAGATATCCCTATCATTTCTGAGGAAAACAAAAATAAGTCCTACGATGAAAGAAAGTATTGGAATACGGTTTGGATTGTTGACCCCCTTGACGGAACCAAAGAGTTTATCAAAAGAAATGGGGAATTCACAGTAAACATAGCCTTAGTCAGAGACGGTAAACCCATTCTAGGTGTTGTATATGTACCAGCTACTAAAACCCTATACTATGGATCTCAAGGACACGGTGCATGGAAGGAAGATAGTAAAGGGAATCGAAGCCACCTGACCAACGCTAAAGGTCATTACAGCACCCTAGATCAAGTGACTGTTGTTGCAAGTCGATCGCACTTATCAGAGGCCGTGGAAGCTTTTGTCGAGGACCTAAGAACATCTGGTAAAGAAGTCACCTTTCTTTCCGCCGGGAGTTCTCTTAAGTTTTGTCTTGTAGCAGAAGGTAAAGCCGATGTTTACCCAAGGCTTGCACCCACAATGGAATGGGATACCGCAGCAGCTCAAGCCGTGTGCATAGAAGCAGGACGCCGAGTTATACAACACGACACAAAAGAAGATTTAACCTATAACCGCGAGGATATGCTTAATCCATGGTTTATCGTAGAATAATTCGGGCTATTCGCTTAGCGTCTATTCAAAAAAAGTAAGACGAGATACAAAAACTGAGCTACTGCAGCTAATGCCGCTACCATATAGGTCATTCCAGCCCACCATAGGGCATCTTTAGCTCCTGCATACTCTTGGTCGCGATGCCCAGCAACTCCGCTCTCAGTAATCCAAACTAAGGCTCGACGGCTTGCATCAAACTCAACAGGAAGAGTAACGAGAGCAAAAAGCATAATCATCCCTTGCAGACCAGCGGCAATTAAAATACCTGTAGATCCGAAAGACGCGGCTGAAAACAATCCAAACATAGCGGCCATCATAACATATTGCATCATGTTGGAACTAAACTGAACAACAGGTACAAGAGTAGATCGCATTTGCAACCAAGCATAGGACTGAGCGTGTTGAACTGCATGACCAACCTCGTGAGCCGCTACAGCAGCCGCAGCAACACTGCGCCCTTGATAAACCTCGGGACTGAGGTTTACTGTCTTGTTGGATGGATTATAATGATCAGTTAATTTTCCTGGGACGGATTCAATGGTAACATCATTAATACCGTGGTCATCAAGCATTTTTTGTGCAATCTGAGCTCCCGTCATTCCCGAACGTATACCGACCTGGCTGTAATAGCCAAATTTTCGCTTAAGTCGTCCGCTAACTACCATACCGAGTAATCCAAATAAAATGGAGATGACAAGAATTCCAAAATAGAGATCCATAGAGTTTTTTTTATTGAGTCAAAAACTATGCCTTAAAAATAAAACCTACCTCGCTGAAATTTTGTCATGTTCTAAACAAAATAACCGGCTTAATCCTAAAGAGGAAAGCCACCGTACGATAAGGAAAAATCTTCAGGGAAAGGTTGAAATTTTTTGCAAGCAACTCATATTCCATGAGGCATTGCTCCAGGTATCCATGAGATGTTATCCATTTTCGATGTAATCGCTGCCACTTGGCATCAATCATAGCATCGGTGTAGGTAAAGTCTTGATGCACGGAATACTGCTTGTACAAACGTTGCAGTTCATTGGGACGTAAGTCTGCACTGCGTTGAATGGCATCTTTATATTCCGACTCAGGTTGCACCAACTTGAGTTTATTGGTCGCATCCCATAAAGCATCAGCAAATCGTTCTAATGCGTAGTTTGCCTGTCGTTTATAGCGAAACACTTGAGTTACAATCGCTACAATCGCGGAAACCATCATCGCAAGAAAAACAATCGGAAGCATACCTATTCCTTTTTAGCCTTTACTTCAATAAATGGAACGTCTTCAATCTCATCTTTTTCCATTTGATTTCGCTTGCCACCAAATTGATGAAAGATAACATTGGCTGGCGACTTTTTTTTGTCCTGAGTTATCGAATCTAAGGCCGCTGTGACTAAGGCTAATAAAAAGGCCGCAGCAAAACTATAGGAAACACCATCTACCCAACGGGCTGCCAAATGAAAAACAAAACCATTAACTACAAGAATAAATAATCCTAATGTGAATAGTGTAAAAGGAAGAGTGAACAACAAAAGCAAAGGCCTCAGGGTGGCATTCAGCACTCGAATAACCGCCCCAAGAACAAGCGCCATATACAATGGATCGATTTGAACAGAGGATGGAAAAAAATAGACTCCTCCCATTAATACTGAGCATACCAGCAACCATTGTGTAATAATGCGCATACTTTATCTTCTGATTTTAACTTACGGATTTATTATTGATTATTTTAATACGCGAAAGAAGAATGGATAACACTTTTAAGCATCTATAAATGAGATTCTTAGAGTCATATATGCCTATCAACAAATTGTATGCCCTTCAGAAAATGTATATAAGTATGATAAAACGATTATATAATCCACGCCACATTGATTTGTATGTAGCCTTGTTAGCCCTTGTTGCCCTAGGTGTAATTCTTGGAATAGGCTATGGATTCATGGAACTCGAAAGAGAATATGTTAATCCTTGCTCCATCGAACCAATTATTACAATGGATGCCATTACCTTCTTTGATGAGCATAAAGATATGTCTGATGAGCAATTGCAAGAAAAATACTCTGAAACCAAAAAGCATGCGGTTAAGTTAACGGGGGTAATCAGCCTCATCGATCGTAAAGGAGAATACCTTCATATCGCAGGACAGACTAATAGCTCTATGAATAATGTAATTAATTGCACCTTGAGGCAATCTTTAGATACTAATATTTATAAGCTAGGAACTAATGTTACTGTACAGTGTTATTGTAAAGGAAAGAAGGAACTAGAGGTGAGTAATGATCCATTTGCTTCTATGATGGGCGGATCTTCCACTGAAATTGTATTATATAAATGTTGTGTAGAGTAAACACTGTTCTTTGGGGCCTAATGATCACAACCCTATCTATGGGTTGCGGCTACCTTGATGCTACAGAACAGCGTGTAATAGAGAGGGAGGACGATGGCTCATCCCTTCCCGACGAATATTTTAATACAGCTGAAGCCACAGCGTATGATCAAAGACATGATAGCCCTCCTGAGTACGATTCAGCAGGTAATATGATATCCCCGATCCAAAGTATTCAAAGCTCTACTCGTATAGCCCAGGGGTCCAGTGAACCAATTTTCACCATCACCCCGAAATTTGAACTAGTCAATCAGTTTAATGAAGCCTTCCACCATTACAACATGACAGAAGGTTTGTCCATAGTTACCTTTTTTTTTACGCGTTGTCCGAGCATATGCCCCACAGTTAGTGATAACTTATTAGAGGTCCAAAATCAATTATCTGATAAGGGTGAATTCCAAATTCTGTCCATCTCGGTAGATCCAAAACGTGATAGCGTTAAGAGACTCTTGGAATACAGTAAAAAATATAACGCGTTGCCGGATCGCTGGGACTTTTTAACTGGAGATTCAGCTACAATCTTAACTCTGTACCGAAAAACCTTTAAGCTTCCCTTCAACGAAAGCATGGGTAGGATGGCCTATCAAGCGCATTCAGCTAAAGTGTTTCTTGTGCGCAATCAGACGGATATTCTCGGATTTTATGATGGTACAAATCCAGAGGAAATGAAACTTCTCGTCGAGGATGCCCTTCGTTTTATTCGATAATATCACCCTATCTGCATGCGTCCACATTCTTTAGTATTCTGTTTATTCGCCGGTTTTGTAATGCTCACATTACAGCAATGCGAATATGAAAATATTGAAGAAAGATATCCGCCACCTCCCCCACCATCAAGTTGTGATTCCGCCACGGTTTTTTACAAAGCAGATATCGAACCAATTATCGATGCTTCTTGTGCTATATCAGGTTGTCATAATCAAGGTGGACCACAGCCTGCACTAGTAAATTATCAGCAAGTAAAATTTTATGTAGATAACGGTCTTTTTGAAAGTTGGGTTATTGACCAAATACCCTATGCCATGCCTATAGGAACACCCCTAACATCTGAAGAGCTTCAAAAAATTGGCACATGGCTTGACGAGGGTGCATGTGATAACTAAATTTGATTTTTATGAAAAATATTCCTTTACTCTTATTATGCTTTGCGCTCAATGTTTACTTATCCTACGGACAAATCTACTATACGTCTAATGGAGAAATAACTTTTTATTCGCACGCACCAATAGAAGATATTGAAGCGACGAATAAACAAGTATCCTGCGCTATTGATATTAAGGAAGGTAAAATAGCTTTCAGTATGTTGATGAATGCCTTTCAGTTTGAGAAGGCTCTGATGCAAGAGCATTTTAACGAGCGTTATGTTGAATCCCATAAATTTCCTAAGGCAACATTTGAAGGACTTATCAAGGATCTTGAGGACGTTAGTTTATCCAAAGCAGGAAGCTACAATATAGAAGTAGAGGGAAAGCTTACTCTGCATGGCATCACCAAAACGGTTAAATCAAGGGGTACAATAAAAGTCGGAATTGACAAAAATGTCTCAGCCAAATCAACTTTTGTAGTCAATCTACAGGACTTTAAAGTAGAAATACCTACGATGTATATCGATAACATTTCAGAATCTATAGAAATAAAGGTAGATGTGAAACTAAAACCTAAGTCTTAGCACTAAACACACTTTTATGAGATTGCACCATGCTCTACATATCCTAGTATTCGCACTCGCAATACCTCAGATAGTAAAAAGTCAAAGTGATTTGCTAGACATGCTCACTCAAGAAGAGGAGCCTTTAACACAATACACTATTGCCACCTTCAAAGGTACACGCATCGTAAGTGGTCATACAGTGGAGACCCAGGCAGAAGGGGTTTTGCAGTTTCTTATTGGACATCGATTTGGACGATTAAACGCAGGTTGGAGGGATTTGTTTGGTTTAGATAATGCTACCGTCCGTTTGGGTTTTGATTATGGTGTCACAGATAATTTAAACCTTGGATTCGGGCGTTCATCGTACACTAAAGTTTATGATGGTCATATAAAGTATCGACTTCTAAGACAGCGATATGGAGCAAAGCCTTTCCCATTTACAGTAACAGCGATGGCAAGTGCCATGATTCGGTCTGACTTGCGACCATTTGGTAATATTGATGTACCTATTCGCAGTCGCATGTACTATACCTATCAAATCATGCTTGCCCGAAAATTTGGTGACTGGCTATCAATACAGGTTACCCCTACGATAGTACACCGAAACCTAGTACAACTAGCGAGTGATAAAAACTCTATATTTTCTTTGGGTCTAGGGTCTTCCGTAAAGCTTACAAAGGCTATGCGTTTTAATGCGGAATACTATATGATACTTCCTAGTAATCAGATTCTATCTGAAATACAAGGGGAAAAAGTACGCAATGCGTTTAGCTTTGGAATTGACTTAGAAACAGGGGGTCATGTCTTTCAATTACACTTTACAAATGCCCAAGGTATGCATGAGAAGTTCCTAGCTAGTGAGACTACTGGACGATGGTTAAATGGAGATATCCATTTTGGGTTTAATGTGAGTAGAGTATTCACTATATATGACCGATATGCCAAGCGTGAGAAAAGGGAGGCAAGAAAAAAGACTACTCTCTAGACGGCTCAAGCCTTGATTTTATCAATGATTTAAAGTGATTTTTAATTCGTTGTTTTCAAGGGAGTAAAATAATATAGAAGAATACGGTATGGCCAAAGTTTTGGAGCTGGACGATGTAGCAGAAATAACCTGCAACGAACTTTGCCCGAGTCGCAGACTTATCTCTAGATTGTCCTTAGACATGTAAACTTTGTTTTCATATCGGATAGATCCATTATTATAGGTGGTTGGAAAATTTCGACATACAAAACTTTTAATATCGTCAATAGACTTTTGATTCAAACTTAGCAGATTTTGTATTCCCAATCTGAGGGAACTTCCGTTTTGATTAGCTAAGGTAAATGACTTATCCAATGTTGGATCTAAGGTTAGTATATCCACGGAACCGTTTTCGGAATAATTGAGATTTCGCTGTATTTGTGGTGCCTGAGCCAAAACGCCAAGCGATATGGACATCGCCGCTAGCAAGAGTTGTATTTTTTTCATTCTTTTTTTTTCTAAATTACATATTCCGCCGATACTGCCCGCCTACCTCAAACATAGCCTCGGTCAACTGGCCCAGTGTACAGCACTTCACCGCTTCCATCAATTCTGAGAAGATATTTTCATTTTGTACAGCAGCATTCTTAACTCCTTCTATAGCCTTATTTGAAGACTCTAGGTGTACTTTATGTAAAACATTAACGGTGTCTATCTGAACATGCTTTTCCTCCTCAGTAGATCGGATGACTTCTCCTGGGATTACCGTTGGAGATCCTTTAGAAGAAAGAAACGTATTTACACCAACAATTGGATAATCTCCTGTATGCTTCAGCGTCTCATAATGAAGAGACTCTTCTTGAATCTTACCGCGTTGATACATAGTTTCCATGGCTCCTAATACTCCCCCACGCTCTGTAATACGATCAAACTCCGCCATAACAGCCTCTTCTACAAGATCCGTTAGGGTTTCAATGATAAATGAACCCTGTAGAGGGTTCTCGTTTTTCGCAAGACCTAATTCTCGGTTGATAATCATTTGTATTGCCACAGCGCGACGTACTGAATCCTCAGTAGGCGTGGTGATTGCCTCGTCATAAGCATTGGTATGCAATGAGTTACAGTTGTCATAGATGGCATATAGTGCTTGTAAGGTCGTTCGAATATCATTAAAATCTATCTCCTGAGCATGCAAACTCCTACCACTCGTCTGGATGTGATATTTCAGCATTTGAGCTCGAGGTCCAGCACCATAAATATCACGCATAGCTTTAGCCCAGATACGCCTTGCAACACGACCAATTACGGCATACTCAGGATCAATGCCATTGGAAAAGAAAAAACTTAGGTTGGGACCAAAGGCATTTATATCCATACCACGACTTAGATAATACTCCACATAGGTAAATCCGTTAGCAAGCGTAAATGCCAATTGCGTTATTGGGTTGGCACCTGCTTCAGCAATGTGATAACCCGAAATCGATACGGAATAAAAATTACGCACCTTCTGATCAATGAAATATTCTTGAACATCCCCCATTAGGCGAAGGGCGAATTCCGTGGAAAAGATGCAGGTATTTTGTGCCTGATCCTCCTTTAAAATATCAGCTTGTATAGTTCCCCGAACACTTTGCATTGTTTTTGCCTTAATCTCGGCATATACCTTAGCATCAAGAATTTCATCTCCTATAACCCCTAAGAGGAGAGTACCTAAACCATTATGACCATGAGGAATCTCACCTTGATAGATCGGTGCGTTGTCGCCAAAACGCGCCTTTCTAAGTGCATCAACTTTTTCTTCCAAACCGTGCTCTTTGATATACATCTCGCACTGTTGGTCGATAGCAGCATTTAGGAAGAAGGCTAGTACCATAGGTGCTGGGCCATTAATCGTCATTGAAACCGAAGTCGATGGATCGCAGAGATCAAAACCTGAATAAAGGCGTTTTGCGTCGTCAAGACAACAGACACTTACTCCTGCATTACCAATTTTTCCGTAGATATCAGGACGAAGGCCGGGATCTCTTCCATACAACGTCACCGAATCAAATGCCGTCGATAATCGCTTAGCAGGCATATCTGCACTTAGATAGTGAAATCTGCGATTGGTCCTTTCCGGCCCTCCCTCTCCAGCAAACATACGCGTAGGATCTTCACCTTGACGTTTGAAGGGATATATTCCAGCAGTGTATGGGAACTTGCCTGGAACATTTTCGCGCATTAACCAACGAAGACGATCGCCCCAATCTGTAAACTTCGGTAAGGCAATCTTTGGAATCTCCTGATGAGAAAGAGAGGTAGTATGGGTCTTGATTGAAATGGTCTTATCCCTTACTTGAAAATTGTATTCAGAAGCTGAATAATCTTTAATCATGGTATCCCATGCATGGATATCATCTAGAAGGTGATCATCCAAGTCTTTTTTTAGCGCCTCAATACGTGAGTTGGCCTCTTCCAACATGGCAGTCTCTCTTAAGTCATTCCGCAAGGCAGTCCATTGACCAAGTTTAGAGGCAAGCTTTACATGATGGTTGACTCGTTCTTCGTAGCGTGAATTGTTTTCCGTTATCTCTGATAAGTATCGAATCCGCTTGGGTGGAATTATATGAATCTTCTCAGATAAATCTGTATTCCAATGCGAGGAGGGTTTTAGTGATGTACAGCCTTCAAGTTGTGACACGCGATGCATTACAGCGAGATAGAGTGCATTAGTGCCTGGATCATTAAACTGCGAGGCTATAGTGCCATGAACGGGCATAGAATCAACATCCTCGTGCCACAAACCTCGATTGCGTTGAACTTGTTTTTTAACATCTCTAAGAGCATCTAGAGCTCCCCGCTTATCAAACTTATTGAGCGCTACGACGTCCGCAAAATCCAACATATCGATTTTCTCAAGCTGTGTTGCTGCCCCATATTCTGGCGTCATCACATACATGGAGACATCACTGTGATCAGCAATTTCCGTATCACTTTGACCGATCCCTGAGGTTTCGAGTAAGATGAGGTCATACCCTGCAACCTTAAGAACTTGAACAATTTGATTAATGTGTTTAGAAAGGGCAAGATTTGCTTGGCGAGTTGCCAAAGAGCGCATAAATACTCTAGGGTGATTGATAGCATTCATTCGAATACGATCACCGAGTAAAGCACCCCCAGTTTTGCGCTTGGATGGATCAACAGAAACAATTGCAATATGCTTATCCTCTTGATCTAGTATAAAACGCCGAACAAATTCATCAACAAGGGAACTTTTGCCTGCCCCTCCTGTACCTGTTATACCTAGAACAGGAGTGTCAAGTTTAGCCGCTTTATGCTCTAGACTCTCTATTTGAGCAGCGTACTTATCGTTAAAATTTTCTACTGCACTAAGCACCTGCGCTAAGGACGATGGTTCATTCTTGCTTACCGACCACATTTCATCAGCGATATGTTCACCTGTTGGAAAGTCAGCAGAAGAGACCAAGTCATTAATCATACCTTGCAAGCCCATTGCACGACCATCGTCGGGAGAATATATTCGAGTGATACCGTAATCCATCAAATCTTTGATCTCCTCAGGAAGAATTACACCTCCACCTCCACCAAAGATCATGATATGATCTGCACCTCTTTCCTTTAACAAATCATACATGTACCGGAAGTACTCATTGTGTCCACCCTGGTAGGATGTCATAGCAATGGCCTGAGCATCTTCATTAATTGCAGCATTCACTACTTCTTCTACACTTCGATCGTGACCTAAATGAATGACTTCACAACCTGTCGATTGAATTATGCGACGCATAATGTTAATGGCTGCGTCATGCCCATCAAAAAGAGACGCAGCAGTGACTACGCGCACCTTGTTCTTTGGAGAATAAGGACTTTGATCCATCATACTTTAAATATACAAAATGAGGATGTTGAGGAATCTGAAGTTCGCTGATTTTTGTGGATAGCCAGATACTCATTTTATCAAGACATGCCATAAATGAAATGGTAGATTGTTGGGAGGATGGGTGGGGGTGGATTCCTCCCAAGTAAGGAGAATTCAGGTTTCTCACTAATGCTAATGAGCAAATGCAGCCTCTCCTCTAGTAATCTCCCAAAGTCTCTTCAAGTTGAGCTAAAGCCACTTCTAATTGATCGTCATTTGGCGCCTTCCCATGCCATTCATGAGTACCCGACATAAAATCAACCCCGTAACCCATATCAGTAGCCATCAATATAACAATAGGTTTTCCTTGACCAGTGAGCAATTTCGCCTCTTCAAGGGTTGATCGCATATCATCGAAATCATGGCCATTCATTTCGAGAACGAGCCACCCAAAAGCCTTCCATTTTGAAGCTAAATCGCCTAAGCTCATTACATTTTCAAGACTTCCATCTATTTGTTGACCGTTACAGTCTACCGTAGCAATAAGATTGTCCACCTTGTGGTGCGCAGCAAACATAACTGCCTCCCAAATCTGCCCTTCTTGTAACTCGCCATCGCCATGTAATGTGTAAACCAAATGCTTATCGCCATTGAGCTTCTTAGTCAATGCAGAACCGATGCCCACAGACAAACCTTGTCCTAGAGAACCTGACGCAACCCTAATACCTGGCAGCCCCTCATGTGTTGTGGGATGACCTTGAAGTCGTGTGTCAATTTTTCGAAAGGTTTTAAGCTCTTCAAGAGGAAAAAATCCTCGGCGTGCAAGCACACTATACCAAACAGGACTGATATGCCCATTGGATAAAAAGAATAAATCCTCATTCAATCCATCCATCGAAAAACCCTCTTTTAGCCGAAGAATTTCATTGTACATCAGAACAAAAAAATCAGTGCAGCCCATAGACCCACCTGGGTGACCTGAGCTAACAGCATGCACCATACGAAGTATGTCTCGGCGGGTCTGAGTAGCTAGTGATTGCAATTGAGTATTTTCCATTAGACGTTAGCTTGATTAGAATAGATTGTTAATCTACTACTTGAAAGGACATGTAACACAAAAGGAAATCAACAGGTGTATACAAGAAAAAAAAGCAAAATTTTTAAGGCTCTAAAGGCTAGATGTTAAATGATGTCTGCACAAAAAATTATTATTCTTTTTTTAAGGTCACAATCTTTTGCGGCCATGGATCTCTGAATTCATAACCATTATTCCAAAGATCAATCTCATCATTGGTTAAAAAACACGATTTTAACTTATCTGCGAATATATCTACATGACTTAAGTCTCCTATAACAGTTAAATCGCAATGCCTATCACCAAATCTGCCTTTCTCTTCAAGCAACTGCTCTTTAAGAAGCGCAATTTCTTGATCTAATAGACCATTGTTTTTGTCCTCTACTACAGCAGCCTTCCAAGTTCCAATTAGTTCAAGACTAATTCCACCTGCGGCCTGATTCCACAACAATGAATATTTTCTGCGGCTAGCCATCCAGAAAAAGCCCTTACTACGATAAATATGTTTTCCGAGATAATTGTGACAGACATCCCATAGTCTTTCGGGGTGAAATGGTCGATCATCTTTTATCACTTTTGTACCTAAACCAAAGGGTCTTTCTGTTACCTGCTCCAATTTTAAGACAGGTCTTAACTCATTAATAAGCTGAGCGACATTGCT
Source organism: Saprospirales bacterium (assembly GCA_002708985.1). GTDB lineage: Bacteria > Bacteroidota > Bacteroidia > Chitinophagales > UBA8649 > UBA8649. The sequence goes on along the minus strand of PAPS01000042.1, from coordinate 4,282 downwards.
GTAGTTATACTCACTGAGTTCAAATAATGATTGAATATCAAGACGACCAAAAAGAACGTTGTGCACAGAAGCCTTTGGATTAATCGATTGGATATGAGTAGCAATGTCAGATAAGCGACTTTTCTCGATTCGATCACTTTTGGTTAAAAATAGGTGGCTACAAAACATAATTTGCTCTACCATGAGATTTATAGTATCTCTTTTATTTTCAGATAGATTCTTTTTGAAAAGAGGAATGAGCATTTGTCCATAATTGAAATCGTGAGACAACATAAGACTATCAACTAGAACTAAAACACCGATTAATTTAAATTCAAGCTGGCTTTTAAAATATTCGATGAGTGGCATAGGGTGACAGCTACCTGAAGTCTCAATTACTATGATGTCAGGAGATTGATTAATACGTAGCCTGTGAATCGATTCATTCAGCTGGGTAATTCCTTTTTCGCTACTAAGAACACATGAAGAAATAGACTCAAGAATATCGCTGTCATTTTCCACAACATTTGAAAGGCCAAGTATTTCACCATCTACATCAAGTTCACTCATATCATTTACTATAGCAGAGAGTGAGATATCCTTTGCTTTGGACTGGTTAATTAAGTTTCTAAAGAGCGTCGTTTTGCCAGAACCCAAAAATCCATTAAGTATTACCACAGGGATTCTTTCTCTATTAGTCATATAAATTTTTTTAGGATATTGATAAATTTCTCAAGAAATATAGCAGAGTTATTTTATGTCTTTTTGTAATCCGAATATTCGAAAAAAATAACGCGTATAAAAGAAGTATATCAAGGCCTTTGTGCGATGTCATAATAATGACATATAATATTATTTATAAAATATTTTACAACCCTTTGACATCTTGAAACAAATTTCCAACCATGTTTATAGTGGGTGAAAGGCTATTGACCCACTCGAACAAAAGTAACAATGAGAAAATAAAAATTCTTATCCGATATGAAAGCAAAAAATCATAGAACCCACGTATCTAATGTATTAGTTATAGGAAGCGGAGGAGCTGGCTTAAGGGCAGCTATTGAAGCAAAAAAATCAGGTGTTGAAGTAACGGTAATCGGAAAGCGAAAAAAAGAAGATGTTCACACCGTATTGGCTGCAGGTGGCATAAATGCTTCCTTTGGTAATGTTGATTCCAAAGATAATTGGAAACAACATTTTGCTGATACAATGATTGAAGGGTATAATCTTTCTGAACCAAGAATGGTAGAGTTAATGGCCAAAGAGGCCCCCGGACTAGTATCGGAAATTGATGAATGGGGAGCGAACTTTGCCAAACTTGAAAATGGCAAGCTAGATCAGAGATACTTTGGAGCACACACCTACAGAAGAACATGCTATTCAGGAGACTACACGGGACGGTCAATCTTAAAAACCCTCATTAAAAAAGCAAATGAGCTTAAAATTCCAATACACGATTCCCAATATGTCACTGAACTTTTAGTACACAATAATATTTGCTTTGGAGCAATGACATTTAATATTAATAATGGGGAACGCACAGTGTTTATAGCCGATTCTACCATAATAGCTGCAGGCGGGCATACTAGAATATGGCGTAAAAGTTCATCCAGACGTAATGAGAATTCTGGTGATGCTTTCTACCTAGCCTTAAAAGCGGGATGCAAATTAAAGGACATGGAGTTAGTCCAATTTCATCCAACTGGAATGGTTGTTCCCGAAGAAATCTCAGGAACTCTTGTTACCGAAGCAGTTAGAGGTGAAGGAGGGCGACTAATAAATGGTAAGGGTGAGAGATTTATGGCAAATTATGATAAGCAAAGACTTGAACTATCGACAAGGGATCGTGTGGCCATGGCGAATTATCTAGAAATCTCAGAGGGACGAGCAAGCAAAAATGGAGGCGTCTATTTAGATATTAGCCATAAATCAAAAGAATTCATCATTAAAAAACTTCCAAGAATGTATAGACAATTTCTGGATACATTAATGATAGATATTTCAAAAACTCCTATGGAGGTCGCACCGACTGCACATTATTCCATGGGAGGAATTATTGTTGATCCTGATACGCACAACACTGGGGTTGATGGTCTGTTTGCAGCTGGTGAATGCACCTCAGGCCTGCACGGTGCCAATAGACTTGGCGGTAATTCCTTAGCAGAAATACTAATTTTTGGTAAGAGGGCAGGAAAATATGCTGCTGAGCGATCCCTCTCATTAGATGTGCAATATCGGTCTAGAGATATCATTAAAAAAGCGCATAAAAAAATTGACTTTCTTTTAAAAAGTGGAGATCATGTTGCAAGGCCGCTTCAAAGAGAGCTAAGAAACATTATGTGGGAAAAATGTGGAGTAGTAAGGGATGAAATCAAATTGCAAGAAGGCCTTAAGATGATTGATAGGTTAAAAAAACTATCAAAATCATTAGATGTAAGACCAGATAGCGAGGGGTACGAGGATTTAATGCTTGCCTTTGACCTAGAGGGATCAATCATGGCTGCAGAAGCTACAATTCTTGGAGCATTAAAAAGAAAAGAAAGCAGAGGTTCCCACCAAAGGTCTGATTTTAAAGAAGTCAGAAAAGAACAAGAGCTAAACTATGTCATATCCTTAGGAAACAACAAAAAACTAAAGATTCAGTCGGAAAAACTCAAAACGATTAATCCTGAATTGAAGACAATGATAGAATCTACTCGTGAGATAAAGGACTTTAAAGGTCTTTTGTTGGAATAACAGCAACAAGGATACTTTAATTAAGTAGTTACAAAATATACAAGAGATACATAAATGAGTGCTAACACTGATTATTACAATATTGAAAGTTGCTTTACTGAGGAACAAATTCTTATTCGAGATGCTACAAGAGATTGGGTTGTAAAACACGTAAAACCCAACATTGAAAAATACTTTCAAAAGGCCGAGACTCCCTCTCACCTCATTAAAGAACTCGCAAGCATCGGTGGTTTTGGACTAATTTTCCCCGAAAAATATGGTGGCGTCAATGCTGATTATATTTCGTTCGGCCTGATGATGCAAGAACTTGAAAGGGGGGATAGTTCAATTCGGGTTATAAGTTCCATTCAAACGTCCCTTGTAATGTATGCCATATATAAGTTCGGATCAGAAGAACAACGCGAAAAATACTTGCCAAAATTATCAACTGGAGAGTTGCTTGGGGCTTTCGGACTCACAGAGCCCGATTTTGGTTCGAACCCCTCATCAATGCATAGTTACTATAAGGAACAAGGGGATAAAATCATTATTAACGGAAGTAAAATGTGGATTGGAAATGCAGAAACTGCTAACATCGCATTAGTTTGGATAAAGGATGAAAACAAAGTGGTGAAAGGGATCATTATCGAAACGGATAAAATAACCAACTTTACAACGACAACCTTAAAAGATAAGTGGTCTTTCCGTTCTTCGAAAACTGGTGAACTGGTTTTTAGCGACTCCTTGGTTGATAAAAGTCAAGTACTCGAAAATAGCACATCAATACAGGATGCTTATGAGTGTCTAAACATTGGAAGATATGCCGTTGCTTGGGGCAGTGTTGGCATCGCCACTGAATGTTATGAAACAGCCCTACAGTACTCTAAAGAAAGAATACAATTTGGAAAACCTATTGGAAGTAATCAGTTAATACAAAAAAAATTAACCGACATGGTTACAGAAATTACGAAGGCTCAGTTAATGTGCTACCAATTGGGAAAATTAATGAACGAGGGGAAGGCTAACTACAAACAAATATCTATGGCCAAGAGAAACAATGTAAAAATGGCACAGAACATTGCAAGGGAATCAAGACAAATTTTAGGAGGTATGGGAATCACAAGTGAATACCCTGTTATGAGGCACATGATTAACATCGAGACTCTTATCACCTATCAAGGCACAAATGAAATTCATGAATTAATAACCGGAAGAGATATCACTGGATTCAATGCGATCTAAAGCGTAATTTTTATTTCGCTTGATGCTAATTGTTAGTACTTGTAAAGACCAACCTTCTGCAGTTGGTTTATAAGTTGTCACCATAACCTAATAAAACTGTTTATTTTAAAAGTACAAAAGCACAATTATGCATTCAATCAAACTTAAATTTCTCCTTGCTTTAATAATTCCTTTTGCACTTAATGCTCAAAACGTGGGTGTAGGAACATCTTCCCCGGATAACTCCGCAAAGCTTGATATATCAGCTACTGACGGAGGATTACTTATCCCTCGAATGACGGAAGTACAGCGTGATGCCATTGCTTCACCTGCGACCGGTCTTATGATTTTCCAAACCGATGGAAGT
>PAPS01000041.1 GCA_002708985.1 Saprospirales bacterium | reverse complement strand
GATTGTAAAGCTATCTGCAGGTCGCTCAGCACGAAGTCCCTTTATCCTTACAGAGAGCTTTGGAAGATTTGCCAGTGGGCGCCAATTCCTTATTGATTCAGAATTTATGGATAATGTGTATGATGAGCGAGCTTGGACCTATGGCATTAATTTGTTTAAAAATTTCGAGATAGGTAATACCTCATGGGAGTTGATTATGGATGTATATCGTACAGATTTCCAGCGGCACACAGTATTTAATATTGAAGATCCTTTAAAAATAAAAATTCAAACTCTTCAAGGACCTGCCTTTTCAAATTCATTCCAAATTGACTTAGTCACCAATTGGCTCGATAATCTAAAAAGCAGTATATCCATTAAAGGGGATCAGACCTTTACAACATATGATGGAGAAACGCTTAGAGATCCTTTTATTCCAAAGTGGGTGCTTTTACAAAATATTGCTTACAATCTGCCTTCCGAAAAACTTCGAGCAGATTTTACGCTCACCATACGAGGGCCAAGTCGAATTCCATCTACAAATAATAGAAGGCCTGAGCAATCTCCTGCTTATGCCACTTTAAATGCGCAAGTAACCTATGCACCAAATGCTGGCCATGAGCTTTACATAGGAGGTGAAAACCTCAATGTGTTCCGCCAATCCAATCCCATTATCCGTCCGGATGATATTGTACAAAGTGATGTAAATTCTCCAGCAACACTATTTGATGCTTCTATGATTTGGGGACCAATTTTCGGACCTAGAGTATATTTAGGATATCGATATACCCTATTTCGGCATGATTCTTGAAAAATTTTGAACTTATGAGAACAATACTACTTGCTATGAGCATCCTTTTTTTATCGGCGAATCTTCGCGCAGAGAAAACCACGATTTCCTTTAAAACCAATGCAATCTGCGGCATGTGCATCGATCGTATTGAGGATGCATGCTATGCGATTCAAGGAGTGAAAAATGTCGATATTGATTTAGAAACCAAAATGATTTTAGTCACATTTAATGATTCAAAAACTTCTGAAGAATCCATTAAAATGGCTATTGCTGATGCTGGCTATATGGCAGGAAATTTTGCTCCCAACCCTATTGTACAAGAAAGTCTACCCGGTTGCTGTGGAGGCAAACAAGGTGAAAAGGCCGGATGCTCTGCCTCAGAGGGCAAAAAGTAACGTTTAGATTACTATTGCTCAACATAATCCTTGAAGGGTAGTTAAGGGGCCTATGTTTGCGCTTAATGCTCCAACGGCTTAATCTATCTACTCTACTTTTCTTTTGTAATCTCTCACTTTACGGACAGGAGTACGGTATAGAATTATCCAATACTTTCCGAGAGGTTCCGTCTTTCTGGTTACTGCACCCTTCAGCCAATAGTCTATCCGCCCAAAACGTTCATCTTGATGGACGGTGGAATCATCACCCACTCAGTCCAAGCCTATACGAAGCTGGTCTTAGAATTTCCTACAAAAAAAACAATCAGAGCATTCTACTTGTAAATAAGGCCACAGGTTTTCATAAGCATTCGCGATGGAGCCTCCTTACTGGATATGCACGAAACATTGGACGCTATCTCAATATTGGAATTTATCTTGGGCGCTCCGCCTACTTCACTCCCCTAGCACACTCTGCTAAGTTACAATTCGGTGGCAGCACTTCCCTCATGCTAAACTCTATGACATCACTCCACATCTTGTGGGAAGCAAGTACTCGAAATGATGAGCTTAGCCAACTAATAAAAACAACACAACATCGTGTAACCAAAGCGCTTTTCTATTCCAAGGATTTGGTAGAGGCCTACATTGCCCTTATCATTGATTTTCAAGGTAGAAACCAATACATTATGGGGAGTCGAATAAAACTCCATAAAACCTTGTCTCTTCGATTGGATTTGGGATTATCCCCAGTAAAAGCCGGTCTCACCATACTTATCTATAAAAAGAATGTCACGCTTGGACTCTCAGCACAGCTATACAACGGGATACCTATACAATATACTGCCATTGCAGGCTATGAAGGCTTCAAATGGTGAAAAGGTTAGTATTATCATTTCTCTTCATGATCTGGTTATGGTATTGTCTCTCTATATGCCACGCCCAAGCTATTTCCACATTTGATTATGACAGTATATATCATGATAATACGTCGTTATTCTTATCTCAAACATCCACTATTGATGGAGAATACGATTCGCCTTTAAAGAAAGACGCATACCGCGTGGCGCAAAAATGGCTGACTAGACAATGGATAAGCAAAGAGCAATACAACAGCCTCATATCCTATCAAAAAAGGTTTGGTCGAATACATAACCTGCTCGAGTTACACCACGTAAACTCTTTTGATCGAGCCACGTATTCACGACTCGTTGATGCCATTGGTCAACAAGTCCTATTCAATAGCTCTCAAGCGGGCTTAAATAATACAGAGCACAAGCTGCGCTTGGGTATTGTTGGCGAAAACAGTGATAATTTATTGCTGCGACATTATATCCAATATGGAATTCACGTAAACGACGTATGGTCAGCTGGAATAAATGTAGAGTTGGATTATCGCGAAACCTTTGTATTTAGTGAAAAACAACTTGGTTGGGACTACACGTCATTGTATTGGTCATTCAGGCAACCAAAGTTTGCACTTATTCTCGGAGATTATCGAGTTACTTGGGGGTTGGGCAGTGTATTATCTCGACACTTTCAATTGCAATCCCTTTTTATTCCTGATACTTGGGCTGGAATTCAAATGCAAGGCAAACCCCATACTAGCCTAAATGAGGTAAATAGAATGCGGGGAGTGTGTCTTGACATATACAAAAAGAAACTTCGAGGAAACTTGCTTTTTGACTATCAAAATGTCGATGGAGAAATCAGAGACTCCTCCTTATGGATTGACCCAAGCAACCAAGGTCTTCACCAGAGTGAACTCCAGCAATTACGACGTAAAGCAGTTTCCCTCACAGCAATTGGATTTGACGTCCACTCGGATTCAAAGCCTTTACAGACAGGAATCTCTATGCTGTATAAAACGGCCTCTCTATTGGATATACATCAATCACAATTCAATTTAGGCCTGTACAACTCATGGCATCTACCCAATGGTATAGTACAAGGAGAACTCTCTACCCTTATTGAACCCTCAAATGCTAAATCGACTGCATTCTTGGCAACAATGATTATGGCTCTTTCGCCTAAAACAGATTATACAGCGTCGCTACAGATGCAATCCACAAAAAACTATGAACCGAGGATTCCAAGTATGAATGCCATAGAAATAGCTGAGGGTGCTCAAGTCCGAATGGGACTCGGTCATCGATGGAAAAAGCATTACATCCAAGGGGTCATATCACTTTATTCTAAAAAATACGATGATGTCAACAATGAAAATCAAGGCCAAATAACACTAGGCGTTAGGTATGAGTACAAGCCAGACCGTCAAGAAAGCATTTATGTTATGGCGCGCTACCGGCAATCTCAAGATATGACAACTTCCTTAAATCACATTTTGATTCGACTAAAATGGACTAAACGTTTTCAAGATAATGTCAGTTTTCACTGTTATCTATCCGCCCAAACACAACACCGAAAAAAACAATGGTCTTGGGGCCAACTTTGTTATACAGAAGTGCGCTACAGTCCCGTAAAAAGATTTCATCACCGGGCTCGATTAACGCTCTCTACCCACACCGGACCCGATGCATTACTAGACTATCCCTACACCCTGTCTCTACCCTATGGATTCCCTCAAGCCTTTAGCCTAGGCCAAGTAGAACTCGTGAATTCCCTAACCATTCGATGGCAACGAGGAGTACGTGTTGCTATCCTGCATAACTCTAAGTTTACTAAAGAGGATTCATTACACAGGATACACCTTCAAATTGAACTCTCCTTGCATTAGGGTATAAATATGAGCCTAAAGAATTCTACATGGCCGGCCATACCAAGGTAGGTCTGCATAATTTGACGGTAATTCTAATGGCTTTGACGAATTGGAATCAAAAGAGCTTGGTATTGATAGTATATTTACTATATGCAGGACATTCGAAATTTTTGCATTATTGCTCACATTGATCACGGCAAGTCTACTCTTGCTGATCGACTCCTTGATGAGACCAAAACAGTCAACGATCGAGAGAAGCAAAACCAAATTCTTGATGATATGGATTTGGAACGCGAACGAGGAATTACTATTAAAAGTCATGCAATACGCATGGAATATTCTCACACCGATGGGCAAACCTATCGATTTAACCTAATCGATACACCAGGCCACGTAGATTTTTCTTACGAAGTTTCTCGGTCTATCGCTTCATGTGAAGGAGCATTACTTCTTGTTGACGCAGCTCAGGGCATTCAAGCTCAAACGATCTCTAACCTCTACCTAGCGCTAGAGAACGACTTAGAAATCATACCCATTATCAATAAAATTGATATGGACGGTGCTATGATTGAGGAAGTGTCTGATCAAATCATTGATCTTATTGGCTGTGAGGCAGAAGACATAGTCCATGCCAGTGGAAAAACAGGCGTTGGTGTTCCAGATATTTTATCAGCTGTTGTGAATCGAATTCCAGCCCCAAAAGGTAATCCAGAAGCCCCTTTACAAGCAATGATTTTTGACTCCGTATTTAATCCGTTCCGCGGCGTCATTGCTTACTTCCGCGTATTAAATGGAACAATGAATAAGGGAGATAAAATTCAGTTACTCTCTACGAAAGAAACATATAACGCAGATGAGATAGGTGTTCTCAGACTAAAGCCTGAACCGTGCGACACCCTTTCTGCCGGAGATGTAGGTTACATCATTACGGGAATTAAGCAATCCAAGGAGATTAAGGTGGGAGACACGATCACCCTTCAAGAGAACCCTACTACGGAAATGGTAAAAGGTTTTGAAGATGTAAAACCTATGGTTTTTGCGGGAATCTACCCTATGGACTCCGATGATTATGAGGATTTGCGGGATGCTCTGGAAAAGCTTCAACTCAACGATGCCTCATTAGTTTACGAACCCGAAACTTCTATTGCCTTAGGGTTTGGCTTTCGATGTGGTTTTCTTGGACTCCTTCATTTGGAAATCATCCAAGAACGATTAGACCGTGAGTTTAGTCAAAGCGTAATTACTACAACACCCCAAGTTACCTATCTCGCTTACACTAAGGCCGGCGACGAGATAGTCATTAACAACCCTGCAGATTTACCCGACCCCTCATTTCTTGACCGTATCGAGGAGCCCTACATACGTGCTCAAATCATCACGAAAGAGGAATATGTTGGGTCGATGATGGGACTTTGCATCGAAAATCGAGGCTTTCTCAAAAACCAAGTCTATCTCTCCATTGATCGTGTTGAATTGACTTTTGAAATGCCGATGTCGGAAATCGTTTTTGAATTTTATGACAAGCTAAAGTCCATTTCCAAAGGCTATGCCTCATTTGACTACCATATCATCGGTTACCAACCAGGCGACCTAGTCAAACTCGATATCAAACTTAACGGTGATAACGTAGATGCCTTTACTGCGATGATTCACCGCGACAAGGCCTACTATTTTGGAAGAAGGTTATGCGAGAAACTCAAAGAACTCATTCCAAGGCAACAATTTATGATTGCCATTCAAGCTGCTATCGGTCAAAAAGTTATTGCACGGGAAACGCTTTCAGCACTGCGTAAAGACGTTACGGCAAAATGCTATGGTGGAGATATTACCCGAAAGCGTAAGCTTCTTGAAAAACAGAAAAAGGGTAAGAAAAAAATGCGCCAGTTTGGTAAAGTAGAGGTCCCACAGCAAGCCTTTCTTGCCGTACTTAAACTCAATAATTGATGCCGGCTTTGCCGTTAAACTATAAAGTATTCGGCTCAGGAGAGCCGTTGATTATCTTGCATGGTCTATTCGGTTCACTGGACAATTGGCAAACGCTGGGCAGGAAATGGAGTATAGATCGACAAGTGGTTCTCGTTGATCAAAGAAATCACGGAAGATCTCCCCATGCAGCTGATTTTGGCTATGAAGAAATGGCAGAAGACGTGCTACACTTGATAGATAATTTGTCTTTTGAAACTATAGACCTTATGGGACATTCCATGGGAGGAAAAACAGCCATGTACCTCGCACTGACAAGGCCAGAACGAGTCCGCAACTTAATCATTGCCGATGTCGCTCCTGTGGCCTATGAAGGAGGACATGCCAAAATATTTGATGCCCTTCAATCCATTGACTTCAGTTTAATCAATCGCCGCGAAGAAATTGATGAACAGTTATCCCATGCCATACCAGATACTTCGGTGCGACAATTTTTAATGAAAGGCGTTACGCGAGACGAGACTAAAGAATTGTCTTGGAAATTCAATATCAATGCATTGTGGGAACACTACAATAAAATATTAACCTTTCCCGAAGATCTAAAACCCTATAAAAAAAGTGCCACCTTCATACGGGGAGGCAAGTCTAACTATGTTACCGAAGGTCATTGGGAAAGCACTAAAATGTTATTCCCAAAAGGGAAACTGCGCACCATAGACTCTGCAGGACACTGGCTACACGCTGAACAGCCGAAAGATTTTTTTGATTTTGTGACCAAGGCCTTGGCCTAGGAATTACGATTCACCACCAAAAACAAGACCTCCCCTAGGGGAGGTCTTATAAAACTGTTCAAAATTCAAGAATGATTCTATTGAACCTGGATTATGCTATGCATTAGTTGACCTAATTCTAACCACTGAATCATATACATTCCCGGAGCAATGTGAGATAAATCTGTAGTGAAGGAATTCACCTCATTGTCCATTGACCATACACGACGACCAGACATATCCGTAAGCATAAAATTGGAAACTATATTCTTAGACTCCACTTGAATTAGTCCAGAGGTTGGGTTAGGATAAATTGAAAGAGTACTTGTCAGACCACTTATGGAGGTAACCTCATTTTTAATCAAGTTCTCTACCGTATTGGTCGTAATAGCTGGATTAAAGTCAAAGAAAATGTCCGCCGTATTTGAAATGATGGTGTTCTCTGGTACATCATCAACTTGCGAAAGCGTAAAGGAAACAAACCCTTGACTGAGTTCCTCGCTAACTGACTGAGGCACAAGATTGATGTTATCAAAGATAAAGGACAACTCACCAGGTACTTCTTGAGAAATTACAAAAGAGTGACTTGCCGATACGTTACGAAGCGTCTGAAGATCAAGATTGGCATCGATCACATCTCTAATGATCACTCTGTAAGCCGGTCCATTCCCTTCATTTTGAAATCGAATCGTGTAATGATGATCTTTTTCATCTGTCGACATCTGACCTGCTGGATAAACTGCCTTGTCGTTAGGATCCCAAGAAGAAGTAATCGAATCGTTTAGCGATGCAATATTATTGCTCGGTGTAGCATCCCCGGCTACTGGAGTAATGTTTACATTCTGTACCACAGGCATCCCCGGCATTAATCCCATGTTGATAGGTGTATTGAAGTCCACATAAATCGTACGACACTGATAGGGTGCAAGGTTGACAAAATCCCAAGTCAACAATTGACTTGCTGTATTGGATGAAGTTGGCAATGGATAGGTGCTGTAAGGGTATCCTGCTGCTGTATTCCCTGATGGAGCCCATTCCAATTGGCTGTCATAGGTAAGCTCTACAGTACCCGACATAGGTAGCAGGCCATCGTTACAATATTGGATGTAATTGTAATAAGGGAAGCCTGGAGTTGCCGTTGAAAACGCTGTGATACTAATCGATAGATCTTGAACCGTGGATGAATCGATCTGATAACCAAAGTCGAGCTGACCTGACCAACTCATACCTACTGCAAGGTTTACGTTGGATAAAAAGCTAGATGCACAGGTTGGACTGTAATAACTATTGTACTGCCAAGTCGTTTCTACGTCATAATTATCCTCTGGTACTCGGATGCTGTAAGAACCTGCAGCATCGCTATATGTCCAGTATGTGGTGCCAGTTGTGGTTGACGTGAGCCTAATTGGTATGTTGGCTAATCCTGCATCATTTCCATCTTGCAAACAATTCGCATTATCATCTAAGAATACCGAGCCAAACAATTCTACACAGTCATTGGAATCAGGAACAATTGTAGAATAGGATGCAGAACAACCCAGGGCATCTGTTACCGTGACAGAAATCAACCCAGGGCCAGGGGCCCATACATAAGAGGTCGTATCGCCTGTACTCCATTGATACGTGAAGGGCCAAGAGCCGGAAGACTGTAAATAGATTCCATTTACTGAATCAACACCACAGACATCAAAATACTCTGACGCATAAATTACCACAGAATCTGCTGCAGAAATTGTAAAGTCCACTACTACACTGCAGCCGTTCGCATCCATCACCTCGGCGCTATACGTGCCTGCTGGTAGGCTGTCGATTATAAAGTAACTGCTGTTTATTGTCATTGCTTGGGCACCGTTAAGGCTGTAGCTATAGGGCTGTGTTCCACCATAGACATTAATACCTGCACCGCCATCAGCCCCATTGCCAGCGCATGATACATCAAAGGTAGTTTCTAAGAAGCTGTACAAAAAGGTGCCTAAAGAGTCTAATAACAACGTTTCATAGGCGTATGACGAACATCCTGAAGGATCGGATGCCTCAAAATAGATATACAACATATTTGCTGTATTCACTCCATTAACATTGTAAGTAAAGGATGTATTTTCTGATACACCGGAGTGCACAACATTTTGAAATCCATCATACACTGTCCAAGAATATATGCTTCCACCACTTGATGTATTGTTTAAATCCACGATAACCGAATCACATCCTACTAGATTTAATGTGCTCGAAAAAGACGCTTGAATCGTCGAACTCGCGAGACTTGAATCAATGGCCACTGTCAAGGACGTTGAATCATTGCAAAAGCCATCACGAACGAAAAGTAAAACATCGACTACGCCCATACCAGAAGGGACCAAAACCCTTGGATTAGGCATAGTACTTGACCCTTGTATTACAGCAATGGTCCCATTCCAGCCGTAAACGTAGTATTCATAACTGTAGGACTGGGAGTTAATCGATGTAATATCAAAAGTCAACTCCACACTATCGCATGAATTTGAGGCAGACTGGCTTACCGAAAACTGTGGGTCAAGTGTTTGTCCCTGAGTGACCACAGTATATGCTTGACTTGAACTATCGATAAAAACCCCGTTTGGATTGTACGTATACAATGTCACTTGAAAGACCCCACCAAAAGGGAAGGTATAAGGCACTACAGGAGCAATACCGTTAGACACAAAACTTAGTGAATCAACAATCCAACTTCCGCCCGCGCCTCCACTCATATCTTCAATAATATAGGTACCACTGATTCCGAAAGTCTGAAAGGAGTCAATGAGCATAAAATCTACTGAAGAATTTCCACAGCCGCCACCAGGGTTTTGAGAGGGGAGAATGATAAAATCAGCCGTGATCTGCGCGAAGGCAAGACTCGAGCTCAACATTAGGACTAAAAAAAGAAGTTGGCGTGAATTATTCATGTTAAAGATTATAAGTTTAAAATTCGAATTTTTTTTGAATACGTCGATTAGGTTAAAAAAGTTCGAGTGAAAATCTGTTTTTGATTTGATAAACAATCTAAACACTCCAAGCTCACACGGTACCAACCCGACAAGGGTAGTTGGTAACTCATCGTTTTGCGCTTACCTGAGCTTACCTGAGCAATTTTCTCAAAGGAATTAGGATGTACGATACGTTCAATAATCCATGTCAATTTCCCATCGCCTGCATTAAAAGCAACAAAGTCAAAGGTCCTAAAACCAGCTTTTACATTTCCAGCTAGTGCCATAAAGCTGGGATCTGCCTTAAGAGAAAATGGTGCGTTCTGCCCTAAGGCTTTGTTTGAATCATTATTTCGTTTTCGCATATCCATGAGTTTTAGTGATGTATTAAACTTATATTTCTTATTGCATGTCTAACAATACATTGTGATTTATTTGTTAATTCATTTTGGCATTTAAACATGCAATATTTTTTACGTATTTCATTGTCTTTCATTGCTTTATGTATTTTATTTTTTAAATATTTTGTTAATCATGTTGCAATAAACTTTGTGATTTTGGTTGTCGTAAGACCTGATACATTGACCACTTCAAGGGTCAAACGATAAGAACCTGGGATGGGGAAGCGATAGTGCATGGCTTTTCGGCGATTACTTTTTATCGTCTGCATAACCACATATCGTCCAGATTTATCTTGGTATTCAATAATCCATTGTAACTGGTCTGAGGCAGCTACATTAAGTGCTACAAAGTCATAGTTTTGAAAATCACTAGCAATGTTTCCGGCAACAACCATAAGGCTTATGTTACTCATAGATAAAGGGAACATTTCCGCTTGATTATGTCCTGAACGTTTTGTTGTCTTTCTCATATTCCTATTGTTTATACGACCTTACAACAATGAACCTAAAAGAAAATTGCAGGGATTTGTACTACGTTTACACGCCGATGTTAGTCAATATATTTTTGTGAGCGTTAAAAAAACCCTTTTCGTCTAGAAGAATATATTTTATTTCGTTCTATATCAACATTTTATGACCTATTTATTAGTCTACTAATAATTCATTTTGTTAATTGATTTAGGACTGTTTTTTATTATTTGCACTAATAATTATTTTTCATTAAGAATAACTTAATTAGAAAATAAGAGATTTAAGACGTGAAAAAGCTCATTGATACTCATTGCCACTTGTACGATAAAGCCTTTGATGAAGATCGTCTACTTGCATCGAAAAGAGCCCAGGAAAATGGACTGATCAATATTCTAATGCCTAATGTTGACCTTAGATCCTTACCTAGGATGCTGGAACTACACCAAAGCGACCCCAACTACTTTCGGCCAATGCTTGGTCTACACCCATGCTCCGTGGCTGACAGCTATAAAGAGGAATTATCCCTTCTCAAGTCTAATTTAGAAGATACAGCATTTATTGCCATAGGAGAAATAGGTATTGATAAATATTGGTCGCTTGACTACATTGAGCAGCAAATCGATGCCTTTGAGCTTCAAATCGATTGGGCAATCCAACACGATCTTCCAATTGTCATCCATTGCCGCGATGCCTACCCGGAAATCCTTGATATACTTGAGCAAAAGAAACATAGACAACTTCGAGGAGTTCTTCATTGCTTTACTGGGAGCCAAGCAGATGCCGAAAGATTGCTTGACATGGGATTTTACTTAGGACTTGGAGGCGTTCTAACCTTTAAAAACGGCGGGCTTGCCGAGTGGATACAATCCGTTCCATTAGACCGCATTCTTTTGGAAACCGATGCACCCTATCTCGCACCTACTCCATATAGAGGAAAACGAAACGAACCCTCGTACTTAATTGAAGTTGCGCAAAAACTATCTGATATTCATGAGTCTTCTCTAGAAACAATGGCAGAGAAAACCACTGAAAACGCTGTAAAACTTTTTAACCTGTAAGGCCTTGCCGTCTTATCTTTCCACTTTAGTCTAAATAAAAATTAGACCGCATCATAAACCATGGGAACGCGCATCAATAAATACCTCAGCGAAATAGGCTACTGCTCTCGACGGTCAGCCGACAAGCTTCTAGAGGAAGGCAGAATTACCATAAATGGAAAGAAGCCCCAACTGGGCGAAAAAGTAGAGGAAGGCGATATCGTAGCGGTCAACGGTCGAGTGGTAAGCAAGCGAAGCGCTAAGCATGTTTACATTGCGCTCAATAAACCAAGAGGCATCGTCTGCACAACCGACCAACGGGTTGAAAAGAATAACATCATTGATTTTATAGGGCACCCCCAACGCATTTTTCCAATAGGGCGGTTGGATAAACCATCCGAAGGACTTATCCTTCTGACAAGCGATGGAGATATCGTCAATAAAATTTTAAGAGCTCGCAACAATCACGAAAAAGAATATATCGTCCAAGTCAATAAACCGATCACAGAGGACTTTCTACGACGGATGCGCAACGGACTTCCAATACTTGGGACAGTAACTAGGAAATGTGTAGTAAAGAAGGTAGGTCCGACTACTTTCAGAATTATTCTAACCCAAGGCTTAAATCGACAGATTCGACGTATGTGCGAGCACCTAGATTATCGCGTCAAAAGACTCAAAAGGACTCGCATCATGAATATCAAACTGGACTTGCCCGTTGGCAAGTGGCGTGACTTAACCAAACGAGAACTTCACGAACTCAATCAGCTTTGCGCAGGAAGTCGGAAGACTGTATAATTGCATTACACAATCCTCTTATTTTTAATTTGTATACATCAATTTGTGTATAAATAGACCTCTTTGGGGAGTCAAACAATTTGGTTAACAAACACTTAGGTTTATTTTGATAGAAAACACAAGCCATCAATCCTTTTTTTATTGCAAGATTGCCTGCTCCTCTTTTGTATCTTCAACTCAAACAAAATCAAATGAAAACAAAAACGACCCTCACCATTTTAGGTTCCTTCTTTTTGCTCGAAGGACTTGGATTTTTTATCGGAGCAGAATTTATCACGAAAGATGCCTTTTCGGGATTTGGTGATCTCCAAAGCCCAGCTTTAGAAGTTGGCACCATCTTACATCAAGCTATGGCAAGCATTATCTTTGGCCTTGGTATACTAACCCTCGCTTGCAGAACAATTTCAGGAAAGGATGCTATTAACTTTTTGCAAGGAATGATTTCACTAAACACAACGGTCCTCGCTGTTGCACTCTACTCATCGGCAACAACCAAAGCCCAAGCACCGATTCCAGTCATTGTCTTGTTTGTGGTCTTTCTTGTTCTTCTTTTTCTTTCTTTGAGAACAGAACGGGAGCAAGCATAACCCGAAATTGCTTTTGAGTAAATAGGAGAATTGCCATGGCGATTGACCCTCGGCTTTAATATCTCAATTCAGAATATCCCACGACTCAGAATTTCATATAGGATAAAGCTAGTTGCGGAGAGACGGGGATTCGAACCCCGGAGGGGTTGCCCCCAACACGCTTTCCAGGCGTGCGCCTTAAGCCGCTCGGCCACCTCTCCGATTGGAGGACAAATGTAGCAAGATCCTTGAAATGATATAGCAGGAAGATATTCTACGGTTTTCTATATGGAAGATATGTTAGTATAAGTGAAAAATATCCGATTAAAGTTTTAGTTTTGGAAGGACGAAGCGATAATTAAGCATAAACTCATGAAAAAACTACACAGCATTTTAGTCGTACTTTTTGTATTTGCAAGTACTACCCTAACCTACGCTCAGGGAGGCGAAGCGGAATCTGGAAACTTTACTCACAACTTACTCAATAAGTTCATCGATGGAGACCCTACTTTTATGGGTACTGTTCTTATCGCACTGATCTTGGGTTTAGCCTTTTCTATTGAGCGTATCATTAGTCTTACCCTTGCGGGAGGCAATACAGACAAGCTAATGAATGACATCAATGGCAAACTAAAAGGTGGAGACATTGATGGAGCAAAAGCTTTGTGCATGAATAGTTCAACACCTATGGCATCCATTGCATTCCAAGGGTTAAATCGTTCGGGCGAAAGCGTTGATGTTATTGAAAAAACAGTTGTAGCCTATGGCTCAGTGGAAATGGGCAAATTAGAAAAAGGACTAAGCTGGATTGGATTGATGATTGCCCTAGCTCCGATGCTTGGTTTCATGGGTACGGTTATTGGTATGATTCAAGCCTTTGAGGATATTCAACGAATGGGAGACCTTAAGATTGATGTTGTTGCTGGGGGTATTAAAGTGGCTCTTTTGACCACCGTATTCGGGCTTATTGCCGCGATCATCCTCCAGATCTTTTACAACTACATTGTAGCACGCATCGATAGTCTTGTAAATGACATGGAAGAAAAGTCCATCACATTAGTTGACATGATGCTTGAGCATAAGTTGACTTCTGATTCTTCGAAGTAATTCTTAGTTCACCGAAAAAAAGGATTTATGATTTCTCCTAAACAATTAAAACTCGGTGCTTCGATTCTTATCGGTGCCATCATGGCCTTTGCTGTGCTGTCCTATCTCTATGTGTCTTCGCAATATGAGCAGGTATCGCTAAATGCCACCATAGAAGCGGGGCAAGAGGATACGGCTATAGCTATTGACCCATGTGCGGAAGATGAGGCAGTCGTGCGCTATCAGTACGTAGGAAGTGATAGCGGTGTTAAAGAAAATGTATCGGGCCATAACACAGTAAGCTCAATGCTATTCCTTCAAATTCGATTTGGCACATTGCTAATGATCCTCGCTATTCTTGGATTGCTCGTAGGTATTGTGCTCAGCATTGTATACAATCGAAAAGCGGCTATAAGTCTAGCCATTGCCTTAGGAGTCTTTCTAATTGTCTACTTCATTAGCGCAGCTTCTGTCAGTGGCTGGGATACTACACCCTATGCGGTGTACGAAGCAAATCAAGAATCACTAATGGGAAGCAAGTCATCAGTTGCTTCAGAAAAAGTCACTGTTTCTGAAGAAGAAGTGGTAACCGAAGATGAGGAAGAAACCGCAACGGCAGATTCGACTTCGGCGGAAGAAGTAGTACAGCCAAGTGTTGTTGTCTGTGAAGAATCTGAGGAAAATGAAATGTATGGTGAAGGGGTTGTTAATCGAGCAGCTACTGGAGTGGTAGCGCTTATGGTATTCTTAGGCTTAGGACTGCTTGCTATTGTATTTGCCATTTTATATCCCATTGCATTAACCATTTTACCAAGCAAAAAGTAAGATGCCTAGAAATAAACGAAGTCAACCGGAAATTGATGCAAGTTCCATGGCGGACATAGCCTTCCTTTTGCTTGTATTCTGGCTTTCTATAACTACTGTTCTTACGGTACAAGGTCTTCCTCAAAAACTTGAGAAGGAAAAAGTACAACAGGAAGTTATTGAAGAGCAAGAGCAGGAAATCAATGCCCAGTATCTTTTAGTTATCCAACAAAAAGGCAGTGATATCTGTGACAAGAGTAACCTTAATATTCAAATTGAATATGCTTATGTTCACGATGGAGTTTCCGGAGGAGCACTTGATAAAGAACTTCGTGAAGGAGCTTCTATGGTTGATGAATACGGCAAAGATATCGTTCCAAGAAATCAAGGGAGGTCCATTGGTAAAAAGATTGTTTGGGAAAACGTCTACACCGAATTGGAGGAAGCCCAACTTACCCAAATTAAAGATGCTATTGCCAACCATATTCGAAAACAGGAAGAAGAGCACATCATCCAATTCAAATACAAAAGCGACGTCTGTTATCAGGCCTATATGACGATGTTCCAAACCATAGAAGCAGCCTATGAGGAGGTGCGCAATGAAAAGGCCACGGAAATGTTTGGACTAGAATGGTCCTATATCAAGGCAAAAGCTAAGCGGGAGGAAAAAACAAAAGAAGGTAATAAGCCAGGTGGTTTCCGTGAAATGGAGTCAACCATCTACAAGCTTGTTTCTACCTCAAAACTGTCTAAGCAGACCATAGATTAACATCTGAGCGAACTATGTCAAGATTCAAGAAAAATAAGAAACGTGAAGTACCGGCTATATCGACGGCATCGTTGCCAGATATTGTTTTTATTCTTCTTTTCTTTTTCATGATTGTGACTGAGCCACCAGAAAAGCAAACGCAGCTTGAGGTAGAAGAGCCGGATTTCGAATTCAAAATTGATATGGACAAAACCGATCGGCAAAATGCCTACCGAGTCTATATCGGTTATAAAGAAGGAAGTCAAACCGTATATACTGAATTTCCTGCTGCAAAAAAATCAAGTGGGAATGACGATTGGCGCTTCGTTGACGTTGACGCTGTAATGACGGAGCGAAAATCAGGAAAAAGTGGAGCGAATGATGCATTGAATGTCGCCATTAAAAAATTCGGAGATAATATTATTGCCGAGCGCGGGGCGGGCAGTGAATTAGCCAACTACGATATTATCCTTACGGTGGCAGGAACAGTAAAGTGGGAAGTTGTAGAAGAAATTCAACGCGATCTCTCTAAGCAAGGCTTCCGAAACGTATTTCACCGAGACAAAGAAGACGAAAAGTAGTACTACTTACTCTCTATCTGTTAATTTATCCGATTAATACTTCCCAAAGCTCATGGGCAACTACATCCCAAGTGCGATTCATTTCTAAAAAGGGCCCCTTTTGAATGCTCTCAACTTCAGTAAGTCCTTGGCCAATACTTGTATAAGAATGAGGTCTAATATAGACCACCCCTTCTTGATTGGTATAGCACGTTAAAACCTCTTGACACACACTTGACTCAGAAGTCATTATAGGACAATTAAATTGGGCGGCTTCGAGTAAAACTAAACCAAAACCCTCTAAGATGGAAGGATATACTAATGCGTTGGCATTAAACAACAATGCTTCTTTTTCACTTTCTGAAACCCTTCCCAAATAATGTACATCCGATCGTCGAAAACATGCTGTAATAAAAGATCGCTCCTTTTTAGACCAACCTTTTCCCAACACTCCAGCAAATACTAAATCTGACGTAATCTTGTCCTTATCCTTATACTCGATAAACGCCTTGAGAAGGTTATAACTATTCTTACGAGGGTTGATTGAGCCCAAGACTAAAAAGTACGGATCAAACAAGGGTATCCTTTGCCATTCCACAAGCTTATCGATGGATTTTTTTTTATCATATCCATGCATAATCGTGGTGATTTTATTGGATGGAAGACCGTACCTACTCACTAAATCACGGTGTGTAAAGTCGGATATAGTGATAATGTGGTCAGCTCTTTTACAGTACTTAGGAACCCACTTTGAATAAAACCTTGACACCCGAGCAGCATTCCACTCCGGACGGTGCTCCCAAGCCAAATCATGAATAGTCACTACGCTTTTAGTTTTCGAAGGACTCTCAGCTAAGAAGGCATCCGGCCCCCAATAGAGATCCACTTGATGTTGTTTTAACCACCGCTTGACTCGTACTTCGTAATGATAGTACCACAACCATGGATGGCGAGCAGCAGGGCCCAAGGAGTGACCAATCATATTGGGCGCAATAAGAAACTCATTAGAAAACGGACGGTCAAACAAGAGATGAAAGGTTACTTCGGGATGGTTCAGTGCCATTCTGTGGACGATTTCATATGTATACCTTCCTATGCCTTCGAGGCGATTAGGAAGTAGAAAACGTGCATTTATAGCGACTTGCATCTCAAAGTATCAATGAAATGGTAAAATACATATAGTTTCACAAGATGAAAACCGCCATACTTCGTCCGGTTCTTCTTCTAATTGGGCTCAATGTTATCATAAAGCCTCTTTGGATTGTAGGGATAGATCGCCAAGTCCAACTTTTGGAAGGTCCTGAGATCTATGGTCGTTTTTTTGCGCTCTTTCAATTGAGTCTAATGTTCCATGTCATCCTCGATGCAGGAATTCAAACATTTCTCAGCCAACAGAAAGGAAAAAATACGGCCCTGAATTCCGATTTTATCTATCGGCTTGGTATAACTAAAATCATTCTTTCTTTCATATACTTTGGTTTGTCTATGGCCCTAGCGTTTGTTCTTGGTCTGTTGTATAAACCAGACTGGATGACTAAACTACTTTTCATTCAGATTCTTCATAGTGCCATCTTATTTTGCAGAACCTATTTTGCCGCAGAACTTCGCTATAGCCTCGATCGGTTGTTTTCCATTTTAGATAAAGCATTAAGCCTAGGAATTATGGGTGTGGCACTCCTTGTCATTCGAGATATAAACGCTATTGACACCATGCTTAACGCCCAATTAATAGGTCTTGGAATTAGTGTCTTATTAGCACTATCCTTTCTAGGCACTCGTCAACGACAGCTTGACAAAACTAGCCGTAGCACGCCCATTACATATTATGCACTCTTTCAGCGTGCCTTGCCATTTACGTTAATGGTTTTGTTTATGACCCTTTACCAACGTGCTGATGGCGTGATGATTGCCCTGCTTCATAAAGAAGCCTCGTTTCAAAATGGTCTGTATGCTATGAGCTTTAGGCTTTATGATGCATTAAATGTTGTGCCATTTTTAGCCACCTCTCTTTTACTTCCAACGCTCGCCAAACGAGGGGTCAAAAGTATTGAAGGGCTTTCGATCAGCCGCGAGATACTCCGCTTTGCAACAACACTATCCGTACTAATC
Organism: Saprospirales bacterium; assembly: GCA_002708985.1. Classification (GTDB taxonomy): domain Bacteria; phylum Bacteroidota; class Bacteroidia; order Chitinophagales; family UBA8649; genus UBA8649. Next base: position 2,130 of record PAPS01000041.1, on the reverse strand, counting down.
TTTCCGTTAATTTTCTGGGCATACGATGATTTATTCTCGTTATTTTATGGAGATCAAGTTGTTGTTGCAAAGGAAGTATTTGAGGTAATGATGATTTGTTTTATGGTCGCAGCACCCATGGCCGTGTTAGGGACAATCCTTACCGCGGCAGAAAAGGTTTGGACGGTAAGCCTTGTGGCGCTTTCAGGCTGTATTCTTAATGTCGTGTGCAATGCCTTATTCATCCCTTATTATGGTGCGCTCGGTGCTTCGTGGACGACGTTGGCCACTGCGCTGTTTATTACCACACTGTATCTGTGGCACCTTAGAAGCATTATTGGCCAACTCCTCTCTTGGAAGCTTGCCACGCAATATACAGGCTTGGTTGTTATATGTGGGGTAAGCTATGCATTAATCAATCAATTATTACCTGTAGAATTTTTATTCAAAGTGATTCTATATCTAATCGTTACTTCTACCATTATAGTCTCTACAAAGTGGCTTCAAATCAGTATTTTACCAGCTACAAGGAATTAACCATGTCTCAAGAAGATTCGAACAACGCCATCGTACATTTTTTAGCCCGCCTTCTCCAATATAAAGCCTGGATTATCGGTGCAACACTTATATCCGGCATCGCTGCAGTAGTCATTAGCCTCTATGTACTTAAGCCCTATTACCAAAGTTTTGCCTTGGTCTACCCTACCAATCTTACGATGCATGAGCGTGCATCTATGTTTAGTAGTACTTCGTCTTCCGGAGAGGAAGGCGGATACTATGGCACAAAACATGATGCCAATCGCATTTTGACAGTAGCCAATTCGCAATGGCTCATACAGCGTATGATTTCAGAATTTAACCTATCAGATCATTATGGTTTTGCCAAGGACACCGAATATTTATCCTCAAAGACAACAGAACAATTTATGGATCAATATCAAGTGTACAAAACCGAAGAAGATGCCATCCGGATTAATTATATCGACACCGACCCTGAACTTGCCGCTAACTTGGTCAATGAAATGGTTAAGATTATTGATTCTACCATAACAGCTCCTATTCAACGCAATAAAGAGTCGATGTATGTTGAAATGAAAAAACAATTAGACTCTAGCGAGGTGGCGCTCAATGAATTAGCTGCTCAAATTGAGCTTAACTCAGATTCTACCCAAAATCAGCTGCTTACTCGTCAATATGAACAGCAACTTCTTCGAGTTAAAGAAATACAACAACTAGTCGACCAACACGCGGTAGCCTCTTCCACATCAACCCCTGGATTAGAAATTATTGAAAACGCCTATCGCGCAGAACGAAAGCTAAAACCTGTGCGATGGATGATCTGTTCCATTACGGTTATTGTCACCTTTATCCTGTCTTGTTTGATTGTCCTATTGTTTGATGCCGTTGGTCAATTGCGCAAGGCCATAGGAAAATATGAAAAGTCTACATCTTAATCCTTCCGTTTAACCTACTGTGGCATTAATACGTCATAATCGGTCATCTATCTACCTCGCTGCTTCGCTAGGTTCAAGCATCATGCTTACCCTATTGGCTTGGATTTTTGATATAGCCTTATTACCCATCTTGGCTATCCTTCCTTTTGTTCTAGCCGCTTCGCTTCTTTACCCTCAATACCTTTTCTTTTTTGCAGTAAGCTTATTACCCATATCAAGAACAGTTGAGTTTGGATCACAGCTGTCCCTTAGCTTTCCCACAGAGCCTTTGTTGATCTTTTTAAGCTTTGTTGTACCAATAGAGTTTGTCTACGGCAAAAAAAACCATAGTGACCTTTTGGCAAAACCCATCGTCTTGGCATTGTTCCTCTATCTTTTATGGATAGGAATTACAACATTAACCAGTCAGACTCCCTTACTATCTGTAAAATATCTCTTAGCTAAGTCATGGTTTGTGATCCCTGCCGTCTTGGGTAGTATACTCTATATCCAATCATGGAAAGATGTTAAGCGAATCCTTTGGACTTTTCACGTGGTATTATTCTTCACCATCCTTTGGACTTTACTGCGTCATAGCGTAAGTGGCTTTGCTTTTGATCAAGTGAACTTCACCATGACACCCTTTTATCCAAACCACGTAGACTATGCAGTGGTGATAACTATGTTTTTACCATTTAATCTTTGGCTGCATTCTGAG
>PAPS01000040.1 GCA_002708985.1 Saprospirales bacterium | reverse complement strand
TTCAGAAACCTCGATAATTCTAAACTGAACGTACTTACGGTTGAGGGGCCAAGATATGGCAGACTGCAATGTAGGTTTATTTTTGTCGGGATTCCAATTGACAACAACATATTCTGTGGTAATCTGCCATTCTTCGAGCAAACTAGCGTTCCAAAGAATTGAGCGACTCAATCTTTGATTGAAGTCTCCTCCATAGTTATCGTTGCGCGCAGCAACAACTATACTTAACTGAAAAGAAGAAGCCATAAAATATATGATGGCTAAATTAGCCAACCGCCGTGTAAAAGAAAGCAAAAAAACTAGGTATACTATTGTAGTCCACTGTCTGCGGTAACCTGCCTATTTATCCATTGATAGGTAATGCCTATTCCTTCATGTAGAGAAATTTTTGGTTGCCATGATAAACAAGCATATATGAGCGCATTATCGCTAGATCTTCCCCGCACTCCTGTCGGTCCAGAAACGTGCCTAATTTTAATCGACTTACCTGCATGTTGCATGATAAGGTTGGCAAGACCATTAATGGTGACCATCTGCTCTGATCCTATATTTACAGGACCACAAAAGGCCTCATGCTTCATTAAGGCTCGAATCGCATCTAAGCAATCATCGATAAATAGAAAGGAGCGTGTTTGCAAGCCATCGCCCCAAATCTCAATTTCTCCACCGTCCTCTACCTCAGCAATTTTACGGCATAATGCCGCAGGCGCTTTCTCTTTTCCATTGTTCCAAGCCCCTTGGGGGCCATAGATATTGTGCAGACGACCAATTTTTATGTGCACACCTAAATTTTTGGTATAGGCCTGGTACACTCTTTCTCCAAACAATTTCTCCCATCCATATGCACTGTCTGGGGCCGCTGGATAGGCGGAGTCCTCGTTAAGTTTAGGATTCATGGAATCCCTTTGATTGTGCTCTGGATAGATACAGGCAGAAGATGAGTAAAAAACTTTTTCCACCTCGCACTCCACACAAGCTTGAGCGGTATGTAAGTTGATTAAGGCCGAATTATGCATAACCTTGGCATCATTTTCACCAGAGAAAATATAACCCGCACCTCCCATATCTGCAGCTAGCTGATATAACTCATCCACACTGCCTTGTAGTGCTTGGCGAACTACTGAAGAAGACCTTAAATCTCCCACAATAAAATCATCAGCTTCTGTAAGACTATATTCTGGGCGTTTTAGATCAACTCCACGCACCCAATATCCTTCTTTTTTTAACCGACGTACTAAATGGCTTCCAATAAACCCGCCTGCACCAAATACCACAGCATATTTCATAATCTCTGGATGAGCCTTAGGGTCTTAAACATAATTTTTCGGTTGTGTTATCAAGCGAAAATACATATTGCAGGGTCTTCTTATGGGCCAAATCAGGGTCTAACGGTCTACATGCTATATAAACATTGACTATTCCTGGCCCGTATAGAGAAGAAATACCATTTTTCCAGCGTTCCCATTGAAGAAGAATGCTTGCCGTGTCCAAAGAAGATTGAGTGTCGCGTTCATAGCCACTAAGTGTCTGATAATCTATTCGGCTATAGTCTTCCCACCTAAATCCTACGCGCTCTCCCTCTTTATGGGCATAAAGGGTGTCTCCTGTACTAGTGTGTAATTCAAATTCAAAGTAATGCACTGATGATGCCGGCATATCGGTATATACTGGATATATAGAAAATGGATATGAGTCAATTCTTAAAACACCAAACAAAAGGTTAACACCAAGTATGGACAGTGGAACAACATAGCGCGCAAATCCAATATTTTTAGGCAAACCTGCTACTTCTGTTCGACCTTTATCAAAGATGACATTCCAAGGAATATATACCACATAGTATACTACAAGTAACCAGAAAAATCCGATATAAAGGAACATTCCTGCAAATGCATGAAGTAAGAGGCCGCCGCTGATGGAAACAAAACGAAATCGATCTTGAACAAGCCAATACGGATAGCTTAGCTCAAGAAGAATGGTGAAGACTCCTCCCACATGAAGCAACCAGGGTAAGCGATCAATTCTAAGCCATGGTAAATGGTCATAATGCTCAAACCACTCAACTTGAAATAGGAAGACAAAATTATCTCCGATGGCCCACTCTAAGCCGCATGTCCATAGCTTATAAAAACCGGCAAAAAAATAAATATGTCCGAAAAGAAGCCACAATACCCTGATATAAAATCCATACTCAGGACGTTTAACATCCAATGTGCGAACGGCTTTCCATGAACCATTGAGGAGGTCTCTTGGCACAAATACCAAAACCCATACATGCCAAATAATGATTTGATTGTGCCACAACTTCCCGTAAAAATTAGGCACGGTAACCATATAAGTTAAGGCCACAGCTAGAACGATCATTGCTGCTTTTGAGCACACACGAAATAGTGTGAGCGTGGCGGCAACGACCCCAACACCTATAGATATGATGTAAAGGTTGCTACTTACCGGAATAAACCTGTAGAACCATCCAAATATGGGCAGGGGGACATATTCCTTTTGACCTAAATACTCAAGCCCCGGAAGGTTAAACGCCAAGAAAAACAGATAAAAACAATACAGCACAAAAAGTCGATGATAAATCCATAGAGATTCTGGGCCTATGGGCTGAAAAATCCAGGAAATAAAGCGATGTATATAATGTCTGTCTTGAACTAAAAGAAGTAATAAAATACATCCTATACCCAAATATATCCTTGACATTAGAATCTGCAGCATAGAGGCTGTTGGCCCGGAAATCAAGAGAAAATGAAGTGTGTAATAACTGAGCCCATACAGTATAATAAATCCCGCGACGGCCCAAATAGCAAAATCAACGAATCGGATCTTTTTTTTGATCAAGCATTTTTTTCTGGCATATATAACTCCAACCCCCAGCATCAGGGGTAGTGCATATGCAATGCGACTTAAAACAAAGAGTACGCCATACCATCTAGGAAAATAGCCCTTAAACTGAGAGAAGGAGTCAGTAAAAAGAAAGCCATAGTTATTCCATAGATCAACTACATCGGTTACAGTCAGTGAGACAAGCAAAGGGCTTCCTATCAGAATAAATACCCCAATAATTTTTAGTGCCTCCTTGCGACAATTAATTTGAGAAAGTAGTCTAAACATTGCAACTTCCTTGCTTTTGCAAGATTGTCATCACTTTTTTAACCTAGACCTAAAGTAACCCATTGCCGAGGTATTCAATGTCTTTAAATTCACACCAAAAAGTCGAAACAGCCAATAGATTGAATAGTTAACTCCAAGGCTAGACCCTTTGCGTATTAGGAAATATAGCTTACGAATTAAGCGTAAGGTTGGCATTAAAATATTGGTATAAAGAGAAACCAAGCGCCACCAAAACAGCTGACCAAACAAAATAATTCCGGCCCCAAAAAGTACATAAGCTTCCTCCATCCATGTATAACACAGAAAAAAAGCGAGCAACACTTGGCGGGCCAAAAACCACTTCGTGTGTATCCATAATAAATAAGAATGCTTTGATCTAGTGTCTCGACTGAATTCTGTCCATATCAGCAAACCAAAAACAATGCAAAAGACATAAGGACGATCAAGAAACTTCAGGGTGCCATAACCAAGGGCAAGTAAAATTGAAAGGCTTACAATCAAAGAAAACACCTTAATAAGCTTTTTAGACAATTCGGGGTAGCTTCTTCCAAAAGTGCGTGTATTACTCAACTCATCATGATCTAAGTCTGCTAAATGATGATATAACATGTTGGGCAATCCATATATCCATAAAAACATGCATGCCCCAAAAAGTACAAACTCAGACTTACTTCCTATAGAAATCAAAACGGCACTTGGAAGCACAAAAACATACACGCTATCTGTTAAAGCAGCCCAAAACCCCCTCTCCTTTAAGCGAATAAGACGATGGCTGTATAGAATACCAGCAATTGGAGCAAAAGAGGCTATAATTATGGTTAGATAGGGGTTCTTTGACAAGGGAGTCCATATAAAAACAACAAGCAAAGCAAAACATACAATAAGGAAATCAAGCCAAGCGCCGCTTGTTGTATTATACAAGTTCCGTTTGCCCCCGAGCGCATCAGAATCAATATCGAAACGATCGTTTATCAGCCGTATCATAAAAGCATAACTCAAAACGAAGACCAACAACATTAGTAACTCTAAGATCAATCTAGACGTCGATGTCGGTGAGGCAAGGTGGCAAATCCCTAAAAATATAAAAGGATACATTGCCGCTGAATTCCACCAGTTTACATTTTCAAGAGTTGTCTTCCGCCTTGTTACTGCCTCGAGTATTCTATGAATTACTGGTTCCATGCTTGCTGATAAATATACATGTATCATCAAAAGAAGCATGGAAGTGTACCTCTATGCCTGAACACAAAAAGTCCAATATTTTAACATAACGACTGTGTAGATTTTGAAGCACTTTTCGCCTTTCATGGAGTTCTTGAAGAGATTTTCTCTGACTAAATCTATCCTGATGCTCTTGACTTGGGATATTGATATAAATCACCGCCTTGGGTAAGGGACAATCAAAAAGAGCCTCCAATGTGTAAAAGGTGTTTTGGTCCCATGCTTGGGATTGACGGGAAAGTGCAATCAAAAACTGAGGAAGATCCTTAAAAGAAACCCCCACTTTCTCTTTTACCTCTGCATCAAAATACCCCCATAGCGAATCAAAGGTATTATCGTTTTTTAGGGCAAAGAAAAGTTCTTGAGAAAGGCATTCGGTTTGCATCATCGTCTGGTAAAACGGACTATATACCATAAAATCAATAACCGGGTGACGTTCTGTAATTTCAAAGGTTGAAGGGCAATTGGATAAAAGATTTTTTCTAGCTTTTGTAAAAAGCATCATCTTTAAAAAAAGCGATATTCCCTTGAGCTCATAACTTTTCCTTTCATCGGCTGTATTGCTTAATGCTGACAACATCCATGATAGATCTGACACTTCCGCAAGAGGAGATAAATGATAATCCGTAGCGCGCAACACCCGCACCTTATGGCCTTTTTGGCCTTGGATTTGAGCTGCCAGATGGCTCTTACCACTTCCATCCACACCTAAAATTGAGATCATTTTTTAACCATTTTTATACGGCCTGTCCTTCCATCGATACTAATGGGCATACCCTCTTGAATCTCATCAATCGAATCAAGGACATTAAACACGCTAGGTATTCCATATTCTCGGCATACAATTGCCCCATGGGACAAAACTCCACCATATCTACTCACCACCCCTTTAAATCGAAGCAAGTATTTTACATTGTTTGTATCTACCCAATCCACAACAGCTATGGCGTCGTGATTGACTTCTTCCAAGGCATTGATATTGCACCAGACTGCCTTGCCCTGAACGATACCTGAAGAAACCCCAAGGCCGCGTATAACTTCTCCTGAGTGTGACTTTTTTACCCTCTGCCCTTCCCCCGAAATGGAAGATAGGCGGATCTCATTGGGCGGCTTAAAATTGCGCAGTGCCGCTGTTAAATACTCTTGACTGAATGCTTTATTCTTCCAGCTTTTTATATTCTTTTTTTGGATTACTTCCTGATAGGAAAGAGTGAAAATCTGCTGTGCTGATGTTAAGTGCTCTTTTTGAACATAGGCATCACCTAATGCAAGGGCAAATTTTCTCAAAATATAGTGTCCTCGATTGGTGAAATCACGAAATGATTCTTTGTGCTCAATAAGTCGCTTCAGATTCTCCACGTATCTTGAGGGCTTGGTAGAGAGGACTTCTCTTTTGTTTACCAAGCCTGGTGTATCCGTTATGTGTTCCAAGCGTTCTTTGATCAAAACAAAAAATGGTAATGCATCCTCATCCCAACATGCCACTGAAAGCTCAATGTCATTAGATGACATGTATTTATGGTGCTCTAAGATTTCCCCGAATCTATGTTTATAAGGGAAATCGGCATCCTCATTATACATCTGATAGAGTTTCTCGGAGGACTTCTCTTGGAAATAGGTTAACTCCTGTTTAGAAAAACAATTCAAAAACAAGTCATCAATGGCGCGCAAAACTTTTGTATGACTAAGATTTAATACTTGAACATCTTGGATGACATGCACCTTAAATTTGGATTTATATAAGTTATAATACATCGATGTGTCATAGACCAGCCGCCAATAATCTTGATATAAAGGAAATAGATGGTTTTTAATAAAATTTTCCATTTCCTCTACGCTCGAAAAATTATTAAAGCTCGTCATATAATAAGATAAGTCTTGCTCCCACTTTTCCTGCAAGGATAAAGTATCGGCAAGGCGGCTGTTAAATGATTTTCTTAGGGCAAGTGCCGTTTTAAATCCCCTTAATAATCGACCTAGACTAAACTGTGTCACAAATCCTCTTCCCTCATATCGTTTCTCTAAACCATATGTATCATCAAATTCCTCCTCCACAAAGCCAGGTAGAAGCTTAGCCCCTTCCTTAATTGCCCCGATATTCCAGTACGCATAACCCATAAATCTTTTAATCCAGCGTTCCGGCACATCTTTGGGGAGGATGCCCATTTCCGAAAAATATGTGGTAATAGCATCCGTAAATGAAGCAGAATAAATGCTCCATGATAGCTCAGAGACCAAATGTCCCCCTATACCGCCTTCCCTAAAATTTGCATTCGTCCACAAACTCTTTACCGGATACATAATCCGGGTTATCGGGCGCACCTGTAAAATCATCGGTCTCTGGTTAACGTATATCCATTCCATATCCACCGGATAACCATAATGAAGCTGTAACGACATGACCAGGTCAACCCAGGCCAGATTTCTCGACAAAGCATCATCAACTTTGGCAGATTCCTGGGATATGAGTTTCCCTATAGTTAGGGTGTCATTATTAACCTCATATCGTTCGCACAACATTGAAAAAGGAGAGTCATAATTGGGGTTTACCGAAAAGGAAACATATAAGGACTCCGTGTGGAGATACTCTTGAATGATAAGCGCAACACTTCTTGTTTCAGAAGTTTGGGCCAATTTTCTCAGTGCGTTTTCAATGGTGTTCGCATCTAGAGGTAGGTTTGGAATCGATAGGCTTTGACCCGCCATGCTAAAGGTATGCCCATCCTCGTTGGATTGAGAGGACCTTATAATCAAGGTCGAAATTTGCTCCTTTTTACCATTGAACACGATGGTCTCTGAAAGCAATTTGATGCCTTCCTGCTGCCCAGAGGGAAGCAACGCAAAAAATGTTTTAGGAATTCTGAAGCCGGCCTCATGAAGTCCAGCAATGTTTCCTGCTTTGGGGCCGAAAGACGCCCTTAAGCGCATAGGAATTTTTTTGCCAAAAAACATATCCATAACCAATAGAATAACCTTATGTCAATATAGATTTGAAGTAAGAAATGACCCTTTGAAAGTTGTCGTCATCCATCGTAAAACCGGACTCAAATTTAGGGTCTTGTACATAGTGCGTTGATGAATTAACAACATAAGGTGTAAAAACACTACCCACTGAGCGCTTATAATATACCCGCTCAAGTTGATTTAACTTGTCTAAATAATTAAGTCCTGAAAACAAGAAATTAGTAAAGCCAACCGTCTTTAATAACTCAGCTGTATAGGAAAGATGGGGGTATTCGTTGTTCGCGACAACATGTAAAAAGTTAACATTTTGAACTTCACTTCTCACCAATTTAATGATGACTTGAGATGCAACATCGACTGGAATAATGTTAAGTCCGGATTGCTTGTTAAATTGAATTCTTATACAATCCTTACTTTGAACCTTACTGAAAAATTGTGCCCAACCATAAAAGACATCAAACTTTGTGGTATATCCATACGGCCTGTGTTTACTTCGTCCGCAGATTGTTGATGGACGTAAAATGGACCAGTTTGTTATTTGTCGATCTTGGAGCCAAGACTGAAAAATCTTTTCTGCTCTCGCTTTAGAGGCCTCATACGGATTGCGAAAGCACCCCCACCCTACGGTATCGGCATATACTTCTCCTTCAGTAATGCCTGCCACATAAGCGGAACTCACGTACATGGCACGACCTATCTCTACCTTTTGTAAACTATCTAGGAATTTTTGGGTGCCCAACACATTGATCTGCTCTAATTTCTGTTGTGCACCTTCGTTGCTCCTAAAATCTAGGTAAGAAGCACAATGCAATAGGAGATCTACCCGCATAGAAGGGGTTATTGTCGAATGGTTTTTCTGGCTGAAATCAACATCAATAAAATCAATATGATGGTGCATAAAATCTATTACATCTTTTATTCCATGAACATGCCTGTTTTGGTCAGCCTGCAGGATGGCCTCTACCCGCTGCCGAAAGGAGATGTCTTTTTTTCCGCGCCCAAAAAGTATAAGCTGAAGGTCTTTTTTATAAAAAGCCATTAACTCAAACATAATGTGCTGCCCTAGCAAACCCGTGGCACCGGTTAACATTACTTTCATGAGGAATTGGTTAAGGTGAGTTTCCAATCAAGGGTTGGCTGCAAGATGCCATTAAAGACCTCCTTTGGATAAGATTTACTATCCTTTTCTCCATAAGAAATGGTCATTTTTTCCGTGGACAGAGGCAAGACCGTCCATCCATCATTTTTCTGAAACATTAATCCACATTGAATGGAATACTGGCCGTAGCCAAAGAGTCTTTCTTCTAAGCTAACCTCAACGCAATAGGTTCCCTCAAGCGCCTTGAGCTCCTGTGAAACCGAGGTAAGTATGGGAATGTCTATATCGTTAAAAACCTGGATACCAAAATAAACTTCTTTAGAAACGGATGTGATTTCTAAGGTGAATTGCGCTAGGTACCCTATATCACTCTCCACCACTTTTTGATTTTTTAGAATGACATCATGAGCAGTATAAATTTTTACTTCTTCGGATTGAATTGTACTGAGATCAGCCGCAAATTTGTCAAAAGGGAAGTCTAATTTAGGTGAAAAAACATAGCTCCTTTCCTTATCTGATTTTAGGTACAAAATAGAATCCACAAATTCTCTAATTGTATGAATCTCGTGGCTAACAATGATTAAAGTCGTTTCCGAAGACATCGCATTAAGGGCATGTTTAACTTTCTCTCTAAATCCAAGGTCGCCCACACTTAGCACCTCATCTAAAAGAAGAATATCCGCCTTAAGATGAACGATAATGGCAAACGCCAATCTCAAAAACATACCGCTGCTGTAATGTTTTACAGGTGTCTCGATAAAGTCCCCAATCTCGCTAAAGTCGACAATATCTGAATAAACTTTTTGGATATCTTGCTTTGACATACCTAAAAGCTCACCCCGTAAAAAAATATTCTCTCTACCACTAAGATCAGGGTGCATACCCGTGCCTATATCCAATATACTTAGCACCTTGCCGCGGACAAAAACCTCCCCCTCTGAGGGCCTAATAATACTGCTCAGAATATTTAGCAGCGTACTCTTGCCGCTTCCGTTCTTACCAATTATACCCAAGGCCTGACCTTTCTTTAAGGCAAAAGACAGATTATTAAGTGCATAGAATGCCTCCTTTTTACCTTGACTTGTTGTTCTGGAGAAAATTTTCGTTAATCCATTAACTTCTAGAATTTTTGAATCACCGATCATACACTATCAGCTATTTTATCTTCCTGAGCTTTAAATACTAAAATCCCAGCTAAACACACCAACAAGCCTAACAGGCTGCCTATCCAAGAGAAATAATCAATAGGCTCTGAAAAAAAACCCCAGCGAAACCACTGAATGTAGGATGCCATGGGGTTTACATAAAGCCATTTAGCATATGCACTTGGAATAATGGTGACAGGATAAAAAACAGGTGTCAACCAGATTCCAAAATAAACTAGAAATGGTACAATATGATGAAGGTCGCGGTTGCGGATCGTCACTGCACTTAAAAGCATTGCTAGACCCAGACCAAAGCAAGCTGTTCCCAAAAACACAGGAATTAAAACCAAATACTTTACAGAGGGTGGTAAGCCATAATAAATCAACAAGCCCACAAAGAGACCAAAAACAATTACAAACTCTGTGAGGGCTACTAAAACCTTTGAAACGGGCAGTAGAACACGCGGAAAATAAAGCTTGCGAATCAAGTCCTGGTTTTGGAGCAACGCATTACTTCCCTGAGAGAAAATATAATTAAATAAGCTCCAAAATATCACGCCGCTCACAACAAACAAAACATAGGGATACGCCGTGTCTAAATTCAAAATCCTACTAAAAAAAATCGTATAAACGGCTACGGCAACCAGAGGCTGCAAAACCACCCACCCGATGCCCACCAAAGACTGTGCATATTTAATCTTTATGTCCCGCTTTGCCAAAACCCATGCCATGGAACGATAACTCCACGCCTTTTTAGATAAGATTTCAGTTTTTCTGGCCTTGATGTTATGAGTCTTGTATTCATCTAAATAATTCCTGTGTGCATTAGGTGAGATAAAATGATTTAATAGAAGACGTGATTCTTAAGATATCCTCTGAGTCTAGTCCTGTATGAATTGGCAGTCTCACTATACGAAATGGAAGTTGTTCAGTGAATGTAAAGTCCCCAGTTTTTTTTCCAATAGACAACCCCATAGGTGACGCATGTAAAGCGCGATAATGACTATGACACTCTATGCCATTGTCACCCAAAAATTGTATTAATGCCATTTGCTCTTCGGCATCAGCCACAATCCAAGCAAAGAGATGACCATTTGACAACATGTGCTTACTAGGATACACCTGTCGAGCAATTTGTTGGGCAAAATCTTCTAAATGATCACTATAAAGTCTAGATAATTTTTGGTGATGGTCTAAGACTTCAGTCGCTCCATCTAGTTGTGCAAGTAAAATGCTTGCTGACAGTGCGTTCATCGCATATTTCGAACCTAGCGTATGCCAGTCATAAAAATCCACAGAGCCTCTCTCGAAATCTGTTCGATTGGTGCCATTGTGATAAACCTGGGCTACTTTGGGATGATCGTGATTGGAATGCACCAAACACAACCCGCCGTTAACAGAAGTAATATGTTTGGTGATATCAAAACTTATCACGCCATAGTCCCCCATACTTCCCAGGGGAACTCCTTCAATCATTGACCCAAAGCAAGTGGCTGCGTCTTCAATCAAAGCTATGTGCTGAGATCCTGCCAAGTCACGTAAGGCTATAATTTCTTGATGAGAAGCACATGGGACACCTCCATAATGCATAATCATGATTGCTTTTGTTCGATGCGTTATCGCCTGTCGAACATGGTCTAAATCAGGGCCAAAAGTTTTCTTATTAACAGGAACAAATACGAGTTGCACCCCTCGACGAACAAAGGGGTTTAAAGCACTTACAAAAGTGAAGCTCGGAACTATAATCTCATCTCCTGGCGCGAATTCTATACTGTCTGCTGCCATCATGAGTCCTGCCGTGGCAGACTGGGTAAGGTAGGCCTTTCCATTTGGATACCAGCTTTTAAGTTTTTTAATACACTCTTTTTGAACAACATTTGTACAAAAGTGCTCGTATTGGCCATTGAGTTTTTCAATCCGAGATAAATAGCGGTTATTCGATCGAAAAATTTGAAATGGAATTCGTGGTGTAGATGACATGTCTTAGTTGGCAAAGAAAATATACATAATTTAACGTTTATGGTGCCTACAAATGATAGCATCCTACCCTATTCAGTATAGCAGATTATGTATAAAATCACACACATCATAAACACCATACATCCTGAAGAAAATGCCGAACTATATAAACGCCAATCCTTAACGATTGAGAGCATGCGATTAGCAAAAAAGTTTTGTGAGCAAAATATTTCTCTAACTGCCGTTCAGTATTCTAAAATTGATGACGGACTGCCCCAGGAATTTGAACTCTTACCACCTTTAGAGAGGAGTGTCAAAAACTTTGTTCCTGACACACATAGAAATCTTCCTTTGATTCAAGATGTTTTGTCGTGCGCCCAAGAAAATGTTCAATGTGATTTTCTGGTATATACCAACCTAGATATCATCCTCACGCCTCACTTCTATTCCAGTGTGGTCTACTACCTTAATCAAGGTCACGATGCACTAGTTATTAATCGACAGAGAGTATCTCAATCATTAGAAAATATAGAAGATTTACCGGCTATTTTTGCAGAAAAGGGAATGATCCATCCAGGGTTTGACTGCTTTGTTTTCAAACGAGACCTCCTCGAAAAGATAGACATGGGGAGTATCTGCTTAGGAATACCGTTTATTGGAGTTGGACTCGCCCATTGGGTTTTTTCCCTGTCTAAAAACCCTCTTTTCCTACCCAATGCTAGCCTCACAAGACATATTGGTCTCGAGGTTATGCCCCCTATTGATCCTTTGCTTTACAAACACAACCAGCGAGCCTTTAATCGGATTAAAAAGACCATCCCTTGGAAAGAAAATCTTCACAAATTTCCTTATGCCCTTAGGCCTTTTCCAAACAACTTATGGAGGTGGGGACTTAATCCAAGCTTATCTACCCGAGACTTTATCGAATGGAAATTTTGGAATTGGCGCCGAAAGCTTAGATTTTTACTCAATCAAAGGCGCTGGAACCAACTCAAGTAATTATGCTGCCAAGGACATTTTACGCTGCTTGGGAGTAGAATGATTATCCAATCGCTTGAGTAAAGAATCGATATACCTACAATCCGAAGTATAACTTGGATGTTGGGGATAAAGAGAGGCTTTCGCCTGGAAGAAGTGTAGGCGGGCACTCACCCAATCTCCTTGATCATAGGCGATAATTCCGAGAAAAGCTTTCGCCTCAAACTCTATATACATGCCCAGCGACTGGGCTTTCAGAGCAACTTCCCTTGCAAGTTTTTTCGCTAAAAAAATATTCCCACTATTCACAAGAGTACAGGCAAGCGCAAGGCGAGACGTTAACTCTTGTGTATGATTGCGCCGGGGTGCTGGACGTATCGAAGATTGAGAAAAATTGGTAGCATCTATGGGGGTGTTAAAGGAAAAAGTAGTTTGCATTGCGAATAATTTTTCCCCAAAGTAAACCACACAAAACACTGCCTATATGTGTTTTAGTGTTTGGTCAATCTTTTTTTGTTAATCACCGTGTCACTGATTATCGGACATTCGGCGTAAGCCATCTTGAATGCGCTTTGCAATGTTATCACGCAATGTTTTAGGGGAGATTACTTGTATCTCTGGACAAAATCTCAAGATGTCACCCTCTAAATCAGGCGTTGGGAAGACCCTAAGCTCTATATCCATAAAGCCTTCACTCTCTTTAGTGATTTTTTGTGAAGCGTGAAATGGATTATTGCGCATATACCCCCTAATCCTCTTGCTATAGACCCTGAGTTTTACCCGTTCAGGCTTTCCATCCATTCTATAAATACCATAAGCGTGGGCATAATGATCTCGGGCATTAAAATCATAGGGAAAAGTAAATCCTTCAGATTCTTTTACTTCTAGATTAGTTATCCTATCGAGCGCAAAAGGATATGATTTTGTTGAGGCACCATTTTTATAGCGACCAATAACATACCACATTTGTCTCCATTCTTTTAGCAATAAAGGCTCAAAGTCTTCATGCCGTTTTTCCGTGCTTAAAAAGCCTTGGTAATTGAAATCTATTCGATATTGCTGCTCAACAGCGCGCAATAACGGCTGAATAAGGTCCAATCCTTTATAATTTGGACTTTCCTCAAATTGAATCATTTGACGACGTGCTTCAATTGAATTAGATACTACGCCATCGAGTACGGTTTGAAGCTTCGTCACCACATTGGCGAATTCCTTAAGAATAGGCAGACTATCGTATTGTTTTAAAATCAATGCCGCCATATCCAAAGCATCTCTATCATCGCCCGAGATAGGAAGTTTTGCAATGGAATATTGGGAGTCTTCATAATAATAGCCCCCATACTTTCTGCTGTAGCGAATAGGCGCATAAAATCCAAGGCCGCCATCGGTCTTCATTGCGTCGAAGTCATTTTCAAGTGTACGGCCACTTATTGAATCCTTCAATTCTCTGCGCAACTTGTCAAGAATATCTTCCTTAGAAGGATATCGCCTTGAAGTACTCGTTAACATCTTGTCAATGATCTTGTAGCGAATAAGTGCATGCTTATTCTTTGGCATATAATTCTTTGTTTAATTTCACCATAAAATAATCATTATGTACATAGTGCGGTCCACTACAATCCTAGCTTTTTCCATTTTATTAGTTGGAACTTCTTCTCTTTATGCTCAAAGCGATTTAGATGCCAACGTAACCAAATCCCTCTCTGGCGAAGAAATAGGGAGTAACGCCGATCAATTTGTCCTAAGGCTTGGATTTAACCGACTTAGTCATAATGAAAATTCTTTTACTCCTTATTGGTCATCTCTTGAAGTCGGCTACGACTTTTTTTTGGACATGCCCTTTGGTCCCGAAATGTCCCCATCAAAATTCAGCCTTGCCATCGGTGGTGGAGTGCAGTGGAACAACTATTTTCACAATGGTCGTTTTGTCCATGATTCAACAGGGTTAGCCTTTCAAGAAACGGCTGACTTTCGTAATCAGGATAGCGTTCGAAGGAGTAAACTCGGTGTAACCTATTTCAACATCCCAATTGAGCTTCGATTCAGAAGTCAGCCCAAAGGGAATGGTCTAGCTTTTAAATGGGCGCTGGGGTGGCAAGCTGGATTTAAGATTCGATCCCACCAAAAAGAAGTTCGCAACGAAAACGGAAACTATCAAGTATTCCGCACCAACAGATACCGTGATTTAAACTTCTTGCGTACAGGGCCAACAGCGAGAATTGGCATTGGTGCGCTCAATATTCAAGGGTTTTACAGCTTAACGGGCTTGTTTAAAAAGGATAGAGGGCCATCAATGACCCCTTGGTCTGTTTCCCTGTTTATTAGTGCTTTTTGATCAGATTTTCAAATCAAATACCCAGTAGAATCCAAGGGACATTCCAAAGATTCCAAGGAACCATCCCACTATAATTTGTTCGATGTTGTGAGCCTTTAAGTAAAGGCGTGATGACGCAGAGAAGCTCGCAATCAGTACACTTGCAATAAACCACGGAAGAACACTTTCGTTCGAGTAAGGCGCAACATGGTAAACAAGCAACACAAGAGCTATCGAACTTGCTGAATGGGCACTTACCTTCCAGAATAACGTGCACAATAATAAGAGTACGAGAGTTAAAAAAACACCTAAATACATAGCCTCAAATAACGGGTTATGATAGGTTAATATATCGATTTGCCCAATCACCGGATCCGAACCTTTGCGCATCATAAAATATGCCCAGAAAATAAAGGATGAAGTAGCTATATAGGGAACTATCCGATCCCTACGTTCACTAAGGTCGATAGATTTTACCAGGCCGAGTCCTCGGCAAATCAAAAGCATAAAAATGGGATAGATAATGGTAAAAATCCCTGTTAACAGCAGAGGAACAATAAATCTGTAATCGCCCGCTGGGTAACGAAAAGGCGATGTTTCCAATATAATAAATGCCATTGCCATAGGGATGAATACTGGATGAAAGGCTATTGAGAACCCCTGGGCTAAACGATGAATAACTTGTTGTAATGACATGCTCGACTTCTATAGTATTCTAGAGTTCTTTACGCAATCGCGCTACGGGAATATCCAATTGCTCTCTATACTTGGCAATGGTTCGGCGAGCAATGTCGTAGCCCTTTTTCTTCATTACCTCCATGAGCTTTTGATCACTTAGTGGTTTTCGTTTGTCTTCCTTAGAAATTATATCCGCCAGTTCACTTTTTACTTTTTTTGAGGAAATCTCTTCACCATCCGCCATGGTCATCTTCTCGGAAAACAGGGCTTTTAACTTGATCGTTCCAAACTCAGTTTGTACAAACTTGCTATTGGATACCCTGCTTATTGTTGAGATGTCGTAGCCTGTCTTTTCAGCAATGTCTTTTAATATCATCGGTTTTAGCTTCGCCTCATCGCCTGTTAAAAAGAAATCTTCTTGATAGGCCATTATAGCTTCCATCGTTGTAATTAGGGTGATTTGTCGTTGCCGTATAGCATCTATAAACCATTTAGCCGAGTCAATTTTTCGTTTAACAAATACCAAAGCATCTTGATTTGACTTTGATTCCGGTTTTGCCCGTTTCTCTGCCTCTAGCATTTCTTTAAAGCTTTGGCTCACACGAAGTGTTGGAGCATTGCGGGCATGTAAAGTTAGGCTCAATACACCTTCGTTGTTAGTAATCTTAAAATCTGGTGTGATCACCTGATGTGTCATTAGTCCTGCATGCTGGGCAAAGCCACTTGACGGGCGAGGATTAAGCTTCAAAATCTCAGCTTGAATTAATTTTAACTCATCATCCTCAATGCCCAGCACATTGATTAGCTTACTATAGTGCTTTTTAGAAAATGCATCAAAGTGTTCTTCCAAAATTTCAATAGCCTCCTCTATGCTTTGCGTGCTTTCTTTTCGCCTAAGTTGCAACAAAAGGCACTCTCTCAAGTCACGAGCCGCTACTCCTGCAGGGTCAAAAGACTGAACTAATTCTACAGCCTTTTCTATCTCCTCTTCTGTTGTTGTTAGGTTTTGGCTAAAGGCCAGATCGTTGACTATCGAAAGATTATCCCTTCGGAGGTATCCATCAGAATCTAAGCTTCCAATGACTTGAAGAGCTAGTGCATGAAGGTTATCGTCTACTTCCCTGACGCCAAGCTGAGCATCTAGATGTTCTGAAAACGTAGTCGATGCTGCAACGGGAATCGTTTTGTCCTCTTCTGTGCGATGCTTAGACTTAGACGGCTTTCGTTGAAGGTAGCTGTCTTCATCGATATAATCCGCCAACTCCTGATCAATAGCCTCCGAGCTTTCTTGATCATCCTTTCCTTCTTCTAGAGCGGGGTTTGCTTCTATTTCATCACGTACCCTTTCCTCTAGGCTACCTGCCGGTATCTGTAGAAGTTTCATCAACTGGATTTGCTGAGGGGATAACCGTTGAAGAAGTTTTTGCGATAACTGTTGTCGAATCATAGAATAATCATGAGCAAAGTTATACCTTTCTGTCGGTCTATAAATTGAGAGCACATATTAAATGAAAAATACATTTAAAACCATCCATTCTTTAAATCAATCAGCAGAGGGAAGCATCGTTGAGCTTCGCGGCTGGGTTGCCGGTCGACGAGATAGCAAAGGGCTTTGTTTTGTGGTGTTTCGAGATGGCAGCGGATACTGCCAATGTGTATTCAGCAAAGAACAATTGGGAGAAGAACTCTTTGAGCAAACCAAGTCCTTTAGCCTAGAATCCTCGCTGATTGTCAGAGGAAGCCTTCATTTTGACGAACGCCAAGAAGGGGGAAAAGAAATTCAGGTGCAATCCTTTGAAATTATTAGTGTTTCTGAAGAATATCCAATATCCAAAAAGGCCCATGGGACAGACTTTTTGTTAAGCCAACGGCATTTATGGCTGCGTTCAAAGCGGCAGTGGGCTATCATGCAGATTAGAAATGCCACCGTCTTCGCAATTCACAAGTTTTTTCAAGAAAGGGAGTTTGTTCAAATGGATGCTCCTATTCTATCGTCCAATGCTGCGGAAAACTCTACCGAACTTTTTGCCACTGAATATTTTGACCGCTCAGCCTTTCTTTCGCAGTCCGGGCAACTCTATGGAGAGGCGATGGCCATGGCACAAGGCAAAATCTACACCTTTGGACCAACCTTTCGAGCAGAAAAGTCGAAAACACGGCGCCACCTCACCGAGTTCTGGATGATGGAACCAGAGATGGCCTTCTATGATTTGGATATGAACATGGACTTGATCGAGGAAATGCTGCGTTATATAGTCAATGATGTCATGGGTCGGTGCCCTGAAGCTTTTCAAGTACTCGGGAGGAATCTTGAAGCCCTACAGTCTGTAAATCAAATATTTCCTCGGATTCCATACGACCTTGCTGTCCAGATTCTCCGTAGTGAAGTTGATGTTAATGGCATAACTGCCAAATCTTACCTAGAAGGCGAAATCAAAAAAGAGGTGGCACGACAAAAAGAAGTCATGCTCGAAATCGAAGAACGTGAATTGGCTGCTAATGATATGAATTCAAAAAAGGGCGTGCGAAACTTTAACAGAAATAAAGCCGACTCCCTTAAAAATGATCTAAAACAGATCGAAGAGAACTTGCGCAATTACCCAAAATGGTTAGATTCCGCATCTAACTTTTCCCATGGGGAAGACTTTGGGGGCAGCGATGAGACCGTTCTGACTATGTTGTATGGGTGTCCAATTATGGTATACAGATGGCCAAAAGCCATCAAAGCCTTTTATATGAAGGTAGACCCAGATTATCCTGATTATGCCAAAGGGGTGGACGTACTTGCCCCCGAAGGCTACGGAGAAATTGTAGGCGGTGGAGAGCGCGAAACCGATATCGACTATTTGTTGGAACAAATCGAAAGGCATGATTTGCCACAGAACGCTTACCAATGGTACCTTGATCTTCGACGTTACGGCAATGTCCCTCACTCGGGCTTTGGTCTTGGGCTAGAGCGTTTACTTTGTTGGATATGTAAACTAGAACATATTCGGGAAGCCATACCGTTCCCTAGAACTAGTCAACGTCTAGAACCCTAACATTGAACATCAAAAAACAAGTTATTGACCTTCTTAAGCGTAAGCCATTGCTCAGTGTCTTGCTGCTGTTTTTCTTGTCGATTGGCTTTCGGTTGCCCTTCGTTTTGTGGGAACCCGGTGCGAACCTATGGGCCCATACTGTAGCGTTGATAGACTACAGTAATGCGTCCTATCTTGAAGGTTCTACCAGCCGATTAGGCCAGCCCCCCATGGCCTTTTGGCTGTATGATTTACTTGCTAAAGACGGACAGGGAAAGCTTCTAGCCAAAGTACTTTTTAGCCTTAATTTATTTCTACATGCTCTATGTGCCTTTCTTGTATACCTAACGACCACATTGCTTTGTTTACGAAAGGGGCTAGGTCCCACCTACATTCCTGCCATAGTAGCCACCTGTGTTTATTTATTTCTTCCTTCTACGTTATGGTTCCAAGGGATTATTTATGGCCCTGAGACATTAGCCCAAGTTTTTTTTATTGGTTCTGTCTATGCAAGCCTTAAGCTGAGGATGCGAAGAAAATTTGTTAGCCTCAAGTATCTCTTTTGGTACAGCATTCTTCTACTGTGTTTTGCCCTAACCTCTTGGTTTGGTTTTGTCTTTGGACTTGTCGTGGCCATCTACAGTATATCCCGTTGGAGACGAGACCAAAATTACGCGCACTTTGTAGGGGTAACCATGCTGACCTTGCTTTTGAGTATCCTATTGTTAATACAAGGAAAATATTACCAGCACGGGGGATTAAGCTTTATTGACTACATGATTCAAAAGTTAAGCCAGCAAAACTCCCTTAATCGACAAGCCTATCTTTTAGGGATACCTAATAATGTAGGGGCAAGCCTTGTCAACTACATCATACTCCTCGCGCCGATTATTCCACTAGCTTGTACCCTGGCCTATTTTGTGGTTCGCAACCAGGGAATGAAATTTGTCTTTACCCGTAACGGGCTTCGTTTCTTTGGTCTTGCAGCATGGCCAATAATAACACTTCATTGTCTTCTGTTGTCGTACTCTTCACAGGGGTTTACCTCCCTCTATATGGCGTATTTCCTATCCGTTTTGGCCGGTATTTTTTACCACAAACTTCATAATATCAAGCTTCTACCCCTAAAGACAAGCCTTATATTGCTTTTGCTTTGTCTGGGCATTAGTTTGGTAATCCTTCAAACACTTTATATCTAGTGCGTTATTGGGGATTATAAGGGCTTTGTTGAAGGATTAACGAGGAGGGGGTTTCTATTATACTTTGAAGCGCAGCATATCCCCCATTTTCCTCGGCGTAGGTCCGAACTATTTGCCATCCTATCCATTCTCCAATGCGATCAGGAGCATTGGGTGCGCTTTGAAGGTTTACCCATCCAAGCGATTGAGTGCCAGAAGAAATTGATAGTGCCTTTTGGTGGATAAAGTGAGATGTTGAGGTTATATCACATTCATAATGCGAGTCATTAAACATAAGCCATAAGTCATACTCATTTTCCTTACACCAATCCATTGAGGGCTTTGAATATTCAATTAACTTATGATCTGCCCATGCAGGTAAGAGACATTCAAGGAAAAACAGACGCTTACCTGCATCTACCATAGCTTCTCCCAACGTCATTCGAGTTACACTATCCTGCGCGTAATTTGTCATGTACAGAGCATTAGCAATATCTAATGGAAGGTAGCTTCCTGGGTTAAATCCATAGTCTAAGACATAGGGGTTTGCATAAATGTTTTGTTTGAGAGGTTCTACCCAGTATAGGTAGTCCTCCGGGGCCCTGCTTCGGGTTGCCTGAGTCATGGCAGAATCCAAGTTCAAAAACATGGGATACTCAGGTAGATAGTACTCCGTATTGACGAGGAAGATAGCTGTATCGCGATCGCTATTGTCAAGGCATATTACCCTAGAAAATCTAGGCAATGGTGGGGCTTTCAACGTAATCCAATCGGCGTAAAAACTTGTTCTGTAAGCGATTTGATACGATTCCCTGGCTTGCCCTGAAAAATAATAGTTGTAGTAGGATAAGAGCCGCTGTATACTGTCTCCAACTTGGTTACTTATCTGTTCGATTTGCTTATCCAATACTTCAAAGAACATCTCGTCCATTCCAGCGTTGACCAATAGATTGCTTGGAATTTGATAGGTTATTAATGGGTCATAATATGACGAACGACCACTTCCTGTAATTGAATTTGAAAGCAATGAAGTATAAAGCTTTTTGTCAAGACGAAGACTATCCACATTCGCTTGGTTTAAATCAAGCGTATCCTCGTCGAGGTATTTGGTATTTTCATTGTTAGTTTGGCAAGAGCTTAACATAAATAATCCTCCGATGCCAAGCGAAATAATAAGTTGAAAAGAGTAAAGTTTATGCAACATATAATAATGAAGTTAGTATGTAGTATTCGAAGTTCAGTCCTTCTTCTAGGGTTTCTTTTGGTAGTTCAAAGTACAAACGCTCAAGACCGCATTCCTATTACCTTTGGTATACACCTCAACCCAACCCTTCAAATTCCTGGGAAAAATGGGGGGCTCACCGAAACAAATGGAAACAAAGCGGGCATTAACTACGGCTTTGACATACACTACCAATGGAAAGCAAAAATGGCCTTTACTGCGGGAATACATCATGCCCTCAACCGTGTTGATGTCGATTTTAATATAAATGAAGGACCCTATGCAGAACTAGACTATGACGTGCGCTTCCAACAGGTGCGAATCCCGCTTGGGTTTAAGCTACAAACTAAGCAATTGGGCTATATGCAATATTATGTCCATGGGTTTTTCAATCCAAGCTTTACCGTACAGGAACGCATATCAGATTCGACCAATATTTTAAGCGACCATAGACCCAAGGGAGAATCTAAAATCATTAGGCCCGTCAATATGGGCTTTGGCTTTGGAGTAGGTTGTGATTATGAACTCCTTCCACGACGATTTATAAGTGTGGGCGTGCGATATGAAAATAGCCTTGTGAATCATTTTAGAAAAACCGGACAATTCCAAGAATACTTAAGCGGAAACCGAGTCTCTATGCACTATTTAAGTCTTTTTATGGGATTTCGATTCTAGTCTAACTATGAACCTCAGGCTCTTACAAATAAACCCCATTGTAGGGGATGTCGTTGGCAACCTTGCTTTGATTAAAAACGGATGGACCGAGGCACCTTCCAATACGGATTTAGTCATAAGTCCTGAGCTAGCCGTTTGTGGATACCCACCTCTTGATCTTCTCAACGAAGATTCCTTTATTTACTCTTGCATGAGGGCTGTAGAGATTTTTGCTAAAGAAAACCGCCACGCTCCGCCGCTAATCATTGGTTGCCCTTGGATATTGAACAATGCGCGGTATAACGCCGCCATTTTTATCGAAGACGGGGCAATTGGCCATGTCTTTACCAAAAGAGCCCTGCCCAACTATGACGTTTTTGATGAAAAACGCTATTTCGTAGAAGGGAATCAAAATAATGTGTTGACCCTTAATGGCCACCGGCTTCTGATTACCATTTGTGAAGACCTGTGGGTCTGCAGCCCAAAACAATTTATCGGTAAGTCGGCGAATAGCGAGACTTCGTTATCCGCCGTAATCAACCTATCTGCGTCTCCGTATGCCAAGAACCAACAGGCCGAAAGAGAAAAAGCTATTGCAAACTTTGCGAAAGAAGCAAAATCTGTCATTGCTTACTGCAACCAAACGGGAGCTAATACAGAACTCATATTTGATGGGAAAAGTGGTTTATACGGAGAAAACGGGCCGCTCAGTCATACTCCTGGTTTTGTATCCTGCTCGCTTGACATCAATACGGCCGCATTAGACTGTAACGATCAAGTCAAAAATTCAGGGGAAGAAGAAGTACTCCAAGCACTCACCATAGGCGTGCGCGATTATTTTCAAAAACTCGGGTTTACCCGGGCCATCCTGGGCCTCTCAGGGGGGTTAGACTCCGCCCTAGTTGCATATATTGCATGTCGTGCCATCGGGGCAGAAAATGTTCTTGGCGTTCTTCTGCCGTCTGAATTCTCATCTGATCACTCCGTTGACGACGCACTTACCCTTGCGCAACGGCTCGGGATGCCTACAAAAACACTTCCCATTCAAGCTTGCTTTACACAAACCAGAGAATCACTGCAAGAAAGCCAAGGTAGACTTCAGCCTGTAACAGAAGAAAACCTTCAAGCAAGACTGCGTGGGCTATTGCTCATGGCTTTAGCCAATGACGAAGGACGAGTACTTCTCAATACTAGCAACAAAAGTGAAGCTGCTGTGGGCTACACTACGATCTATGGTGATATGTGCGGTGGACTTAGTGTCCTAGGGGATGTTTGGAAATCAGAAGCATATAAACTTGCACAACACATAAATAGAGAAAAGGAGGTTATTCCCTATAATATTCTTTCCAAACCGCCATCAGCTGAGCTTCGACCGAATCAATCAGACGTTGACGAATTGCCGGATTATTCCGTTCTTGATCCGTTTTTAGAAGAAATAGTTGAGTGGAGCAGGCCCATCAAATTAAGCACCTCTACAACGCTATCGAAAGAAGAGAAAGAAAGAGTATATGAACTTATTGAGCGCGCTGAATGGAAGCGCTTTCAAACCCCTCCCGTACTGCGAATAAGCCACAAGGCCTTTGGAAGCGGTAGGCGAATTCCTATTGTAAAACAGCGTTCTTAGTCCACAAATTCAAATTTGTTTAATGGCAAGTTTTCTACCGCGTCAATGCTTATGCGTTTGCCCAACCGCTTACTTAATTTATATCGCTCAGAAAACAAGCCCTTAGTAAACCAAGCATGGATATACGGATGAACTTTAAGGTGAATTGAGTCACTCTCCGTTCGCTGCTCAATGGCATCCTCGATTCGATCAGTAACCAAAATGGATGCTTCGATCTTGCCAGTCCCGTTGCACGCAGGGCACTGTTCGACTGTTTTAATCTCCACCTGTGGACGAACGCGTTGCCTGGTAATTTGCATCAAGTTAAACTTTGACAAAGGGAGGACCGTAGTCGTTGCATTATCTAGTTTAAGAAGATCACGCATTCGATCATAAATAAACTTCTTATTATCCTTTGCTCGCATATCGATAAAATCGATGATAATGATACCCCCCAAATCGCGTAATCGCAGCTGTCGAGCGATTTCATCTGCAGCATCAGTATTCACAGCTAGTGCATTGGTCTCTTGATCCCCCTGCATAGCAACTTTCCCTCCACTATTTACGTCAACAACATGCATAGCTTCCGTATGATCTAAGACCAGATATGGGCCTTTGGCAAAAGTAACTGTATGACCAAATAGATTTTTTATCTGCTTGGTTACTCCGAATTGATCAAATATTGGTCGCTCTCCTCGATGATGCCGCAGAATATTGGTGTCTAGCTCTGCAAAGTCACCGATGTATTCGACAAGACTGTTGTAAATTGTTTCATTGTCGGTAATTACTGCGTTAAACGAAGAATTTAACATATCTCGAATCGTCGTAGTCGTCTTGTCTAGCTCGGAATGTATAACCGTCCGAGGTTTTGCATTGTGAACTTTAGCTATTGCCGTACGCCACTTTTTAAGAAGTGACTCCAAATCCTGATGTAATTCGGATGACTTCTTTCCCTGAGCATTGGTGCGTACAATGACTCCAAAGTTTTTCGGCTTTAAACTCTCGATTAGCCGCTTTAAACGCTTTCGTTCAGTCTCATTGGCAACTTTCCGAGAAACCCCCACTTGATTGGAAAAGGGAGTAAGAATTAGATATCGCCCAGCAATAGAAACCTCCGTTGTCATTCTTGGACCCTTGGTTGAAATGGGCTCCTTATAGACTTGAAACGGTAGGATTTGTTTTGGCTTTAAAACATCTTCTATCTTTCCCTCTTTGTCCATGTTTTCTTGGACTTTAAGGCGTTCTAAGTTGTAGTCCTTGTGCTTACCCGAGAGAATACCATGCATATAATACGCATAGGTTGTAAATAAAGGCCCCATATCTGTGTAATGTAAAAATGCATCACGAGGCCCTCCTATATCTATAAAGGCTGCATTCATACCTGGCATGACCTTTTTCACACGCCCTAGAATAATGTCCCCGACCTTTAAAGACTCGTCTTGAGAGTCCTGATGTAACTCTACAAGCCTTTGATTCTCTAACAAAGCAAGTTGGACTTGATCGCGCTTTGCGCTAATTACAAGTTCCTTTCTCACTTATTTAATTTTATGACACAAAAGTTACTTCTTCTTGTGTCGATTACGTCTTAATCGCTTTTTACGCTTATGCGTTGCAATCTTATGTCGTTTTCTTTTTTTACCACTTGGCATAATAAATCCTTTGAATTTGTTAGTAGAGGTTTCCCTCTAAAAACGCATTATAAGTATATGTTTAAATCTTGTGCTAATCGATTCACCAATACAGTGTAGTCAAAATTAACAGACTGCAAAGATAGGAGATTTTCTAAGAACAGCCTTCCATTTTCTGGATTATCTTGAAAGGCATTCGTAAGGTGGTCCTTGATCTTTAAGAAATATTCTTCTTGTTTTTCAGATTGCCCGCTTAAATCCGTTAAAAAATAAAGACGCGCCAGTGCCTCAATCTGATATGGGTTGTACTGTAAGACCTTGTTTTTATATATCCGGACGGCAGCCATTACACTTTGTGGTTGTAATCCTTGAGATAGCAACTCATCAGTATATGCAATATATCGCTCACACAGGGCGTCTATGCGCTTTCTGTGTTCTGAAACAACTGCTTCATCATCCATTTTACCCATCTTACTATCATAATCGATAAGAAATTGCATCAAGCTGCTTGCACGAGACAATGTGTTGGTATCTATTGTGGAATTTGCCGAGAGCTGATACATGTCATTATCAAACCTGTTGGCCCAACGCGATCTGTACTGCGCGCCTAATAAGGTTGATTGGCTTATAAGGGCTACAGAATCATTTAATGTTTTTGCCTCGGAAGACAATATATGCTCATAAAGCGACAAGGAAGCCTCCTGATTTCCCTTATCTTCTAAATGCCGAGCATATACTATATTGTTCGTAAATCGAAAACCTATAAAGGATAGGGTTACTAACGCAAGTATGCTTATCCAGATGGCCGTTGCATAGACCTTTTTATTCTTCATCATCCACCTTCAGAAGCTTTACTTGCTCTGAGAACACTTTGGAGGGTTTAAAGGCTGGTATATAGTGGGCTGGTATTTCAATGACTTCATTTTTCTTAATATTCCGGCCTAATTTCTTTGCACGCTTTTTAACCACAAACGACCCAAAACCCCTGATATATACATTTTCACCACTTTCTAAAGCATCTTTAACTTCCTTAAAAAAGCTTTCTAGTGACACGAGCACATCCACCTTGTTTACGCCTGTTTCTTCAGAAATTTTACTGACAAGATCTGCTTTTCTCATAATGTGTTGGGTTTGAGTGTCTTAGTTGGTTTAGTAATTTTAATAAAATCTTTTTAAAATTTGAAGATTTCCGGTAGAACTTTACTTTTTTCTTGCAATTCCGCTCATGAAACTCGAAATTCTTATACAAAGTCTTCAACATTGGCACAAAGAATCTAGAATTCAGCACGAATGGAAATCTAATAGTCCCTATCAAGCGTGGGTTGTGGAAACCATCTTACAACAAACAAAAGTTGCCCAGGGTGGGCCATATATTAATCGATTTTTACAACGATTTCCAGATGTTTCTAGTCTTGCTAGGGCAGCAGTCGATGAGGTGTTACAGGTTTGGGAAGGGCTGGGCTACTACCGAAGGGCTCACCTCATGCACCAAGCGGCAAAAGTGGTTGAAAAAAAGGGTCAGTGGCCGCAAACCAAAGAAGAATGGCTTAACCTCCCGGGCATAGGACCCTATTCTGCTGGAGCTCTAGCCTCATTTGTAAATAATGAAAATTGCCCTGCTATTGATGGTAATGTTATTCGAGTCTTTTCTCGCTGGTATGACTTGGCCACCGACCCTTACCGTGCAGAAGGAAAGCGACACCTAAATTCACTAGTCGAAAATCATTTGACTTATTGTCACGCCAATCAATACAATCAAATTATAATGGACTTCGGCAGTAATATTTGCAAACCCAAAAGCCCTCTTTGCAATGCATGTGTGGCCCAAGTATACTGCAAATCCTATAAAGAAAGAACAATAGAAAATCGACCAATTAAAAAGATAAAGCGCCCAAAGGCACATCGCTACTTTATACTGTACTGGCATGTAAACGAAAGCCGGCAATTAGGCATGGTAAAACGAGAAGCGAAGGATATATGGCAGGGCCTATGGACGCTTCCGTATCAAGAAATAGAGATGGCGCGTTGGAAATCTGTACAAGAGGAAATAAATGCGCTTACACATCGGCAAACCTTGAGCCACCAATATATTAATACGGTAGTGCTACAAAAAAAAACTCCTACATGTTTATCGATAGATATACATCACATCGACTTGGCCGATGCTATTTTATTACCCATGGATCGGTCGACTCGACAGTATATTGACCATCTAGCCAAGGATTACGCTTTAAGGGGTCGCGCGTAAAGCCTTCATTAATGGCATTAAGTGATCCTTCTTTTCTGACGGAGAGTGAACAAAGCATGCAAGAGATAACCACGACTTGTACTGAGCAAACAAATCACCCCAAACCTTTATACGCTTAAGATCAACCACTCTATTTCCAGAGGCGACAAAGCGAACCATTAAACTATTGGACGTGATAAAAGAATGAAAAACATCCTGACGCCCTGGAGTATCAGTGATAATAAGCGTTAAATTTTTTTTTGAAAGGGCTTCTGCAAGACTGTCAAGCGCAAAACTTTGTGGTACAAACCAGGAAGAATGCCTCAACTCAAAAGCTAATGGGGCGTTTCTATTTAGCCCATCAATAAGAGATAGAATTTCATCCAATCGGTTAGCCCCTACATGGCTTGGAAAACTAAGGAAACAACGCCCAAGCCTTGGGCCAAATCCATTGGCTAGTTCTAAAAAGTCTTCTATTCGACGCAATATTTTACCCTGATCATAACGCTTTGCATGACTAATTGATTGAGGGAGTTTAGGATAAATCAAAAAGCTCTCTATTGTTTGGTTTGACCATTTTTCTATTTGCTCTGGTGATGGAAACTTATAGCGTGTGCCATTAAATTCAATTCCTGAAAAAACCTTTGAATAGGCATTAAACATTTGTTTTCTCGGAGTATTTGACGGGTATATTGTGCCTATCCACTCGGGGTGGCTAAACGAAGAAAGACCAGTAACAATTCGACTGTTATTGCCTATATTTTGAGGATAACATGCCTTATTAAACACCACAAATTTTCGTGGTTGGATTATAAAACTATCTTCAAGAGTTGCGTAACCAAACTTCATACAGTTCTTGTAAATAACTCGTTATTCTTGGTAAACCTGTCGTTCGGAGGATAGCGTGATAACATAGGGTTTTAAAGGAGACGCTGTAAGTGTGTTGGACCGCAGCCATGGATTAAGTCGCTTAAGCTCCTTCAATATTGTGCCCTGAGAAAGGGCAAAATCCGTTAAATCCCGCAACGTAGTGTCCACAGAAACGGTATACGTCTCTTCCACAGCATACAGGTCATCTTTACTTAAACTGTAGCCAAAATCTTCGGGATGCTCTAGAATAACTTTAAAAGCTGTAATTCTAAACACATATCGGGCGGTTTCCTGATTTAAGTGCAGGTCGTAATAATTATCGACCTGCTGTTGATTCATTGCTCTTTTTAGTGCTGGATAGCCCATATTGTAGGCTGCTGCTGCCAAAGTCCAAGGTGTTTTCGTATTGGGAAAATCATTGGTGATTTGGCGATGAAGGTCTCTTAAGAAACGACATGCCGCATCGGTAGCTTTTTCAAAATGATATCGCTCATCGACCTCAGAACTTATCTCCAACCCATAAGAGCTTCCTGTAGCTTTCATAAATTGCCAATAGCCTGCCGCCCCTGCAGGAGAAACGACATTACTTAAGTTGCTTTCTGCTATGGCTAGATATCGGACGTCCGGTGGGATATTATAGCGATCAAACATTGCGCCTAAAGCGTCAAAATACTTTCCAAGACGCTTCATGTTAAGTAGTGTACTGCTGTGCCAATAAGTGTTTCTAAGCAACTCTTGGTCAAAGCGCTCATGAATGTCTGTGAACTCCAAGGGCATTCTCTCTTGACAAAAATATATCTCAGAGGACACATTAGGGGCACGGACCTCTTGAGGAAGGGCAATCATAAGAGGTCCACCAACAAAATGATTTTGATCATTGGCCGGGTGTGTTCTATCCATATCAATTTGAACCTTGTCTGTTGCGCTCATACCACGCTCTGCTAAAAAAACAAAAGATAGCGCAACAAAAAGGAAAACCACTACAGGCAATATGTGCTTAGTGAGCTTCATCTTTTCAAAGATACATCCTTAGATATAGGGACCAAAGCGCACTTTTCCCCAAAGCTAACCACCTTTGCAATTCGTAAAAGTTTTCGGGCATAGGCCATATATACTCTAGCACTTAGTGTTAGCTCTGCACAACCTTTGATGGAAACCCGAGCATTTACATAAGGAGATGTATCCCACTCTTCTAGGTGTTCTAAGAGCCACTGATCATATAACCTTTCCTTTGAGTCTGCCCAAGTCGTCCAAATATTATTTTGCTCAAACTTAACCGCCAATAAAATGGAAGCCCATTGAGGAAGAATATGTCCCTCATGATTTGAAAAGCCAACAAGCGTATTTTTAAAACAATCAAAGTCCATCTCCCGTAGCTCCTTTCGGAAGGTCGATTCCTTTAAAAGCGGCGCTCCGCCCATAAAGTGCTGTAAATCTAAAATTTGAACCTTCGACTTGGGTATAAGCTTAACCAAGTCAACTGTCAACAGTCCTTTGCTTGTTGGATTGTCCACTAAAACGACCATTCCTTAGTTCTCAATGCATAGAACAAGTCTAACATGAGCTCAGAGTATGAAGGGTTTTGGTTACGATTAACTTCAAGAGCCGTCATAGGTGACCAAAGGGGAGCTGTGGTAACGGGATCATAGGCCAAAATATTCGGGAGGCCCGCGACCAAATTTCCTTGACTCAGTTCCGCCGTGCGACGCACTAAAGCAATATCCCCAAAACTAGATTCCACCAAAGCCAACTCGCCAATCGGTAATTGGAGTGCCCTTCCCGCCATTGCGCGAAGTACTTTTGTATTGGAGATTCTAGAAATCTGTGGTTGGTTCATCGTTACCTGAACCTGCATGGCATCCTGCTGAAATCCATACTCTTCCAAGAAGTTTCGAAGAGAACTCGAGTTTTCAAAGGCATTCAAAAGATCAGAAAAGCCTCCTTTCGAAGAAATATACTGAGAGGCTATTTGCCTAGTTGGTTCTAACAATGCGGATAGGTCTTGGGCTATGCCCGAAGGGGTTATTGAATTTAAGCGAACAAAGTAACAGGTACGACTTCCATCTTCATTGCTTGTGATAAAGGTGTCGATCGCACCTATTTCACTCGTAAATATCCAGTCTACTAGATTTTTGTTTTGCTCAAGCCCAGGGCGACTGATGCCACTATATCCTTTTGAAATATTTGATACATCAGGTATTGCTTGAAGACTTGCAATGGAAGCGCCGACATCCCAAGAAGAGGAGAGCTTAATGTACATTGAGTCCACAGCGTTGTTAAATTCTCCTACTGCAGATTGTGAAACCAATCCATATGGAGCACTCACTATTGAAACCACCGAGAAATCAGGTTGTGCAGCCTTAATGTTTTTTACAATCAATACCGGAACGCTATCAGGAGAAAGTGCTTGATAAGTTAATGGGCTATTCAATGTTTTTGCCCAGCTTCTAACCTGTGCATCTTGAAATAAAGAAGGCATGTCGCTGGAAATGATTCCATTTTTTTGAGCAAAAATAAATGCATCGTCTAAGGCACTTCCGTCACCAATAATCTCAATCATCGTGTCAATGCTCACCAAAGAAGATTCAGCCCAAATAGACAACCCAAAAACTTCTTGAACCTGCGCAGCTGTAGCAACCTTGCTGCGATCATCGCCTACAACTAGAGTTTCACCAACCACACGCAAAGATTGTCTGTATGGAGAAAAATTACCCCCTTTCGAGGACGTAAGTCTACTATCTGAAAGATCCAAAACCTCGAAAGTTTGATCAGAGGAATTCACACTAGCCTCATACAGAACCACACTCTTTACACTGTCTATGGTTTCTTCGCTATGCGTTAATGATTGAGCATATAAAGAAATCGATCTCGATGACATCATGTTGTACGCTTGCCAAAAATTAGCCACCGCCGACGTTGATTCTATTGAAGTGCCAGAATTTACACGATTCTTAATTGGCCAATACTCAACACTTGCCTGTTGGAT
>PAPS01000039.1 GCA_002708985.1 Saprospirales bacterium | reverse complement strand
GCATCCGTTTTTTTGTTTACAACACGCTTCCTGGAACCACCAGTGCTGCAGGTGTCAAGGCCACTTTTTTAAAAAAAATCATCCTCAGAGAGGAAATTGTCCCAGAAATCACTGCGGATTTTGCCTTCGAGCAACTGTCTCACATGAAGGGGGGGCCATCGGTGAGGGTCCTTTTGGATTTGGCATTGGGCGCAGATAAAGCGGTTGCTTTGCCTGCTGCCGATGTATTGAAGACCCAAGTCTTCCTCTACGAGTCCGACATGGACCGCCTAGAAGCGGCCTTTCAAAAGGGAAATGCTGTCGCCACGGATATCTTGAACAGTTATGCGCAAGCGGAATTCTTTACGAAACTTCCTGAGGTTCCTGAGGAAATCCAAGTGGTAACCTACATCGCTGGAGTCGGAGACATCTCAACTGACTTGCTGTCGCCAGGAAGCGAGGCCCATTCTAGGTCTGACCGCGAGCTCCATGGGCAATGCCTAATCACCCCGAGAGAACAGCAGATGATGGTCTCGTTGCAAAAGTTGCACCCGGACAAAAAGGTCATGATGATCGCAGAAAAGGGGACCATGGGCGTTGGGTCATCCCGCATGTCCGGCGTGAATAACGTCGCCCTTTGGATTGGTGAGCAGGCGAGTCCTTATGTGCCCTTTATAAACATTGCGCCTGTTGTAGGCGGAACCAACGGCATTTCACCCATTTTTCTCACGACGGTGGGCGTCACTGGTGGAATTGGAATCGACCTGAAGAACTGGGTTAAAAAGGTGGATGCAGATGGGAATACAGTTTTGGATGAAAACGGTGATCCCGAATTGGAGCAGGTCTATTCCGTGGACACGGGGACGGTGCTAACCATCAACACTAAGAAAAAGAAACTCTACAAGGGAGAAGAGGAGTTGATTGACATCAGTAGTGCATTGACACCTCAGAAAATGGAGTTTATGAAGGCGGGGGGCTCCTATGCTATTGTCTTTGGAAAGAAGCTCCAAACGTTTGCTGCTAAAACGCTGGGTATGGACATGCCGCTGGTGTTTGCGCCCTCAAAAGAAGTCTCGGTCGAGGGACAAGGCCTGACCGCAGTAGAGAAGATTTTCAACAAGAATGCAGTTGGAACAACGCCTGGTGCCGTGCTTCACGCCGGCTCCTATGTGAGGGTCGAAGTCAACATTGTCGGGTCTCAGGACACCACAGGCCTGATGACCTCGCAAGAGCTGGAGATGATGGCTGCAACCGTCATTTCTCCCATCGTTGACGGGGCGTACCAATCTGGTTGTCACACAGCTTCGGTATGGGACAAAAAGGCACAAGAGAACATCCCAAAGTTGATGAAATTCATGAACGATTTCGGGCTTATCACAGCACGAGATCCAGACGGTGATTATCACGCCATGACCGACGTGATTCACAAGGTTCTGAATGACATCACTGTCAACGACTGGTCCATCATCATCGGAGGGGATTCACACACCAGAATGTCAAAAGGGGTTGCCTTTGGCGCAGACTCGGGCACGGTCGCTTTGGCTCTGGCAACTGGCGAAGCAAGCATGCCCATTCCCGAATCGGTGAAGGTCACTTTTCGAGGGGAAATGATGGAGCACACCGATTTTAGAGATGTGGTCCATGCGACCCAAGCCCAGATGCTTCAGAAATTTGACGGCGAGAATGTGTTCCAAGGACGAATTATTGAAGTCCATATCGGAACGCTGCCTGCAGATAAAGCCTTCACGTTCACGGATTGGACGGCCGAGATGAAGGCCAAGGCATCCATATGTATTTCGCAAGATGACACGCTGATAGAGTCATTGGAAATTGCCAAGAGTCGAATCAAGATTATGATTGAAAAGGGCATGGACAATGAAAAGCAGGTTCTTCAAGGCCTGATTGACCGAGCTGACAATCGGATTACAGAAATCCAGTCCGGCATAAAGCCCGCACTGGCTCCAGATCACGACGCCAAATACTACGCCGAATTTGAAGTTGACCTCGACATCATCAGCCAGCCGATGATTGCCGACCCAGATGTGCACAATGAAGACGTCTCCAAGCGCTACACACACGACACCATCCGTCCCCTGTCGTTTTATCGAGGAGAGAAGACGGTGGACTTGGGCTTTGTGGGCTCTTGTATGGTCCACAAGGGCGACCTAAAAATCGTCTCGCAAATGTTGGGCAACATGGAGCGCACACACGGTGATGTGAAGTTCAACGCTCCCCTCGTGGTCACCGCTCCGACCTACAATATCATTGACGAGCTCAAGGCAGAAGGTGACTGGGAGTTGCTGCAGAAATATTCCGGTTTCGAGTTTGATGACAATGCCCCAAAAAACAATGCGCGCAAGGAGTACGACAACATGATGTACCTCGAGCGGCCTGGCTGCAACCTTTGCATGGGAAACCAAGAAAAAGCGGAAAAAGGAGACACCGTGATGGCGACGTCAACACGTTTGTTTCAAGGCCGTGTAGTGGCTGACTCTGACCGTAAAAAAGGGGAGTCCCTGCTCGCTTCTACCCCTGTAGTAGTCCTGTCAGCTATTTTGGGAAGAACCCCAACAATCGAAGAGTACAAGGAGGCGGTTAAGGGGATCAACCTCACCAAATTCGCCCCACCGAAAACGGCAATGTGCAGCTGATTACTGGCGTTTTTCTCGGGCACAGCCGTCTCGGATTCTTGCAGTCGTGATGAGAAGCACAATGACTGCCGAAGAGGACGGGGTTAACATTTACAGCAGGCTTAAACCGAACAGGTGACCCCATCACGCTAAAAACAACATACCTTCTTGATCCTCATTTGCTTCAGGATGAGTTCTTGCGTACAGAAATGGAATGTCAAATGAATGTCTATTGAATTGAACCAAGTCGCGATTTGAGCGTTCTTGTCTACATGTTTAATAGGGATATTCATTGGGTTTTTCTCGTGCTATACGGTGCCCTCTTAAATGGTGTCAAAGCGCAGGACAATTGGATTCAAATGTCATCGCCATCTGGCAATGGAAGACATCATCCCATTACGGTTGCCAATGACCAATATGGGTATGTAATCGCCGGGCAAGCGGGGTTTGCTGCATTGAACCTCGATGACGTGCACCGTTATAACCCCCAGTCAGACAGTTGGGAGACGCTCGGCGCATTTCCTGGAGGCGGACGAGGATATGGCTATGGCGTCTGTGAGGGAGACGACGCCTTTGTTGGATTTGGCTCCGATGCCAATGGATACCCCACGGACTTTTGGCACTTGGACATGGCCACAGGTCAATGGGATGAAATGGCGTCCTTTCCTGGAGCGGGCCGAAATCACCCGGCCATGGTGTTGACTGCGGGCCAAGTCTTCGTGGGGTTGGGAAGCAACAACGACGGCAACTTGGGCGACTGGTGGGGTTATGACATTGACTCAAATACATGGTCTGAACTCGCTTCTTTTGAATGGGGTGACCGCCATCACCCGTTTTATTTCGGGATTGACGGGATAGCATACGTGGGCTTTGGCCACGGCAACAGTGAAGGCGGCGCGTTGACCATTTACAATGATTTTTATGCTTACCACCCTGACACAGATTCATGGACCGTGCTCAGCGACTTCCCTGGTGAGGCTAGGGTTGCTGGAACCCAATTTGCTGCGGCAGGAAAGGGGTACGTTCTCAGCGGCGATGGAGACGACCACGGACCACTGGGTTACGGTGAGTTTTGGGAATACGATCCCGGTACAGACAGCTGGACCGAGCGCGATCCTCACCCGGGCGGAGCACGATGGGCACCCGGAAGTTTCGTCATGGGATGTTATGCTTATCTGACGGGTGGATTAGAAGGGGGAGCCGATGTCTACCACCATGACCTCTGGCGGTATTCATTGCTAGATGATTGCGGCTGCACCGACCCGGATGCAGTCAATTATTCAGTTGAAGCCACCACCGACGACGGTACCTGTTGCTATGTCGCAGGCTGCATGCTCGAGTCAGCAGTGAATTACAATCCGGATGCCTGTCAGGGGGATGGATCCTGTATCGCGGCCATTTTGGGGTGCACAGACCCTTCTTCGCCGTTCTTCGAGCCCGAAGCGAATACCGAGTCAGCGCTTGGAGGCCCGTTGTCCTCAACTGCCTTAGGGGCTGGGGGTTACCATTTCAATGACAACTGGGACATGTTGTTCTCCGTATCCGAACCGACCGTGTTGTCCAGCGTGGATGTCTTGGCGGAAACCAACTTTTCTATTGACGTCTACATTCGGGACGCAGGGGGCAACACACTGTTTCAGGAGCCTTTTGCCTTTACCGCGGGGTGGAACACACTAGAGATCAACCTAGAAATACCCAATGGAACGGACTTTGTCATCGGCATCGACGGAACCAATGATGGTCTGTTCCGCAACAACGCAGTGCCTGCAGGAGAGTTCCCAATTGGCGTGGCAGACAGAATGAGCATCACATCAAACACCACCGATTCACCATTGGATTACTTCTACTATTTCTATCGCTGGGTGGTCGAGTCGCCTTGTGCAGAACCAACGGATATTTCAACCCATGAGCCGGCTTTGTCAGTTTACCCAAATCCAACATCTGGCTTATTGACGCTCTCTGGATTGACACAAGGTGATTGGGTCCGTGTCCTCAACCCAACAGGACAAGAAGTGTACAGGGAGCAGGTAGGCGAGGCCCAAGCCAAACTCAACCTATCCGGCCTGCGTAACGGGCTTTATTTTTTGCAAGCAGCGGCAGAAAAACCAGTCCGGGTCATTCTGAAGGATTAAATCAGTGTTCTGGAGGGGCATTGCCTTATAACTTGTGCCCATGACCAGAACCCTGCCTTTGCTGCTCACCCTGTGGGCTTCCGTTAGCGCCTTAAATGCAAATGCGCAAACTTTCCTCATACAGGAGGATTTCGAAAATGGGCTACCCCCAGATTGGTCCCAACAAACCTTGGCGACGGATGGAGGCTGGCTCTCAGGAACGAGCAACGAGCTGGAAAGCCAGTGGTGGCCGATCGCGCCGCACGGTCAAATCGTGGCCACGAATGACGATGGGTGCGACTGTGACAAAAGCGAGGATTACCTGATTACCCCTGAGCTTGATATGAGTGGCGTTGAGGGGGCAATCTTGGCCTTTTCATCCTATTTCGATGGCGGTGAATACGGTGGCTTGCTCGAGGAGGCATTCATTGAGTACAGCCTTGATCAAGGAGAGACATGGAGCGTTTTGCACGACATGGTCGGCACTGAGGACGGCGCATGGGATTTCGAGGTCATCAATTTGGACGCGGTGATCGGAGAAACTTCGGTTCACCTCGCCTTCCGATACAACGACCAGGGGGGATGGCTCTTTGGATGGGGGATTGACGACGTTGCGGTTCTAGAGCCAGGCGGACTTGACCTGGCCTTGACTGGATTGGACTTGGCGCCCTTGGTTGAGGCCCCCACGACTGAAGACCTCACAGGAAATGTCATCAACTTGGGTGCCGACAGCGTGTTCTCCTACACCATTGCGTGGGCGATCGGTTCAGAGTCTGGAGAAACCACAGTAGATGGCGTGGCGCTTGGGCTTGCAGACCAACATACGTTTTCCCTCGCAGGCGTGCTGCCTTTTGAAGCCAGCGGAAACTATGCTGTGTCAGCAGAAATCATCTCCGTC
Organism: Saprospirales bacterium; assembly: GCA_002708985.1. Lineage (GTDB taxonomy): Bacteria > Bacteroidota > Bacteroidia > Chitinophagales > UBA8649 > UBA8649. The sequence goes on along the minus strand of PAPS01000039.1, from coordinate 8,495 downwards.
AACGGAACAGCCGATGACATCGCATCAAACAACCAACAGACTGCGGATGTCACCGCCATCTTGTATGCCACATTCCCAGACGGAAAGGAGCTTCGGGAATATTACTATTACCACCCTTCGACGGCGCCAGACAACTGCCCTCTCGTCTTTGTGTTCCATGGCTACACTGGCGATGCTGAAGGCATGATTCAATTCACAGGTTTCAACACCTTGGCCGACGAATACGGCTTTGCCGTGTGTTATCCTGAAGGGTCAGAGGACAGCGGTGGCGACCAATTTTGGAATGTGGGATATGCCTTTCATCAGAATGAAACCGTGGACGACCTCGGCTTCACTTCTAGCCTGAGGCAACATTTGATCGAGACATACGGATTGGATGGAGACAGGGTGTTCGGGACAGGGTTCTCCAATGGCGCTGACTTCTGTTATATGCTCGCCTGTGAGTCGTCTTCCGAATTCAGGGCGGTGGCGCCCATTGCAGGCATTCTGATGTCGGACATCCAGTCCGAGTGCAGTCCGGAATACATGGTGCCCATCTTGGAGGTCCACGGCACCCAAGACAACGTGAGCCTCTACGAAGGCGACTTGGAAAACGTCGACGGTTGGGGGGCGTATCCGAGCACACCAGATGCGATGGCGTTCTTTGTGGACCTTTTTGGAATCAGCCTCCTAGATAGCGGCAATTTCCCTGACGTTGCGCCATGGGACGAATCCACTGTGGACTACCAGAAATGGGGGCTTGAAGGAGCGTGCCCGCAAGTGTGGCTGTACACCGTACAAGGTGGCGGACACAGCTGGCCGGGCGCATGGGAAAACCAAGACATTGACGCGTCTTTAGAGGCATGGCAATTCTTCGTTCAGTCCTGCAGTGAGCCCATGTCAGTGGGAGAGTTAAACCCTTCGGGCGACAGAACCGTAGTTCGCGTGACGGACGTCTTGGGCCGCGAAACAGAACCCAAGCCAGGCGTGTTGATCATCCTTCAATACTCTGACGGCTCGGTCGAAAAGAGAATCTCAGGACAATAAGCAGGAGCCAATGGAAGCACCATCCAATCCGGAAGTTGACCTTTCCTCGGTGCCTCCATTGGGGGCACTTGATTTTACGGCTGTGTCAGAGGACTACAGGACCCTGCGGATCATACAATGGTCTGTCGTACAGTTGATTCTGGCATTGTCTATTCTAGCTCCAGTATTCATCAGTACACTGTTCAATAACGTTGAACTGTCTGTCGATTTTGGCGATCGTTACTGGCGAATCCCGCTCCTTGTTCAAGGGGTAGTTGGCGGATTCTGGTTAGTAGAAGAGTGGCTGGGATTTCCCCGGCGCGGATATGTGGTCAGGGAACGGGACATAACTTATCGGTCGGGTTGGTTCTCGCGATCGACCACGACAATTCCCTACAGCCAAGTTCAGCACATCGAGTTAACGCAAGGACTTATTGCCCGCTGGTTCGGGCTCAAGCACTTGAAGCTGTTCACGGCAGGAGGCAGTGGAAACCTGCGTATTGCAGGCATTGAAGAAGCTGACGCTCAAGTGTTGCGAAGCATTTTGGACTCCCGTACCGGAAAGGGGTAATGGACTTCATTGAACCCAAGAGACAGCATCCCCTTGGTGTCCTGATTCTGTCTGTACAATTCTTGTGGAAACTGGGGCAGCAGGCTTGGCCCATGCTCATCGGTTTGTCGTTCTCCATCGGAGACAATTTTTGGCAAAACGCGGTAATAGCCTCAATCGCGTCCCTAGCACTCACTGGAGCTTATGCTCTCTTGTACTACTGGCGATTTAAATACAGCGTAGAAGAAAGGGTGCTCATTGTCGAGAAAGGGATTTTGCACCGAGAGCGTCTGCAGGTTCCTTTTGAGCGCATCCAAACCATTCAACTCTTTCAAGGCCCTATCCAACAGCTGTTTGGCCTGACGGGACTTCGGGTTGACACAGCGGGCTCAAGCGGCAGTGAAATTAAGCTCGTGGCAATCAGCAGAGCAGCGGGTGAAGCCTTGCAAGACATATTGAGAAACCACACTTCAGATTCAAATGAACATGGCGAAGAGCACGGTGCCATCGAGAACGACGATGATCTCGCTGCACCGACTGAAACAGCTGGGCAAGAGCGTTCCCAACTCGTTTCACTGTCTATTTCTCAATTGTTCAAGGTGGGCCTGTCACAAAACCATCTCCGCAATGCTTTCGCCAGTTTGGCGCTTATTTCTTACCTCATCGGCAACCAACCAGACGCGCTGACATCATGGCTTGACGGAATGCCTGCATTCATGGCAACACTCATTGGTGCAGCCATGCTTTTGCTCATTCTGCCAGGCATGGTCCTATTTCTAATGTCCGGTGTGGCAGTTTCCGTGGCCACCGCATTTTTGCGGTATTACGACCTCCGCAGCTCCATAGGAGCGGATGGGTTGCATGCTGAGATGGGGTTGCTGAGGAGAAACACATTCCAGATGCCATATGCTCGGATTCATTTGACCATATGGCGGAGCAATTGGATCCGACGAAAACTCGGTTTCGAAACCCTCGAGATTAGACAGGCCCAAGCGGAAAGCGGGGGGCAAGGAGGGGTCCGTGTATCTCTGCCTGCTTTAGAGCCCTGCCACCGTGCAGTACTGGAAAACGTGCTCTATCCAGACATCACAGATAATCCCGTCATGGAGGTGCTTCCAGTGCGCAGGCTGCGTTGGTTGCTCATGGTATTTTCTGCATTGCCCGCTGGGTTGTTCTGGCTCGTATTTAATCCGTTGATTGCCGCGGTCGTCTCAGGGGCGTGGCTGACCTTCGCTTTTTGGACGACAGCAAAGCGATATGCATCCTTCCGAATGACCGTCTATACTGACACCATTGTCCTTGAAAAGGGCTGGTTCTGGCGCCAAAGGATATTGCTCCGTTTAGCGCAAATCCAAGGTGTTGAATGGGAGCGTCACGTGTTTTTGGAGCGCCGGTCAATAGGCCATATCGTTTTCCACACCGCAGCTGGAGCTCGAAGGTTCACATATGTCCTAAAGCGCCAAGGCGAGATGCTGAGGGACTTTGCATTGAACCAACACCATGCCCGAAACAGCCGAGCCTGACGTGATCCTTTAAGCCATTTGTCGCGGCGTTTACTCGTCTTCTCTGGCCAAAGGCATCGGAAGCGAGTATCGCATAAGCGACCATCTTGAACTCGCGTGAGTCGTACCTTCGTTGCGCCTGCAGGATGAATACCTTGACTGAGAATTTACGCTCGGCCTGTGTCGCATTGCCGCGAACTGGGCTGGAAGACATGGATGGCGTGAAGCTCATGAAGCGCTTTGACGCCAAATATGTCATACCAGAATCATGGTTGCCAGAATTGGTGAACGCTGTGGCAGCAAGTTCCAAGGTTTTAGAAGTCAATGGCCAAACAGAAACCGTCTACGAGAACCTTTATTACGAACTTCCAGGAGAAAAGTTCTTAAAGGATCACCTCAGGGGCAAGGCGCGAAGAATGAAGGTTAGAGAGCGCCGATATGACAGCAATAGCATGACCTTCCTGGAGGTAAAGCGACGTTTTGCAGGGGGTAAGACCATTAAAGACAGGGTTAACCGCCATGGACGATTTCGCGAAAGCTGGACGTCAGCAGAGCAAGATTTCCTCAAAAGCAGCATGTCTATCGACACTAATTTGGAGCCCCGGCTGCATGGCTCTTTTGTGCGCATGACCTTGGTCAACTTTGAAAGGGGGGAGCGCATGACGCTGGATCGAAATCTTGAATGTGCACTCGTTGGCTCAGCACCCAGTGCTTTGCTCAAGGGGTTGGCCATCATTGAAATCAAGCAACCCAAACCAGACCGCTACGGACCGGCGCAACGCTGGCTCAGAAACCAAGACAAAAGACAGGGTGTCGTAGCGAGGAAGACCCGAATCAGCAAGTATGCGATGTCGCGATTAGAATGCGACCCAGACATTGCGGCGCGCACGTACCTTGCGACTTATCGAAGGCTTCAAGACGCAAGGTCTTGGGCCGAGGATCTGCAAGCCTGAAACCCATTATGACCGAAATCGCAATGCATTTCGCAGCCAGCCTGATGTCCTGTTGGATCATCGTGCGGCTCATTTACCAGTCCAAGGCTAAGCGCCGTGATTATGTATTCACCTTTATGATGGTGTCAGCATCGGTGTTCTTGTTATGCCGAATGCTTAGCGGAGTGGAGTTGGACCTGGCTTTTGCGTTGGGGCTCTTCGCCATATTCGGTATCATTCGATACAGGACGAATCCAGTCCCCATTCGCGAGATGACGTATCTCTTCCTCGTCATTGCAATGGCGGTCATGAATGCCTTAGCTCCATTGTCCATGGACTTGTTGGCTGTGGGTCTTGGCAACGCCATCTTGTGGGTCTTGGCCTTTGTTTTGGAGCGGGTGCTCTTCGTGGAGCACCTGGTCACAAAGCGAGTGGTATATGACCGCATAGAGTTGCTACAGGAAGGGCGTCGGGATGAACTCAAAGAGGACATCGCCCAAAGGATTGGGGAACAGGTTCAACGCCTCGAAATTGGGGACGTTGACTTGCTGAGAGAAACGGCAGTCATCAAAGTCTCTTTCCGAGGGGAGGATCAATCTGAACATTTGGACCCCAAAGACGCATTGTGACGCGAATTGGGTTACTCGCAGTGGGCTTGGCTTTAACAATGCCTGTATTATCACAGGTTGTGGTTTTGCCTGGCCCCCCTGACACGACAGACTTCCAAGGTTGGTTTTCCGCAACATTGGATTGGAAGCCTGTGGACGGGCTGAAGGTTGAACTTCAGGAGCAGTGGAGAATCAAGCATGATTGGGGAGCATACGACAGGCAGATTCACCAACTGGGTGTTTCATGGAGCCCCGAATGGAACGGTTTCTCAGATGCACAGCACATAGGCGCTGCTGCACGTGTGATGACCCGATTGGATAACACTGGTGAAAACCAAGGAATAGAACGGTTTTTTCGTTGGCATGTAGAGCATGGTGCAGAGGTAGAATTTGATCGCTTGGCCATCGAGTCACGCGTGCGTTATCAAAATCGAACCGCATTGTGGCTCAAGGATGGCGATGACCCATCAGAGCTGATGGCCAAAGAGGTCTGGCGCCTAAAGGGCACATTGAGTTACAACTTCAAAAACTGGAAACTTGACCCGAAAATCACCGTCGAACGCTTCTTTCGTGTCGTCCCTGATGAATGGCCAACTGACGGGGCGTGGCGCGCGCGGATCGGCACGGACTTTAAGCCCGGAAAACGTCAGAGGATAAAGGTGATGCTGCAAAGAGAGTGGAAGGGCAAATACACCCCCACCGGACTCACAACTTCACTGGATGATTTTCGGTTGTTTGGCGACAACGAATGGGCCTTTCTCATTGGGTATCGATACCGCATGAAAACCCAGCGAAAAGAAGACTAAAATCCGCGAATCACCCTCGTGATCCCATCGCATTGGACCGAAATCAGTCCAACAGCTGGCACCTGGGGGAGTGGGAAGCGGGTTCGGCCTGATGGAAGATGCTCCTCGCGCGCCCAAACTTGTCTTCCTGTGGCGTCCATGACGGTGACCGCGATGTGCTCTGGGTATGGCAAGGTGATATACAACGCTCCCGCTCTCAGGTCCACTGACCAATCAAGTCCCATGGGCGCACCAACAGCTGACGTCTCAAACCCATGAAACGTGACGTTGTCGCTGCCCGAATTGGCAATGCCCAGCGTGTCGATTTCCATGGCATAACTGATGTCTGCGGGACTGGACAAGCCGGCTGAGGAATTCAAAACAGTCTCAGCGTCCGAGAAGTCGGAACTGTATCGGGTCACCCGTGTCGGACTCCATGAGCTAACATAAAACCGACCTTCACCGTCCATGTCTACACCGTCAAGGTTGCCCATCCCCGTGCCGTCAACCAATGGCGTGACCTCACCGCTTTCCATGTCGACCGAAAGAACGTCAGCATTGCTTCCCCAGCAAACCACAATGGCCCGTGAGTTGGCTTCGTCGACCACAATTCCATTGGGGGTCGCTCCGAAATTGGCAGCGAGCAAGCTGTATGTCATTTCACCTGGTGCAGTAACATCCACAGTGTAGATCCGTCCACTGGAAAAATCACTGACCACCAGAGTCCCATTGCTGTGACTGCCCATGCCATTAAGAAAGCCCACTCCGGGGATACTGATGGAGCCTAGCTCCTCAGCAGAGCTCAAGTCATAGGCGCGAATGACATTGTTCCCGATGGCATACAACGCACCATTGAGCACCTCCATGCCATGTGATGCTTGCGCATCACCAAAGAATTGCCAGTCCCCACTTTGATTTTCTGTCACAAGCAAGCTGCTCCCGTTGCTCACAAACCAGCGGTTGCCATCGGGGTCATATTCGACAGCTTCAATGTTGCTTGGCGTTTGAGCCAAAGAAATTACGGCCCAACCCAAGGCGATGACGGTCCACAAAAAGCGCATGGGGCCAAGGTACCTCACTGCGACATGACGCCCGCCCAGATTTTGCTCAAGGTTTTACCTTTGCTTCGCTTCAATTTAGAGGCCTTCGGGATGTAGCGCAGTTGGTAGCGCGTGTCGTTCGGGACGACGAGGTCGCTGGTTCGAATCCAATCATCCCGACCAGTGATTCTGCTTGAACTGAGGTACTTTTCACTCAGCAGCTCCGTCCTTGAGAACGCTCCGCTGAGTTGATATTGACGCTTGGTGAATCGCTTTATAGACCTCCTCAATAAACCGAGGACTGAGCCCGTTGTCCATACCAAGCTGGACATTCTGATCGAGTATCTGCTTCCACCTCTCGATCTGCAGGATGGTCATGGCATGCTCTTTTTTGTAAACACCAATGTCTCTGGCAATGCTCATTCTGCGAGACAACAGGTCCACCAAACTTGCATCAATCATGTCGATTTCGGAACGCAATGCCGCTAAGTCGTCATGGGCCCTACCATTAAGTGTAGATCGAAACTCGAGCATGGAAATCAATTCTCGGAAACGAGCCGGAGTCAATTGCTGGGCAGCGTCTGTCCAAGCGACATCAGGGTCTGGATGAACTTCAATCATGAGGCCGTCAAAGCCCAAGTCCACTGCCATTTGCGCAATGTCTGGAACCTTGTGCCGATTTCCTGTGATGTGGCTGGGGTCATTCAGAAGCGGGATGTCGGGATGAGCGTTGCGAAAATCGATTGGAATTTGCCAAAGCGGTGCATTGCGGTACTTCTTCTGACCGTGAACAGTGAATCCGCGGTGAACGGCCAGAAGGTCACTAATTCCAGCTCGTTGCAGGCGCTCTACAGCACCCGTCCAGAGGGCGAGATCAGGCTGTGTTGGGTTCTTTACAGCTACAGGCAATTCTACACCCCGAAGAGATTCAGCGATGTCTTGAACCTGAAAGGGATTCGCAGTGGTGCGAGCACCCACCCATAGCATATCAATGCCAGCGGAAAGGGCCGCATCAATATGGCGGGGGTGCGGGACTTCAATGCACACCTTCCTTCCATATTTCCGCTTGACCTCCTGAAGCCATGGAAGACCTGTTTCACCTACACCTTCAAATGCACCAGGACGGGTTCGGGGCTTCCAAATTCCAGCCCGGAAATACGTCAGCCCAGCATTCTTGAGCCCATCTGCCGTTAGCAGTACCTGCTCCCGAGATTCCGCACTACACGGACCAGCAATCAGAGAAAATTCTCCCGTCATTGGAGCAAAATAAGCCGGGAATGCCGCGCCATGCTCAAATCAGGGCATGGAAGGATGTATCATTACCGAACCAAAGAAAAATTCATGAGCAAGAATCAAAGGTGCACCCTCGCAGTTGCAATGCTTCTCCTCGTTAGCTGTAAAAGCGATATTACTGAAGTCTGCGACGAGGGAAACAAAGCCGTCATCACCGTTTACAACAACTCCCTTTGCACGCCTGACGTGAGCGTGAACGGCGATGAGATTGCCTCAGATCTCGGTATCCTCGACGAGGTCAGTGTCCAAGTGGATGCCGGTTCACACGAGGTGACAACGACACTTAGTCTGTTCACCCTGTGTACTGCACTTGATTGGGAAGTTGAAGTAGCCTGTGGCGACACCGTGCTCTTGACCTTCGAGTGAATTGTGCCCAAAAGCTAAAGAAACCGGGCAGATGTCGGGTTTTTTTGGCTCAATTCTCAAGACACCTCGAAGCAGGAAAATCAGGAGTCGCAGTAACTTGGTCACATGTCCCGCCTTTCATCCATTTTCCTCGCATTGCCTTTTTTGTTTTCAGCACTTTCTGCGCTGGGGCAATGGTCAGATCCCACAATATCTGTGGACCCTCATGAGGTGAGGCTGAATTCCACATGGAGCGAACCGGATGCAGCCATCCAGTCAAGGTTTCGTGCATCGCCTTTCTGGTCCGAATTCCATGAAGCACATGACCGCTGGCAGGTGCAGTTTGACCAAGCCACAGGTACTGTTCACCGAGCTTATGGGCCGGCAATCCCAGTATCAAATGCACCCAATTGGCTGATGGAGCAGGCAGAAGCT
>PAPS01000038.1 GCA_002708985.1 Saprospirales bacterium | reverse complement strand
GCTGCTCCAACAAAGTTTGGAAGCGAGTCGGGGAGCATGAATCCGGCTTTTTTATAAAAGTCAGGGTGTACATTAAATGAAGAAGTATTTGAGGGAGATTTGTCCCCGTTTGCCTCTAGGGTTTTTGTTGGAAACCCTATTTGGAATACAATACCCATTACAATTAAGCACGTAGCTAAGCTAGTAGTGATTGTGATGGCAAGATTGATTACTTTTCGATTTGATGCATACATAACGCGATAGTTTTTTTAAATCAAGTTGGTGTACTTCAAATTTCTTACCAACTTTACTTAAAACGGAAAATATGGCATTTTCTTTTGTAAAATATCATGGAGCTGGTAATGATTTTATCATGATTAACGGATTTGATAGTCCCGCGTTGAACTGGAGTTCTGCTCAACGAGCTGCTTTATGTCGAAGACATTATGGTATCGGGGCAGACGGTATAATTGTTCTCAAGCCATCAGATATTTCTGCTTTCGAGATGTTCTATTACAATGCTGACGGGGAATTGGGAAGTCTTTGCGGTAATGGCAGTCGGTGTGCTTTGGCGTTTGCTCATGAAATTGGTATTATCGATAAGGAGGAGTGGGTATCTTACTTGGCTTTTGGTGGTGATTACCATGGCAGGGTAAATGGACAAGGTGATGTTTCTATTGAGATACCCGTTCAGCAATCAAAGGTCAAATCGTTAAGCGATAACCAGTTTTTTGTCGATACGGGTTCGCCTCATTTGATAGTCCTTAAAAAACCAAGTGATAATTGGGTCGAAGAGGCCTTTAAGTTTCGATGGGATGAACGGTTTAAGCCCGGGGGTTGTAATGTAAATTACCTTTGGCAAGAATCGACATCAACGAGCAAAGATCAGTGGCATATTGCGACGTATGAACGAGGAGTCGAGGCGCCGACTGAAGCCTGTGGTACGGGGAATATTGCTGCTTTACTTGTGTTGGCGGATCAAGAATTAGTAGGGACTGGTCAAACCCTATGTATCAAGAATGCCGGAGGTATTTTGTTGACTTCTTTCAAGAAAAATGCTGCATCAAATGATGATGAAAAGGTCATCCTTTCTGGCCCTGCCAAAAAAACCTTTGAGGGGAAATTAAATTTAGGTTAAAAATCGATTAAGTATTTTTTAAAAAGCCTTAAATTGAAAACTGATTAGTAGCTAGGCTACCCGAGTATATTTAATCAAACTTTATGAAAAAAATCGGACTTTCTCTTCTTGCTCTCTTACTTCTAAACTCAGTTATCGCGCAGAGCCCTCCGCCACCTTCTCCTCTAGCAGCTCCATTTTGTGAAGATTTTAGCACTGGTCAAATTCCTAGCTTTTGGTCTCAAAGTGCCACTACTGGTGGACCTTGGCTTTTCACTGGAAATCCTGGTTATGATGCTCTAAATAATGGTCGTCCTGCGGGAAGTTATGCTTGGATGGATTTTTCTGGAACTGATGTCGGTGTTTCACTAGAAATAGGAGATGTAGACATTTCAGCCTTGGCATCTCCCCAGTTATCCTTTGATCACTTTTCTTATTACTCGGGCACAGTGGCTCCTAGTAATAATGATCTTTTTGTAGAAGTTTGGGATGGTACTGCTTGGAATACAGTGCTAACCCGTTCTGTTGATATTCAGGGATGGCAAAATATACCAGTCTCTCTGGCTGGACTTAATTACACGCCAACGTTGGTACGTGTAAGATTTCGTACAGAATCGGGTGGATCAGGTCAAGATTTTTATCTGGATCAACTTATTGATAACGTGTGTTTCGAAGAGGCTCCTTCTTGTCCAGAACCAATAGCTTTTGTTTTGAATAGCACTACTGTTAATGATGTTAATTTTGGTTGGACGGATAATGCTGGTGCATCAAATTGGCAGATTGAGTATGGCTCACCGGGTTTTGCCCAAGGTACAGGAACTAGTGTCATAGCCTCCACTAACCCATATACCTTATCTGGACTTTCTTCCTCAACAAATTATGAGGTATATATTCGAGCTATTTGTGCATCTGGTGATACATCAGCATGGCTGTCTGGAAATTTTAGTACTCCTCTTGCTTGCGGCGATACAGCGTCACTCTGTTATGATAATAACAACGTAAGTTTCGATAATTTTACAGTGGATAATCCTGGCGATTGGATTCAGATAGAATTTATTTCTGGAACTGTTGAAAATACATATGATGAGCTGACAGTTACTGACGGCCCAAGTGGAACAGGCAATATACTTTATAACCTGTATGGTAATTCTGGAGATATCAGTGGCTTGGTATTCACAAGCACTACAGGAGATTTATCGTTCGGTGTTATCTCAGATTTCTCGCTGTCATGTGTGTCTGGATTTAGCTCCCCAATTTTATACACCATTAATTGTTTTTCTCCTCCTACATGTTTTGAGCCTATCTCTGCTAATGCATTCAATATAGGTGAGGATTCGGCCTTCATTGCGATTAACGATACGAATTCTACATTCCAGGAATTTATAATTGAATATGGGCCTATTGGTTTTACACAAGGCAGTGGAACATTGGTAAGTTCTGCTTTGGATACCACATTGCTTTCTGGATTGTTTTCAAATACCACATATGAGGTATATATTACAACAGTATGTTCTGCGGGAGATACTGCTAATCCGATTTCGATAAGTTTTACTACAGAGTGTGATGCCCTCGTTCCAGTCACGCTTCCCTACGAAGAAAATTTCGAATCAACGACCAATTCCACGCGTTCTACAAATGGTAACCTACATTGTGCCGCGGATCATCGTTGGGAGTTTGAAACTACTGGGGGAGCTGTTTATTTTGGTACAAATGCCGTAGGAACAGTTCCAACAGGACTTGGCGCTTTCACATTAGATGATGGAGGTTCAACTGCAATCAGTGAAACGAATTATGTGATTTTAAATTTGGACTTATCAGCTTACTCTGCATCTACAATTCTTGAACTCTATTTCGATTATATTGAAAATGGAGATGAAACGGATATCGAGGATCGTATTTGGATTCGAGGTTCTAATATTGATCCATGGGTAGAAGTTTATAATTGGACTATTGGTCCATCAAATACCATTGTAAATGTTGGGCCTATTGATATTGATGATGAATTAGCGGGTGCTGGACAGCTTCCTTCCTCCACTTTCCAGGTTCGATTTGGTCAAGATGACAATTTTACTTGGGCTGGAGGAGATGGCGTAACGTTTGATAATGTTATTATAACTGAAAATAACTGTCCTCCACCAGACAGTTTTGCTGCGACATCTCCTAACACAGATGCAACTGTAACCTGGATAAATCCGGCTCCTACTACTCAGGAATTTATTTTGGAATACGGTCCCGCTGGTTTTTCGCAAGGTTCGGGTACGATTATCGTCGTTCCTGGAGGTCTTACTTCTACAACAATAACAGGATTAGCGCCTTTTACTTCCTATGATGTCTATATCCAAACCGTTTGTAGTGCTGTGGATAGCTCAAGAGTTGCAGGGCCAATAAGCTTTATAACAGGTCCCACCTCTTTGGATGCTGCATTTATCGAATTCCTCTCGCCTAATAATGGATGTGGTAATGATTCTTCGGAAGTTATCGCCGTAGTAGCCAATCTTGGTTTCGATACAATATCAGGGGTTTTAGTCGATGTTATGTATGGACCGGCGGCTGGTTTTCAGGACTCGTTAAGTGCTTCAACAGGTATTCTTGCTCCAGGTCAGTTGGATACTCTAACTGTAGGTTACATTAATACGCTTAGTGGATACTCGCCGCTTTTATTGTTAGGCACATTCGAATTCCTATCTGGACAAGATGAATTTTCATTAAATGATACTGCCTTTTACAGCGTTGAAATAGAAGCAGTGCCAATGCCAGTTGCCATTCCAAATTATTCTATTTGTCTCGGAGATTCAGTCAATATCTCCCTAACACCAGATACGAACGGAGTTCAAACAATGTTCTATTTATCGGATACATCAACTGCTTCAGTAGCCATGGGTGATACTGTGACCTTCTCACCTTCGGCTACTACCACTTATTACGCACAAAGAGGAAGTTCTTGCTATGCGGTGGAAGAGGTTGCATCAGGAGGCGCACTAAACAGTACGTTAACCTCTTTCAATATCAATGGCTTACCAGGAACTTTTCCAAGTGGTGCAACGATTATAGTCTCTGGTTATGGTGATATCGATGGTACCGGTGGGAACTTAGAACAGTGGAACTTATTGGATGAAAATGGTAACCTTCTCGGAACAGTAGGCGGGGTAGCTGGTACTGCGCAATGCGGTGATACACTGTACGATACGGTATCGATTTCTGCTGCGCAAATGGCTGCTTGGAATGCGGATGGTGTCATTCAGTTCTCTGGGGTAGATGCTGCGGGTAACATCAATACAACGCTCTGCGGTGGAGACTTCTTAACTGTTAGAATTGAGTATTGTGGTGCCGAACCTAATACAGCTTACACCGTTTCTGGTGGTTGTGCTTCAGACTTAACACCGTTTCTTATTGAAGTCAACAATCCAACGCTGGATACAGTGGAGGTTGAAATTTGTGAGGGAACATCTTACGCTCTTCCTGATGGCTCAGTTGTAGCTCAGTCTGGTTTTTACACTGATGTTCTTTCTACTGAAGCAGGATGTGATAGCGTTATTGTAACTAATCTTACGGTGAATGCAGTATTCTCAGATACACTAGACATTGTTTTATGTGATGGTGATGGATTTACTTTGGCAAACGGCGTGACGGTATATGACTCTGGATTTTATGCTGTAAATCTTCAGACTTTTGCAGGATGTGACAGCCTTTTGGCTTACAATGTATCCATTGTTAGCAGCTTCACGATCTTCCAAAGTCCTGTGATTTGTGATGGTCAATCCTTTATAGTCGGAGGAACACCTAATCCATCAAGTATTTACACTCAAAATGGAGCGTATATTGATACTCTTCTTAGTTCAGGTGGATGTGATTCTATAGTGCACACTAACCTCAGTGTCCTGCCAGAAATAAGTATTGATTATGGTAACATTGGTGCTAGTATTTGTGAATCTGATTCTGTAATAGACTTGGATCTATTGCCAATTGGGGGTGTACTTGCAGGTCCTGGTGTTTCAGGAAACTTATTTTATCCCAATGTGGCAGGTTTAGGTTCTCACAACTTGACGTATACCTATACTGATACAACGGCTGCGTGTTTTACCACGGCAAATGTAGAAGTAGACGTAGTGCTCTGTACGGGTATTGAGAATATAGAGGGTCTTACTCAACTAACTGTATTTCCTATTCCGTTTAATAACTTATTTGGTATAGAGTTAGAAGCAGAGAAGGAGGGAGCTTTGACTGTATCGCTTTATGATGCAGCGAGCCAGTTGGTATACTGCAATGAATTCTCAATAGTTCGTGGAGCGAATACTCTAACCCTTGAGGTTGGTGCGCTTCAGGCGGCTGGTGTATACATGCTAGAGCTTGAGCGTGACGGCATGCGTCATGTGATTGAAGTATTTCGAGAAGAGTAAAATCTTTTTCAAGTAAGACAAAAAAGGCGTCCAATCTGGATGCCTTTTTTATATATACATGATCTTAAATACCAATCTTTGGAGGAGGAGAACTGCTACTTGATAACTTAGAGACCTTTACGAATCTGTTTTCCAACTTTTCTTAGGGTGAACACGCCAAACATTGCCTCTTTAATAATACCATTGGATAATTTGGACTTACCAAACTCACGATCGGCAAAGGTTATGGGCAATTCCTTGGGTTTAAATCCATACATATAGGCTTTGTATTTCATTTCTATCTGAAAAGCATAGCCTACAAATTGAATACTATCAAGACCAATGCGATCTAGGACTTCTCTCCGATAACAAATAAATCCTGCAGTGCTATCCTTTATGGGCAGACCGAGAATAACTTGCACATAAATACTCGCAAACTTTGATAGTACCCATCGATGAAACGGCCAATTTTTAAATCCACCGCCTTTTATATAGCGCGAACCAATGGCGTAATCAAAACCGTTTTGGCAAGTATAAATCAGGTGCTTGAGTTCTTTGGGGTCATGAGAAAAATCGCAATCCATTTCAGTAAGCAAATCATATCCCCGATCTAATCCCCACTTAAATCCGGCGATATAGGCCGTACCTAAACCAAGTTTACCTTGTCTGTGTAAGGTGAAAACTCTGTTTAGAAAAGTCTTTCCAAGTTCATCAGCAGCTTTTCCCGTGCCGTCAGGAGAATCGTCATCCACTACAAGGACATCCACCTCGTGGTCCAAAGCCATAAGGGCATGAATCATACGGTCGAGATTTTCAATCTCGTTATAGGTTGGGATGATAATTAAAGGATTCACTCTCTCTAAAACGAATTCATACTTAGTTTAATTTCCTTCAAGCGCATTTTTGTATCCCTAGGGAAATCATTTTTCATTATCCATGCATAATACCCTGGCTCATTGGCTAGAACTTCTCTTACGGGACGTCCTTTGTGTTTGCCAAAATTAAATGTAGCCTCTCCTTTGCGCATGACAATTCGGCCTGCAAAGTCAATTCGGTTGAGGTGGTGCTGATTAGAGTAGTTGTGCAGCTTATCAATAGACTCAGGTAAATCATGATATTTCTTTAACTGTGCAAAAAACACGTCTTTAGTGGCACGAATATCTGCCATTGCCGTGTGTGCATTCACAATTTCCTGATCGCAGTAGAACTTGTATGCTGAGGCTAGATCTCGCTTTTCCTTGAGAACGAAAATATTCCTTACATCGATTAGACTTCTGTCTTTAAAGGACAATACAAGATCAGCACGAAGAAATTCTTCGGCTAGAAGAGGGATGTCATAATTGTTAGAACTAAAGCCTGCGAAATCACATGGATTTAGCAAATCAAATAGTTCTTGGGCAATTTCCTTAAAGGTCGGACATGTAGCTACATCTTCATCTTTGATTCCGTGAATTATACTTGCTTCATTTGGAATAGGGCAGGTGGGATTCACTAAGTAGCGGTGTTCTGTTTCTTGACCTTCAAGATCAAGTAGAACAATACCAATCTCCACAATGCGATCATTGACGGTATCAACACCAGTCGCTTCAAGATCAATAAAGGCTAGGGGTCGTTTTAATTGCATGGCAATAAAGATACAATTAAAGGATTCTCATTTAATTCATATAAAAAAAAATTCTATACGTATGTAACCTTCTATTTTTGCTTCCGTATATGTAGGTATTGTTAGATGGTTAACACAAGAAAACATCTTAGCAAATCGTTCTTTACTTGTCAATTGTATCCAGGATACTCATTTTAGCGTTAGGATTACTAGACAAAGACAACTAAGCTTTTGAAAACTTACGATTCACTTTAGCAAAGGAAAATTATAAATATTAACTTTACACTAAACATAGACAATATGAAAACTCGACAAATCATTTTGGCATTGGCATTGATAATTACAGCAGCCGTGGCATCTTCTTGCCAACATACTACATGTCCGGCTTATAAAGCAGATCTATCAGATACTATTGAGAAGCCTGCATAACGATATAAGTATTCCATGAAACCATGAAAAAGCACCAATTTTATTGGTGCTTTTTTCGTTATGTAGGAAAATTAGGTACATTGACATATGATAAAAATTAAAGGATGGTTCGATAAGTATTTGTTAACGGCATTGGCTGTTTTCTGCTTTTTTGTTTCTACTTCAGTGGCTCAGGATATCTACTGGTTGCAGTTTGCCAACAAGGATGCAACTGCGTTTTCTTTAGACAATCCCACGCTTTTTATGTCATCGAATGCACTCGCAAGGCGAGTTGCTTATGATATTCCTATTGAACGTACAGATTTGCCTATTCCAACTTCCTACCTAGCAGCGGTAGATTCTTTTATTGAATGTAAGTACACTAGTAAGTGGCTTAATGGTATGCTCGGTACAATTAAAAGAGCAGAAGCCATTGATTCCTTACTTGTTTTACCTTTTGTAGATACTGTCTTTGTCATTAAAAGGCAAAGTAAATCCAAGAAGAAGCGAGGTAAGGGAAGTAAAGGACAAAATAAGGGAGGGGATAGGATGTATGGCGAATCAGCCCTTAATATTAGTATACACGGTGGAATAGAACTACATTCTTATGGTTTTCAAGGGCAAGGTATAGAGATTGCTGTTATGGATAACGGCTTTCAGGGAATGGATAACTCGGGATATCTTGCTCAAGCACGAAATGATGGTCGGATTGTTTCGGTCTATGACTTTGTGCATGATGATCCTGATGTTTTTACTGAAGGCAGTCATGGTAGTTTAGTACTTGGTACTATGCTAGGGTATTTTGAGGGCCAAATTATCGGTTCAGCTCCACTAAGTAAGGCCTATTTGTTTGTTACAGAGGATACGGATTCTGAAGGTCTTTATGAAGAGTATTTGTGGGCTATTGCTGCAGAACACGCGGATAGTATCATGGGGATTCATTCAATTATAAACACCTCTCTTGGCTATTCTACAGGGTTTGATATTGCCGACCAAAACCACACAATAGACGATATGGACGGCAACACGACACCAATTACTATTGCTTCTGACCTTGCGGCAAGAAAGGGATTTTTAGTTGTAAACAGTGCCGGTAACTCAGGGAACGATGCGTGGCAATATGTCACTGCCCCTGCTGATGGAGATAGCGTTCTGGCTGTAGGCGCGACAACCATAGACGGCAATCGGGTGTCCTTCTCCTCACTTGGCCCAACAGCTGACGGTCGGATCAAACCTGATGTCATGGGTGTTGGATATGACGTACTGACGACCTCACCTTTTGGCTTCCTTACCTATGCTGATGGAACGTCGTTTAGCAGTCCTCTTGTAAGCGGATTGTGCGCTTCATATTGGAGTGCTTATCCTGAGTTAACACCCTTCGAGATCTTGAGTGACGTAAAGCGCTTTAGCCATCAGTTTTCCAGCCCTGATAACGAGTATGGCTATGGTATACCTTCCTTTTTTGCCATGTATATGGCGCGGCGCACGGCGGAAGCTAATGATAAAGTAGAACTGTATCCTAATCCAATTGTCGAGGATAAATTTAATCTGCTGATCGACACGGACGCGCGCGCGAGAATTGGCGTAGTGCTTCATAGCATTAGTGGCCAATTCATCTATGAAGAAGCTTTTAATACGTATGGTGCTGCAACCATTGACATCCCAGTTTCGTTAGAGAGTGCTTTGCTAAAGGAAGGGGTATTTTTTGTTCGCGTCTATGATTTGCAGAGTGGAGAGGAACTTTATGACAAAAAAGTGGTTATACCTATGAGATAATTTATTTTTCGCTCCATTATGAAAAAAAGGTCAAAATCCTCTTGTTTAACAGTGTTTTTAGCACTTTTTTCAACCTTTTTCTTGTTTTGTCCACCTTCTCTTCAAGCTCAAAAAAAAATACTCGTTAGTGGATATGTGGTCGACGCAGAGTCAAGTGAAGATTTAATCGGAGCAATTATCCAAGTTGAAAACACAGATATTGCCGTAGTCACCAATACTTACGGATATTATGCCTTGTCTCTGCTTCCTGGTTCCTACAAAATACAATGTTCCTTTTTAGGACTACGAGAGGTTGTCGAGGAAGTCAACCTTATTGATACTAATATTGTGCTCAATTTTAAGTTAGCTTCTGATGAAGATTTCTTGCAAGAAGTTGTGGTAACAGGCGACAGAGAAGATGATAATGTATCATCCACTGACCTAGGGATTCTTGAAGTGGAGACCTCTACAGTAAAAAAACTACCCGCTCTTTTTGGTGAAGCGGATATTTTACGAACCCTGCAGCTTATGCCAGGGGTTATGAGTAGTGGAGAGGGCAACTCAGGACTTTACGTTCGAGGATCTGGACCTGACCAAAACCTTGTTTTACTTGATAATGCGACGGTATACAATCCGGGTCACTTACTTGGTTTTTTTAGTGTATTCAACTCGGATGCAATGAAGAGTACAAAACTGATTAAAGGAACTATGCCTTCAGAATATGGCGGACGTATATCCTCTGTTCTGGACGTTTCGATGAGAGAAGGTAATATGCAAGAATTTCATGCCGAAGGGGGCATCGGGGCCATCGCTTCACGATTTACGGTTGAAGGACCACTCAAAAAGGAAAAGGCATCTTTTTTAATCAGTAATCGAATCACTTACTTACCCTATCTGATCAACCCTGTATTAAGTAAGCAAGGAAACTCAGGAAGGATTCCATCATTCTTTGATGTAAACATAAAAATCAATGCTAAGCTTACGGCTAAAGACCGATTATTTATTTCGAGTTACATCGGCCGTGATCGATTTGCTTTTGGCTCCTCAGATGGTGATTTTAATTTTGAAATTCCGTGGGGTAATACAACGGCTACGGTGCGTTGGAATCATCAGTTTAAACCTCGCCTCTTTTTAAATACAACCTTAGTTTTTAATGATTACATCTCTAGAGTCAACGCAGGGTTTCAGACGTTTCGATTTAAGTTACAGTCGGGTATACGAGATTATGGCTTAAAAGGACACTTTGATTATTATCCATCCGTAAGACACAATGTGCGTTTCGGTTATGAGTACATATTTCATCGCTTTACACCTTATCAGGTGGAGCTCGGTTCAGGGGAGGAGGATTTTACCAATGATTTAGATCCTAAGTGGGCTCACGAAGGTGCAATCTATTTTAGAGATGAATGGGATGCAACATCTTGGTGGAAGCTAAATCTTGGTCTTCGTGCGAGTTTATGGTCTAATGTGGGGCCAGGAGACAGAATCTATTATGATGAGAGCACAGGACTTCCCATCGACACGGTTTCCAAAGGAAGAAACGAAGCCTTTGCTACTTATTATGGACTTGAGCCAAGGGTAAGTATGCGTTTCCTTTTGAATCCGACGGCATCAATTAAATGTGGGACTTCATTAAATCGACAATACATGCACTTGGTTTCTCAGTCGACAACCACACTTCCTACTGACTTATGGGTGCCAAGTACAGACCGATCGAAACCACAAACTGCAGTCCAAGGATCTATTGGATATTTTCAAAACTTCAAGGATAACGCCTATGAAATGTCTGTGGAAGCGTATTATCGAAAATTATGGAATCAAATTGAATATGCTGAGGGTGCCAATGATGATGGCACGCAGGAAACGGAAGATCAATTTGTATACGGTGACGGGTATGCTTATGGTGCTGAGTTCTTTGTCAAAAAGCGCTACGGAAAATTTAATGGTTGGGCAGGATATACGCTTTCTTGGAGTGAGCGTCGATTTGATGATATAAACAATGGGATGCCCTTTCGTGCAAAATTTGATCGACGTCACGACGCATCGGTTGTGGTCATGTATGATGTGAATGAAAAGTGGGATGTCAGTGCAACCTGGGTATATGGCAGTGGTCAAAACACCACATTACCCGTTCAATGGTACTTTATAGGTGGTGAAGTAACGAATGTTTACGGTCCAAGAAATGACTACAGGATGGCGGCTTATCATCGATTAGATTTATCGGCCACTATGCTTCTACGTGACGATGATAAACGCTATTCCGCGGTATCCTTATCGGTCTATAACGCCTATAACCGATACAACCCCTATTTTATTTACTATGATTTCCAAGGGGATGTTTCTGCAGGTGATCTAGAGGTAAGCGCAAAGCAAGCCTCATTGTTCCCTGTTTTATTTACGGGGGCTTGGAATTTTAAATTTTAATGATGTCATTACATAACATTCAACAATCTATTGGTTTTTGGGTTATCGCAATTGGAGTACTGACCTCTGCTTGTGAAAAAGAAATTACAGTTGATCTCCCTGATTCTCAGCCATCTTATGTTGTTGAAGGTTCAATCGCCTCGGGTGAACCGCCTTTTGTCTTTTTAACTACCTCTCAGCCCTTTTTTGGTAGCCAGAGTTTTAATGATCTCGAGGGACTATTTGTGCATAATGCAACCATGGTAGTAAGTGATGATGCTGGGAACTCAACATCGCTTAATGAGTTGTGCATCAGTGATTTAGCAGGATTCTTGACGAATGAGGAATTGGCCTTTTTTCTTGAAGAATTTGGCTTAGAACCCTCGTTGGCTGATTCTGCCGAGGTTCCCAATGTTTGCGTGTATACCTTACCGGTCAATGAACTTATTAATTATTTTACCACTGGGAATGCTTCTGTAATAGGAACTGAGGGCAGAAGTTATACCTTGGATATAATTACGGAAGAAGGGAGTCGAATATCAGCAGTGGATTATATGGTACCTGCTATTTCCCCTGATTCACTGACTTGGGAAAAGAATTCGACAATCGATACGCTTGCTGTAGTCTATGTCCATCTGACGATACCAGATTTTATAGGAAATCAGATTATATATCAAACCGCTAGGAATGACGAACCTTTCTATCGGCCTACCCAAGCGGTATGGGATGACCGAATTTTTGGGGTTTCGGGTGCTGAGTTTAGCTTGCCATTGGAACGGGCTTATACTAATCCTCAAGGTGAGGATATTGAAACCTTCGGATACTTTGTTGTTGGCGATACGGTTTACCTTCAGTGGTCGAATATCACAAGGCCTATTTACGATTTTTGGTCTTCCATTCAAAATGACGGGGGAGATACCCCATTTACAGCTCCTGTTCAGGTAAATGGTAATGTGGAGGGGGCCTTAGGGGTTTGGGCGTGCTATACCCATAATTATTTAGATATAATATGTTCAAATTAGCGTTGGTGTATTATACTTTCGAATAGTATTTTAACAGAATGAGTGAGGTAAAAGAAAGAGAGCATATCGCATGCTTAATTGTGGGTTCGGGACCTGCGGGATATACTGCAGCAATTTATGCGTCTAGAGCGAACTTACACCCATTGTTGTATCAAGGGTTAGAGCCTGGAGGACAGTTAATGCAAACCACAGATGTAGAAAATTATCCTGGATATTCAGACGGTATTCTAGGTCCTCAGATGATGGAGGATTTTAGGAAACAGGCAGAACGTATGGGGGCTGAAATTCGCTATGGCATGGTCACTAAGGTGGATTTTAGTCAAAAACCTCATCGACTCTGGATTGATGGAGAAAAAGAGATTACAGCGGATGCAGTGATTCTATCCACAGGGGCTTCTGCAAAATGGTTGGGGATTCCGAGTGAAAAGCGATTGAACGGGTCGGGTGTTTCAGCATGTGCTGTCTGTGATGGGTTTTTCTATCGTAATAAGGACGTCGCCGTTGTTGGGGGAGGCGATACAGCTTGTGAGGAGGCTCTTTATCTTTCCAATATATGTAGTCATGTTCATATGCTCGTGCGAAGAGATGTAATGCGTGCATCTAAAGTCATGCAAGATCGCGTGTTACGGTCTGACAAGATTACCGTACATTGGAATTCGGAAACGGATGAAGTCCTTGGGGGAGAGGTTGTTGAAGGAATGCGAGTAAAAAACAATAAGACAAGTGAGCTGACAGAGATTCCTATTGAAGGATTTTTTGTAGCTATTGGGCATAAGCCTAATTCGGATGTCTTTGCTGAATTTATTGATACAGACGAACAAGGATATGTGGTAACATCACCGGATTCAACGGCTACAAATATCGAAGGAGTCTTTGCGGCAGGAGACCTTCAGGATAAGCATTATCGTCAAGCGGTAACGGCTGCGGGTACTGGGTGTATGGCGGCTTTGGAAGCGGAGCGCTATTTGTCGGCAGAGGGCTACGTGTAAAACTGGCATGTTTTTTATAACAATTGCCACTAAAAAAAATCTATGAGATTATTGATGCTGAGTATAGTTAGTTGTCTTTGGGTTACGAGCTATGCCCAAATTTGGGAGCTCCAGAAAAATGAAGGTGGTATCAAGGTATGGACACGTCCAAGCGGTCGTTCTATGGATGATTCTAAAGTGACCGCTTTAATCAAAGCGGATATGGATGATGTAGTAGAAGCTTTGATGGATCCATTGACCTATCCCAAGTGGCAGCCAAAGGCAGCGAAGGTCACTATTTTATCGGAGTCAAGCAGTAAAACAAAATATCACATGATTGTAAATACACCAGTAGTTGCTGATCGTGATGTGATTGTAGAGATTAGTCAAAAGAAAACGAGTGATGGTTATACGCTTCCGATGACGAGTGATCCGGATGCCATTGACAAAAGAGAGGGAATTGTACGTATACTAATTTATGATGGGGAATATCGTTTAATTCAGAAAAGCAACGGGGTAGAGGTAACATTGGAATATTCTACCGATCCTGGCGGAAATGTGCCTAGCTGGCTCTTGGGAAATGCAGCGACAAAAGAACCCTTTGAAATATTTAAAGGATTAAAATCCTACTTGGAATGATGGTACGACCGGTAGATATTCTAGCTTTTGGGGCCCATCCAGATGATGTGGAGCTCAGCTGTGGAGGCACACTACTTGTTGCCAATGCACAGGGTCAGTCCACAGGAATTATTGATTTGACATATGGAGAGCTTGGCACCCGCGGTACTAAGGAGAGCCGTCAAAAGGAATCAACAAAGGCCCAGGAAATTTTAGGGGTCACTTTCCGCGAAAATCTCGGTCTCTCTGATGGATTTATCAATGACTCCATGGAAAGTAAAATGTCAGTAATTCGGGCCATCCGGAGTGCTCGTCCCCAAATTGTGTTGGCCAACGCAGTAGAGGATAGGCATCCCGATCACCCTCAGGCTGCAAAGCTTGTTCGTGAGGCAGCCTTTTTAAGTGGACTTGTCAAAATAGAAACTCGAGATGCTCAGGGCAACATACAGCAGGCGCATAGACCCAAGGCAGTATACCACTATATCCAATCTGACTATATCGAGCCAAGTTTTGTGGTAAATATCTCTGATTTTTGGGAGAAAAAGTGGGAAGCTATTATGGCCTACTCGACACAGTTTCACTCGATTAAAGCTAAAGATAAAGAGTTTGAAAACTCCGATAAGAAGACCTTTATTTCTACGTCCACATTTCTTGAAATGTTGAAGGGACGACATGCGGAATTCGGTAACCTAATTGGTGCTAACTATGCTGAGGGATTTGTAAGTAATAGACCAGTAGGCCTGCAAAATATACTCAGTTTATTGTGAGTGGTCGAAGAATTGAAACTACTAAGAGAGGGCGTCCTTCCAAGGCAGAGTGGAACGCGGCTCGCTATGTTATGGGCTACGTTTGGAGCTACCGCTTATCTTTCGTTACAGGGCTAATCTTATTGGGTATATCAGCGAGTATGTTCTTGGTGGTTCTGAAGCTTGCCGGAGAGATGGCGCAGGCTGCTGAGGGTAATGAGCATATATTAACGAAGTTCATTCCGCAAGCCAGTGTTGAAACCTATATCTATGTATTTGCCGGCTTATTGATTTTTCAAGCTGTCGTATCGTACACGAGAATCTACCTGTTTACTAAAGTGGGTGAGTATGGAATAGCCGATTTACGTCGAGACTTGTTTCAGCGCATCATTGCCTTAGATGTTTCCTTTATTGAAAGGAATAGAACGGGTGATTTAATTTCGCGGCTAACGGCAGATATTGAGCAACTTCAGTCCACCTTTTCCAATACCTTGCCGGAGCTCATTCGACAGATTATTCTTTTTATCGGTGGACTAATTATCATTTTTATTGAAGCGCCTAAGCTCTCTCTCTTTATGTTGAGTATCATACCTGTTGTGGTTTTAGTAGCTATGGCTTTAGGTATGTATGTAAAGCGCTTTTCTTCAAAACGCCAGGAGTCCTTGGCCAGGACGAATGTGATTGCTGAAGAGGCATTTTCTCAATACACTACGGTAAAGGCATTCGTTAATGAGCGATTTGAAATGCAGCGTTATCGGTTGGCAATCAATGATATGATTTCTATAGCCATGAAATATGGTAAGGTGCGAGCGGTGTTCGTAGTATTTATCATTTTCTTCATGTTTGGCTCGCTGATGACCGTTCTATGGCGCGGAGCACTCATGGTGAAATATGATGGCCTATCAGTTAGTGACTTGACCTTATTTATTCTTTTAACTGGAGTAATAGGAGGGGCTATTGCTAGTTTTGGAAATTATTATGTAGTGTTGTTGGGCACATTCGGTGCTACAAAACGCGTGCAGGAAATTCTATCGCAGGACACAGAAATAAATATTGATGCTGATCTTCCTCCGCCTATGAAATTCGAGCAGTCGATTGCTTTTCAGAACGTATCGTTTTCCTATCCAACACGTCAAGATATACCGGCCTTAAATAATATTAGCCTTCAAATTGATAAAGGTGACCATGTGGCTATCGTAGGAGCAAGTGGCGCAGGAAAGTCAACAATAGTTAAGCTGTTGGCGGGATTCTATCCTGATTATAATGGAGAAATTACAATTGATGGAGCCTCTATTAGGGATTATCCTGTAGAGAGTATTCGTCAGAATATTGCAATAGTACCCCAGGATGTTGTTCTATTTGGAGGTAGCATTCAAGACAATATTGCATATGGTTGCCCGAATGCCTCTGAGAAAGAGATTGTCGAGGCAGCTCAAAAGGCTAATGTGATGGAGTTTGTCGAAAGCTTACCTAATAGACTCAATACCACGGTCGGGGAAAGAGGGGTGCAGCTATCTGGTGGTCAAAAACAGCGCGTAGCAATTGCACGAGCTATTTTAAAGGATCCTAAGATTTTAGTACTTGATGAGGCAACTTCATCCTTGGATAGCACATCGGAGTCTCTTGTTCAAGATGCTCTTGAGCGATTAATGCAAAATCGAACAACAATTGTCATTGCTCATCGCCTTTCAACGGTTCGAAATGCGACTAAGATTATTGTGCAACATCATGGAAAGATAGAAGAGATTGGTAATCATGATAGTTTGTTAGCCAAAAAGGGACGATACCATTTTATGGTTGAATTACAACAACGTCAAATGGCCTAAAATGAGGGTACACGCTTCAGTTTTTGCGCAAGAAAGTCAAGATTGGAAAAGCGGTCTGTCCAAACTGGAATTACTCAATATTTTTTATATCCATCTTGATATATCCGACGCCAACCTGACAATGGCAGAAGATGTTTTAGCCTATCTTAAAGACGATGGCCGATTCACTGTGGAGATTCATGCCGTTCTGACTAACCCTGACGACCTATGGCCAATTCTTAGTGACTGTCCGATAGGATGTATTTATTTTCAAGCGGAAGACCTTATTTCAGATCCTTTCACAAACATTCCGCCGTCCTATCAGGGAATCAAAAGAGGCTTGGCTTATCGCTGGAATTCTCTAGATCACCTAAAGCCGGAAAAATGGGAATCCCTGGATGCTCTTCTCATAATGACAACAATTCCTGGACAAAGCGGCGGATCCTTTCCCAATGAGGCGTTTAAAGTGATAGGCCGTTGGCGTAGAGAGTTAGCGAAAATCTCGGTACTCGTTGACGGGGGAATTCGACCAGAGGTTGCCTCAGTACTCAAGATATTAGGTGTATCAAACGTTGTCGTTGGAGCTCATCTAATGCGTTCTGACAACCCCTACCAAGCTTATCTCGACCTATTGCACCCTGATATGCAAGTGGATATTCAAGCCAAATATTTTATGATTGATGCAAAGAATATTGCTCAGGTGTCATCAAATTGCTCGATTTGGGAGGCCTTAGATGCGCTTGATCAAGGCGGATTAGGTACGCTAATGGTAGTTGATCAGGGTAAATGCCTTGGTATGGCAACCAATGCCGACCTACGAAGAGCCATGCTAAAAGGAAAAGCAGGGGATACTCATGCGCCTTGGTGGAATGAACAGCCCTTATACATACAATCAGAGACCACCTTTTCTCAGATGATAGAACTCCTTAATCGTCATGCCATGCCCTTACATCTTCTTCCCGTAATCGATGAGGAACAATTTAATGGTTTGGTTCATTTCAACTATTTAGCTCATAGTCTCTAATTATAGAAGAAGAGGGAGTACTTTTGATTTATGATCGTACATCTCAAAACAACAGTTGGTCATGATGAGGCCAAGACGTTAGCCAAGACGCATCAGGCAATCCTCACACAAAAAACTCAATGGCACACGGGATTTATCTTAACGTTGTCATCTAAGGTAAAGGAGCTTCCAGAAGAGTTAAGACAGTATGCTGAGGATTATACAGTCTTGGATAGCGATATACAGTTTGCCTCAAGAAATTATCAAGACCTAAAAGCAGAAGTTCGCATTGCAGAGGACTTGGTTATAGGAGGGGAAGGCAATACAACTTATCTTATGACAGGACCATGTTCTGTAGAAAGTAAGGCGCAAATCGAAAGTATTGCCGATCTGTGTAAGACGCAAGATGTGCGCATTATACGGGGTGGATGCTATAAACCAAGAACATCGCCTTATTCATTTCAAGGATTAGGCCTCGAAGGTTTAAAGATTCTGCGAGAAGTTGCAGATGCTAATGATCTTAAAGTAATCACAGAAGTCCGAGATGCAAGCCATGTACAAGATGTTATTGAGCATGCTGATATTATTCAGATTGGGGCAAAATCCATGTATGATCATGGAATCTTGAGAGCCTGTGGTGAACAGAGCAAACCTGTATTACTTAAACGTGGCTTTAATTCCACTTTACAAGAGTTCGTTCAAGCTGCTGAATTTATACTCTCATTAGGAAATCCCAATGTGATTCTTTGTGAACGTGGTATTCGAACTTTTGAGAAGGCTACTCGTTTTACACTTGACTTATGTGGAGTGTCATGGCTTAAGGAGCATTGTAACTTGCCGATTGTGGTAGATCCGAGCCACGCCATCGGCTATCGATTTGGAGTTGCTGACTTAAGCCGAGCGTCCTTTGCGATGGGAAT
Source organism: Saprospirales bacterium (assembly GCA_002708985.1). Lineage (GTDB taxonomy): Bacteria > Bacteroidota > Bacteroidia > Chitinophagales > UBA8649 > UBA8649. The sequence goes on along the minus strand of PAPS01000038.1, from coordinate 12,722 downwards.
TGATGGTTTATTGATTGAATGTCACCCCAATCCGTCAGGGGCTAAAAGTGACGCAGCACAACAAATAACGCCAGATATGTTCTCTGAGTTAGCCGCAAGCCTTAGAAAAATGGCACCAGGTATAGGCCGTCGATTAAAATAACTCAGCAATCATACATCGTACGCTACCTCCACCAAGTTTTTCTATAGTTGGAATAGGGGCAAATACAATCTTACCGTGACGACTCAGTTTGGTTTTCGTATCCACCTTCAAGGTATTAAAAGCTGTTTCACTCATAACGATAATGGATTCACCTCGTTGGTTTTCTATTTCAAGTATATTCCCTCCAAAACCATAGATTTCCTCATAGGAGAGATCAATGATTTCTTTATTGCTATTCATTAACGCATCAAGAATTTTTTCACAAGATACTAGGTCGCGTATTGATTCAACACAAATCGCAGCCCACGTTGTACCAATAGACATCATGACGTTGGTATGGTAGATTAAATCATCGCTATGGCTATTGTAGTGGGATTTAAAGGAAACAATCTTATAGCCTAAACGCTCTCCCCATACATCGAGTACCTCTTGATGACTTCTTGGGCTAATGGCCGCATAACAAATCTGATGAACACGATCGAGCACCATACTTCCTGTACCTTCTAAAAACAGCGCTTTATCTTCATAGGGTGTTAAATCAATAAGTCTGTTTTTAGGCTTATAGCTGTTATCACTTACTTGGTCGATTATTTCTTCCCTGCGTTCTCTTCTTCGATTTTCGGCGAACATTGGGTAGATCACGACATGACCATTATCGTGAAAGGAGAGCCAATTGTTTGGGAATAGGGCATCGGGGGTGTCCTCCTCTTTGATACTGGAGACGACGGTAACGTCTATCAGGTTTTTTTCCAGTACCTCGACAAGGTTATCAAATTCCGCTTGTGCTCGACTGAGTACATCTGAGGAATCCGAAACATCTTGCTGAAAGGCATTGTTTACTGCCGTTTCTTCATTTTTTCGAAAAGTGGTTGGACGTATCATAAGAATACGCCGGCTACGTTGCTTTGTCATACTAATTGTCTTTCCAAAGGTAGGGTAGAACATCTCAGTAGTCCTCCTAACTTTCCAATTGCGCTGTAATCTACTAAATGTATATCGTATCCATTGGACTCAAGCCACTTATTGATGCGGGTAAAGCCTTTGTCGGACACTATGCAATGCCTATCAATGGACAACAAATTGGTGACAAGCAGAACGGCTTCCTCTTGACTCACATGAAAGATCTTTTCCATTGGATAATCCTCGGTTATTTTATAGTAGTCTTCCTCTGTAAGAAATCCCTCCTTGTATACGATACAATGGCCTAGTCCAAGAGGCATAAAGGCACAATCCAAATGCAATACATTCTTTGTTACGTCTAGGTCATCTTTGATTAGCTGCACACCGATTACTTGTAAGTCAGGAAAAGTCTTTTGAAGCCAAAGAAGGCTTTTTTCATTCGTGCGCGCTGTCTTAAAAGAAGAACATGTCGCCTCGTCACTGTACCCCACGTAGAGCTTAGTACCGCAAATCAGAACATCACCACCTTCGATGAGCACGTCATTAGGAGGGTTTGCGGTTTTTACTCCTTGTAGCATATCCTTTACACCTTCCCATTCCTTTGCTCGATCTTCGATCATCTTTGAGCGTACAAGTACGTCTTGAATAACAAATCCTACATCACGAGTAAAGATTTGATCTACTTGAGGAAGATTTTTGGGACGGCATACTTTGACATTGAGTAATTCCAAGGTTTTAACCAAGGAATCAATCTGTTGCTTAAGAAGATCTTGATTGGGGTAAATACCCTTTTTTACTGTGGAGAGCGTTGTTGGATCATAGCATTCTTCCTCACATGGAGGATTCCCTGAATCTAAAGCAGAGCCTACGATAATTGACGTAAGCCTGTCCCACTCATGATATTGACCTAAGTTACTTACCATAAAGTTTGGTTGAATATTTGACTTTAGGATTGTATATGTTGTCAAACGTGCTAATCTGTACAAGTTACTTAATCCATGTTGAAACTATCAATTCAGAATCCACTATTTGCCCTATATGAAGCAGTACATTAGAAGTGTGAATCCCAATCTTAATCCCGATTTATCGAACTTTTCGAATAAAGATGTCGAAGCGGATAAGGCGTTAAGGCCTCTTGGTTTCGAAGATTTTCAAGGGCAAAGTGCTGTATTGGAAAACTTGGAGGTTTTTGTACAAGCTGCATCAAAGCGTGAAGAGGCAATGGATCACGTACTTCTGCATGGTCCTCCTGGACTCGGAAAAACAACCTTGTCTCATATCATTGCCAATGAACTCGCTGTTGGAATCAAAGTAACCTCAGGTCCGGTACTTGAGAAACCAGGTGATCTAGCGGGTTTGCTTACAAATCTATCGGCGAGAGATGTCTTGTTTATCGATGAGATTCATCGATTGAGCTCTGTGATAGAGGAGTATCTATATTCCGCGATGGAGGATTATACCATTGATATAATGATCGATCAAGGACCCAATGCCCGAAGTGTTCAGATTGCAGTAGAACCCTTTACGCTTATTGGAGCGACTACGCGTTCGGGTCTTCTTACAGCTCCTCTTCGTAGTCGCTTTGGTATCAATATGCGCTTGCAGTACTATGATCATGAAACGCTGCGCGATATTATTATTCGAAGCGCGGGCATACTAAATACCCCTATTGAAAAAGAGGCGGCCCTTGAAATTAGCCGACGAAGTAGAGGGACGCCACGTATCGCCAATCTATTATTGCGCCGAGTACGAGATTTTGCGGACGTCAAAGGTGATGGTCATGTACGTTTAGATATTGCTAAGCATGCGCTTGATGCACTAAACGTTGATGAAAACGGTTTGGATGAAATGGATACGCGTATTTTAAGGGCCATCCTGACAAAGTTTAAAGGCGGTCCTGTCGGATTAAACACAATTGCTACGGCTATTGGTGAAGATAGTGGTACCATCGAGGAGGTCTATGAACCCTATCTGATTCAGCAGGGCTTCTTACAACGGACGCCGCGTGGCAGAGAGTGCACTGCCAGGGCTTGGGAATATTTTGGAGAAGGTCAGTCTGGTCCTACGAGAGGTCTTTTTGGCTAGTATTTTAACCTGTTGACGGATAGATTAATTAGAACTTCCGATTTGGTTACATTTACAAAAAATCCAAACAATGAAAATTATAAAGCTCTTAAGTTTCACTTTGATATTATCAAGTTTTTGTTCCCCTTTATTAGCTCAGACAACTGACGAAGATTATGAAAAGTTACTTTCAGAAAGTCCTTTTAATGAAATGTATCCAAGATTAATTGCTGAGGATGCTGCCGAATACTTTGGAGAATTTAATATGTTATTTTCAAAAGGTCCTATTGCTCCAAAGGAAGCAAGATTAGCTGCTATATCAGCATCTGCTGTTTTGCGATGTGAATATTGTATTTCTGCCCAGGTTCACTTAGCTCGAAAGGAAGGGGCAACAGAGGATGAGATTAAAGCAGCTATTCAAATAGCGGCAGAAATATCAAGATTTTCAACATTGCTCTATGGTAATGAATTTGGTCTTGAGCGGCTCAATCAGATTTTAGGAATCCCAGGCGAAGAGGCTGCGGAATAAATTACTTGAAAAAACGGTAGCTATATCGCAGGCTTATGGCTTGATGATAGAGACCTGATTTTCTAGCGCGGCTTTGGCCAGCAGCAAAGTTTCCGCTTGAAGTGCCTACCGGTGCAAGATTTCCATAGTAGTTAAAATAGGGGCCGTCGGGAAAGGCATTGGATAGGGAGTACTGAGTCCTAAAAGTTAACCCATGCTTTGGTTTGAGAAGAAAGGTGATTCCTGCGATAATAGACCAGTCTTGTCCGTTAAATATGTTTTGGTTAGCATTGATTTCTGTTTTATTGATTCCAGCCTTGTAGGACGAACGAACTAATTGACTATAGCCCACGCCAAAGTGAAACATGGTAACGCGCTGGTCGAAGTATGTAAAAAGTACGTTCGCTTGCGCATAGTCCATCGTGAACTTTCGGAATGCACTAGCATCAAGGGTATAGTTACTTTGGCTTCCGCGCATGGCGTAGCCAAGTTCAACGGAGTTATGAAATTTTTCTGTCCAATGTAGCTCTGTACCGACAAATATATCGGCCCCCAGCTTACGAAACCCTGCCATTAAGTCTCCTGAAATTTGTCCGACAGCCACACCACCACTTACATATCCTGTAAATATCGTCTCGTTTCTTTGGCAGTAGGTCGTTGAAAAGAAAAATGTGCAGAAGATTACCCACAGAAAATGCTTGGGATAACGAGATAATGTTGATTTTTGAATAGAATGAATCGCACTAAACATAATCTTGCCAAGATAGAGGATTTACTTCAGTCTTTAGGTTATCGTATACGATATGAAAAGGGAAGTTTTACACCAGGTGCTTGTCGCTTAGAGGAAAACCATGTTATTGTAGTAAATCGCTTTTATGATACTGCAGCTAGAATGGATAGCATAGCTGAGGTTTTGGATCAGTTAGCCATCGACGAATCCAACCTTAACGATGAAGAGCTCAAGTTTCTACAAAAGGTTCTTACCATGAATCAAACTTCATCATGAGAATAAGAATTTTAGGAAGCGGAACATCGAGCGGAATCCCATTGGTGGGTAGCGACGATCTTGTATGCAGGTCCTCGGATTTTAGAGATCATCGATTAAGAGTCTCTGCTCTCTTTGAAATCAATGAGCGGCGAATTTTGATTGATGCCGGGCCTGACTTTCGTGAACAAATGTTACGAGAAAATATCGATCAGGTGGATGCGCTTCTCCTAACGCATGGTCACAAAGATCACACAGGAGGACTTGATGAGCTGAGAGCATTTAATTTCAAGACGCGAAAGTCGCTACCCGTCTATGCCGATCAAAAGACCTTGCAGGATGTCAAGGATCAATATCATTATCTGTTTGCCGAAGAACGTTATCCAGGTACGGCAAGCCTCGATACTCATGAGGTTGATAAGGAAGAATTTCAAGTGTCGGGTGTAGATGTGTTACCTGTCGAAGTCTTTCATGGAGATATACCTATTCGAGGGTTTCGTATCGGTAATGCGGCTTATCTCACGGATGTAAAGCGAATTGACCCAAGCGAGGTTTTGAAACTAAAAGATCTTGATGTCCTTATTGTCAATGCCATACGACATGAAGCCCATTGGTCTCATTTTAACTTAGAGGAAGCCCTTGCCTTTATCGAAAGGATTAAACCAAAAAAGACCTTCTTGTCTCATATCAGTTATAAACTAGGCTTTCATGGAGTAGTTTCGGCTACTCTTCCAAAGAATGTGCATTTGGCCTACGATGGATTGCGAATCTCGCTCTGATTATCAATACCCTCCTTATTTTCCTATTTTTAGCTCTATGAACCTATTCTCAAAATCCATTGTACGATTCTTTTTTCTGCTTTTAGTTGCCTTGCTTCTTCAGCCTAAATCCCTACTTGCCCAGACAAAAAAAGGCTTAGATGATAAGATTAACGAGGCATTTAAGCCGGTATCAGATTTTTTTAGTCAATTAGTATTTTTTGAGGTCGGTGGTAATCCTTTCGTTATATATCTATTAGTTGGCGGCGCAGTATTCTTTACTCTTTATTTTGGATTTGTAAATCTCCGCTATTTTCGATCTGCGATTAATGTTGTTCGGGGCAAGTATGATGATCTAGATGCTACCGAAAGTAATGTCGGAAGTCCTGAAGGTAAAATTGATAGGGAGGACCAAGGTGAAGTGAGCCATTTTCAGGCTTTGGCTACTGCCGTTTCAGGAACTGTCGGAAATGGAAACATTGCAGGGGTGGCATTTGCCATAGCTTTAGGTGGTCCAGGAGCCACCTTTTGGATGATTATATGTGGTTTGCTAGGTATGTCAACGAAATTTGTGGAGTGCACTCTTGGTGTGCGATATAGAGATATTGATAATGGTAAGGTATACGGTGGACCAATGTACTATCTCAAAAAAGGATTGGAAGAAAGAAATTTAACACGTTTGGGTGGCATTTTAGCGGTCATTTTTGCGATTTGTTGCGTTGGCGGCTCATTTGGAGGTGGAAATGCAGCCCAGTCTAACCAGGCCACCATTGTAGTTAAACAATTACTTAGTCTAAATAGTACGAGTTCGGGCGCAATTATCGGTTTGGTGATGGCTGCTCTAGTTGGCTTAATCATTATAGGGGGTATTAAACGAATAGCATCAGTAACGGAAAAGATTGTGCCATTTATGGCTTTACTATATATTATAGCGTGTTCTTATATTTTAGTAATTAACTATGACTTTATTGATGACGCCTTTAGTCTAATTTTTAACGAAGCTTTCAATCCAAAGGCTATCGGAGTAGGCGGGGTAATTGGTGTTTTAATGGTTGGGTTTAAAAGAGCTGCATTTTCTAATGAAGCTGGTGCGGGTTCTGCATCAATTGCGCATTCTGCAGTAAAAACAAATTATCCTGCTTCAGAAGGCTTAGTCTCCTTGCTTGAGCCTTTTATTGACACTGTTGTTATTTGCACAATGACGGCTTTAGTAATTATAACTTTCAACAATTCTGATAGCAATAATCAAGAGTTTACATATGGGGATATGACAAAGTTTGAAAATGTCGAATACTTAGATATTGATAACAATGGGAAAAAAGAATATGTTATGGAAATAACTAATGCCTCAGGTTCAAAAGAGTACCAAAACGTTAAGGGCAAAGTATTAATTGATGGGAACTTAGAAGAAGGCGCAGGTATAACACAAAAAGCCTTTGCAAAGTATATCCCATTTTCGGAAATATTTCTAACGATAGCAGTATTTCTATTTGCAATTTCAACAATGATTTCTTGGTCATATTATGGCTTGCAATCATGGAAATTTTTATTTGGTCGCGGTAAAAATGCCGACTTGGTGTATAAAATACTTTTTTTAGTTTTTGTTGTAATTGGCTCAGCTGCAAGCATGGACTCAATCTGGGCATTTTCTGATGCAATGATTTTTGCTATGGTTTTCCCGAATATGATTGGCTTGTTTATTCTCGCACCAGTGGTTCGAAAGGAGTTAGCGTCCTATATCCAAAAAATCAAGGAGAAGGGTTAGACTAGGTTTTTAAAGACCATTTTCTCAGTTAGACACGACTTATTTCAAGGTGGTTTGCAACTTGCGGCCATGAAAAGAATTCAACGGCATTTTAGTCTTTCCAAAAATGAGGCACGTGGTCTGTTAGGTCTATGGTTTGTTCTGATGATCTTGAGTGCTCTAGGTATTTACTTTAGAAGGCCACCTAACGTTTCAATAATCAAAGGCGAAATGCCCATTGAGGTTTCATCAATAGATGCAGTTCAGGAGAATAATGAAATTTATGAAGACTCGACCTATTTGTTTGATCCAAACAATGTATCATGGGACGAGCTCACGCAAGTAGGGCTTCGAGACCGAGTGGCCTCTTCTTGGATTGCATGGAGAAATTCTGGGAAGGTCTTTCAGTCGAAGGAGGACATTGCGGCAGTGTATGGAATTTCATCTCAAGAGTTAGAGATGGTGTTGCCCCATATTCTTTGGGATTCCGATGCAGAGGGTCGTGCAGTGAGTATTGATGAGAACCAAGAAACTAAAATGCAACTCTCTAATGCTGATGATATTTTAAGGGATGATAAAGTGTCTCGTAAAGTCAACCTAAATCATGCCGATCAATTAAGCTTAGAAGCTTTACCCGGTATTGGTCATGTTTTATCGGAACGTATTATTCGATATCGCCAGCTACTCGGCGGATTTTACATCATAGATCAGTTGTTAGAGGTTTATGGTTTAAAAGAATCACATTATGTTCAGGCAGCAGATCACCTTTATGTTTCCTCTGAAGAAATAAATAGAATAGACTTGAATATTGTATCCTTTCGAGAACTTTTGCGCCATCCATATGCGAGTTATCATTTGACTAAAGCGTTATTTAATTTTCGTACTGAAGGAATTTCCATTGATAGTATGCAAAGTAGTCTAGAAGATTCATTGCAACTTCCATTCTTAAAACTCAAGCCGTATCTTTATGACCACGGTAATGAAGAAGTCCCTGTCCCCATATCAAGTAGAGCTCGATAATGCCATCCGCGATATTGTTGATTTTCCTAAGCCAGGAATTATCTTTAAAGACCTGACGCCTGTTTTATTAGATATCCATTTAATGAGAAAGATTATTGATTCTTCTGCTGCTAAATGGGCAGGTGGCAATGTTGATTGTGTTGCCGGTATAGAAAGCAGAGGTTATTGGTTTGGGATTGCAATTGCTGATAAACTTGGAGTGCCATTTATTCCAATCCGAAAAAAAGGGAAGCTCCCAGGTGATAAGGTAGAGATTTCCTATTCTCTGGAATATGGAGAAGCCTCGATTGAAATGCATAAAGGTCATTTAAAGCCAGGATCTTCAGTACTAATACATGATGACCTTCTAGCTACTGGTGGCACTGCTGAAGCAGCAGTAAAGTTAATTGAAGCTGAAGGTGGACAGGTTGCAGGGTTTCATTTTATTGTGACATTAGGCTTTTTGGGAGGACCGGCACGGTTGGGTAACTTTGCTTCAAGCGTATTATCTGAAATAGAATATTAAACACTACTGTATGAATTTTGCACGGACAGAGCAACAAGAAATGATTGCACAAATGGTGCGTGACTTTGCTGAAAAGGAGGTAAGACCATACTGCTCTAAATGGGATGCCGAGGAGTTTTTTCCGGTAGAAACTTTAAAGAAAGCGGGTAGCCTTGGCCTTCTAGGTATTTTGGTCCCTGAAACATATGGCGGAAGTGAAATGGGCTACTTTGAATATATGAGTACGTTAGATGAACTTGGCCAGGTGTGTGGTGGATTCGGCCTGTCTGTTGCAGCGCATAACTCTTTATGTACAGGTCATATTCTTGCTTTTGGTAATGAAGCTCAGAAAAAGAAATATTTACCTAAGCTTGCAACAGGTGAATACATTGGGGCTTGGGGATTGACGGAGCCTAATACGGGGTCCGATGCCATGCGTATGCAGTGCACTGCTGAGGATAAAGGCAATCACTTCCTTGTAAATGGAATGAAAACTTGGATAACGCATGGATTGTCTGGAGATGTCGCTGTTGTTTTGATCCGAACAGGTGATCTTCTTGACTCTAATGGTATTACAGCCTTTATCGTTGAAAAGGGTATGAAGGGCTTCACCGCAAATAAAATTGAGAAAAAGATGGGCGTTCGCGCTAGCGAAACGGCTGAAATTTACTTCGACAATGTTGAGATTCCTAAGGAAAATGTGCTGGGTGAGGTAGGTGAGGGCTTTAAGCAGGCTATGAAAATTCTTGACGGCGGTCGCATATCCATTGCAGCACTTTCTGTAGGAATTGCAAAAGGTGCTACAAAGGCTGCATTAGCCTATGCAAAACAGAGGGAGCAATTTGGTAAACCAATTTCTTCATTCCAGGCTATTGGCTTTAAGTTGGCTGATATGCATACACGTTGTGAAGCAGCTGAATTATTAACCTCTCAAGCTGCTTACTTAAAGAATAATGGTATGCTGGTTACGCTGAAATCGTCTTACGCTAAGCTGTACGCTTCAGAGGCATGTGTATATTGTTCCAACGAGGCAATTCAGATTATGGGCGGCAATGGCTATACAATGGAATATCCGGCAGAGAAATTCCTTCGTGATTCTAAACTCATGACTATTGGGGAGGGTACAAGTGAGATACAAAAGCTTGTTATCTCAAGAAATTTGACGAAGTAGAAATCAATAGGGTAAAGAAAAAAGGCGCATCCGATGATGCGCCTTTTTTCTTTATACCATTCATTATGCATGAATGCCCTTTTCTTTCTATTAGGGCTATTAGGGGTTTGATGGATTGTTGCCTAATTCAATTTGCTCAATACGGAATAGTAAGTCTTGGTTTTGCTGAATCAAAGCATCAATCTGACCTTGTTGCTGTTGAATTGTTTGCTGCAGCGTATTAATGTCCGCTACACTTAAGCCACTTGGTGTACCTGGTCCAGGTGCAGGAATTGGCAATGTTCCTATATCACGTAAGTGAACTACTCCACTAGCGTCAATTACAAGGATTTGAGTCAACGTATTGTCTGTAGCTAAATTGTTAATCTTCAATGGATCAGCTACTCCGTTATCTAATGTGAGAAGATTTGGTGGGTTCAAGCCCTCAGGTGTATTTCCAATTCCGATGTTTCCGCTTTTCAAAATGGTCATAGCATTCGAACGATTTCCTGCATTCTGTCCATTGGCAATTGTAAATAACCTATCCCGAACGTCCCAAGATTGGGAGAATGGAACATTGACATCATTGTACTGTCCTAATCCAACTTCATTGCTACCACTGAGTTCGATATTATTTCCTAGCACATAGGATGTTCTCGACAAGTTACTTGTTGAATTATCTGATCCAATGATCACTCCAAATTCTGATGCAGAAACGTTGTTAAATCCTACAACTATGCCATTGGTTCGTGATACAATGTTGTCTGCTCCAATAACATATTCGAAATTTCCATTGGTTGTATTCTCCTCTCCAATAATTATGCTACCTCTTCTTCGAGCATAGTTGTCTGGACCAAGTATCACTGTATTGAATTCGTCAATTCTGCTGTTTGTGCCAAGAATAACTGATTGGTCTCCACCAATTTGATTATTCGTTCCTAATGCAATACTGCTCACACCAAAAACTGTATTGGCAGCGCCTAAAGAAATTGCATTTTCTGCGCTTGCGCTACCTCCATTACCCCATGCAAATGTATAGGGTGCAGAAGCTAAAGAGTTGTTTCCCCCAGCCCATGAATAGGTTCCAACAGAGGCATCGTCCCATCGGTTGTTGGCTGCGCCCCCCGCTCTGAAGGCACCTTTAGATGGACTGAAGTACATAACAGGTGTTCCATTAGGGATATTGGGAATGGGTGTCCCTATACCTAATCCAGCGGTACTTACCACGATTCCGTCTCCACCAATAACTTCTACTGGTCCGCTATCTGCCTGGATTATTCGTCCCACACCAGGTCCTCCTTGGTCATAGGCATCATCAAGATCGTTACTACCCAATGAAGATAGATCAACGCGTACACTGTCTCCTCCTTCAATATCTATCTCCAGCGTATCGCCAATAAGCGTCGCATAGGTAAGGTTTTGAGGTGGAATAACACAAGTAATTACATCATTGAGGTCAATACCCATCAATGTGTCTCCATTAGTTCCTGAGATATACAATGAGTCTGTAATTCGGTCGACAATAAGCGTTTGAAGCTCGTTAGTAGAATCTGCGTCAACAAGCGTTACCGTGTTTCCATTGGAAATAGTTAGTTGATTGTCGTTAATAAGTGATAGGGTTTGGGCATCTAAATCTAAGGTGGTTTCATCCTGAAATGCGAGGACAATCCACCGGTTTTCCGATGCTGAATAAATTAATGTAACCGTAGACTGACCTGTTAAGATTAAATCAGAGCCTGTCATCGTTCTAACGGGTACTCCAATTGCTGTAGCCGATTCATTTCTTAAGGTCATATTGAATGATGTCGCATTTTGGAGAACAAGTAATTTACCATCGCTTGGTTGAGCAATAGTGTTGATGGTGAAGTCACTCACCTGACCATTAAATGTCAAAAATGATGTATTTGATGTTCCGGCGAAAAAATTTGATAAAGCATTTGTAGATGTATTTGAGGCTAATTCTCTGAAGGCTATATCTCCTGCAATATCTAATGCAAGTCCCGGTGAATTATTTCCTATACCAACAAATCCATTCGTATAGATATTTTGATTTATGTTCGTAGCAACGTCACCGCTGCTTTCAACAAACCAATCGGCATCTTGTAAGTCAATTAAATCAACGCTTGCAGGCGATCCATTCTCAATGTAAATTGTGAGGTTGCTACCTGTTAGCGTGGCAGAATCTAAGTTTTGTTCATCCGTATCAAGAGATGAAAGAGGAATTCCACTAGCAGGTATCCCTACGCCGTTTGAAATCAATATAGAGTCATTCGTTGCATTGATACTTAAGTCTTGCAATTCATTAGTTGGGTCAGCGTCAGCGTCATTCACAAGAGAAGATAGGTCTGTGGTAATTGTTCCTCCTGCATCACTTATTTCAAGATCAGTTCCGTTTAGTATAACACTGGTATTGTATTCATTTGTAGGATCAGCATCCGCATCATTAACGAGTGAAGAAAGATCAGTTGTAATTGTTCCTCCTGCATCCGTGACTTCAAGATCAGTGCCATTCAGTACAATACCCGTGGTCAATTCATTTGTAGGATCAGCATCGGCGTCATCTACAAGTGAGGATAGGTCTGTTGTAATCGTTCCTCCTGCATCTGTTACTTCAAGGTCAGTACCATTAAGTACAACTCCTGTGGTTAGCTCGTTTGTAGGATCAGCATCCGCATCATTAACGAGTGAAGAAAGATCTGTTACTATCGTTCCTCCTGCATCCGTAACTTCAAGATCAGTGCCATTGAGTACAACACCTGTGGTCAGTTCATTTGTAGGATCAGCATCGGCATCATCTACAAGTGAAGATAAGTCTGTTGTAATCGTTCCTCCTGCGTCTGTTACTTCAAGGTCAGTACCATTAAGTACAACACCTGTGGTTAGCTCGTTTGTAGGATCAGCATCCGCATCATTAACGAGTGAAGAAAGATCTGTTGTAATCGTTCCTCCTGCATCCGTAACTTCAAG
>PAPS01000037.1 GCA_002708985.1 Saprospirales bacterium | reverse complement strand
TTATATTAACTGAAAATAGTTTCTTTACATCACAATAATTTATAATGAAAGTTTTACGATTTATTCTTCCCCTTGCCATGATTTTTGGCTTAACCTTAACGAGCATTGCACAAACGATTAAAATGGGTTTGGTAGACCAACAGGCTATAGTTTTAGAAATGCCAGAATATAGTGCCGCACAAACAAAAATCTCAGAAAAACAGGCTAATAAAATGCAAGAGATTGAAACTCTTTACGCTCAATATCAGACTAAGGCAGAAGAATTTCAAGAATTAGCAATGTCCGGAACCCTATCTAGTGGTGCTCAGGAAGCTAAAGAAACTGAGCTTTATGATTTACAAACACGTATTCAAATGGCTGAGGAAATGGCTCAGGAGTATCTTGTAGAATATATGGATGATCTTATGGAGCCTATTTCTGCAAAGGTTGATGCGGCTACACAAGCCGTCGCTCAGGCAAATGGGTATACCCATGTTACGGATTTGTCGCTGTTTTATGTGTATCCTGAAAGCGACGATATCACTAGTAAGGTAAAGGCTCATTTAGGTATACAATAAAGTAGGTTGAGTTCATTGAAGATTGGTGTTTTTGACTCGGGCATAGGTGGACTTCCCCTTGCTTTTGCGATTCGCAATACCTTCCCTTCTCATGACATTATCTACTTTGGCGATACAGAACATTTTCCATTCGGTGATCGCTCAGCGGAGTCTGTAGAACGCTTTAGTCATGCTATGGCTAGCTTTTTACATGAAGAAGGATGCGATATTATTGCAATTGCCTGTAATACCGCTAGTGCAGTGGCTTATGATTCATTAAAACAATCCCTTGATAATCGAGCTACTGTGCTTAACGTAATTGATCCAGTTGTTCAAGAGGTATGCAACGCATCCGCCACACACATTGGGGTTATTGGAACATCCCGTACAATAGAGACAAACATTTTTGAACAGAAGATTTTAGCAAGCTGCTCGAATAAGACGGTATTTAGCCTGCCAACGCCGTTGCTTGCTCCAATGATTGAAGCGGGATACTATAACCATCCAGTGAGTGAACTTGTGGTTCAAGATTATCTAAACCATGCTTCTTTTGACTCCATCGAGGGCTTGGTGCTCGCATGCACCCACTATCCTCTCATCCGAAAGGATATAAATGCAGTATTTGGAAGTCGATTTGAAATGTTTGATGCGCACAACGCGTTGGTTTCTGCTTTACAAGATTGTATCCATGATACTTCTAGTGAAACCAAGGGAAGTACTACCTTTTATGTGAGTGATTTAACCAAGAGTTTTCAGAAAACTGCAGAAATTTTTGCCGGTGGACCAGTAGACCTTAGACAACACAGATTAAAATTATGAGAATAGTATCCTTTATATTGACCTTTTATTTTTCTGCCTCGTTATTTAGTCAAGGTATCTCCTTTTTTGAGGGGAGTTTCGATGAGGCAAAAGAACACGCGGCCAAAGAGGGCAAGCTGATTTTTATGGATTCTTATGCGAAATGGTGCGGTCCATGTAAACGGATGGCGCGGGATGTGTTTACTGTAGAGGAAGTAGGCGACTTCTTCAACGCAAATTTTGTCAACTTAAAAATGGATATGGAGACAGAAGAAGGACGTTTGCTAAACAAGACCTATCAGGTAGCTGTCTATCCAACGCTTTTTGTTCTTGACTCGGATGGCGAAATTATTCTTCGAGAAAAGGGCTATCGCGATGCGCGCGGACTTCTGCAAGTCGGTCGAAAAGCACTCCTTCCTAGTGAATCGGAAATGCTGGATATGGCAGATCGGTTTCAGTCAGGCGAATATGATGTACTCTTTTTAGTGGATTACCTCCAGGCATTGCAATTGACAGGAGAGGAAGGACAATCAAATGTAATGGCTAAGCTGGCTGAAAATATGTCCCCAAGCGATATGCAAATTGATAAAGTTCAGCAAGCATTCTTGGGATACAATCCTGTTGTTTCCGGCTACTATCCAACTCATATTTTACGGAACTACAAAAATGTCTTTATCGATCGAGTGGGTCAGGAAGCCTTTGAAGAGGCTGTACTGTCTATTCTCAGAGCACTATGGTATGGAGCAACACAGGAACAATATAGTCGGTTTATGACTCCCGAAGATTTTGATTCCTATTATGATGTGTTTAAGTCAATCAATAGTAAGCGATACAAAAGCGAAGTATACCTTTGGAAAATGGCTTTTACGGAAGCTTTTGGAGATTGGGAGGGCTACTTGAAAGCAGCCAATACTTATTTTAAATCTAAAGCAGGTAAAAACGATGTAACAACGCTTATGAGTGCATCATGGTCTCTTTACCACCTTGATTCAAGCTATGATGATCAGGTCTTGGCTTGGACGAATCGAGTTATGGAAAGCAGCGCAGGTAATAGTGCGCCCTATTTTCTTCAAGCCTATCTTTTTATGCGTCAGCAGAATTATATAAAGGCGGACGAAGTAATGGATCGCTGTATGGTTTTCTTAACTGAAGATAGTCCAGAGTATAAGGATGCATCTATTATTAATAAGTTGCTAGAGACTCAATTGAGCCGGTAAATCTTGTAGTGCTTTTGCAAGCGCCTCGAAGGATAAATCCTTTTGGTCTAGCATCGTATAGTTTGATTTTTTTGCCATTCGTTCGGCAAGGTAAGCTTGTTCAGTTTGCCCAGGTGTTGGGATAACTAGAGCATTGATATCCAGGCATAGTAAATCCATTAGCGTACTGTACCCACTCCGACAGATTAACACTTTGCATTTATTGAGCTTTGCAGCAAGTTCCTGGCTATGAAGATGATTGTAAACGTGGATATTATCTGGTAAATCCAGTGATATAGTGCCTTCGTTTGGAAGTCCTCGGACTAGAAAAATTTGAAGATGCTCGAGGTGTTTGAGAAGGCTTATCAAGCATTCTTCAAGATGACTACGCGTAGGCTCAGGACCGGAGAGCACAAGACCAATATCATAATAATACGAGCGTTTATCTTTTGGAATTTTATAGGCAGCCAGGTCAGATAGTAATCCTTTATAAATTATGTCTCTTGGATGCGTGCTAAGTCGACCACTTAAGTTACCCGGTGGTGCATTATCAGGAACCCAAAGGGATGTAAACGGAGCCATATAATGATCTAACTTTTTATAAAGCAATTGCGCAAAGAACTTGGGAGTTGGCAAAATAGGTCTAAGCTGATGGCTTAAAAAATGCGATGGCAGGTCACGATGATAACACCCATAGCGATTGTCAGAAATAATCTGTTCAATTTTATGATTCTTGCAAAAGGCCGCGACAACGCTGTATTCATGTTCAATCGCTCGAAGGATTTTTCGAGCTTGAAAGGCCATGTTGATTATCATGCTATTCGACGTATAATAAACATTGTAGGAAGGTAGCTCTAAAAAGGACTGGTCCGGGAAACGTTTTTTCAAATGGGCTAGGGCAACTCCATCGCTAGCGATGGTCACATAATGGCCTTCTTGAATCAATCGCTGAATCAGAACACTGCTCCGACTTGCGTGACCAAGCCCCCAATTAAGTACACAAAAAAGCGTTTTCACTGTATATTGCTATAGAATTCCATGCTTTAAAATATGCAACAATATCAAAGGATACTATGCCTACTCCTATTAGGAGGACTTTTCCTAAGTCAATGTTCCGTGAATAAACAAAGTAAGTGCCCTTGCAATAAGCGCAAATCGGCAGCAACCTTAGTATTGTCTATAGACCGAGTTTAGCCAAAAGATGTGGTCTCGTAGGAGACTCCTTTACATTTTCTATGCCTTCTGGACTACCTTGATACATAAGGTATCCGCCATCATCTCCACCAACGGGCCCAAGTTCAATCAGGTAATCTGATGACTTAATTATATCTAAGTTGTGTTCTATAACAACCACGCTGTGCCCTTTTTCGATTAATGCTTCGAAGGCAGCCAAGAGCTTTGCGACATCATGGAAGTGAAGACCAGTAGTGGGTTCGTCGAAGAAGAAGAGAATGGGTTCTTTTTCTTGGCCTTTAACAAGAAAAGAGGCTAGTTTAACGCGTTGAGCTTCACCGCCTGACAGGGTTGAGCTTGACTGACCGAGTTGGACGTAGCCCAACCCGACATCTTGTAAAGGTTTTAATCGATTTCTGATCTCTGCATTACTTGTAAAGAAAGCCATGGCCTCATCGACAGTCATAGACAATACATCATAAATGGACTTACCCTTACATGTGATCTCTAGGATTTCATCCTTAAACCGCTGGCCCTTACATGACTCACATTCCAAGCGAATATCGGCTAGAAATTGCATTTCTATAATTTGAAATCCATCTCCTTTGCATTCATCACATCGACCCCCATCAACATTGAATGAGAAAGCCTTTGGCTTGTATCCTTCCGCCTGTGCTTTTGGAAGTTTGGAGAAGAGTGTTCGAATCGCGTCGTAGGCTTTGATGTAGGTGACCGGATTGGAACGTGAGCTTTTACCCAGCGGTTGTTGATCAATCATTTCAACTCGCTTAATGGCAGAGATATCTCCAGACAAGGAAGAGAAACTTCCTGGCTTTTCACCAAATCCATCAATCTCTCTTACAAGTGCTGGATATAGTATTCTTTTTATTAGCGTGGATTTTCCGGAACCACTGACTCCTGTTATCGCAACGAGTTGATGCAAGGGAATAGAAACATTTATGTTTTTTAAGTTAAAATGGCTTGCCCCCTTTACATCGATTCTACTCATTTTTTTCCGTCGCTGTTTCGGAACTGAAATCTCTCTTTCTCCTCTTAGATACGATGTAGTGAGGGTATCCACGTCAGCTGGCGGGGGCATTGCTCCACAATACATAATCTCGCCCCCAAAAGTTCCTGCTTCAGGTCCCACATCAATCAAGAAATCTGCTTCACGAATAATATCCTCGTCGTGCTCTACTACCAATACAGTGTTGCCCATATCGCGAAGAGACTTCAGAACTCGGATAAGGTCGGTAGTGTCTCTTGGATGAAGTCCAATGCTTGGTTCATCAAGAACATAGAGTGTCTGGGTCAGATTACTTCCTAGCGATCGGGCTAATTTTATTCGTTGTGCCTCGCCTCCGGAGAGTGTATGGAGCATTCGATTTAGTGTCAAATAGGATAACCCCACGCGTTCCAAAATCCGAAGACGATGCGATATCTCCTCGAGAATTCGCTTAGCCACATTCTTTTCATAAGATTCTAAAGAAATTGAATCAAAAAATTGAAACATCTTACCTATAGACATCTGAACGACATCATGAATGGGTGTATCATTGACTAGTACATAACTGGCATCTTTTCTAATTCTAGCGCCTTGGCAATTGGTACACTTCGTTCTTCCTCGATACCTTGATAGCAATACGCGATTTTGAATCTTATAGGCCTTCGATTCAATGTAACGGAAAAAAGCATGAATGCCTGGGAAGGCAACTCCTCCATTCCAAACAAGTTGTTTTTCCCTCTTGGAAAGCTCTTTATACGGCCTATGAATAGAAAGTCCCTCCTTTTGTGCTTCTTTGAGCATGGGTTCGAGCCATTCTTTGGCACGCTCTCCCTTCCAGCAAGCAATAGCCCCATCCACTAAACTTAATCCCTGGTTGGGTATCACAAGTTCTGGGTCTATTCCGATTATCGATCCAAATCCGTTACATGTTGTGCAGGCTCCTAATGGATTGTTAAAGTTGAAGAACTTCTCAGTTGGTTCTTCAAAAAGCATCCCTGACGCTTCAAATCGATTACTAAAAATTTGTTGCTCTGCAGGATTATTTAAATCAACTAACTGGCAGTAACCCTGACTCTCTTGAAAAGATTGATCAATAGAATCATTCCATCGTGATTTATCCTTTTGTACCCCAGGACCACATTTTAGGCGATCGACAATGACTGAGATATTTTTCACATCAGACGGGATTGTTATCGCATCGTCTAATAAATGGACAGTGCTGTCTACAATTATGCGCACGTAGCCCTTTTGACGCAAAAGGGCAATTTCTTGTTCTACGTTGTCGACGAAGGAATATGGGAAGGCAATAGCGATACGTCGGCCATCGCGATACTTTATCAGGGCATCAAAGACGTTATCTGTATGATGTTTTGTGACAAGTTCGCCGGTTTTGGGATGATATGTTTTACCAATTCGAGCATATAATAAGCGGAGGTAGTCATATATTTCTGTTGTTGTGCCTACAGTAGCCCGGGAGGACTTACCCCCATTATGTTGATTGATAGCAATGGCAGGGCATAGGTTGGTAATCTTCTCAACTTTTGGTTTGTTGATTCGTTCTAAAAACTGTCTTGCATAGGAGGATAGGCTTTCGATATACCTTCGTTGCCCTTCAGCATATATAGTATCCATACATAATGAAGATTTGCCAGAACCAGATACACCAGTACATACTATTAGGGCATTTTTAGGAAGTGATACATTAACCGATTTTAGGTTATGCATCTCAGCTTTATAGATATCGATAGAATTTTTTTTCATAAAAAATCAATAAAAATTGCCCTATTGCAAAATTTGGCAAAGAATTTGTCGTATTATAAGGGAACAACAAATAAACTGCCTTTGATTTAGACTCTTACTCTTTTTTACATTTTTCTAAAATTGATTAATTATGAGTCTAGTTATTTCCGATCAGGCACTCGTTAAGCAATACATTGCTGGCGACGAATCCTCTCTCGAAAAGTTGATTGTCCGACACCGTGACAGAGTCTATGGTGCAATTTACAACTTCACAAAAGATGTGTATCTCACAGAAGATCTTTTTCAGGAGGTATTTATCAAGGTTGTAAATAAGTTACGTGAAGGAAAGTACAACGAAGAAGGTAAATTTCTTCCTTGGGTATTGCGCATGGCTCACAATCTTTGTATTGATAATTATAGAAAGACAAAGCGTCAGGTATCCATTGTAACCAGTGAAGAATTTGATCTCTTTGAAATTCTTCCAGTGGATAGCACAAATGGCGAAGAAATAATTATTGATCAGCAGCTCAAAGACAAAGTCCGCCATCTGTTAAATGAGCTTCCAGAGGAGCAGCGCGAAGTTGTTTTATTACGCCACTATTTTGAGTTTTCATTTAAAGAGATATCTGATTTGACGGGTGTAAGCATTAATACTGCTCTTGGACGGATGCGCTATGCTTTAATTAATCTGCGTAAGGTTATTGAGGATAAAAAGATTGTCTTTTAGGACTTTGGCTGTGCCTTTTTAATACAGAGTAAATTTAAGGTGTAGACAATATTGTTATTCAAAGTGGCGTTTAGGAGATATAATTGAACAAATGCGTATGACAAAAGACGTTACCCTAGAAAAATTTTTATTGGTTTACTTTCAGGAGGCAGATAATCAGACGGTTCAAGATGTCATGGATGCTCTGTTCACAAAACCAGATCTTCGAGATGAGTGGCAAGAGATTGTAGATATTTTAGAAGCCCTAAAAAGTCCCATTCCTACTCCATCTGAGTCTTCTTTAAAAATTATTATGGATTACAGCAAGGAATCAAAAAATGAGTCTAGGAATTCCTCGCCAGCACTGGATGTATTTTAAGCACTAAAAGTGCCTGTTTTCCACAATAAATAGACGAATTACACATTCTTTTAAAGACTTTACTCTTTACCACATATCCTATGTGTTTTGCTATATTACTTTTACCCTCGTAACAGTAATAAATATATAATGGCAAAAACAGAGAATGTGGCTAGCCACAAAGACAAAGCGCTTAAGCTAACCCTCGATAAGTTAGATAAACAATACGGTAAAGGCACCGTAATGAAGTTGGGTGAGAGCCCTACAGTGGAAGTAGATGTGATTTCTACTGGATCAATCGCTTTAGATGCAGCACTCGGTATAGGGGGTCTTCCTAGAGGTAGGGTAGTCGAAATTTACGGTCCTGAATCATCTGGTAAGACAACCTTAACCCTACATGCTATAGCAGAAACACAGCGTCAAGGCGGAATCGCCGCCTTCATCGACGCTGAGCATGCATTTGACAAGCACTATGCTAAGGCATTAGGCGTCGATACAGATGAGTTACTTATCGCCCAACCAGATTGTGGTGAGCAAGCACTTGATATCACAGAGCATTTGATTCGATCTGGGGCTATTGACATTTGTGTGATTGACTCTGTAGCTGCACTGGTTCCTCGAAGCGAGCTTGAAGGAGAAATGGGCGATTCTAAAATGGGTCTTCAGGCAAGGCTCATGTCTCAAGCATTAAGGAAGCTGACGGGTACCATCAATAAAACAGGATGCACTTGTATTTTCATTAATCAACTTCGCGAAAAAATTGGGATTATGTTTGGTAATCCTGAAACAACAACTGGGGGGAATGCGCTCAAGTTCTACTCTTCGGTTCGTCTAGATATACGCCGAATTGGTCAGATTAAATCATCTGATTCAGTGGTAGGAAATAAGACGCGTGTGAAAGTGGTTAAAAACAAAGTAGCACCTCCATTTCAGATCGCTGAATTTGAAATACTCTATGGTCAAGGGATTTCTAAAACAGGAGAAATCTTAGACCTTGGAGTCCATTTCGGTCACGTTCAGAAGTCAGGATCGTGGTATGCCTATCAAGACACGAAGCTTGGCCAAGGGAAGGAAGCAGCACGTCAGCTGCTGGAAGACCACCCAGAGTTAGCTGATGAAATAGAAGCATTAATTCGTAAGGAGATGGAGGGAGATAAGTAAGTCATTTTCTCTAACTATGCTCATAAAAAAGGCCTCCCAACGGGAAGCCTTTTTGTTCATTGAGAAAGGGCGTAAAACTATTTTAGGCCTTTCATAACAATCGTTCCAGCAAAATCACCTCCACCGTTAAGGGTGCTTACAAGTGTATCGCCTTGAAAAACTCCGTTAACACCAAAACTCAAGTTGGCTGAAGCGGGTATACCACCGATTACCGGAATAGGAACAGTAAAAGCAAAGCCAATGCTTGTTTGAGGGATATAGTATTCAGTACTGTTTCTTACTTCACCAACGATTTCTACTGGAATTGTGAATTCTGAATCGATATCGCCTGCTGCGGTCAATGGAAGTACTACATTAATACGCACCTCATCTGGCCCATCCTCTGCTCCCTGTGTGATTACAGCCGTGGTAGTTTTAGGTGAAGCTTCTGTTCCTGCGTCGAGCGTAATAGAAGCTAGGCCGCCAATTGATCCAGAAAGTTGTCCATACATTTGAACATCATAAGTCCCAATGAACTTTGTGTTTACTTGTTCTGTACAATTATCTCCTTCAAATCCATCGGGGCATCCAGCTGCGTCTCCGTCATCTTCACCACATGAAATGAACCCAAGAAGAGCAATTGCAAAAAGTAAAATAAGTGAATTTTTCATATGGATATTTTTGAGTTTTTAGTGTTTTTTTATTCTATCCAAAAATAGAGATTATCTAATGAATATAATGGCAAGAATTCTTAACTATCGCTAGAGGGTATCGATCACCCGATGAACTTGCATGTTAGAAGACTCATATCGTCCGGATAGGGTTGTTTTCCCCTGAATTGGTCAGCCTCATGCAGGATGTAATCGGATAAACCTTTCGGATTATCTGTAGGAGCACTTTTTAGGGATTGCTGTAGGCTGTCCAAGTCATACATGGCCCCTTCTTCATTCTCTATTTCGATAAGTCCATCAGTATACATAAATAACATATCCCCGGGTTCAATGGCTACTTCACCGATGTTGACATTAGGTAGACTAGTTAGTGCTCCCAATAAAGGACATCCTTCTTTTAAAAGTTTTTGCTCTCCATTTTGGAGTAATATGGGCGGGTTGTGTCCTGCGTTTATGTAGCGCATGACCTGGATTTCATGGTCATAGACTCCCAAAAACATCGTAATAAATCGCGCTGATTTGGTGATTTCGCGAATTTTGAAATTGAGCATATCCACTATCTGTTCAAGGGGATATTCTCTGCTGATTAGAGCCCTGAGGTTGGCCTGGAAGTTACTCATCAGCATGCCGGCGGAAAGCCCCTTTCCTGAAACATCGCAAATGCATAGAGCATATTTATGATCACTACATTGAAGGTAATCGTAATAATCTCCTCCAATTTCACCATGGGGCTCGTAATGACCATAAGCCTGAATGCTTGGGGAAATGTCCAGTTTTGTTGGGATCAGGAGTTGCTGTACTTCGGCAGCTAAGTCCATTTCTTTTTTTAATTGGCTTTGTTCCAGCTGGCGTTTAAATAAACGCTTGTTTTCCAATGAAACCACAATAATATTAGCTAAGGTTTCAATAAGCTTTACTTGATCATTGGCCTTTTCAATCTCGCCTTCAAAAAGCGGGCACCCTAGGAGTAGATAGGCAAGCGGCTCTTTTTTATGGGAAATTGGAATAAGCAAATCAAAATCTTCAAATCCCTCGAAAGGAAAGTTAGTGATCTTTTGTATGAACTGAAATCGTTCTAGATCTCGACCAACGTCAATCTGTTGGATTGCATCTTCCGCATTATGTTCCATCGCACATACCCACTCTCCATCCTTGGCAGTACGCGAGAAAAGAAGAATCTTGTTTACATCGAATTGAGCTCTCAATATGAACTCAAAGATTCGAAAAATGGCGTGTTTCGAGTAATTGTTGTTGACAGCCTTAGTAACTTCAAGTAAAGAGTTTATTTGATTCTGTTTTACAGCAAGCATTTGAAGGAGTTCTTCCTTCGATAAGTTTGTATCTACTTGCTTCTTAGTAATCATTTATCCGACTCAAAAATCTTGCTCATCAAGGTTTGGTATAAACCCTTCGACCTTTCCAAAGGTAGCCTTTTCCATTGGATACAAGACTCTGAAGTCCTAATAGTGTATTGTAGAGTACATTGATTACTTGGAAGAACGGCATAAGGAGAAAATCAATAAACTTTAGAGGATATTTCACATACTTAGCACCATGATAAATAATGATGCCATCGACAAAGGTTTTTATTAAAACCCCGGTGCAAGTCACTCCAATATAGTTTAGATTTTGATAATAAAGATCTATGCCAATAATTCCGAGGAAGAGGGCAACAAAAAGTTGGGTAAAAAACATGAGCATCATAACTGCGGTTATTTCCTTTGAAGGCATGGCAAATGTTTTTGAAGCCCATCGCCTTCGCTGGTTCCAGAATGTTGGTAAATCAGAAGGGAATTGGGTATTCATTATGGCATTGGGATGGAAGCTAAATTCGATGTCGTTGGGATATCTATCATGTACTTTTCTCAATAGGATTATATCATCTCCCGAGGGTTTTCCCTCCCAAGGATAATATGCTTTTATTTCTTCAAATACTTGACGAGATATTAAAAGATTGGCCCCATTGGCCATAAGCGGAATACCAACCATTAGACTGGCCCCACTAAGCACTGTTAAGGCAGCTTGCTCCATCATCGCAAAATGTCGTATAAAACTGCCTTGGTCAATGGGTTTGATACCCGCTAGAACCATTTTACATTGGCTATTTTGGTTAATCTGATAGGTAAGGCCTTTAAGCCATCTTGGTTGCGCAATACAATCCCCATCGGTAAAGGCAAGAAATGAGGCTTTGGAAGCCTTGGCACCTAAGGTTAAGGCACGCTTCTTGTTGGGTAAGTTAGCATAGGATGCAGATAACTCATGACCTAAACGAATAATCTGAATGGCAATTGGCCATTTTTTTTGCTCGATCTGGTTAAGAACTGACAGAGACTTTTCATCATTGGTAAAGTCATCGACAATGATTACACCTAAGTGATCAGCAGGGTAGTCTTGTTGTGCAAGTGAATCAATGGTGCGTTGCAACAGGGACTCATTGCGGACGGAAAGAATAATGTCTATTGTAGGAAAAGCATAGGGCTTGTCTGCCGCGATTTCTGCTATCTCATCCTTTTTTTTATCCAAATGCTTATGCCAGTGCCAAAACAACCACATTGTGAAGAAACAATAGGCTATAATTACCCCTAACCCGATATAAAGAGTCACTATGAACATTTGGACAATAAAATGTTGAGTATGCGTGGAATCAATACGCAGAGAAACGAAGTGTAGGTTCTATTTTTGAGCACCAAAGCCATTTATGCCAAAAGATACATCGATTCAGCACATTTTGATTTTGGGTAGTGGCCCAATTATCATCGGACAAGCCTGTGAATTTGACTATTCTGGAAGTCAGGCATCAAGAGCCATTCGAGAGGAAGGGATCAAGGTATCATTGCTTAATGACAATCCAGCAACAATTATGACAGATCCCATGATTGCGGACCATATCTATTTGAAGTCACTGAAGCCGGATACTATTGTTGAGATTTTGTCTTCGAGCGACATCGATGCAGTCTTGCCTACGATGGGCGGCCAAACGGCATTAAATCTAGCTAAGGAATGCTCGGAGCTTGGTATTTGGGAAAAGCATAATGTTAGGGTCCTAGGTGCGGATTTAAATGCGATAGAGAAAACCGAAAACAGAGAGGAATTTAGACAGTTTATGATGGATATTGGCATTAAGATATGTCCATCAAAAGTTGCCAATAGCTTTTTAGAAGGTAAGTCGATTGCTCAAGAGTTGGGTTTTCCATTGGTTATTAGACCTTCATACACTCTTGGAGGTTATGGGGGAGGATTCGTCTTTGGTCCAGAGGATTTTGACGAAAAGCTCACTAGAGGATTAGAAGCTTCTCCCACGCACGAAGTACTCATTGAAAAAGCGGTGATTGGGTGGAAGGAATATGAGCTTGAGCTGCTGCGTGATAGTGCTGATCACGTAACAGTAGTATGCACTGTAGAAAATCTTGATCCAATGGGAATTCATACAGGAGATTCTATTACTGTTGCGCCCGCTATGACGCTCCCTGATACAGTCTATCAGGATATGCGCAATCAGGCAAAACTCATGATGAAGGAATTAGGCTCTTTTGCTGGGGGCTGTAATATTCAGTTTTCTGTCAATCCCGAAACAGAAGAGGTTTACTCTATCGAGATGAACCCGAGAGTGTCAAGGTCTTCAGCATTGGCTTCAAAAGCTACGGGATATCCGATTGCTAAGATTGCTGCGAAGCTAGCAATCGGCTATAGATTAGATGAGTTGGATAATCCTATTACGGGAAACACTTCAGCATTGTTTGAGCCGGCATTAGACTACGTAATAGTAAAAATGCCTCGATGGAACTTTGATAAGTTTAAGGGGGCGGATGCAACGCTTGGTTTACAAATGAAATCAGTAGGTGAAGTCATGGCGATTGGGAGAAACTTCCAAGAAGCTCTGCAAAAAGCTTGTCAGTCTTTGGAGAATAATCGTATTGGACTGAGTTCACCCAAAGGAGTTTATTTAAAAACGGATAAGATCCTCGAAGGATTAAAAAATCCATCTTGGGATCGGATATTCTTAGTAAAGGAAGCCTACAAACTCGGAGTACCAACGGCCAAGATTCAAGAGTTAACAAAGATTGACATTTGGTACCTCAAGCAAATTCAAGAGTTAGTTCAAATCGAGGAGAGTTTCAGAGGGAAATCAATGGATGCGGTTTCTGATGAGATGCTCTTTAGCGCTAAACTGAAAGGATTTAGTGATGCACAATTGGCGGAGTCCATGGGTAATATCACCGAGAGTGATGTGTATGATGAGCGCCATGCGCGCGGCATCAAGAGAGTCTATAAGGTTGTAGATACCTGTGCGGGAGAATTTAAGGCAAAGACGCCATATTTCTACAGCAGTTTTGGATTGGAAAATGAAAGCGAGGTAACAGAAAAACCCAAGGTGATTATTTTGGGTTCAGGTCCTAATCGTATCGGTCAGGGCATTGAGTTCGATTATTGTTGCGTTCATGGAGTACAAGCTGTACAGGAAGCAGGATATGAAGCCATCATGGTTAATTGTAATCCCGAAACGGTATCCACAGATTTTGATTTAGCAGATAAGCTGTATTTCGAGCCGATCTACTGGGAGCACCTAAGAGAAATCATTGATTTAGAAAAGCCTCATGGTATCATTGTTCAACTGGGTGGTCAGACAGCGCTAAAACTCTCAAAACGGATAAAAGACTACGGAGTAGAAATCTTAGGCTCAAGTTATGATGCGATGGATATGGCGGAAGATCGAGAACGATTCTCAGATCTCCTTAAGGATTTAGGCATTCCTTATCCAAAGTACGGTGCTGCCAAAACAGCAGAAGAAGCATTAGTCGTTGCTAACGAGGTCGGCTACCCTGTTCTTGTTCGTCCTTCTTATGTTCTAGGCGGACAGCGTATGAAAATTGTGATTAATGATGATGAGCTGACGACAGCAGTTTTGAAAATCTTGAAGTACCATCCTGATAATAACATTTTGATTGATCATTTCTTAGTTCGAGCAAAGGAGGCAGAAGTAGATGCCATTTTTGACGGGAAAAATGTTCAAATCATGGGGATCATGGAACATATTGAGCCTGCGGGAATTCATTCAGGGGATTCCAATGCAGTCCTTCCCCCCTTTACCCTTGGCGAGTTTGTGATTAAGCAAATGGAAAATTTTACCACGCAGATTGCCAAAGCCCTCGATGTAAGAGGTTTACTCAATGTTCAGTTTGCCATTAAAGACGATGAAGTATTTGTAATTGAGGCCAATCCAAGAGCTTCAAGAACAACGCCTTTTATCTGCAAGGCCTATGGTATTCCTTATCTAAATATTGCTACTAAGGTTATGGTCGAGGCTAATACACTCGAGGATTTTACTATGGAGCCCAATCTCGATGGCTATGCCATTAAGGAACCTGTGTTTTCATTCCATAAGTTTCCTGATGTCAATAAAGAGTTAGGACCTGAAATGAAGTCAACAGGGGAGCGCATCTATTTTATAAGGGACACTCTTGACCCTTACTTTAGAGACCTGCATAAAGTGCGTTCAATGTACCTTAGACGGTAGAACCTCATAAACGCAAATGCTGCTTAACAAACGTCCAAAAGATTGGCCTGCCGAAGGCAAGCTCGTTGACCTCACGCAGCATGACCCTCCTCATAAATCATCCTCAACAGAGTGGTGGTACATGCATGCGCATTTGGCGGGTAAAAATGAGAAGGGTGAGTCTAGGAAGCTTGCAATGTTCGCCTCTTTTTTTCTTCGCCTTCTTGAAATTGATACGAAAACGGGTCTGCCTAACTATGCCTATTCCCTGACCTGGGCCATATCCGATTTGGATAATAAGACTTACCATCCCATTTCCTTAGTTGATAAACAGGCGCCAAAGATTGGATTAGAAAGATTACAAAAAGGAGATGTGGTGCGAGATCCTTATCTCAAGAAAGCCGCATTAGAAGTAGTGAAGCGCGGTAAAGTCCCTTTACCTGACGAGATGTTTACAGGCGAAGCCGGACTTTCTTGGGAATGGCTTGATATAAACTATGATGGTAATCGATTCAGCAAAGAAGACGATGCTTCTTACACACTTCAATGTAATCATAGCTCGAAAAAACAGGGCATTCAGCTCAATTTCACTCCTTGTTGTGCCCCTTGTTTGCACGGTGACAAGGGAGTCGTTGCTGGAGTAAAATCTGAGGATATGTTCTACTACTTCATTCCGAAGAATGATACTAAGGGCAAGGTCTTTTTAGAGGACGAGGTGATTGAGGTGGAAGGAAGCCTGTGGTATGATCATGAGTTTGGGTGCTATACCCAAGGAAATAAGAGCACAAGCAAAGCGGATGTGGGTTGGAACTGGATTGCAATACAGTTTGATCACGGAGAGCAAATAACGGCGTATGATTTGCGCAATGATAAAACAGGTTCTTCTAAGGGGGCTTATCTTGTTGCCGTTGATAAAGAGGGGACACAACAGTCATGTAATGATTTTTCTTTAACTCCTAAAAATAACAAGCGTTGGACCTCACTTCGAACCTTTAACGAATACCCCACACATTGGAAGTTAGTCTGTGAAACTCTTGATTTAAAGGTGGAGGCTACTGCGGCATTTGAAGCCCAAGAGTTTGGCACAGTACTTTCCAAACCCGCTTTTTGGGAAGGGAGGCTTGATATAAAAGGACGATGGAAAGGGAAAGAGGTAACGGGTAAGGCATACTTTGAACGAAGCGGTTTTCATAAAAACGAAACACTTCAAGATTTTTTCAAGGCAGTATCCAAGGAAACCTTAAAGTCAGTTCGATACATAATTCCCAAGGCCATGGATACCGAAAAATTCCAGGAACTGATTGCCGTTAAAGGAAATTCCTTTTGGACAAAGGGTGTTCAGCGCGACATATTCTATGAAGCCTTAATTAAGCCCATTCGAACCATAACGGATCGCGGGGGAAAATCATGGCGCTCATATGCTACAGTTGCTTGTTCCGATATCGTAGGAGGGAATGCTCAATTAGCTAAAGACTGGCTAGCCCTACCAGAACTTATGCACGTCGGGTCACTTATGGTCGATGATGTTCAGGATAAATCGGACTTGCGCCGAGGAGGGCCGGCTGCCCATCATATCTTTGGAGAAGCTAGAGTGATAAACAGTGGATCAGCAGCCTATTTCTTAGGTCAGATTTGTGTGTATATAGCGGATATAGATCCTGAGCTTAAACTGGATATTTATCACTTGTACTTTGAGGCCTTACGCGCAGCCCATACAGGTCAGGCGATGGACTTGTATGGTTTAGATTACTTGATGGATGACGTAGTTGAACACGGTAAGGGGAAATTGCTGATCCAGCGCGTTAAGGCGATCCATCGATTAAAATCTGCTGCACCGGCCTCCTATCTTGCTCGAATAGGGGCCATGCTTGGTGGAGGAAGTAAGAAACAAATTGAAGGTTTGGCAAATTACTTTGCCGCATTAGGTATTTCCTTTCAAATTATAGATGATACCCTTAATCTCAAAGGTTTTAAAGATGATTTAAAGACAAAAGGAGAAGATATAACAGCAGGTAAGATTACCTTTCCTGTGGCTCGTGCCTTTGCCGTGCTAACTAAAAAAGATCGACGTGAATTATACTCCATTATCCGATCTAAAACAGAGGACATTAAGGCTATAAGAAGGGCAATAGAACTTTTGGATTCGTGTCATGCTATTGATCTTGCCGAAAAGGAGGCAAGGACAAGTTTAGAAGCTGCTTGGCGAAGATTAGACCCTCTTATAGAAGATAGTATGGTAAAAATCAATTTACGGGCCTTTAGTTGGTATGTATTAGATCGTACCTACTGATCATTTTTATATATCACCAAGTTGTGGCCGTATGATAATATCTTCCACAACACTTCTGCTTGATGTATTATGGCATTCAAAAACAAGTTGAGCAATATCTTCAGCGGGCATCAAGCGGTCTTCATTAAGGCCGCTCTCTGACCATGAGCGAGTCCATGTCGCTCCAGGATAAATGGCACTGATTCGTATGTTTTTATCTTGGGTTTCTAGCCGCAAAGCCTTGGCAAAACCTGTCAATGCAAACTTTGATATCGTATACATTGAACCTGCAGGATAGGCAGCTAAGCCCGCAATGGAACTCATAATGATAATATGACCATGTCCTTGTTCTATCATTTTGGGAAGTAAGAGTTGATTAAGGTGATAGGCGGAAAAAAAGTTGACCTCCATCATATCTCGCATCGCTTGAAGGTTAGTTTCTCCTACCAAGTCTCCAGGAAGAAAAATACCTGCATTGTGAACAATCACGTCTATGGTACCACTTGACGTTAGTACTTCTGATGCAAAATGATTGACATCACTTTCTTTTAAGAAATCGGCTTGTATGGCTTGAACTGTTTTAGGATAATGACCTTTAGGAGGTAACTGCTCAATGTCGTGCTTTGCACGTGTAAGGTTCTCCTGATTGCGGGCGCATAGCGTGACATCAAAGCCATTACTATAGAATTTTTTGGCGGTTTCTAGCCCAATACCTGCACTTCCTCCTGTGATTATTGCTCGCTTCGACATAAATGTGGTAGTATTTGATGTATTTTCCATGAAAATAAGACGAATTGAAAATCATTGGGAGTTTAGGGCGGTATTTAATGATGTTAGGGCAAGGATTAACCCGCCCAGAGAAATTCTCTATGTATGCAAGAGAAACATTTCGTCAAACCCATGACATTGGCATTGGTTCCCTACCTATTATTGCTATTATATCTACCTTTCTTGGAGCAGTAACCTCTGTGCAGTTTGCTAAACAGTTCCTTGATATGACCTTGCCTTTGCCAATGTCTCTCATAGGATATATTGTGAGAGATTCGTTGATTTTAGAACTTGTTCCTACGATTGGATCTCTAATGCTTGCCGGGAAAGTTGGATCTAATATCTCTTCGGAGCTTGGTTCTATGAGAGTAACCGAGCAAATTGATGCTCTTGAGATTATGGGTGTAAACACTAAGGCTTATTTGATTATGCCCAAAATATTGGGTGCTCTGATTATTGTACCATTGCTTTTTGCCTCTGCAATTATATTAGGTATGGTAGGTGGATTCCTAGCGGGATATTTAGGGGATTTTTTTTCCTGGGAGGACTATAAAACAGGTCTTCAAGATACGTTTACCTCATACTACACAGTAATCTTTTTGCTCAAGTGTTATGTGTTTTCCTTTATTGTAACTAGCGTAAGCTGCTATCAAGGATACTACGTAAAAGGAGGAGCATTGGAGATTGGAGCGGCGAGCACAAGAGCTGTAGTCAATAGCTCCATTATGATTATTGTTACGAATTTTCTCATCGCCTTTTTATTCCTATGATTGTTGTAGAAAATATTAAAAAGTCTTTTGCGCAGCAATCGGTATTAAAGGGCGTTTCTGCGGAGTTTTACCCAGGCCAATGCAATCTTGTAATTGGAACGAGCGGAGCGGGGAAAACGGTTTTCCTAAAAAGTCTTGTGGGTTTACATAAGCCTGACAGTGGAAACATTTTATATTCTGACCGAAAGTTCAATGCTCTAAAAGCGAAAGAGCAAAAGAGTTTACGTCAAGAAATGGGAATGCTCTTTCAGGGGAATGCGCTGTTTGATTCTATGACCGTTGAAGAAAACATTCGCTTTCCTTTAGATATGTTCACTTCGAAATCAGAAGACGAGAAGCGCTCACGTGTTACAGAGTGTCTTCAAAAAGTAAACTTAACAGGTGCGGGTAAAAAGTATCCTGGCGAAATATCTGGAGGTATGATGAAACGAGTGGGGATTGCACGTGCGATTGTTATGGAACCTAAATACCTTTTCTGTGATGAACCCAATTCAGGGCTTGACCCTAAGACCGCCTTGGTCATTGATGAGTTGATTCGAGAATTGACTATTGAAAACAATATGACCACGGTGATTAATACGCATGATATGAACTCTGTCATGGGAATTGGCGACAAGGTAACATTTCTGCATAAGGGGCTTAAGCATTGGGAAGGGAGTAAGAATGATATTCTCAGCTCGGACAATAAAGAGCTTACTGATTTTATTTTTGCATCGGACTTTTTAAAGCAGTTAAGAAATAAGGCCAATTTGTAGATAAATTTCTACGCTTGATGGTCTAGGGATTTACAAGGTTTAATACCTTCACTATGCAAAACAATAATCCATGTCAGTTCTGGTAAATAAAGACTCAAAAATCATCGTTCAAGGCTTTACAGGTAAGGAAGGAAGTTTTCATGCCTCCCAAATGATTGCTTATGGCAGTCCTGTGGTTGGTGGTGTTACTCCAGGTAAGGGAGGCGAAGTGCATTTGGATCGACCGGTGTTTAACTCGGTTGACGAAGCTGTGCGTAAAACAGGGGCTGACGTGAGTATTATTTTTGTCCCTCCTGCTTTTGCAGCAGACGCCATCATGGAGGCTGCAGCAGCAGGCATTAAGGTAATTATCGCGATTACGGAAGGGATTCCTGTCTTGGATATGGCTAAGGCCAAGCGTTTTATTCAAGACTATGATTGCCGTTTAGTCGGACCCAATTGCCCAGGGGTGATTACGGCAGATGAAGCAAAGGTGGGTATTATGCCAGGATTTGTTTTTAAAGCCGGCAGAATAGGAATAGTTTCTAAATCAGGAACGCTTACCTATGAGGCTGCAGATCAAGTAGTGAAAGCTGGTCTAGGTATTTCTACAGCTATTGGAATCGGTGGTGATCCCATAATTGGGACAACGACAAAGGATGCGGTAGAACTTCTTATGAAGGATAGCGATACTGATGGAATTGTTATGATTGGAGAGATTGGAGGAACCTTAGAAATAGAAGCTGCTCGGTGGGTTAAAGAAAATGCGACAAAGCCCGTTGTCGGATTTATTGCGGGACAAACAGCTCCTGAAGGCCGCCAAATGGGACATGCCGGAGCAATCATTGGCGGCAAGGATGATACAGCTCAAGCCAAGATGAAGGTCATGGCTGAATGTGGTATTCATGTAGTAGAATCTCCTGCAGATATTGGAGAAACTATGCAAAAAGCTTTGGCCTAGTTCCCTTATTAACGGGCGTTAAGTCCAAAGCTCTCCCAACGTATGCCGTTATATATTCTAATATACATCACTCCTTTATAAGCGGGTAGGGCAAGACTATTCCCTTGGCACGAGGCAAGGCGCTTTCCAAGCAAGTCATAGATTTCAATTTGCTCAATTGATAAGTTGTTAATGAACAATACTCCTTGATTAATGTCTATTACGAAATTGTCGTTCGCAGAGGAAATCGATGTAGACGGGGGGGTAATCTCACCACCAATGCTATCCGCCTCGCAGTCGTAGTATCTATTGCACATAACTGCTTTTAAGAATCTTACGGAACGCTCAAAAGGTTCACTATTATATAGGTACGATACATGAGAATTGGAATTGTAACTTTCAAGACAATGAGTAAGCCCCAAGGTGTCTAATCTTCGATCAATGACTTCACTTCCGCTTACAATGAGTCCAGTGGGTATCCCAAATACATTTACTTCGCGGCGATCGTAGGGTACGATATTATCGCCCACATCGTGAAAGGAAATCATAGGCACTTCATCACCATCAATCCATTCATTTAATCCCACGGCCCCACTGTAGTTAATCACTCCGTGAACTTTTTCAGAATATCCATCATTACCACTTAGGCCTGAAAAGCCGCCAAGACTATTCCAAGTCAGTGGTGTGAAGTAATCAAATACGCTATCTCCTTCAAACAAGTAGGCGGCATGAATAGCCGATACCGCTCCTGCTGAAACTCCAGCTAAAAAGATTCTATTGGTGTCAATACGATATGGATTTCCCTCTTGAGCTGATTTGTAGAGCCAGCGTACTGCGGCTCTTGTGTCATGAGCTCCACGCAGTACCGCTAAAGCCGTTGATGTGGAAGAGGGTATAAAAAACCCAATGCGATAATCGTAGGCGATGGCAACATAGCCCATTGCTGCATAGTCTTCACAAAGGAAACCAACTTGTCCTCTGCTGCCGCCAACAAAACTTCCCCCAAATCCCCACAAAATAACAGGCCGGACAACTGATGTGTCGCCACTTGGCTCATAGATATCTAACAGTAAGTCTTCACTTTGTCCATTGACCCCTATGTTGTTGCCAAATAGAATACCCGGCGTTTCATCCACGGCAAACTCGGGTAAGAGGTATTGATCATTGTCGCAATTGAATGCCTGGGCTTGAAGAAAATAAGGAAGCGCTGCAAAGAGAAAAATGGAAATGATCCGATTCATGTGTGTTAAGTAATTGTTAACAAAATAAGGAATTACACTTATATCAACCGTACTCCAACTTACCATTTATTACCTTTAGAGCATGAACGATCCAACTAAGATTATTTTAATTACTGGTGGTAGTCGTGGAATCGGCTTGGCGATTGCAGAATTCTTTCTTAATCAAGGACACACAGTCTATGCCACCTCAAGAATTATTGAAGATTTCCAAGGCGTTAATCCTGCAATAAAGCCTATTGCTTCAGATGCCTCTGACTACTCATCATGTGAAGAAACGGTCAAACACATCGTAGCAGAAGAAGGTCGATTGGATGTGCTTGTGAACAATGCGGGAATAACGCGTGATAATTTAGTTATGCGCATGAAAGAAGAAGATTGGGATGCAGTGATTAATGTCAATCTAAAGTCTGCCTATAACCTTTGCAAGCACGCTGGATACCAAATGGTGCGTCAAAAGTCAGGTCGTATAATTAATATCTCTTCTATTGTTGGTAGAATGGGACAGGCCGGCCAAGCCAATTACGCAGCCTCTAAAGCAGGTATGATTGGATTGACAAAGTCATTGGCCGCTGAGTTTGCTGCACGCAATGTTACGGTGAATGCTGTAGCACCTGGTTTTATTGAAACCAAAATGACTGAAGTTCTTCCAGAAGATATACGCCAAAAATATCTTGATGCTATCCCGGCTCGTCGCTTAGGAAAGCCTGAAGAAGTTGCTCAATTGATTAGCTTTTTAGCATCTGACGGTGCGGGGTATATCAATGGTCAGGTTATTAATGTTTGCGGAGGGCTTCACCGTTAAGTGATCGATGTCATTAGCACTTGGTCCAGCTATCTTTTTTTCAATTCTTACGGGAGTTGGCTTTGCCTTAGCTCTTTATTGGAAGGAGTCTACATTTGATCAAGAGGATATTTTGGCCCAGCGTATCTGGCTGGCAAGTGCCTTTCTTCGTGCATTGTCGACAACAATCATAGTCTTTCTATTGCTAAGTCCTTGGTTGGAAGAAGAAAAGATTCAAGAGAATCAAGTTGCCGTGCAACTGTTAATTGATAGCTCAGTATCAGTTGATTTTGTGGATGATTCTTCCACAGTCGATTATCTGATTAACCGTCTTAGAGACCAATTTGCGGATTCAGTATTGCTTGAGATAAGCTATTTTTCCAATGAGGTTAGCAAGGAAAGAGGGAGTTCGCTGAATCCCTATAAAACAAACATTATCCAGAGCCTAGAAGATGTCGAAAGAACTTTTTCTTCTTCTGATGCTATCATATTAGCAAGTGATGGAATGCACAACGCAGCGGCAAATCCTTATTCATTGTTAAGTAAAAAGCCAATTTACACGCTAGGATTGGGAGATGTGCGTGGGGTAGAAGATTTTAAAATCGTTGATGTGCGTCATCCTAGTGTGGTAAATACTAGCGATGAAGTGGAAGTTCAGGTAGATTGTCAAGCTAATTTGCTTAATGGAGAAGCAATAAGACTTGATATAATGCACAGCGAAGACGATCTTCCTTTAGCTTCGGCTAATTTCGCCCTCTCCCATGATGTTGTCGATACCACAATAACGTTAACTATTCGTCCTAGACAAACGGGAATTAAGGCCTTTACAGTTGAGGCAAATTGTACAACGGATGAATTGACGCAAGCCAATAATGCGGCTTCTTTTTTTATGGAGGTAAAGGATGGCAGACAAAATGTATTGCTTTGTGCAGCAGGTCCTCATCCTGATATTCGTGCTATACATAAGGCATTATCTGAGTATCAAACAATGAATGTATCGCTTCATTTTATGAAAGATGGGCCACCTAAATTGATTGGACTAGATGGCATTATATGGCATAATTTACCGGATAGACGTTATGGCAATTTGTCCATTAGTAGAGATAGCAGAATTCCACAATTATTTATCGTTGGGGCAGCAACTTCGCCAGAGAAGTATAATGCGTTGGTTGATGGCATTACACTTCCTACAGGCAGTGCTTGGTCAGCTAATCGAAAAGTGGTTTTTCAATCCTCATCAATACCCTTGATGTTTACAAGTGAAATTCTTCAGCGTCTGGCGGAGATGCCGTCCATTCGATATCCTAGTGGTGTTGTTCATCAGCTCAATGTGTCTGCCCAAACCATGCTTACTGAGGGACGTCAAGAGCCGGTTTTATCTAACCTCTCTAGGGGAGGAAAAAAGATCTTTATGCTGATTGGAGAGGGGTGGTGGAAATGGCAAAGGGCGGAGCGCAAGGCTTATGGTAATGCGGATGCCTTTAATACCTTTTTTCAGCAATTAACTAATGAGTTGATTCAGGACTTTTCACAAGAACGCCTGTTGCTTGCATGGACACCTCGTCGTCCAAAAGGAAAAGAAGAAATCACCTTTTCGCTTGATGCCTTAGAAGAGAATTACACAAGAGTAATACCTCGAAATATAGAAATAAATTTAACCGACAGTAAGAGCGAATGGGACACAACCTTTGCTCCCAAAAGCAATAACGAAGGTATCACTAGTTCTGATCCTATTGCACTTCGTCCGGGAATGTATCTTGTTCAAGCAAGTGCACTAGTTTCAAACAAAAAACTTACGACTATTGCTGGAATCGTTGTCGAAGAGGATTTGCGCGAATACTATACAACGTTGAGAGATACTGCACTTCTTCAACATATTGCTCATTCTAATCAAGGAGCTTATTACAGCAAGGAGGAGGTCGATAATCTCCTGTCTGAGGTCATGAACTGGATTAGTGCATCGAAGAAGAATCAAGTAATTCGTTCTGTAAAACCCAGGGTCAATGAAATGCTCTGGTTGTGCCTTGCCTTACTGTTTTTTGGGGCTGAGTGGGCTCTTCGAAAATATGCGGGCTCGTTTTAGAGCATAAAAAGGTCTATTGGCTATACATAGGCTTTATAGATAGCATAGTAATGGCTAAACGCGCCGCCAATTACAAAAAAATGCCATACTAAATGGTTATAGGGAATATGGTTTAGAAAGTATATCAGTAAACCGACTACATACGCCCCTCCTCCTACATAAATCCAATATTGAATCTCAACAGGAACGGATGATATAAACGCTGGAAAAATAAAAAATATTAAGCTTGCCATAAAGAGATAAAACAACCCGCTTAGTATATCCCACTTACCGGCAAAAAAAATTTTAAACAGCGAGCCTACGGCAGTAATTACCCAAAGAATAACCATGAGAGCTTGCCCAGAATCCGTATTGATATAGCGATAGAGTAGCGCCGTATAGGTTCCGGCTATCATGGCGTAGATGGCTATATGATCTAAAATCATGAGTTTTTTCCCATGAGTGGTAAACTTGAATCCATGAAAGAGTGTCGAGGATAACAACATGAGCAAAAGACAGCATATGTAGACACCTATGACTACTGATCGATTGAAGCTTAGCCATTGAACTGCAGAAAAGAAAAAGGGCAAGCTAATCAAGACGGCGAGAAAGGCTAATCCGTGCGACCAAGCATTGGCGGACTCGGATTCAATAAATTCTGGGGTAGGTTCTACAGGCTTTTGCCAAGGCCAAATTTTTGACATCTAAAGAGAATTAACTACAGATAAAAAGCTTTTTACATTCTTTTTGTTCTTACCGAAATCTAGAAATTGAGTGAAAAGGATACATCGGCTTTCTATAATATACTGTCTAGTGTCGAATTGAATTTTGCATAATTCACCCAAGGTCATACTGCCACTAGCAGGTATTTGTGCGATGATTTGATGACGGCCCTCATCTTCTTTTAATAGTTTCCAACCCTTTATTTCGAGTGCGTTCTTTATTACCTCAGAAAATGCTTCGTATGCTTTGAAACTATGGTTACATCGAGTGCTGTATTTTGCGGGAAAACCTACTGCCATAACATGATTAGATTACCGAGGTTCGTTGTAAAAATCTTTACGGAGATGGCGAGAAGGATAACTCCAAAAATTCTTCTTAGTATAGACAATCCAGCCTCTTTAATTTTTCCTTCAATAAAAGGAATCAATTTTAGTACGAGCAGGACAACCAATAGATTAAGCCCAATGGCTAAGGATAATACCTGATTAGAGAATTCAGCTTTCAAGGAGAGAATTGCCGTAATGGTACCCGCGCCAGCGATAAGAGGAAAAGCTATCGGAACAATAGCCGAAGACATGATATGCTTTTCTTCTTTAAACAATCGATGCCCAAGAATCATCTCAAGCCCAATGACAAAAATCACAATGGACCCTGCAATTGCAAAGGAGGGAATATCAATACCTAATAACCTAAGCAGTTTATCCCCTGTAAAAAGGAATAGAAACATCAATAGGCCTGAATACAGCGTTACTTGAAGCGAATGTATATGTCCCTGAGTTTTTTTAATATCGATTAACAGAGGAATTGAGCCTACAATATCAATTACGGCAAATAAGGTAAGACTAGCAGTCAGGAGTGCATTGATATCCATAACGTTTGTAATTGTGCACAAAGCTACACCTTCTGTAATCTCCTGAGCCTATTCATTTTCTTAAATTTATATAAAGCAATTCTATGCCACATTACTATCGACAAGGGGATATTCCCTCAAAACGTCATACTCAGTTTAGAAATAAAGAGGGCGTTTTGTATTCCGAAGAACTTGTTTCTACCGAAGGATTTGACAATATCTATTCGTTGGTCTATCACTGCCACCCGCCCACTTTAATTAAGGAAATAGGCCAAACAAGAGACGTACGTCCTGAAATCGCGGTAGATGAGCATATTGCACATCGAAAGTTCTTTGGTTTTAACCTTGACTTCGGCCCAAACTTTATTGCTGACCGAATACCCTTAATGGTCAACAACGATGTTCAAATTAGTATGGCATCCCCTAAAGAATCAATGGTTGATGAATACTTTAAGAACTCTACTGCCGATGAGGTGGTTTTCATCCATCATGGAGAAGGCGTTATGCACTCCATTTATGGCGAGCTCCCTTTTAAGCCCGGCGATTATTTGGTTATTCCGCGAGGCACGATTTATCAAATGCGATGGACAACAAAAGAAAATAAATGCTTAATCATTGAATCTTCAGGTCCTATTGTAACACCAAAGCGATATAGAAATCAATTCGGTCAACACCTCGAGCATTCTCCGTTTTGTGAGCGCGATTTTCGCAAACCGCAACATCGTGCTACCCATAATCAAAAAGGTGAGTTCGTTATTTCTATTAAAAAAAATGGATTCATCTATGATGTAGTATATGCATCGCACCCTTTTGATGCTATTGGTTGGGACGGTTATCTCTATCCTTATGCCTTTAGCATACACGATTTTGAGCCAATTACTGGTCGTGTTCACCAACCGCCTCCAGTACACCAGACATTCAGCGGTCGAAATTTTGTTATTTGTTCCTTTGTACCGAGATTGTATGACTATCATCCAGAAGGAATTCCAGCACCGTACAATCATAGCAATGTAGACTCAGATGAAGTACTCTATTATGTGGAGTCTAAATTTATGAGTCGAAATGACGTTGTAGAAGGTATGTTAACGTTACACCCCTTAGGAGTTCCTCATGGTCCACATCAAACGGCGGTTGAAAACAGTATAGGTAAAAAAGGAACAGAGGAATTGGCAGTTATGGTCGATACCTTTCATCCCCTAAAGCTTACAAAACAAGCCTTATCCATAGAAGATGCGGGATACCACAAAAGTTGGATGTGAAGCAAATCGGTAGATACCTGATTCTAATCTTTCTCGTTTTCTTTTTCTCAAAGGACGTAGCATTCTCTCAGCATGCTGATTCTAAGCGTGTCATCCTTGTATTAGATGGAACCTACACGATGAGAGGAAATAATTCGCTCGATATTATGAAGTCTTGGGCTAATACAGCGATAGACTATTTTAATGATGGGGATTCACTATGCATCATCACTTTTTCAAACTATGCAAAGGTTAGTGTTCCGTTTTTACCTGTCCATCACAGACAGTTTATGCTCAACGTTGTCGAAGATATAACTCCAACTCTTGCAACCTATGTTTATGATGGACTATCCCTTGCGCTAGAGGCGCACAATTGGAGGAATCCTGATCAACTTCGTGAAAGTGTTATTGTTCTGCTTAGTGATGGACTTGCCCCAAACGACGATCGATTAGATGCTATATCGTCTAAAATTGATTCGCTTAACTGCATTTTACATGTTGTTCAAACAACATTTGCCGACGATCGATACGTGAACCAACTAAAAACTTTAGCAGAGAATGCCGGTGGAGTTTATCTACAAGGAGTATCATTTAAACCAGAACGCATTGTCCCACTGATTCGGCATTAAAGGTGAAGGTGGGTAAAATTTATTAGTGCCTTATCTTAGAACAAGTGAAAAGAGCGAATAATTATGAAAAGTTTTAGATCAAGTAGTAAAGATCGATTGGTAGAGGCCGAAGATTTTTTACCTCTTCTTGGCACAGATCATATTGAGTTTTATTGCGGTAACGCAAAGCAATCAGCATTTTATTATCAATATCTTTTTGGCTTTGAGTTAGTGGCTTATGCCGGTCCTGAGACAGGAGTTAGAGACAAAGCTTCTTATGTTATTCAGCAGAATAAATTACGCTTTGTTCTTTCTACAGCACTGCGTCCAGATCATGAGATAAGTGACCATGTACGCAAACATGGTGATGGGGTAAAAGTCCTTGCACTTCAAGTAAATGATGCTCGTAAAGCTTTAGAGGAAACACGTGCAAGAGGAGGTCAGGTGGTAATGGAGGCAAAGGAATTCACTGATGAAAAAGGCTCTATAGTTGTCTCTGCAATTAAAACCTACGGTGAAACCATTCACAAATTTGTAGAGCGTAAAGCCTACAATGGGGTTTTTATGCCAGGTTATCAACCACGAAAATCAACAGCACCAATTCGTCCCGTTGGTCTGGAATATGTAGACCACTGTGTTGGAAACGTAGAGTTGGGTGAAATGGATGAGTGGGTAGCTTTCTATGAGAAGGTTATGGGTTTTTCATTGCTGCTCACCTTCGATGATAAAGATATTTCAACAGAGTATTCCGCCTTGATGTCTAAAGTTGTGTCAAATGGTAATGGATATGTTAAGTTTCCAATCAATGAACCTGCTGAGGGCTTGCGAAAATCTCAGATCGATGAGTACCTTGAATTCTACCAAGGGGCAGGCGTTCAACACATTGCTATTGCTACAAAAGATATTCTAACTACAGTACAAGCCTTGAGGGATCGAGGCGTTGAGTTTCTTAATGTACCTGATACGTATTATGACGAGTTATTAGAAAGAGTTGGTGAAATCAAGGAAGATATAAGCGCTTTGCGATCGCTTAATATTTTAGTGGATCGTGATGATGAGGGATACCTTCTACAGATATTTACTAAGCCTTTGGAAGATAGGCCAACTCTTTTCTTTGAAATTATTCAAAGAGAGGGGGCACGATCCTTTGGTAAAGGTAATTTCAAGGCATTATTTGAAGCTATTGAGCGCGAGCAGGGTTTGCGAGGGAACCTTTAAAAAAAGGTGCTGATAAAAGAGAAAGGCCTGGTTTTCCAGGCCTTTTTTAATTTTATGAAAAGTTGAGTGAACGCCCCGTTACTCTGCAACTTTGTCTTCTTTTTTGTCTGTATCTTCCTCAGCAGCAGCCTCTTCGGCAGGAGCTTCTTCTTCGGCAGGAGCCTCTTCAGCAGGAGCCTCTTCAGCAGGAGCCTCTTCGGCAGGAGCTTCTTCTTCGGCAGGAGCCTCTTCAGTAGGAGTGGCTTCTTCGGCAGCTTCTTCTTCGGCAGGAGCCTCTTCAGTAGGAGTGGCTTCTTCGACAACAGCTTCATCGATAGGAGCCCCTTCAGTAGGAGCTTCTTCTGCAGCAGGGGTTTCCTCTTCGGCAGGGGCAGCTGCCTCTTCCAACTTAGCTCTTCTTGCTGCTAGGATTGATGCGCTCTTTTCGAGTTCTTTCTTAGCCTTAGCTTTTTTGCTTTCTTGAACTTTTTTAGCGTTCGCTTCGATTGCCTTTTGAATTTCGGCTTCTTTGTTTGCTGACCATTCTGCAAATTTTGCTTCAGCTTCTTCTAAAGTTAACGCCCCTTTTCGAACTCCACGCATGAGATGCTTTTTGTAGAGCACTCCTTTGTAGGATAGAATTCTGCGCACCGTTGGTGTTGGTTTAGCTCCATTTTCGAGCCATTTTAAAGAGGCATCAACATCTAAATCAATAACGGCTGGGCTGCTTACTGGATTGTAGCTTCCTACACGCTCTATGTAGCGTCCATCCCTTTTCGATGTTACATTTGCAGCTACGATATAATAGTAAGGACGTCCTTTACGTCCGTGTCTCTGAAGTCTTAGTTTTACTGCCATAAGTCTAAATTATGCTTGTAATTAATAAATTATTATTTCTTAACGGATTGCGAATATAGCCTTTATCGTCGAGATTTCATCATTGAGCGCATCATTTTGGCGTTTCCACCGCCCTGCATCTTGCGCATCATCTTTTTCATATCCTCAAACTGCTTGATAAACCGGTTTACTTCTTGAATTGAGTTGCCACTTCCCGCCGCAAGCCTTTTCCTTCGCGATCCATCAAGGGAGTCAGGATTTGCTCGCTCATAAGCTGTCATAGATTGCATGATAGCTTCCACTTTTTTGAAAGCGTCATCACTGATTTCAATATCACGCAATGCTTTACCCATGCCAGGCATCATGGAGAGTAAGTCTTTCATATTGCCCATTTTTTTTATCTGCTGTAACTGACCCATAAAGTCATCAAAGTCAAATTTGTTTTTGGCAATTTTTTTAGAAACCTTTCTTGCTTCCTCTTCGTCGAAGTCCTGTTGAGCTCGCTCTACAAGGGTTACGATGTCCCCCATCCCCAGAATACGTCGTGCCATGCGGTCTGGGTGGAAGAGGTCAATTGAATCAACTTTCTCTCCTGATGATGCAAACTTGATAGGCTTACCCACTGTGTATTGTATGGATAGTGCTGCACCCCCTCTTGTATCCCCATCAAGTTTTGTCAGGACCACACCATCGAAGTCAATGTTGTGATTAAAGGCCTCTGCTGTATTGACGGCATCTTGTCCTGTCATCGAATCAACTACGAAGAGCGTTTCTTGGGGTTGGATGGCTCGTTTAACGTCTTTAATTTCTGTCATCATCACCTCATCTACTGCAAGTCGTCCTGCTGTATCAATGATGACAACATCGTGGCCATTTTTTTTGGCAAAGTCAATTCCAGCCTTAGCGATAGATACAGGCGATTTATTCTCTTTATCATAGAAAACTGGGATATCGATTTTTTCCCCTAAGCTTGCGAGTTGATCGATTGCAGCTGGTCGATACACGTCACCGGCGACCATTAAAGGCGATTTTCCTTTTTTGGACTTCGCCCAGTGTGCTAGCTTATGGGTGAAGGTCGTTTTACCTGAACCTTGTAATCCGGCAATCAGTATGACTGCAGGATTTCCTGAAATCTGAAAACTCGCAACCTCACCTCCCATAAGATCTCGCAGTTCATCTTCTACGATTTTAACAAGCATTTGCCCAGGTTGTACAGACTTGAGTACTCCTTGACCAAGGGCTTTTTCTTTTACATTATCGGTAAAGGTTTTGGCGATTTTGTAGTTAACATCCGCCTCGACAAGGGCTCTGCGAATCTCCTTTGTCGTTTTGGCAATATTAATTTCGGTGATCTTATGGTGGCCTTTTAAAATACTAAAGGCCTTATCCAGGCGATCCTGAAGCGTATTAAACATGTCTTTTATTTAGTCAATATCAACCCTCTATGATGAGCAGGTCAAAAGTATGGGAATCTTCGCAAAGTATTTTGCCTTACATAAAGCGCACTTTCGCTTTTCTTACAACTTTCCATACTCCCTGACTTTCCCGAATTCCTCCAGCACGCTCAAGTTCTATACTTCTTGGTTCGGGATGTTCTGGATTCACAGGAACGGCAAAATGGGCGAGTGTGTGTTCCCAATTTGCCAATAAATTACGTTGAGATGTAGGATTAGTGACAATTTGGAATTCACCGTAATCCGCTTCTTCATCGCGTAGGAAGACTCTAATCACCGCCTCAGGGCTGTAATCTCTCATCATTGTCGAGGAGGGGAACTCACCTTGAGCATTAGGTGCACTGAAAAAAACAACGGAACGCTGGCCTTCTATATTCGGTGGATAGCTCACGTGCCCTGGATTATCGTCTTCGGGTCGCTTAGCTGCTTCCTCTTTATTTGTTTCTTGATTTTTATCTTGGTCAAATTCCTGAGTGTCCTCTACTTGATTAAACGGAATCTCGCCGGTGACCTCTTGAGCGGTATTATCACTTCTTTGGTCTGCATTTTTATTTTCCACCTCTTCCTCAACAAAGGATTCTTGAGTTTGAGTTCTTTGTTGGTTTTCCATAAGGGACCTGAGCTCGCGCTCTCTTTCGCTTAGAAGACGTTTGAGTTTATACTGCTCAGCATTGAATTGTGCGCTTTCGTCTCGAAGGCGTTTAGTTGACTGTTCGAGATCCTCTTTTTCGAGATTTAGCTTATAATACAGAAAGGCAAGCAGACCAATCACACCGAGCAACAGGAGAATTATGA
The DNA here is from genome assembly GCA_002708985.1 of Saprospirales bacterium. Lineage (GTDB taxonomy): Bacteria > Bacteroidota > Bacteroidia > Chitinophagales > UBA8649 > UBA8649. Next base: position 620 of record PAPS01000037.1, on the reverse strand, counting down.
TAATAAAAACGATATTACTACTGCTTTTTTCTTCCCCTCCTTCTTCTCCAGTATCATCACCCCGAACATCATCGTTGTCTTTCTGGCCACTCTGATTGTTTTGGTTGTTTTGAGTATTTGCAGGAATCTCCTCAGAGAATTGATTTTCCTCTGTATCAGGCCAATCAATTGGATCTACTATATCAGTTGCTTCTCTTTTTCTCGTATTGATAAAAATTTCAAGCCATCCTTGGAGTTCTGCGACGACCATTTCTTTACGATTAGGATTTCTATCAAGAAATGTCTTTAGTTTACCTTCAACGTATAATTCCGTCATTATGGCTTCGGCGAGTTGTTGAGCATCTAAATCAATGTCTGCCTCAATGGTCAAATCAATGATTTGTAGAGTGAGTGACTGATTAGCCGAAGGAAGACCATTGATATTGGCCATTAAATCGTCCTGTTTACAATCTCCCGTCTCACAAGGCTCACTAAACGCGGCGAAGACATCTTCCTTTTGTGCCTGCATTAGGGACACTTCGTTGCAACTTAAAATAATGCAGGTAGTGACATCATCCCTTGTGATTTGGCTGTAGAGCTTGGCGGTGGGCGCCGCAGAGAGTATTAGACTAGTGAGTATA
>PAPS01000036.1 GCA_002708985.1 Saprospirales bacterium | reverse complement strand
CTCCAAAAGTTCACCGTTCTGTAGTATCTTACTAAAAATCAGATTATGAAAAAAAGAATTATCTACGCCGCAGGTATACTTGCTCTAGCAAGTATTAGCATCTCAACCTATGCCTTTATGAACTCCCCAAGGGACAACGGCGCTGCTGAGGAAGCATCTGCACTGCCTTCTCACTGCCATGTCTATGGTGAAATTAAAGTCGTGGAGTATGGTGAAGATTACCAGGTTAAAATAGTGGAGTATGGTGAAGATCTCGAAGTAAAAACAGTAGACTACGGAGAAGACTATGAGGGTCGATGGAAGTTTGTCGAATACGGAGAAGACTACAAGATTAAATTTGTCGAATATGGAGAAGACTTTCAGATAAAATACGTCGACTACGGAGAAGGCTGCTAACCTTTAATTCTACTAAAAACCTCAATGAGCGCTTTCTTTCTACTACGGCTCACAGGTATTTTCACCTCTTTAGTGAGTTCTACCTTTGAATGCACAGAATCAAACTTTTTAATTGCCGCCGTTGCAATGATATAGCTGTTGTGTGTGCGGAAAAAAGCATGACTTGGGAGGCTTTCTTTAATAGACTTAAGTGTCCGAACCACTAGAATTTCTCTACCTGAATTCAGAACTATTCTAGCATAATTGCTTTCCGCTTTGACATAAAGTATATCCTTGAATTGAATGATTTCGCTTGACCCTTTATGCTTGACTAAGAGCTTTCCTTTCATTGGATTTAAAAAAAGGTAGTCATTAAGCTTTTGATAAGTTTGCTTTAAATCATCAATGTTTACCGGCTTTACCCAATAGTCAAAAACCTGGTGTCTAATAGCCTTAATGGCAGAGGTATCGTCACCCGTCATGATAACTACAGGATAGGATATAGGGCCTAATTGTTCTAACAAATCAAACCCCGATCCATCCGGGAGGGTGACGTCAAGAACAAGCACATTAAACGACTTCTTAGGTATTTCTTGAAGAGCCTCTCGAATTGACATTGCATGATAGACAAATTGAATATCATCTTCAACTACATTGGATATTATCTCTAAAGACTCCACAGCTTCTCTTGAGTCCTCAACAACAAATATTTTTAGGCGCTCTTCCAAAATGGATTTAGATTTTGTTAAAGTTGAAGGTTACGTGTAGTCCTTGTTCAAGTTCTCTTCGGCGCAAGGATATATTCCAAGAACCGTGTTCCTCATAGATTCGTATTCTTTCGCGAATCAGCTCATTGCCCACTCCGCGGCTCTGATCATAAATTTCCAGACTAAGTTTGCTTAGGCCAGGACCATTATCTAGAACGTGCACATAAAGAGAACGATTATTATGAGTTCTGAAGTGCACATCAATATGATTTCCACCATTGGGACCCATCGCATGCTTAATCGCATTCTCTACAATGGGATGTACAATAAGACTGGGAATGTATCGAGTAGCAAAACTCTCCTTTACGTCTTTGACGTGAATATTGTAGATAAAGCCGAGGCGCTGTGCTTCCAGCTTAAGGTAGGCATCAATTAGGGCAATCTCCTGTTCTACATAAATCTCAGCATCTCTTGCAGCATACATCAACTGACGGACATACTCACTAAATTGACCCACATAGATTCCTCCAGTAATCGAGTCTGACGTCAAAATGTAATGCTGGACCGAGGCTAGCGCATTACTCAAAAAGTGTGTGTCCAGAAAGGAAACGTTGACTTTGAGATCTTCTGATTTCTTGAAGGCACTAGGTTGACTTTCGCTCGGAGCAGACAGGCCCATAAGCAAAGCTTGGCTTGTTTCTAAGACTTCGCTTTGGATCAATTGCAGTTGGTGTTTGGCGTCGCTGAGCCGTGATGAAATTTCTTCTTCGGAAAAACCACAAAACATCGAGAGTTTGAGATAGTCTAAGTGAAAGTGTGGTAGAGCTGTTTCCAGGCGTCCATGCACTGGTGCAAGGGTGTTTTGTACAAAATCAACATCACCCAATGCCATAGCAGCCTTACCCATAAGCAACCTAAACCTTGTATTGTCCCATGGCATTTTGCCTTCCTCTACCAGATACAGCGCACTCTCAGCATAAGTAATCGCATCCCTCCACTCTTCATTATGCATACAGATTTTGGCCACTAAATGATAGAAACGCGCAAAGGTGTGAATGTTTGATGCATCGAGATTAATCATCTCTATATAATGCTGCCTTACCTTTTCAGCAAATGCTTTGCCTTGCCCTTGGTCTAAGCAATGGTGGGCCAGATTAAACGCACATAAAATGTAGTAGGGGCTCCATTCTTCGCCATTTGCCTCGAGTACATCAAGCGTCGCCTTATACTTTTTCTCTGCTTTTTTGTGATCGCCTAGGACGGTCCATACCACGCCTAAGCCATTTAAAGAAGAGGCCTTTCTACGGTGGGATTGAGCATAGGCCAAGCTCTGATTATAGGAAGAAATTGAAAGGCCTATAAGATTTAGGTAACGCAAGAGACTGCCTCGTAGACCATAACACATACCTATCATTTCCTTATCACCATCCTTTAAAGCATATTCCAATGCCTGAAGAGAAGCCCAATTAGACGCTTTAAAATCAAAGGCTATCATATGATAGGATGCTTCGTTATACCTAAGCTCTGAAACCGTGAAGGCGTCTTTGGGCTGCTTGAGTTGATCGGTAATACCATCAAGATATTTTGATGCTAACGACAGGTCAGAATAAAAATTCCGACCAAAGCCCTCCTTAAGCTCTAGCGTAGTTAATGTTTTTATTCGACTCCCTTCGAGTACCACTTCCCAATAGATTAGCCCCAGAAGATAGGATTACTCAGATAAAAAGCCTAATAAATAGGCGATGTTAACATTACTCTTTAAGAATATCGCTAAATACCTTTCTAAATTTTACGAGTTTGGGGTTGATTACAATTTGACAATACCCATTGGAGCGTCCATTTAAGCGATAGTAATCCTGGTGATAGGATTCCGCCTTGTAAAAGGTTGTCATGGGGCTGACCTCCGTCACAATCGGATTAGGCCATATCGCCTCTTCTGTTAACTGTTTAATGACTGATTCTGTAGCAAGCTTTTGATCCTCGGTATGGTAAAATACCACTGATCTATACTGTGTTCCTTTATCCGCCCCTTGTTGATTAAGCGTGGTGGGATCATGGGTTTCAAAAAAAACTTCTAAGAGTTTCTCATAACGAATAACAGATGAATCAAAGACAATTTGAATGACTTCGGCATGCCCGGTCATTCCGCTGCACACTGCTTCATAAGAGGGCTTCTCTGAGCGGCCCCCACTATATCCAGAGATTACTTGTTCTACACCCTCAATCGACTGAAAAATTGCCTCGGTACACCAAAAACACCCTCCGCCAAATGTTGCTGTATCTAATGTCTTTTTTGACTCCATAATTTCTTTGTTTGACTTATCCTTTTTAACCGCATAGATCATCTCTTCTCCTTGCATATTAAAGACACAACCTTGAACAATTAATAATACTCCTAAAACCCATAATACCCAGCATTTCATTAGCCCAATTATTTTGTTTATTTCCAAAAGTTAAACACGCTAAAGTTTTGAAATGTTGTCGGTCATGCGCCCCAGTAGAGGGAGATAATTCCATAGAAAGCCATACCTTACAAATAGACCTTCTCGCAAAAGAACTCAAGCACTATCCTATGGAAAATTCCTTGACTCAATTATTGAACATCAAGTATCCTATCATCCAGGCTGGTATGATTTGGTGCTCGGATTGGCCCCTTGCCGCTGCGGTATCTAATGCGGGTGGCTTAGGGGTGATTGGCTCAGGGGGAATGTATCCTGACGAACTTGAAGTAAACCTCAAGGCATGTACAAGAGCTACTCAGATGTCCTTTGCGGTAAACCTGCCCCTACTCTACCCCGATATTGAGCAACATGTTCAACATATAATAAACTATAAGGTGCCCATTGTAATCACCTCAGCAGGAAACCCGAAAACTTGGACAAAAAAGCTTCAATCGCACGGGATCAAAGTCATCCATGTTGTGAGCAGCGTGCGGTTTGCCCTCAAAGCGGAAGCGGCTGGAGTGGATGCCATTGTTGCGGAAGGATTTGAAGCCGGAGGGCACAATGGACGAGAGGAAACCACCACCTTTGTCTTAACGCCTGCTGTAGCCGATGCAGTGAATATTCCTGTGATATCCGCTGGAGGAATCCGTTGTGGGCGAGGCATGCTTGCCGCCATGGCCCTTGGAGCTAGTGGCGTTCAAATCGGTTCGCGTTTTGTCTTAAGCGAAGAGTCAAGCGCGCATATGAACTTTAAGCAAGCGGTATGTAATGCGAACGAAGGGGATACTGAATTAAGGCTAAAGGCTGTAACCCCAGTAAGGCTATTAAAAAGCAAATTCCAAGAACAGGTCAAAGAAGCCGAAGAGCGCGGAGCAAGTATCGAAGAGCTCGAGCAACTTCTTGGAAAAGGCCGGTCTAAAAAGGGAATGAAGCTGGGCGATCTCCAAGAAGGAGAACTTGAGATTGGTCAAGTAAGTGGCTATATGGATCAAATACTGCCCGCAGGAGATATTATCACCTCTATTTGGTCTGAATACTTACAGAGCAAAATTGCGCTGTAAATAGCTCTATAACTACCTAATCTTTACTGCAATGTATAGGCGAAGCTTAACTTAAACGTTCGTCCGGCGCGTGTTTGCGAGAAGACTCCAGGATCACCCTGAAAGACCTCGTACTGACGGGCACGGTCATCGTTCAGCAGATTCGAAGCGCTTACGCTTAACATAAAGCGATCATCCTCTCCAAAGCTCTGTGCAATTTTAACCTTAAGGTTATTAAACGGCTGCTCATAAACATTTGGTACTCGGTCAATACCGAGAAGTACCAAACGCTTTCCTTGCACATTGTAGGATACAATGGCATCAAACCCTTTTTCTGTATCGCGGTACCCTAACCCCACATTAACCAAGAAGGGTGATTGACCAAACATTACACGCTCCCTTGAAATATCTTCTCCTGGCTTAGCATTCGCTAAGAGCGTCGCGTACTCCGCATCGGTATACGACGTTTGACTTTTGATATACGATGCATTTCCTGTGAAGGCTAAATTCTCTAAAGCAGGATGAATGAAGGCAAAGTTTTTACGCAACTCTATTTCTGCTCCAAGTAAAAAAGCTTCGTCTACGTTTCGTGGGGTAATCTCACGAGGACCAAACTCCGAGACGCTCACTAATTCAATAGGATTAGTAAATCGCTTATAGAAACCCGACAATGAAATCATCTCACCCCGTCCAAAGAAGGACTCCCATCGCAAGTCAAAGTTGTCGATGTCGGTTTGTTTAACGTCAATGTTTCCAATAAACGTGGTTTCTGTGAGGGGATCAAAAATCTCTGCAAGTGAAATCTCCTTAAAGCTTGGTCGCACCACGGTACGGCTAAATGAAGCACGAAGGTTCATGTTGCTAGCTAACTCATAAATCCAGTTAACTGATGGCAGGAAGTTTAGCTCATTGAGCACTTTTTCATCATCATAGTAAGGAATAGGAGCAAACTGAGGTTGACTGGGTTCTCCTGTATACCAATTGCTCGCCTTCTCCATGCGAACACCGTAAATAACCCGCATTCTGCGACCTAACGGCAATTCATTCATTAAGTAGGCTCCCAAAACGTTTATACGGCCGTTATAGGAATTTTGCTTTTCGCGTAACGCTCGAATAATGGTCGTTGTATCCGATAGTGGAGTACCCGCTGTCCATATTAAATCATCGCTTAAAATGGTATTTGGATCACCATTAGGAATCAAGCCTTGGTAAATGTGCTCAGCACGGGTAGTTACAAAATCTCGAACTTTGTAGGTATTGCTCACCCCGAATTGAAATTTACTTTCTAAACCATCCCATTGAGAAAAGAGGTAGGTTCCGTCCATGCGAAATGTTTCATTAAACTCTGACAAGTCCCTCCAGAGGCGATCTGAGCCAGAACCTCCTCCACCGCTCAAAGCTGGAATAGCACCCCCTGTAACTTCTAGGGATGTCGTACGTAAATCAGGATCGATTATCTCAGACCATGTAAGCGCGTTTTTATATTCTAACTCAAGACGATTAAATGTTGACTTACCTCCAACAAGCAAATTAGTAATTGATCGTTGAGAATATGTCAAGGTGGTAAACTCACTTTCCTGATCATCCCAGCCATCCAATTGATAACGAGTGGATGCACTTTTTTCCCCATTTTGAGTATGGAATAGTTGTGTATTTAATCGGTGTTTTTGACCTTTTAAAGCAAAGCCAACCAACCCACTCCACAATACATTATTTTGACTTAATGGTCCTAGTGAGCTTCTGTACTGCTCGTCATCTAAATCAAATGAATTGGCATCACGTGACTTAAAATACTCCCCATAGCGTGCAACATCAAAGTGCTGATTATTATTCTGATAAGAGAATCCTGCAATCAAACCGAGGGTTTGATTGGATTCACCCAACTGATATTGATTGCCATAGCTAGTGCTAAGCGAGGTATTTAAAAATGCTGGAGTACTTCGAACGCCAAGGGTCGGATTAAATTCTCTTGTAAACGCTTCGATACTCGGATCTTCTTGAATCTCTTGAATGGCCGTTGGATAGCCATTTATGTCTGTATAATCGTAGCCGCTCGGTAAATCACGACCTCCATCATCAATGCCCAACCAATCAAGCTTACCTCCATTATAGGTCAAAAAGTTCTTGTTAAAGCTCGTATTGGTATTGTAGCCAAGCCCGAACTTGACATTAAATTGTTCTTTGTCTGGAAATGACTTTGTCGCAATATCTACCACCCCACCTGAGAAGTCACCCGGCATATTCGGCGCAAAAGTTTTACGTACAATGATATTATCGATTAGAGATGTTGGGAAGACGTTCATTTGCACAGTATTCCTATCGGGGTCTAAACCTGGAATATCCATTCCGTTAAGGGTGGTCTTTGTGTAGCGATCTCCTAAGCCACGCACGTAGATATACTTTCCTCCTTCGACAGACACACCCGAAACACGTTGGATGGCCTGCCCTGCATCACTATCCCCAATTCGACTTATGCTTTGGGCAGAAACACCATCAAGTACAACCGCCGACTTTCTCTGAATTGTAAGCAACGCCGTCTCATTATTTCTGCTTTGAGTTGCAGTGACTACAACTTCAGTAATAACTTCTGACTCTTCTGTAAGGCGTACATCTACCAACTCTGTACCCCCCTCCTTAACTACCACCTCGCTAACCACTTGCTTGGCGTAACCCAAAAACTCAACAGACAAGGTATAGGTGCCCGGAGCCAACTCAAAACTATATTGCCCATCTAGATCGGTTAGCGTACTGACATCTAGCCCTTCGACACTAACTTCAGCATACATCACAGGATCACCAAAATAATCATCGATGACGGTACCGCGAAGGAGGCCCATTTTGGGATCCTCAGCCTGAGCAACCGATACTAAGGCAAGAAAAAAAGTGAGTGCAATAAAGATGTGTTTCATCGTATCTTTTTTTTACGCGACAACCTCTTGCCATTTTACCGACAAGAGGTTATCTAATTGATTGATATGTCCTTCTACCCTAGTTTTCAACTAATCCTGCTGAAGCACCCCAAGTCCAACCATCAAACTCAGAAGTTGCTGCCCCTGCATTACTAGGTGCAGCCGCAGTGGCATTAGCCGATGCAAATGAAGAAATGCTCGCCACAGAATCAGCTCCTTCTGGGACGATGGCGCCCATAGAAAGGTCTGTAATATCTGCCGAGTTAAACTCACATCCAGAAATAGTAAGCTCACCAGCAGCAAAGTTTGCATTGGCTGAACTTCCTTCAACCGTTACAAATTCTCCGTATCCAGTAACCCATACTCCTGAGATATCTCCTTGAGAACTTGACTTTAGTGTCATTGCCCGTCCAGGACCTCCAGTATTTTTCAGTGTACCATTTTGAACAGTATATTTTCCGGCTGTGTAGGTTGAGCCCTCTGGACCATCAAATTCAAATCCTGCATTCGATCCTTTACCTCCAGTGTGTGTTACAAAGAAGTTTGAAATCGTTCCAGCATAGCTTTGGTCTAAGTCGATTCCGTCGTCTGCTTGATTTACTACAAGAAGGTGTGAGATATCGTGTGTTCCTCCGAAAAACTCTACGCCATCGTCATCAGAAGCAACGATTTCGATGTGATCAATTTGAGTACCTGATCCTACGCCGCCTGTCGTTAGTCCTTGGATTTCAGAGTCAGGAGCAATTTCTGTTCCATTGTGACGAATTGATACGTAAGAAAATATACCACTGTTATCAGCAGCATCGTTTCCTCCGTAGCGTCCGAAAAGATATTCTGAAGCGATTCCCTCGATTTGACCTTCGGTGTCTCCTGAGCCAGTAGACACGGGAGCATTACCAAGGATGATAACACCACCCCAAAGTCCAGCATCTTCAACAGATAGAGAAGATCCAACTACTTCGCCTGGCTGAATATTATCCAATACGGAGGTAAATACGATTGGCGCTGAAGCTGAACCCTGTGCATTAATCATTGCGTTACGAGCTACAACTAAGGCTGAAGAAGCTGCGCCTGATCCTGTACGTGCCTTAACTATAGTACCTGCTTCGATAGTAAGCGTTGCACCAGAGTCAACTACTACGTAACCGGATAATTCATAAATCTTGTCAGCAGTCCATGTTGTGTTTTGACTGATGTATCCCGAAACAACTACCGTTTCAGTACCTGGATTGTTTGGAGGTACAATAGATACGCCATCTTCTTCGCAGGAAGTCAATACTATTAAGCTCCCTGTGAAAATGAAAAATAAGATTAAATTGAATACGTGTTTCATCTTGCTGAAATAATTGTTACAAAAGAATGCCAGAGATTTTAACTCTACGAAATACTATTGTTAAGAAATAGTTAATCTTTGACTGAGCTTGTTAAGGTTGAATAAACCAGTATAAAAGTTATACTTGATTTTGCCTACATTAATGCCATGATAAGTCCAAGCAACAAGATCAAAATCCTCATCGTCGATGATGAAGAAGATGTACTCGAATTTCTGAAGTACAACCTCGAGCGGGAAGGCTATGAGGTGCAAACTGCACACAACGGCCTTGAAGCCATTGATGCCGCAAAAAAATATATTCCAGACTTGATTATTCTAGACGTTATGATGCCACAGATGGACGGTATAGAAGCTTGTCGTGAGCTAAGACAGATTCGTGACCTTCAAAATACTATCATTACTTTTTTGACCGCAAGACACGAGGATTACAGTCAGATTGCCGCTTTTGACGTAGGAGCAGATGATTACATTGCTAAACCCGTTAAACCAAGATTACTTGTCAAAAAGGTTCAAAGCTTGCTCAGGCGTTTACATAGCGGAAACAGCATAGAATCTTTAGAAGCCAATGGCATAACCATTGACACAGAGAAACGCCTTGTTACCTATAAGGCACAGGCCTACAGTCTGCCAAAAAAAGAATACAAACTGCTGCGGTTACTCATGTCTAAACCGGGCAGAGTATTTACTAGAGAAGAGATTTTAGCGCAAGTATGGGGTACCGATACCATTGTGGTCGATCGAACAATCGACGTGCACATACGCAAACTCCGAGAAAAATTTAACCCTGACTTGTTTTTAACCATCAAAGGCGTAGGCTACAAGTTTGGAAACTAATGGCGTTTAAGAATTTAAAACTGCGGCAGGTATCCCTGCTTATTAGCCTAACTGTAGCGACTGTATCAGGCATCGCATTATGCGCAGAGGACATGGTCGATGGGTGGTCATTTCAAGCCTATATGGTCGTCATTCCTCTTATTTTGTTAGTGACCACTTTCCCTATTGCGCACTACTTCGTCGATCTTTTTATTTATCGAAGAATAAAAATTCTATATAAGCTAGTGAGTACCGAAAAAGGCAGAAAAGAGCTGAAGAATAGTGCTCTTCAGGAAGAAGATGACTTTTTGCAAGCCGTTGAAGAAGAAGTACGGCGATATAGCACAAGTAAGCAGTCGGAAATTCAAGCACTCAAGCGAATGGAGACCTATCGAAAAGAGTTTATTGGTAACGTGTCCCACGAGCTAAAGACACCCATATTTAATGCCCAAGGCTACATAGAAACTCTACTAGATGGGGGAATGGAAGATCGGGAAGTCAATATAAAGTACTTGGAAAAAGCAACCCGAAATCTTGACCGATTAGCCAATATTGTGGAGGATCTTATCATGCTCAACCAATATGAGACAGATAGCACGCAACTCGACACTCAATTTTTTGACATTACGGAACTTACTAAACAGGTAATTGATGAACAAGAATTACTAGCCAGCAAAAAAAATATTGAGCTCGTGATTAAAGAGGATGCAGGATTTCAACGCAAAGTCTTTGCCGATCGCAAGCATATTCATCACGTACTGTCCAACCTCGTCAATAATTCCATCAAGTACGGCCATGAGAATGGTTTAACGAAAATTGGATTCTACGACGTAGAGGATAAATTACTCATTGAGGTGAGCGATAACGGTCCCGGCATAGCCAACGAACACCTAGCTCGGCTTTTTGAACGGTTTTATCGTGTAGACAAAGCTCGCTCGAGAGGACATGGAGGAACAGGTCTAGGGCTTGCCATTTGCAAGCATATTGTAGAGGCTCACAAAGAAAAGATTCATGTGCGATCTTCCCTTGACGTCGGTACAACATTCGGGTTTACGTTATCCACAAGGGCCTTAGAAAAATAATACAGTGCTTCTATCCAGAAAGGTAGCGCTCAAAAGGCTGTCTTGCTGCAAGGGACCGGCTCAATGTCATAGCATCAGCAAACTCTAATTCTCCACCAAAACTTATGCCTCGGGATAGTGAGGTTAACGAAATGGATTCAAGGTCTAATTGACGACTGATATAAAATGTTGTCGTATCACCCTCCATATTAGGATTTAGGGCCATAATGACCTCTTTTACTTGATCACTTTTGATACGATGAAAGAGGCTTGAAAAGGTTAAATCTTCCGGGCCAATGCCTTGCATGGGTGAAATAAGCCCCCCAAGCACATGATATACGCCGTGATAGGTTTGGGTACTTTCAATGGCCACAATATCTCGTATTGACTCCACAACACATAAGGTCATCTTATCCCTTTTGTTATCAGTACAAATTGAGCATAATTCATCATCAGCAAAAGAATGGCAAACATTACACTTCTTGAGTTTTGTCTTTAAGTTGTGCAAGGCTTGAGCAAATTGTTCAACATCATCAGAAGACTGTTCTAATGTAGCAAGCACTAATCGCATGGCGGTTTTTTCACCTATCCCTGGAAGTTTTTTAAAGGCCTGTACCGCCTCTTCAATGGTCTGTGATAATCTATATGCCATTTAGTCTCGCTGTCTTTTGCTAATGCGCTTCCAACCAATGTCTGCCCCATCCCAAGTCCGCTTTTAAGGGAACATCTAAACCAGGCATTGCGTTCTGCATAGCCTCTTTAACTAACTGTTCAACTTCGTCTCGTTCTTCTGTAGGCACATCAAACACCAATTCATCATGAACTTGGAGAAGCATTTTTGAATGGAGTTTCCTTTCTATTAATAAGCGGTCAATATCAATCATGGCCAACTTGATTAGATCCGCTGCTGACCCTTGAACTGGAGCATTTATCGCGTTACGCTCAGCATGGCCCCTTAGTCCCGCGTTGCGTGAGTCAATGTCTCGCAGATAGCGTCTCCGACCTTTCAAGGTTTTTACAAAACCATGCTCCCGAGCAAAGGCCACATTATCATCCATATACTTTCGAATGCCAGGGTAGGCTACAAAGTATTGCTCAATAATCTCCTTACTTTCTGAACGGCTAAGGCTTGTTTGTTGGCTTAAGCCAAAGGCTGTAACACCATAGATAATTCCAAAATTTACTGTCTTTGCATGGCTTCGCATTTCTCTAGTAACCTCAGATATTGGCACTTGGAATACAAGCGCTGCTGTTTCGCTATGAATGTCTTTTCCCTGAGCGAACGCGTCAAGCATGGATTCTTCCCTAGCCATATGGGCTACTAAACGAAGCTCTACTTGAGAGTAGTCAGCAGATAGCAGCCAGTGGTTTGTATTTCTTGGAATAAAGGCTTGACGCACTCTTCGCCCTCGCTCTGTCCGTATAGGAATGTTTTGAAGGTTTGGCTCATTGGAGCTTAAGCGACCCGTTGCAGCTACTGCCTGATTAAAGTTTGTGTGTATGCGTCCCGTCTTTGGGCTCACTAGCTGAGGTAGAGCGTCAACATAGGTAGACTTGAGCTTGCTTAATTCCCTATACGTCATAATATCCTCCATCACAGGATAGTCCTTTCGGTAGGACGATAGTACATCCTCCCCTGTTTTAAACTGACCCGTTTTAGTCTTCTGACCTTTATAGGGAATTCCCAAAGAACCAAAAAGAATCTCCCCCAATTGCTTTGGAGAATCAAGGTTAAACTCTTGACCCGCTTGTTTAAAAATATTGGTTTTTACGTCAAGGATATCGCTTGTAAGTTCTGTGCTGTATTGTGCCAAAAAATCAGTGTCTAGATTAATGCCCTCTACTTCCATACGGCGTAAAACAGGAACTAAGGGTAACTCTACACTGTCATACAACGAAGTCAACTCCGCTGAAGCGAGCTTGGGCGAAAAGGCCTCGTGTAATTGCAAGGCAATATCAGCGTCTTCTACAGCGTAATCTTTAGCCGCCGACAATTCGACTTCTCGAAATGTTTTTTGATGTTTTCCTTTTTTTCCAATTAGCTCCTCTATGGGCTGCATAACATACTGAAGATAGGCTTCTGAGAGTCTATTAATGCCATGGCGCCGGTCAGGCTCTAATAAGTAGTGCTCCAGCATGGTATCCCTAAACGGAGGTACCACCTCAATACCATAACGAGAGAGAATATGCGTATCAAACTTTATGTTTTGGGCTATTTTGATAAGAAAAGGATCCTGAAAAATGATGGCAAACTGAGCTAATTGTTTTTTGGCCTCTTCGGCCTGTTCGCTTAAGGGATAATAAGCCCCATAACCCTTGTCCCAAGCAAAACTAATCCCAACAATTTCTGACTCGCGCACGTTAAGGCCTGTGGTCTCCGTATCAAAGGCAAATTGCTTTTGCGCCTGAATTGATTTGATAAGGCTGGGAATATCCGCATCTTTTAATAACAAGTAGTTTTCTGAAAAAGCCTGTCGCTGTGTGGTATTCTCTTCTGTGGTTTGATTAGAAGAAAACAGATCCATTTGGTTGGGATTCCCCGTTTTGTTTGACGGACTGCTTACCATTGAATACTCCGAACCAAGGATCTTCATAGCAAGATTTCTAAACTCAAGCTCTTGAAAAATTGGGGTTAATGCCTCCTTGTTGACGTGCTCCAATTTCAAGGCATCATTATCAGCAGTAATCGGTGCATCGGTGATGATCGTCGCTAGAAACTTACTATCCAGCGCCTGTTGGTGACAGTTTTCTATTTTTTCGCGCAACTTGCCCCTTACTTGATCTGTATTTTCTAGTAGGGATTCCAGGCTGCCAAACTGCTTGAGCAGTTTAATGGCCGTCTTCTCACCTACACCAGTAATTCCTGGAATATTATCGACGGCATCACCCATCATGGCTAAAATGTCAATGACCTGAAGGGGATCATTAATCTCCCAACGCGCGCATACCTCTGGAATGCCCAATACCTCGTGCCCCTTGCCCTGTCGGCTGGGCTTATACATAAAGATATTTTCAGAAACTAATTGACCAAAATCCTTGTCAGGTGTGACCATGAAAACATCAAACTCACTTTCCTTTTGCTTGGCAAGTGTTCCAATAACATCGTCGGCCTCATACCCTGATAATTCCAAAATTGGAATGTTAAAACCGTGAATAATATCTCGTATTGATTGTAGGGAGTTCCGGATATCTTCTGGCATAGCATCTCTGTTGGCCTTGTAGTAAGTAAACTCAGATGCCCGGTCCGTCTCACCCTCCGCATCAAAAACAACGGCCAAATGGGTCGGCTTTTCCCGCTCAATCAAATCATTTAAGGTTGCCGTAAAGCCATAGACTGCTGATGTATTTACCCCTTTGGAATTAGTAATGGGATTGCGAATAAATGCATAATAGGCTCTATAGATTAAAGCGTATGCATCTAATAAAAATAAACGAGGTCGATTATCCGCCATAGAGTTTCTTCTTGCTAGTCTTGAAAATAAAAAAAGGCCCCGCAATGCGGAGCCTTTCTTTCAGACATTACGCAAAGATTAGTGCGAAACTACAAACGAAGAGCTTGTTGACCCTGTTTCTGTAGATACATTAATCATGTAGATTCCGTTATCAAGGCTTCGAACATCAAAGGTCTCGTTAACCATCTTCGCTGACTCAATGATTCTTGATTCTACGATGCGACCTTCAATCGTTGAAATCGTCATGGTTACATCCTGAACATTGAATAAGCTGAAGGCTACGTTTACATCACTAGCAGCGGGAGAAGGTACTACAGTCATAGCATCTTCAAGGCTCAGCTCACCAATGGCTGTGCTTAGTCCTGTGATCGTTACAGATTCCGTAGACTGTGCAATATCGGTAGCTGTTTGAAGCGTTACCGTTATAGTGTAGTCTCCGTCAGCAGTATAGGTGTGGCTTGTCAAATTATTCGCCGTGCCATCACCCCAGTTTACGGTAGTTTGAGCACCTCCACATGGAAAAGGATTAGATAATTGAATCGAAACATTTCCATTCCCTTGATCAATTACCACAAACGATGCATCGAGAGCAGGGGGATCAGATACAATCAAAGTTCGTGTCGCTGTATCTAAACCATTACATGTAGTGATGATTAACATCACCTCATAAGTTCCATTGGTAGTAAACGACGTTCCTGTTGATGATACATTGGGACCGTTTGCATCAATAGTGCCGTCACCATCATAATCCCAAGCATAATCAGTAATAGCAGGATCTGCTGAAGCAACGAAATTTACTTGGCCATCACAGTACTCAGTATATGTATTTCCGTTTTCTTCATCAGCATTGGTGATAGAGAAGTTTGCCGTAACTGGATTACCTGAACCAGCCTCTGCAACACTAAAATCATCGATATCTAAGTGCCACGCGTCGGCATCAGAATATGCGTGAAGACCAATGAAATATTGACCAGTAACAGGAACGGTCAAACACGCTGTGTACCCTTGGAAAGAAGTGTTTCCGATAGTTCCAAGATCTTGAAAGATTGACATGGCACCTGAAGAAGCAATATCTCCAACACCTAGTTCTAATTTCTCAGGATAAGTTCCGACGTTGTCCTGTCCACATTGAGCTTGGAAGGAAACAATATATGATTTACCAGCCTCAAGCGTCATACAAGGCGAAAAAGCCCAGTCGTCTGCATCTGTTACTCCATCACTATTAAAAACGCTTTGCAGTAGGAAATCTCCACTTGTTGGAATTACCGCAGTCCCTCCAAGTGGGTTTGGTGTAATGCTAAATGAGAAACCATCATTATTAGCATCTTCAAATGTCCACGCCCAATTGTTTGTTTCATATGTAATTTGTCCCCCTGTAAAATCGATGAGATCATAGTTTGAGGTGAAATCACCTTCTACCGCTAGGTCATGTCCTTGGTGTGACCATACAAATCGAATTCCTGTGCTATCGTTCACCATGTTTGCATCGCCCACAGCGTTAATCCATCCGTCGAGAAGATAAAAATCATCTCCAGCAGTCATGAAATCAGCTGTTGTATTCGCAAAGGTGTGGGTGTAGGTTTGTCCTGGCAAAATGTTTACCCCAGTTACCGACTCACAATTTGGCGTTCCACCATCAACTAAAGAATCAACAATGTAACAAGCCTCAAAGGCAGTAATTGGATTCGTTCCATCATTTAGGAAGGTAATGGAAACCGCCTCAGACATACCTCCGCCACAACTGTAGGCCGCATAATCAAAATCGCTAACAAGATAATCGGTCGAGTATATCTCAGCAGCACCCGACAAACTCATGCTTTGCGCAATCGCATCGATAGGCAACGTCTGGCGAACCAACATATTTCTTATACCGAATAGTTTGTCCTGAGCTATGCCCGTTGCATCATCTAATGTTGTATGATGAATTGCAAGATAAACCGTTTGATTTGCTAAGGCAGGGTCAGACAAATCAATTGTTGGTGTAGTAACCCATGTTTGATTAGCAAATGTATTGTATGTAGCAATTGGGGCCTGCGTAAAATCAGAAGCAGAAGGAGTTGCGCCAGCAATAGAATTCGTTGCAAGAACTTCTATTGACATTCCTGGGCTAACAAAGAGATAGTCAAAGGTAAACTGAGTTGACGCCCCAAGTGGGATCGCTCCAGTAATTAGCCAATCATCTGCTGTTTGTGGCACCGTTTCAAATTCTCCACACGCCCAAACAGCTAGACCCAATGTAGCACCAAAGTTTACTGCTTGGAAACTAGATGAACCAGCCCATAGTCCTTGGTCAGCGTAGAAAACATCACCTGAAGCCCCATCTTCATCAAGTATTGTGAAATCTGTAGGGATTGCTCCATCAGTAAAAGGAACATCAAGTAAAGTTTGGGCCTGAACGCTTGTTACAGCAAATGCCCCAAACAATAGAGTTAATAGTTTTTTCATAATTGTGTCTGAATAATTAAAATATGCGTGTGAAAATACGTAAAATGTCACGCATTTGCAATGTGCCAAAAGTCCTATTGTCCTACAGGGCTTAGGGCTAAGCCATTATCGCTCCAAATACCGCAAAAAGGCAGGTCAAGCCAAGTGCCAAGGTTTATATACGATGCCCCATTTGCTAACAACTTAGTAGTCGAAACGTGGTGGTGGCCCATAATATAAAAGTCTACCGGAAATTCTTTTTGCTTTCGCTCACAATATTGCACGTGCCAATGGATTCGACGTTCTCCTATTTTCTTGCTTAATCGCAAGTGTTCTTGCTTTTTACGACTTCCCCTTGAAAATCGTGTAGCCATTCGAAGGCCTAGATTCGGGTGAATCAAGCTAAACAGTCTAAATAAAGTGGGATTACGAAAAACTTTTTTTAACCGCTTGTACCCCAAGTCCTCGGGACCCTTTCCGTCACCATGCGCAACAAAAGTAAATCGACCTCGATAGGAAAATACTTGATAATCATCGATAACTGTGGCTCCGAATTCCTCTTCAAAGTATCCTCTCAACCAGGCATCATGATTTCCCTTAAAAAAATAAATAGGAATGCCCTTGTCGGATAATCGTGCTAAAGCTCCTAAAACTCGTACATGTCCTCTTGGCACTACCCTTTTGTACTCAAACCACACATCAAATAAGTCCCCCACAATACACAAGGCGTCACATTGGGATTCGATGGATGCTAACCACTGAATAAAAAGACGTTCTCGATTATGGCTTGTTTCAATATCGGGAAGGCCAAGGTGGAGGTCAGACACAAAATAAATGGAGTTATTGCCTCGATGTTTTATATCAATTGGCTTCATCAATAAAAAAAAGATAAACCTCCTTGGGAATATGTGAGAGATAAATATTGGAAAAACCAAACTCCGTTAAGGCCTTTCCCCCACTTAGGTCCATTAGAAAAGAATTGGGCCTTGGCTCCTCAAAATCGCTGTCCTCTATAGACACGCATTGATCATGAAAGGCAACAATGATTAACATATCGGGCATAGTAGGTAGGCCTAGTAGCTTCCCTTTCGACTCATCGAGTAAGATCATCCCACCTTCTACAATAAGTGAAGAACAGGCAGTTAAAACGCAGCTCGCTCTTTCCGGATAGCTCCTACGAATAGGCCAACGAGGATCTACGGACAGAAGCATTTGTTCACTCTCATAATCCATACAGATACAGTCTACTGATTTTTTTACTTGGAGCATGTCTCGCAGGGAACTCGAAGCTTCTTTTCTGGAAGCATTGTAGACAAAAAAACCTCCATGTTCAGCAAAGGCTTCTGCAAAAGCTATGGACTTACTTTTTTGAATGGACATGGCGAGTAACGGCTATGCCCTAAAGCTAACGATAATCAAATTTTTAAGAAAACTCTTAGCCGGAAAGTTATTCTTCTTTTGAAATTGGCTTTTTATTACTCTCGGACTTTTGGCTTTTGCCCTCGTCGTTTTGGGGCGGTGGCACAACACCTCCATCCTGCACCTCGTTAGAAGAGTTTAATGTTGCATCCTCACCTTCCGAGACCCCCTGCTTCTCTTCTTGCTTATTTGGGTCATCCTTGGGTGTTTTTACGTCATCTTCTTTGGCCTTTTTAGCAAATGGACTTTCACCTATGAGATCCACAACCCGGTCGCGATATATCATTTCATTTTCAAGTAGTTCCTGAGCCACTGTGTTGAGTTCCTCGCGCTTCGTCTCTAATAACTTTTTGACACGATCATATTGGCGATCAATAATGTCTTTTATCTCCGCATCAATGGCTTCTGCGGTAGCATCAGAATAAGGCTTGCTAAGATTGTTTTGTTGTAACATGTCATAATAGGATACATTTCCCACTTTTTCTGACATTCCAAAGACCACAACCATGCTGTAGGCCATTTTCGTTACACGATCTAAGTCGTTTTGCGCACCGGTACTGATCTTTCCAAAAACAATTTCTTCTGCGGCGCGCCCTGCTAATATCGCAGCCATCTCATCTTGTAACTGCTCGGTATTAGTAATATTTCTTTCATCGGGCAAATACCATGCAGCCCCTAGGCTTCGACCTCTTGGAACAATACTAACCTTGACCAACGGATTAGCATATTTTAAGAACCAGCTTGAGACGGCATGCCCTGCCTCATGATAGGCTATTACTCTCTTCTCATCCTTCGAGATAATCTTATGTTTTTTCTCTAATCCACCGATCACGCGGTCGACTGCCGCGTTGAAGTCATCCATCTCTACAGACGCCTTGTCTCTGCGCGCAGCAATCAAGGCTGCTTCATTACAGATGTTGGCGATATCTGCCCCAACAAACCCCGGCGTCATCGCTGCCAATTTGTTAGCATCGACATTTTCCCCTGTTTTAATAACCTTTAAGTGCACATGGAAAATTTCTTCTCGACTTTTTAGATCCGGCTTATCAATCATTATTTGACGATCAAATCGCCCAGGTCTTTTTAACGCGTTGTCGAGAACATCCGGTCTGTTGGTTGCCGCTAAAATGATTACCCCTTTATCCGAAGAAAAACCATCCATCTCTACAAGCAACTGATTTAAGGTATTCTCACGCTCATCATTGGCTTGCATCATTCCTCTGCCCCTGGCTCGGCCAATAGCGTCAATCTCGTCGATGAATATTATGCACGGTGCCTTCTCTCTAGCTTGCTTAAATAAATCGCGAACCCTGCTTGCCCCCACACCAACAAACATTTCTACAAAATCTGAACCCGAAATCGAAAAGAAAGGAACCTTGGCCTCACCAGCCATAGCTTTTGCTAGCAATGTTTTTCCCGTACCGGGCTCGCCAACCAACAAAGCGCCTTTAGGGATTTTACCCCCTAATGAAGTATACTTTTTAGGATCTTTAAGGAAGGATACAATTTCGACTACTTCTTCTTTGGCCCCCTCTAGACCTGCTACGCTATCAAAGGTCACCTTAACCGCCGTGTCTTTATCAAATAACTGGGCCTTGGATTTTCCGACATTGAAAATTTGGCCGCCACCACCGACACCACCGCCAGCCATCCGGCGCATTAAAAAGAACCACACGGCCATCATACCAACAAAGAGAAGTAACCAACCATAGCGTGTGAAAAAAGATTCTCTTACTTCAGATTCTACGCTGATTTGGTCTTCAGCAGGAAAATTACTCTGCCATACCTTGACTTCTTTTTCAAACTCATCCTGAGAAGAAATCGTAAAGGTGAAATGCGGCCCTAGATTTGCATCACCTATAAGGCCCACATTTTCAATGTCGAAGGCCTCGTAGAGCGCTTTACCATTTTGTATCGGCTTTAAAGCGTTCAAGGAATCAATCTCTCCTTCTACTCGGTAGGCCGATTGCCGAATTTCAGCTGCCGAAGTTGGAATGGCTGCAATCTGCGAACCATTTACGATAGTATGATCATCGACATTAATCTCTGTTTTACTAGAATCAGCAAGCTCGGCAAGTTGGGCTTCTAGGGATGCCTTGCTATCTGTCAAGACTAAAAGTAAGCTATCGCGTTCGGCTTGAAGCACAGACGCCAACGTATCCAACTCATCTTGACTTTTTAAACTGACTTCAACATTTCGATCGTTTACTAAAACCACGCGCTTTACCCACTGATTTTCCAGCATGGCTTTCACCTCATTGCGATTTATTTTCTCGGGCTGTGAAGCAAATTGGCCAGTCATAACCCAAATCCCTAAGAAAATCATTCCTATAATAGCATAAATCCACAGAAAATTGGGTCGATTGTTTTTTCCTTTTGAATATTCTGTTTTACTCATAATTATTTTCTATAGCGGTCACTGAAAAATCTTTGTCAATCGGAATGTAGGTGGCATCACTCCACAACTCTTCTAGCAGATATAGTGATCGAGTTTCTTCAAGAAAGATATGCACTACAATGTCAAAGTAATCCAACACAATCCATTGCCCCGTATCATGCCCGCTGTTTCCGATAGGAATTGCACCATGGGCCTTTTTGACTTCAGCTCTTACATTTTGACTTAAAGAGCCTACGTGAGTAGTGGAGGTACCGTGACAAACCACAAAGAAATCAGTAATTGCTTCGTCAATCCCACGTAGATCCATCAAAACGATATCATTAGCTTTGTTGTCACCGAGTGAAGTAAGAATGGCTTGCATTAAATCCAAAGGCTTAGGCTTAAATTTGATTCCGATAATCTAGTACAGAAACATAACGATGAGACGACTAGTTCATTTTAAAAGCCTCCATTCTACGAATACGTACACAAAACATTGGGCGTCAAAAAGTACACCAATTTACTCTACTGCCATTTTGGCCGATTATCAAAGGCATGGAAGAGGGCGGGGTAGTAATCTATGGACGGCAGATGCCGGAAAAAATCTTACTGTAAGTTTTACTCATCCAAAACTTAGGCTTCGTGATATGAACGCGTTGCGCATACACTTTCTGTTTACCCTCAATCTATTTAGAGCGCTAAATACCCTTGACTTGAACTTATCGATCAAATGGCCGAATGATCTTATGCTAGGTGACAAAAAGATTGCCGGAATCCTCTCTGAAGTTCAACATGACAAGTCGGGTGATTCCTTACTGATTATTGGTCTAGGCCTCAATGTTGGTCAAAAAGACTTTGGTGCATTAGATAACAAGGCGGCTTCAATCCAACAAGCCCTGCCTAACAACTTCACAGTGCAACAAGCCCTTGAAATTGCGTGGCAAGCTTTCGAAAAAACCGTGGAAGAAGCAAGCGACATATCTCTAGCTTCAATTTGTGAAGAAATCAATCACCATCTTTATGCCAGCGGCAAACAAGCATCTATCCGTCAAGGGGAAAATAAAACAGAAGGAGAGGTGCTGGGTCTTCACCATGACGGGAGGATAATTCTTCGGAAGAGCGATGGTACAATACATTACCTTGCTGCTGGAAATCTATTCCTATCCCCTCGTTGACTAAAGAATGGATTTAACAGTGAAGGCATTGATTTGATTAGTGTTTTATACCCAACCTCTTTACTTTCCTTGTACCTTTGTCCTAGTTATGATTAAGGATTGGTCATCAGAACGCATTTTACCTCCTGACGAAGGACCCGAACGATTTTTTCATCTAGTGCCCTTTGATGTATATGATGGCTCAACGGATCGCTCGGGCTATTATGATCCAAGAGGTCTACAACACTTCGGAGGTGGGGCTCCATTTATTCATACCACGCCAAGTCTGTATCAAATTGAATTTGAATTGCCTTATTTCCAACAATTAGAAGCAGGTAATTTTTGGATGCTAACCATTTTTCGCGAGCGTCTAGATGGTATAAAGATCACTGTGTTTGAAGAAAACGATCTCATTTACCATCATCTTTGGGGTGGGTTATTTCGCGAAACCTACCGGCTTGATAGGGCATGGAAATGCGAGAACAAAATGCTTCATGTCGACGGATAGGTTTATATGTACATTTAGTCCATGACACGCGCATATCCTATTAGAGGTTTCTTGTTGTTTTCTAAATTATCTCCTCATGAGCAGTTGTGGTCAATAGGTTTCTTGTTGAGTATTATAGGATTAGCCTTTAGTCAAGCCCTCTTTACCATAACGCTCTATGGACTCAGTATATCGGTTTTTATCCAACAGTTGCAGCCCAGTAGGCCCAAATTCCCATTAAAATCCATTGTTTTGTTGATTTGTCCTTGGCTTTTTGTTCTTGTGATTCCTATCATCCAAGGCATCGTCAGCTCCGATATGGGCACTGTTTTTTCCATGCATCGTATGCACCTTATTTTACTGCCCATTTTATGCCTTCGTCTACATACCCTGTCCAAGGAGGCTAAGGAATTTTTGTTGGTCTCCACACTACTTATTTCTTGTGTCTGCGCCGCTATACTTTTGGGAAAACTTGTACAAGAATGGTCTCACGTCGGCAAATCTATCGAGAAAGGAAAGCATATATGGGTTCCCAACGGCCAACCGAAGGCAACGGCTATTCTCTTTGTTATCGCAGGAATCTTGGGCATTCATTATTCCTTAAGTAGACAAGAAAGATCGTATTACCAAATCGCGGCCATTGTGTTTCTACTGTGTTGTGTACATGCCATGACGGTTCGAATCGCTTGGGGCATGCTGTACTTAGGAGTTGCCTTTACGTTATTTAGACACTTTATAACGCGACGACAATACAAATATTTACTAGTCGGCATACTTATCCTTCTGGCCACGCCTTTTGCAATCTACCACTCCATACCCTCCGTTCAAAAAAGAATTAATTACACGCTGTATGACTGGAGCACGCTAAACAAGTCAGGCGAAATAAACACTTCGGATGCACTAAGAGTTGTTTCGTGGGATGTGGGATGGAAAACCTTTATAAAAAGGCCGATACTAGGATACGGTAGTGAGTCAATGGATAAAGCCCTTAACGAACAGTATACCGCAAATTACCCTCAAATATCAAGAGAAAATATGCTTAGGCCGCATAATCAGTTTCTCTTCTTTGCCTTGGAGTACGGGTTGCTTGGCGCATTTCTTTCTTTAATCGCCTTAGGTTGTCTTGTTTGGTTTTTTTGGCGTTCCAACGGAGTTATTCTATGGATATTATTCTTTTTATATTGCTTCATTGACAGTCCCTTTAATCGCCAAATTATCGATGCGGCATTTTGGTACGGTTTGGGCTTCAGTATGGTTTTTTCAAAAGATTCCGATGCGACCTGAGCTTTCAGTGGTTATTATAAGTGCAGGCAATTCCCCTTGGATAAAAGATATTGTCAAGTGCTGTGAGATGTTTAGTAAGGATATAATTATTGTATCTAACAATCAAGCATTTATCACTGCGCAATCCAATGATT
Source organism: Saprospirales bacterium (assembly GCA_002708985.1). Lineage (GTDB taxonomy): Bacteria > Bacteroidota > Bacteroidia > Chitinophagales > UBA8649 > UBA8649. The sequence continues at coordinate 21,578 of PAPS01000036.1, read as the reverse complement.
CATTAAGTACAACACGTTGGATTTTTCGGGATTTTAAGGGATACGGAAATCAAAAAAATTTTGGAACGAGCCTTGCCAAATTTGACTGGATTATAAATCTTGACGATGATGAGCTTCCAAGCAATGAACTGCTCAACTCCCTGCGTGCATGGAAGAATCCAAGTGATAATATAAAAGCGTTTCGGGTACGTCGAATAAATTTTTGCAACGAAAGTGCCATATCTTGGGGGAAGTGGGGTGAGGATTATTCGGTTAGGATATATCATGTGTCCTGTAAGTGGGATGAAAAAATTGTTCATGAGACACTTTCAGCACCAAAGCGCGCCGTACAAACGATTCATTGGCCCATTTATCATTTTACGGCTAATCAAGTTGGTGATTATCTAAAGAAAACCAAAGACTACAGGGATAAGAGAGCCTCAAGTCTGGTTGGTAAAAAAAATGTTGGATGGTCTACCCTGTCCATCCTGTTCTCTGCCTTTATCCATATTGAATGGCTAGAAGGATTTAACGGCCTATATTTAACGCTAACAAAATATTTAGAACGCAACTAACACCGAACTATGCCAAAAATTGGATTTGATGCAAGACGAGCCTTTCTCAACCAATCAGGACTTGGCAATTATAGTCGAGAAGTCATTCGGGGTATTTTGGCCTTTCATCCCGAATACAAAGTCTTCCTGTATACTCCAGATACCTCGAAACTGTTTCGTGATGTATTTAAAGAACCAAACGTTCGATTAAAGCGCCCAAAGCGTAATCGTAAGCAACGTTTTGAAAGTACTGTAAAACCATTAAATCCCCTACGCGCCTATCAATGGAGAAATATTGAAATTGTAAAATCAATAATTTATGGCAAAATGGACGTTTATCATGGTTTGTCTAATGAGATGCCAAAGCAAATTGGCCATTTTAGGGGGGCAAAAGTCGTAACCATTCATGATGTGATTTTTAAGGTATGCCCCGAGGACTATCCTAGGTTTGACCGCTACATGTATAATAAACGCACCCTAAATGCGGTGCGAATGGCCGATGCCATTGTTTGCCCGAGTGCGTTTTCGGCTAACTCCCTGAATATGCATTATGCCGTGAGTCCAAACAAAATCGAGATAATACACCCCAGTATTCAATCAGCATTTTATAAAGACGCTCCTGACCAGCAATCCATTCAACGTTTTACAAATCAGTGGGGTATCAAAAAAAACTATATTATTTGCTTGGGAGATATTCGGCCCAGAAAAAACCAACAAAAGGTGGTGGAAGCAATGAGTCTGCTCAAATCACTTGACATTCAACTAGTCCTTGTTGGAAGGCCTTCAGGAAATTATATCCATGCAATTAAATCCTTCATTCAACAAGAGAATCTCGAAGAAAAAATTGTCTGGCTTAACTCGGTCTCAACTCATGATCTACCCTTACTTTTTTATGGAGCTCAGGCCCTGGTTTATCCTTCCGAAATTGAAGGGTATGGCCTGCCAATTGCAGAAGCTATGCTTTGTAAGCTTCCCGTCTTGACAACTCAAGATTCATCCATGGAAGAAATCGGTGGAAATAAAATAAGCTATGTAAAAGCCAACGACGTGCAGGGAATTGCTGACTTTATACAAAGTGTTGTTGATGCACCATCTTCATTTGCCTACAGTTTAACCAAGGAAGAGCATTGGCATTTTTCTGCTGAACGGCAAGCGAAAGAACTCAATAGTTTATATACACGACTTATCTGATGAAGCCTATTCTTTCAAGCCAAGATTTAGAGAAATGTCTCAATCAGGGGGATATTGTACTCTATCCCACCGATACCGTTTGGGGCCTGGGGTGCTTGGTTAGCAATAAAGAACAAGTCTCCAAGGTGTATGCAATTAAAGAAAGAGCGCGTGACAAAGGAATCATTTTGTTGTGTTCTCGATATGAGCAGCTTTGTATTGAGCTTGGTGAAACCACACAACAAGCCATAGAAATTTTTCGTATCGAAAAGCCAACAACTTTTGTAATGGCGAATACTAATCCCGTGCTAAGGCCCACTGAAGCACAGGACGGAACCATTGCCTTTAGAATCGTGGAGGATAGCTCCTATCTAGTATCAATCCTTGACAAGCTAGGAACGCCTCTTCTTTCTACCTCTGCGAATTTAAAAGGGAAGCAACCTGCCCAAAGACGAAACGAACTTGACCTGAATCTAATAAAACAAGTTGATGGGATTGTTGAATTTACCGACACAAAAAGACAGACTAAGCCATCTCGCATCATGCGATACGATGCGAGTAAGGCATCATGGTCTATACTAAGAGACTAAAAAATGTTTTCTAAAGTGTTCGTTGGATGGAAACTTCTTCATAAGCTTCGATAACATCCCCCACTTTAATATCATTGTAGTCTTTGATGTTTAATCCGCAATCCTGACCATTGACGACTTCTTTAACATCATCTTTGAAACGTTTTAATGACTCAAGTTCTCCGGTATACACTACAATACCCTCTCGAACTATACGAACTTTAGCATTTCGGTAGATTTTGCCATCGGTTACCATACATCCAGCAACAGTACCCACCCTCGAAATTTTGAATACCTCTTTGATTTCCAAATTACCCAATACCTTCTCTTCTACGGTAGGTTCAAGAAGTCCTTCCATGGCTGCCTTAATCTCTTCAATCGCGTTGTAGATAATCGAGTACATGCGAAGTTCCACTCCTTCAGCTTCAGCTAAGCGACGAGCACTAGCAGATGGGCGTACCTGGAAACCGACGATAATGGCATCTGATGCAGAGGCTAACATAACATCAGATTCACTTATACCCCCTACGGCTTTATGTAAGATATTTACCTGAATCTCTTCGGTAGAAAGCTTGAGCAAGGAATCGGACAAGGCCTCGGTTGATCCATCAACATCACCTTTTACGATAACGTTAAGCTCTTTGAAGGTTCCTAGTGCCAAGCGACGACCAATTTCATCAAGTGTAATATGTTTTTGAGTTCGCATACCCTGTTCTCGGTCGAGTTGTGCCCGCCTGGTAGCAACTTGCTTACCTTCTTGCTCAGTGGCAAATACCTTGAATCGTTCACCTGCCGCAGGGGCACCGTCTAAACCAAGAATTTGAACGGGAACAGCTGGTCCTGCACTCTTTTTAGCCTGACTTATGTGATCAAACATAGCCTTCACCTTTCCAGAAAAGCCTCCAGCAACAATAAAGTCTCCAATGTTTAAGCTACCATTTTGCACAAGTACAGTTGCTACATAACCTCTTCCTCTATCAAGGGAAGCCTCGATTACAGTTCCTATAGCTGGCTTCTTGGCATTTGCTTTCAGTTCAAGTAATTCTGACTCCAAGAGAATTTTCTCTAATAACTGATCAACGTTTAATCCCGTCTTAGCAGACAAGTCTTGTGATTGATGCTTTCCACCCCACTCTTCGACGAGAACATTCATTCCGGACAACTTCTCCTTAATCTTATTGGCATCCGCATTTTCCTTATCGATTTTATTAATCGCAAAAATCATAGGAACCCCTGCCGACTGGGCATGCGAAATAGCCTCCTTGGTTTGTGGCATAATGTCATCATCCGCAGCGATAACTATGACAGCAATATCGGTAAGCTTTGCTCCACGAGCACGCATAGCCGTGAAGGCTTCGTGACCTGGAGTATCTAAGAAGGTGATGTTTCCTTGCTCTAAGTTTACCTCATAGGCTCCAATATGCTGGGTAATTCCCCCAGCCTCGCCACTTACTACGTTCGCCTCTCGAATATAATCGAGTAAGGACGTCTTACCGTGATCTACATGTCCCATAATTGTTACAATGGGAGCCCGTTCGTGGAGATCATCTTCTGCGTCTTCAGTGTCCTCGAATACGTCCTGATCCGAGGCAGATATAAACTCAATGGTACGTTCGTATTCGCTCGCCACGAGCTCAATGATTTCAGCATCCAGACGCTGATTTATAGACACCATAACCCCCAGGCCAAAACACTTGGTTATAATGTCAGTTGGAGACGTATTGAGCATACTAGCCAACTCACTTACCGTAACAAATTCAGTCACCTTGAGTACTGTGGAGTTTTCCTCCTCTATACGCTGAGCTTCGAGCTCAGCATTTTGTTGAATTTCTTGGCGTTTTTGGCGACGAAGCTTGGAACGCTGACTCTTGCCAGAAGATGCAGCCTGTAGCTTCGCCATTGTATTTTTAATCTTTTCTTCGATTTCCTTTTCACTGACTACAGCTGGCTCATCCTTGGCCTTGCCACGCCCCGCATTGGTTCCCTTTACAGGCCCAACTTTTGATGCCTTTTTAAAGCGCTTTCGTTGACGCTTTTCCGGACTTTTTTCCTCTGTTTTCTTAGCTCGCTGGGGTTCAGGTTGAATTTCAATCTTACCTAAGACCTTGGGGCCTGTTAGCTCAACCTTTTTACGTTCGATGGTTTCAATTTCTTCCTTGGCTCGATTCTTATCTGTCAAACCTTCATCGTCTTTGGTAGAAGAATCGCTATCAGCAGACTGCGCTTCAGCATCCTGCTTTGAAGCGACATCTATTTTTCCAACAATCTTAGGACCAGACAGCTCAACTTTTTTTCGTTCGATGAACGTTTCTGTTTCTTCTTCTTTGTTAAGGCTCACGCCCTTGTTCTCTGAGCCAAGCTGAACCTGTTCAGCCTCCTTTTTCATATCGACATCTGAAGAATACTCGGCGCGTAGTGCCTGATACATTTCTTCACTCAACTTGGTAGTAGGTCGATTATCAATATCAAATCCCTTTCCTTGAAGGAATTCAGTAATAGTAGAGGCCCCTACATTAAACTTTTTGGCCGCGGCAATCAGCCGCATCGGTTTATAATCTGACATGTACTTTTATTCTTCCTCGAATTCTGACTTAAGAATCTTATAAATTTCCTTAATCGTTTCCTCTTCTAAATCGGTTCGTCGTACCAACTCTTCCTCGCTGAGATCCAATACACTTTTCGCCGTATCACACCCAATGGCCTTGAGCTCATCAAGCATCCAAGAATCGATTTCATCTGCAAATTCATCGAGATCAATATCATATTCTTCGCCCTCGACATCTCGATAAACATCAATCTCATAATCTACAAGCCGGCTTGCAAGTTTAATATTTTGTCCGCGACGGCCAATGGCAAGCGATACCTGATCTGGTTTAAGATATACCGCAATTGAGCGATTGTCCGTATTGATGTCCATACTTACAATTTTGGCTGGGGCAAGAGCACGTTGCACCAATAGATTTAGATTATCTGTGTAATTAATGATATCGATGTTTTCATTCTTTAGCTCTCGAACAATACCGTGGATTCTGCTTCCCTTCATACCGACACAAGCCCCAACAGGGTCAATTCGGTCATCATAACTTTCGACCGCAACTTTTGCCTTTTCACCGGGCTCACGCACAATATTTTTAATGACAATGAGCCCATCAAAAATCTCAGGCACTTCAAGTTCCAGCAACTTGGCTAGAAATGCATTATCCGTTCGTGATAAGACAATGATTGGTTGCGCATTGCGAAGGCGCACCTCCTTTATCACTCCTCGTACACTCTCTCCCTTTTTGAAAAAGTCTCCGCGAATTTGCTCGCTTTTGGGAAGAACAATTTCATTTCCCTCATCGTCAAGCAAAAGAATCTCACGCTTCCAAATCTGATAAACTTCTGCGGACATTATATCACCAACACGATCTTTATACTTCTGGAAAATCTCATTTTTCTCAATCTCAAGAACACGTGTTACCAAAGTCTGGCGAGCACTTAGCACCGCACGGCGTCCAAAGGATTCCATAGTAACTTGCTCATAGCAATCCTCGCCTACTTCATAATCCTCCTCAATTTTAATAGCATTGCTGATTGAAATTTGAAGATTATCATCTTCCACCTCTCCATCTGCCACAATTGCTCGTGTCCGCCAAATTTCAAGGTCTCCTTTATCGGTATTGACAATGATGTCGAAGTTCTCATCATCCCCAAACTTTTTCTTAAGGATGGTACGAAAGACATCCTCCAAGACCTTCATCATGGTAGGTCGATCGATATTTTTAAACTCTTTGAATTCGGAAAACGAATCAATAAGCTCTGCACTATTCATGGTTATGATTTAAAAGTTAAAATGTAATATGGCTTTTTTGATTTCCTCAAAATGTATTTCTATGCTGGAGGATTGATCCGTAGCATTTTTTTTCTTTTTGCCTGGTTTGGATTTTCCCTCTAAAGGCTCTAACAGAAACTCGATTCCATTATCAAGAACCTTTATCAATCGTCCCTCGAGACGCTCCTCGCTGAATGTCGTGATTTTGAGCTGTCGCCCAATTCTTTTGATATATTGTTCTCGAACGCGAAGGGGGTTACCCATTCCAGGAGAAGAAACATTAAGCGTATAGTCCTCTGGCACTGATCCTTCTTCATCAAGCTGGGCTTCCAAATGACGACTGACCCGCACCAACTCATCTATAGTTATACTAGGCACCTTGTCAATGTAAAGCTCAAGACGCTTTCCCTTAGCAATTAGTTCCACAAAGAATGCATCCATAGAAGGGAGGATTTCTCCCAACCAAGTCTTTATTTTTTGCTCAATTTCCAACACTTTTCTAAATCTTTAGAATAAAAAGAGGGGACAAATGCCCCCTCTATAATGCAAATATAAGCATTTAGGCCTTACTATTCTTTCAGCATTGGCTGTGTGTATCGATGTCCTCCGCTTTGTACTTCCACAATGTACTCTCCCTTGGTCAGTGCAGGAAGCTTTACAGGAAGATGGTAAAGTCCTTCACTTAAGCCTTTTTTGAATTCTTGATAAACTACTTTTCCATCCAAGGAATACACTGATATCTCAAGATCATTGGCAAGAGGCAGGGCATAGAATTGAATATAAAAATACTCCCTAAACGGATTGGGCTGTATACCCATTATTACTAATGGATTTGAGTAGGCATCCCTGATGTCAACCATTGTTTCATCAACGAGCACAAGTTGTAGTACTACCGTATCACAATTTGGAGGCATAGCATTGTCACACCCTATAAAGACCAAGGTCTCTGTTTCATCCATCGAAGAATCAGGGAGATAGGTTATACAGGAGTCATTATAATAGGCAATTTGACCGTGACTAGGACTGCCTTCAAGGGAAATGGTAGTGAGGGGCCCCACCAAGTCATCAAACTCAAAACATCTGGAATACAGGTTGGGTCCACTGATAGTATCTACAATGGTTTCCGTTGCAGGTAATGGAAGCACATTAATGATAAAGACATGAAGGTCACAAATACCATTCGTATCACAAACTACCATGGCTACAGTATCAAGTGATGGTTGATCGGAAGGTGCACTATAATCAATACAGAAACTGTCTAACACTGCAACACTTCCCAACCCCGTAAAACTTGAGATGGCAGTTGATGTAATCGAAGACGATAAATCACCAAACGTACCACAGGGCTGAATGCTTTGCCCTGCATAGATCGTATGATAGGTAGTGTCTGTTGAAGTGGCACCAACAATGTTGATGACTAAGGTAATCGTGTCACAGCCTATACCTTGACGACACAGAACAACATTTGCTGTATCGTTTCCAAAAAAGTTAGGATTCGGCGTGTACGTAACGGTTACATTGTCTAAGATTAGTGTCCCATTATCTGGCAATGTTGATACACTGCCCGCAATAGATGGACATATGGCGGTCACATTTGGAATTAGGTTGCCGTCAACTGAGTTATTCTCGGTCCCGCCCAAGACGATAGTATCTATTAATTGAACCATTCCGATGGTTTGGTCCGCTGACGTATCCGGTCGAAAAGGCCCCGCTTGTGAAGGTAACGGGTTAGGTACATTAACCAAAGTCGTTGAGCCCTCGTCAACCTTCCATGATGTCAGGTGGCTTCCTCCTACGTTAAACACGTCAATAGGGGTTGCATAATAGTCTGCTTGTGCGCTGTTTTGGTCCAACGTCAATGCAACGTATCCTCGATCAGCAAATTGAGCATATTTAATGTGGGGAAACAAAATTTGAATTAAACCAACGGGAATATTAATAGGAATACTTGTTGATGTAACGCTACCCACAATAAATTCGACCATAGCACTAGCTGTTGAATTTCCAGGAACTTCATTAGCAAAAAAAGTATGAATGTCTCCCGTAAGTACTACGTTATTTTCAATTTGATTGTCTTCCACAAAATCGATTAGTCGATTACGCTCTGACTCATAACCTTCCCATGCATCGCTATTTGGTAAAGGAGCAAACATTACTTGTTGACATAGAAGCTTCCAAAGGGCATCTGTAGAATCCAATCTCCCTTCAAGCCAATCGAACTGATCACTTCCAAGTAAATCCTTAGGCTCAGGGCTACCCTGCTCCTCTCGACCCCATATACGCGTATCCATAACCATCAACTCAGCCAGATCCCCATATTTCAATGTTCGCCAAATTTTAATTGGGTTTGTGCTATCGGGACTTCGGATTGGCAACCACTCTTTGTAAGCCTCTGCAGAAAAACTGAGACGATCTGTCCATACTCCTTCACTAGCATCATGGTTTTGTGCACCGTCCATGTAGGAGTTATTAGCCGACTCATGATCATCCCACGTGGCAATTAAAGGAAATAGCTGATGCAGTCGCTGCGACTGAACATCCATCTTATATTGGGAGTGACGCAAACGATAATCCGGTAGCTGAGTTATTTCATACGGTGGCTCAGAATTCCCCGAGCCATATTCATAAATATAATCCCCTAAGTGAAGCCACGCGTCCATATCATTGTGGCGATCGGCCATATCCGCATAGGCGTTGAAATAGCCGTTGGGCAGATTTGAACATGAGGCCACACCAAACTTTAGGTTGGATACCGAGCCAAGGGGCGCGGTCTTGGTCCGACCTGTTACCGAGTTTTTGCCTTCAGCACGAAAAAGATAATAATAGTAGGTGGCTGGCTGAAGCCCACAAACATCGACTTTGACTGTGAAGTCTTCGTCCGCGACAGCAAGGGCCGATCCGAAGTTAGCAATCTGCGAAAATTGAGGATCAGTAGAAACCATCCATTGTACGGGGATGCTATCAGTAACCCCTTGGGCGGGGGTTACACGGGTCCAAAGAATTACAGCATCAGGGAGGGGGTCTCCCGAGGCAACTCCGTGGAAGAATGGTGCCTGACCTGACTTTACGACCGCTCTATCCACCATTTCCTGCGCCCACAATTCACCATAAAAAAGGGATAAGGCAAAGATAAAAAGACATGCAACGTTTTGTTTATAGCTCATGTCTTTAAAAATAAGAGTTACACAACATAAATGTTGTAAAATCATTAAGAATTATCCTCCCAATCGGGTTCCCAATTGGCGACATAGCTCGCTTTGTATGGATACCTCTGTATATATAGTTTTCGCGTTTCCTCGAAAATACGCTTACGCAAAATATTCATGTTTTCCTTTTGGGTGGCCGATATAAAAACGGGATCAATCTTTACATCTTCAGAAAATGCACGTTGCAATCCATCTACGATTTCGGATTGAACTTCCTTGCTTGTATACTTATCAAAGTATCGTTCCCTGTAAACATCCAATTTATTAAAGACAACTAACTCCGGTTTTTCTTCACATCGTAAGTCCGCAAGTGTTGCTTTAACCGCCTGCATTTGATCTTCAAATTGGGGATGGGATAGATCAACAACATGCACTAATAAGTCTGCTTCTAAGGCCTCGTTAAGCGTTGATTTGAAACTTTCCACAAGATGATGAGGTAGCTTCCGAATAAAACCCACCGTATCCGATAACAAAAAAGGTACATGACCTATAGCGACCTTTCGCACTGTTGTATCTAACGTGGCAAAGAGCTTGTTTTCCGCCAATACGGTAGACTTGCTCAAGGCATTCATAATGGTTGATTTACCCACGTTGGTATACCCTACAAGCGCAAGGCGAATCATTCCTTCTCGAGACTTCCTGCGATTGATGTCTTGCTTTTCTACCTGGACTAAGCGCTGCTTGAGTAAGGCGATACGCTTTCCTGCAATCCTTCGGTCGGTTTCAATTTCTTTTTCACCAGCACCTCGCATCCCAATACCCCCTTTTACCCGATCGAGGTGTTGCCACATTCCACGAAGACGAGGCAGAAGATATTGTTGTTGAGCAAGCTCTACCTGTAATTTTGCTTGTGTTGTTCGTGCTCTTTGAGCAAAAATATCAAGAATCAACATGCTGCGATCTAGCACTTTTATTTTGGTCTCTTTTTCAATGTTGCGCTGTTGAGCTGGGCTAATCTCATCATCAAAAATCAAGACATCAATTGACTTCAACCGAATCATCTTTTTGATTTCGGCGAGCTTACCTGATCCTACATAGGTTCTGTTATCCGGAAGAGGGAGGTTTTGATAAACTTGCTCTACAGGAATAGCACCTGCTGTTTCCGCCAAAAAGGCTAACTCATCCAAGTTCTCCTGCATTTTCTGAAGGTTCTGTTTGGCCGTCACCAAGCCCACTAACAATGCTCTTTCCTGTTTGTCATTTTGAGTTTCTACCACGCCTTTGCCTCGTCTATATCTTGTAAAATTCTATGGTAATTGATGTATCGCCACTCGGCAATATCTCCTGAGAGTACCGCCTTATAGACGGCGCAATTAGGCTCATTACAATGAAAACAATTAGCAAACTTACAATGGTCGACATGATGCATAAAGTCCGCCATATGGGTGGAAACCTCTCCTTTATCAAAGTCGACAACCCCAAACTCTTTGATTCCAGGAGCATCTATAATCTCACCCCCAAAGGGGAGGGGAAACATCTCGGCAAAAGTCGTTGTATGTACTCCTTTTGAATATTTTTTTGAGATTTCTTTTGTCCGTAAATCCAACGAAGGGTCTAAGGCATTTAATAATGAAGATTTCCCTACGCCACTGTGGCCTATTAACAAACTTCGTTTGTCTTTGGCTACATCCTCAAGGGCTTGAATTCCCGTGGATTCCATCGCTGATGTTTCTAATACTTCATAGTCCATAGCCCTATAGTAGTCTATTAACGCTTGCTGCTTCCTACCTATTTTACTATCGGGGTCTAGTAAATCCTGTTTATTAAAAACCAGAACCACAGGTATGTGATAGGCAGCACTTGTAAGAAGACACCGATCAATAAATCCTGTTGATGTCCGAGGATGTGCGAGAGTAATTAGAAGGATCACTTGATCTAAATTAGAAGCCAAAATATGCCTAGCACCTCTTTTTTTAGGTGACTGTCGAATGATGTAATTCCGTCTCGGAGAAATATCCTCTATCATTTTTTCTCCGCCATTCGCTCGCGTCGATACGGTGACTTCATCCCCTACAGCAATTGGGTTGGTCGTGTCTAATTCATATAAACGAACCTTGCCAGCTACGCGGAGATCTCTTGTTAATCCGTCATCACAAAGCACCCTATACCAGCTTCCTGTAGATTTTTGGACTACGCCTTTCATGCCTTGACTGCACATTTAAAAGTGCGTAAATCATCTATGACCTGAAAGGGATTTTCCTCAAATGCATTGCCAATGACGAGTACATCGGCTCCCGCTTGAGATAGAGCTTGCATCTGCTCAGCCGAACGAATACCCCCTCCAACTATGATTGGAACATCGAGCTTACTTGACAATGCCTTTACCATATTAATTGGAACTACCTTATCTGCCCCGCTTCCCGCCTCTAGGTAAATGGCCTTCATGCCCAATTGAACGCCTGCAAGCGCCGTTGCATAAGCAACTTCTACTTTGTCTCTTGGAATGGGGAGGGTGTTTGTGATATAACTCGTTGTTGACACCTTGCCCCCATCAATAAGAAGATAGGCGGTTGGTACGATCTCAATACCGAGCTCATCAAGGTAGATAGCCGCCTCCACATGTCTGCCTACAAGATAGTCCGGGTTCCTACCCGATACTAAGCTTAAATGAAGAAGACCGTCCGCCGTAGGGTGAACCTGTAGCGCGTTCGAAGGGAAGGCAAAAATTGGCACTTGTATTCTTTGTCGTAAGCTATTCCACTGGACCTCCTCTTCACTATGGGTACGAAGGCTCCCTCCATAAAAAACAGCATCAACCCACCCTTCCTCAACTCCTTTAACTAAGCACGACATGCCTTCCTCAACTTGTGAACTAGGGTCTACAAGAAGGGCTACTGATGCCGAATTTCCTTGTACGGCTTGTTGGAGAAACTTACTGAGCACAACCGAATTTACACATTTCACCAACGGCCAAAAAACCTAGACATTTTTTGCGGCGAAAGACTCGGTAAACACCTGTTTCATCACATCAAGAGTTTTGATGGGTTTCATCCAGGGCAAATGAATTCTTACGTAACTTAGCAAATGATGCAAAAGCTGCCAGCGTTGTAAGGAAGACAAGTGATTAAATCTCCCCTTCAACCCTTCTAAAAAGAGCGCAGCTTCTTCTTCATTTAGCACATCAGAATGCTCTACAAAATGGCTGAATCTTCCCTCGCGTAAATCGAACTGAGTATGCTCCGGACGCATCGAAATTCGAGGTTGAATGCCTAGGGGTTGAAGTGAAGCAAATAGAAATCGTAGGTGATGAAATTCACTAGAATCATCGTGTTCTAAAGCACTTAACCAGTCTGCCGACAGGTTGAATAGTTCCTCATTAGGGCTTTCTTTAATCAAGATATTTTGTAAACATTCTGAAATAAACAAGGCTTTTGCCATGCGTTGAAGTTCTGCTGAGGTTTTGTGAGCAACAAATACATGTTTTGGCTGATTTATGCCATGAAGGCTTTTCCCCTCTCTATACATAATGTTTGCCTCTAATACACTAGCTGGTTGGTACAGTGCGACAATTCCCCTACGCCGTTTTCGAACCCCTTTAAGCATAAAACCCAAAACTCCAAACTGATACGTAAAGGCTTTGACAATTAGGCTTGTCTCCCCATATTTTAGGGAACTTAATACAATTAGCTTATCGGTAACACCTCGCATATTCCATCCTTTATTCAAAGGAGTAGTGAAAGTAATCAATACATTACTAGAATAGGTACTGAACACCTCGGTGGAGATAATAAGCCAAGACCCTGTATTGAAAGAATATAAAAGTCTGGAGGAAGGACTCTACCATCATCTGCAATTCCATCCCAATACCAATGATCCTGCGGACCACCGACCTCAACATACGCAATCTGCTTACAATGATGACCAGTCAATGAAAAAACATCAATTCTATATCCACCGCGGCTCCATGTATTATCTGCTAGCTGAACTTCTAAAAAATCTGAAACACCATCACCATTAAGGCTTAGTACACGAGATGAGAGAGATAAACATTTTTTATCATTTATGCCATCCTGCAGAATCTGATTGTTTTGTCTTGTAGGACTTCCTCTCAATTGACTTGGTGCAAGCCACCACAAGTCTTGGTAATCTCGCCCATTGTGTATACGCTCTAACGCATAGCCCTTTTGCCAAGGTATTTCTTGGATTGATTGATTGATATGAAGGCTATCAAGGGGGCTATCCAAAGAAAAGCCAACAAAAAGATCTTTTGTTTTACTATCCAGAGCCGGAAGATTGACCGATAGGTGTTGATTGCTGACTGGATCAAGTAAAGATAAGTCACAGGATGCCTCGCTGATTACAAGATACTCTCCTGGTCTAATCTGAAGCGCCTCTCGTTCAATTTTTTCTAATTCAATCACCTGTCCCTCTCTCGAGGTCCATATGAGTAATTCCTTAAGGTCTAAGCTGTTATCCTCAGGATTATATAATTCCATATACTCGCATTCATCACTAAATGGATCATCCATGATCTCTGTAATCAATACCTCTCCAATATTGGAGACCATTTGGGGAAGTTGAATTCGATTAAAATTCCAAGCGATAGAAGAAGAGTGTGATTCAATGGGAAAAACAGGGTGCCATTGAATATGATAAGTATTCGCGGGGTTCAATGATTGACTCAAGGACAAATACCAGGAGGTCGTGTCGTAGTGAGCTTTTTTGAGGCTAAATTCCACTGGATTTTGCTCGCGATCAAAAAGGCGTAAGCATCTTACTATTTCAGTGTATCCCACAACCTTAGACATTTCTAGAAGCAACTTTTTTGAATGAATCACGTCAACTCTTCCATATATCACTCCTTGGTCGGACAGATCTGATAATTGCTCATCCAAAAAGCAGGTAAATAGAGCTCCGTCCGGCGATCTGCTACCTATAAAAGTATTTTGTCCTAAAACGCGCGAAAGGGCCACCCCTCCCGAAGACATTAGGTTTCCACCAATATGATACTGCTGACCATAAGAAGCTTGAGAATACTGCACTAAATCTTGAGGCACCATTCGGTGGTCAATCAATTGGATTATCCCTGTTGAAGGTAAGTCAACCCAAGAGTCCACCGCCCAAATTCTTGGGGCACATAGGTTCTGATCTGAGGAAATACTATCCAAAAAAGTTTGTAGCGCAATGGCTGAAGCGGGTTTGGAAAATAGCACTTTCTGATGTGACAACAGCTCGATATTAAGCAAGTGAATAGTGTCGTCGTTGACTATGATTTTCCATTGGCCAAGCGAAACATTATCCTCCATGAGATTGGTCAACTCAATAAATTCAATACCTGGAAGATTGTATGCAGGAAGGGCATCTTCCATGACTTGAGACACTATAACGTCCTGAAAATCAACATGGTCAACAACTACAGGCTCAGGAGCGAAAGTAGATTGATTGCCCAGACTGTCTTCCAGACTGAGGCTGCCCCAATACAGTGTATCACCATGCGTAAATACCTTGTTGTATTGCAAAAAAAGTGCGTTGGCCCGAGTTTCACTGCTAAGGCATTGATAGTCCCCACTGTTGTAGCTCGACAACTCTTCCAATGGATAGACTTCCTCACTTGCACGGACCTTGATTTGCCTTGAACCATGTAGGCTAAAGGATAGGATTCTAGGAGGGAAAATATCTTGAAATGGTTGGCCCTCAATATAAAGAGCATCTACAAAAAACTTATCAGCGCGGCTCGATGTAAAGACACATTCGATACTCAACTCGTTTGCCAGTCTACCACGAACAAAATGATGGCTTCCCCAATACTGCACAAAACCTGAATCAACTTCGGGATCAACTAAACGCCTTGTCGACATATGCCAGTATCCTAGACTATCAAAGTTCAACCAAAATTCAAGATGGATTTGAGAATGATTTAGATAGTCCTCATGACTTTCCAAAAGAATAACTTCCAGATCTGATGTGGCATACTTCCATTGAACTTTATCCTCCTCTTTCCCGATGATCAGCGAATACGTAAAATCAAAACCTCTTATAAGATCAAGCACCATGTAATTCATTGAAGAGGGGTTAAACTCCAAACTGACTTTTCCATAAAACTGTCCCTGATTGTGCGCTGAAGAATTACTAGTAATACGCGCAAGGCCAAGATTTGGGTCAGCATTAAGCTGAAGAAAGCCATTATGGCAGTCAAATGCCGAAGTATCGCCCCGCCAAACGGTCTGCCAACCTAAAGAGTCATTAAACGTAGTACTGATTTGAGCTTTTGCGGATAATCCCAACACCATGCATGCCACCCAGATCTGTCCGATATTTACATAATATACTTTCGTCACCGTTAATGGTATAATCACGGCATCAAGATTACCATGAGATAAGTCCTTATTTTTGAGTAATGAGTATACAGCAACGCGGAGCTATTATTGGGGTTACTGGTCTAGTGGGCCAAAAACTGCTTGACGGGTTAGCATCCCGCGGACATCGACCAAAAGAACTTCTTTTGGGGGCCTCAAACCGTTCTGCAGGGCAGACAAGAATGTTTCATAATGAGCAACTGACGGTTCAAACTGTAGACGATGTCTTGGCACAAAACCCCAGGTGGGCCATCTTTTCAGCCGGAAGTGGTGTAAGTAAAAAATGGGCGCCACTTTTTGTGGATGCAGGATGCCGCGTTATCGATAACTCATCTTGCTGGCGCATGGATAATACAGTGCCACTGGTTGTTCCAGAAATCAACCTATGCAGTGTAAACGATTCCCACGGAATTATCGCCAACCCAAATTGTTCGACCATTCAACTCGTGCTAGCTTTGCGTAATGTCCAACAAAAATTCGGCATTAAGCGAATGGTCCTTTCCACCTATCAATCCGTTTCCGGTACAGGTAAAGATGCCATTACTCAACTTATGACAGAGCGAGTGGGTAAGCGGGCAGAAAACATGGCCTATCCCCACCCTATTGATATGAATTGCCTGCCAGTTAATGGAGCGCTAGACGAGAATAACGATACAGCCGAAGAAGTTAAGTTGCGGGAAGAAAGCCGCAAAATTTTTAATGACCCAACTATCGCAGTAACGGCAACTGTTGTGAGGGTTCCCGTACAAGGGGGTCATAGTATTGCGGCCAATGTGGAGCTACGCCAAGCTTTCACATTAGATGCCGTTCAAAAGGCGATCTCAGAAGTGGAAGGAGTTATAGTTCAAGACAAGCCCGAAGAACATATTTACCCAATGCCACGCTTTGTGGAAAATAAAGAAGAAGTATTTGTAGGGCGCATCCGAAGAGATGTGAGCCTGGAAAATGCCTTTAATTGTTGGATTGTAGCCGATAACTTACTTAAAGGTGCAGCAACAAATGCCATTCAAATCGTAGAGGGGTTAGGCTATTAAATATGCCTACTAGAACTTGGTTAGCCTACGAAACTCCTCCAAACGCTCCATACGCATCACATCATTAAGTTCCATAAGGCGCTGAGGACCAAAAGACTCAACACAATAACTCGCCATCATTGATCCATGGATGACACCTTGCTTTAACTCTTCGAAAGTAAATTCTTCACGTTGTGCTAAATACCCTACTAAGCCTCCTGCAAAAGTGTCCCCAGCTCCTGTCGGATCAAAAACATCCTCAAGCGGAAGGGCGGGCGCAAAGAACATGTCGTCTTTTGAAAAAAGCAATGCGCCATGCTCTCCTTTTTTGATGATTAAATATTGAGGCCCCATGGCAAGAATCTTTTGAGAGGCTTTTTTGAGTGAGTACTCTCCAGTGAGCAAACGGGCTTCCTCGTCATTAATGGTTAAAAGATTAGCACGCTTAATCACTTCTTTTAAGGCATCAAGCTTAATCTCCATCCAAAAGTTCATGGTGTCTAATACGATAAAAGCAGGATTCTTCATCTGGTCAATGACCTTCATCTGTAGGGTAGGATCAATATTGCCAAGCATAAGGATTTCTGCATCTCGATGGGATGACGGCACCTTGGGGTCAAAGGACAATAAAACATTCAATTGGGTGTCTAACGAATCCCTTGTATTCATGTCGGTGTGATATCGGCCAGACCAAAAAAATGATTTTTCGTCTTCTTTAATTTCAATCCCTGCAGTGTCTACTCCCCTCGCCCTTAAACGGTCAAGGCTTTCCATATCATAGTCACCACCGATTACCGAGACTATGGCGAGATCTTTTGTGTAATACGAGGCCGACCATGAGATGTAAGTTGCCGCACCTCCTATGATTTTATCAACCTTACCAAAAGGGCTTTCAATGGCGTCAAAAGCGACGGTTCCAACTGTTAAAATTTTCATGCTATGCGTTAACCTGCACAAAGAAAGGAATATTCAATAAAACCCCATAACCATGCCGATTACACGATTTGCGCTTTCCTGTAACAGAATTAAAAATTAAAATTTATCTTTGACGTCTTTCAAAGGATTTAAGCCTCCATAGCTCAGTTGGTTAGAGCGACGGACTGTTAATCCGCAGGTCCCTGGTTCGAGCCCAGGTGGGGGCGCAAAAGCCGCAGTATTGCGGCTTTTTTTATTTCCCTATTTTGTGATAATGTCGGCAGCCTCTTCTACGATATGTCTTCGTCGGTTAAACATGGACAATTCATGGGAAATCCATTGGGGAGGGGAGCGCATTCTGCTTGATCCATGGCTAATCGGACCAGAGATTGACGGTTTTAAGCAGTTTAACATGCAGTGGCTAAGTGAACCAGCTGTCGCCCTCGATCAGATTTCCGAACCCAATCGCATTGTTATCTCACAGCCCTATTCTGATCACTGCCATGAGTTAACGCTTAATGAAATGCCCTCCTCTGCAAACATTGAGGGTGTCGATCGAGCCATTAAGCGCTTGACTAAGCAGGGCTTTTCCAATGTTGGCGCCATAGGTGATTTTAACATTTCCTTGAAGGTGACCGTAATGCGGCCCTCCAAAGCAAAACCCCCGCTCTATGAAGCCATTGTCATTTCGTGGAATAATGACTTTATCTTCTACGCACCTCATGGCTTTGATTTACATCCAAGTCAAATGGAAACTTTTCGCGACAAAACCTGTCGCCTACTGATTACAACATTCACTGACTTTCGACTACCTTTTTTTCTTGGGGGTGTGATTAATCCAGGAGCAAATGCAGCCCTTAGATTAGCGCAACAACTCGGAGCCGAGTATGTAACCAATACCCACGACGATGCCAAGCCAGGCCGAGGTTTAGTTTTAAAACTCGCTAAAGTCGAATATCCAAACTGGGACACGATTGTCTTTTCTGCGCCCCAAAAACGATTGGTTGCCGAAAACTATGATTGGATGGAAATCTAGACCTTTACTAGGTGTACTCTTTAAATACAAAAAGGCCCGGGTACATTGCCTCAACTTTCTTAATCACAGACGGACGCTCGTAAATAACGACAGTTCGCCCTCGTTTAGCCAATGCCACGGCAAGGGCCAATTGCTGTGACTCATCAAGCAGAACTGATGACGGTTTGTATGTAATGGTCTGAAATTCAATAGGCGTATCTTCCTCTTTTGATTTTATGATGTCTTGGATTTGAAAATTTAAGTGCTGTTTGTTTACTTCATCTGTGGCCGCACTTATATACAACTGCTGTCCTTGGCTTTTGGCAAATTGACCCAACGCTCGATTATCTCTCGGAAAACAAGGCCCACCAAAACCAAATCCATAGTTGAGGTACTTATCCCCTATTCTGCTATCCGATCCCACCGCATTTAAAATTTTGTCAGGATCTGCCCCCACGCTTTTTGCCAAATCTCCTATTGAATTTGCAAAAGAGATTTTTGTTGTTAAAAAACAGTTCGTCGCTAACTTGGTAATCTCTGCACTTAAAACATCCATGCGACAATACGTTGGATCGTTTTGAACCAACTTGGAATAAATTGACTGCAACCTATCCCCTACCTCCACATTGGCTTCACCGATTAATACTTGATCAGGATGGCGCTGATTGTAAATCACAGTGCCTTGGGCAATAAACTCGGGATTATACGAGACTGTCCAATTATAAGGTTTAAGTTTTTCGGCGAGCTCAGAGCAATATCCAGGCATAGTAGTACATCCAATGTATAGATGCCTTTGTTCTGGTTGACGCCCAAATGCGATTAAATCATCACATAAGCTGTTTACCTGGCTATGATCATATCCGTTATGCGCTGAGGTCGGCGTTGCCACCATAACAAAAATGTCTGTTATCGGATTATCGAGAAAGCCTTGGAGGGAAGAGTCCAGAATAAGATTGGAGGCCTTATCCAACAATACATTCACATCCGGTTCATCGCTATTTAATGCCTTGTTTTCCAAAGAATCAAGGTGTTTAGTATCAATGTCTGTAGCATAAACCTTAAACCCTGATCTTTCTAAATTCAAAGCGAAACACAAACCAAGCTTTCCAACACCTATAATGCCGATGTGTGTAATATCTGTCACTTCACAAAATTAATAGGTGTACTCTTCTAAATCATGATTTGCCAGCCCCCAATCCTCATTATTGACATATTGAAGTTGATGTTCTACAATATAACGACCAAAACGATCCGCTGTACTCCAGTCCAATTTGGGTTGGTGTATATCCCAAAATAATTTTTCCTTAGGATCTTGAAGCTCCCAGCCATTTGAATGAGATATATGGTAGATACAAGCCTTGCTCGGGAATATATGTTGCTCAATTTCTAGAGCAAGGGCATAATACAAAAGCAAGGAATCTATATGAATACTGTAGGCTTCCAATTCGATATAACCCCTAATAGACATCCAGTGATCTTTGTGCATTAACGTAAAGTCACCACAGGCATCTGTATCCATTCGGGCATATCGAGAAGAAAGCGACTCTATTCCCATAAAGCGAATACATTTTTGGGGCAAGGATAAAAACCAGCCGATAAAGGGCAAAGAAAAATACCATGGTGTAGTATTCGATATTTCTGGATATAATGCATTTTTTCCCATCCGCTGAATTTCATTGCCCTGGCAAAAGGCCAATAAATCAGAATGACTCAAGTCGCCTGGTATATCTTTAGGGACATCTACTCTATTGGCACGATACAACATGGTTTTTTGAAGTAATCCAGAAAAGAGCGCGTCAAATAGCTCTTCGGAAAAGATAACATCCACATTGGTGCATAACACAAATTGTCCTTTAGCTCTTCGAACGCCTACATTTTTCGCAATCATTTGAAACATAGATAGTTTATCCGAGTTGTCTAGCGTTCCGTGAAGGCTAGCAGGAACCACCACATAGCGCAGCTCAAAATAATCTAAATTCTTTGGTGGTAAAGGGAGAATTTCCTTTAATAAGGGCCCTGTAGGTGGAGGATTCCATTCTACAAAAACCACCTCAAGACCCATCTCCTGACGAGACGATAGGGTGTATAACGTTTGCAGAAAATACTTCATACGTTTTACCATATCCCCCCCATGATTATCGTTGCGGGAGGTCACCACTATAGATAAATGCGGATTATTCATACTAGACATATACTGATTCTAATTTTTCATCTGACATGCCCCATCCATCTTGTTCAGCCAATATATTGTCCTTGGCCTCTTCCAAAATATAACTAGTAATGGTCTTGCATAATAATTTATACATAAAATGCATTTCATTGCTCGGTGAATCAAAAGAATAACGACGAGTATGTTCTTGATGATAGACGTATGTCCCTGTAAGAAGTTCAATGCGTATATCTCTGCGCAAACAATCGACTAAATGCAAGGAATCAACATGCGTAGAAATTATACAAGCCTCGCGGTATCCCCCCATTTTTGCCCAAGATGATTTAGTCATTAACGCGAAATCTCCACTTGCATTAAATGGATAATCAAACAGCACTTTCTCTGCTCGAGAAATTGAAGGAACATAGTACCAATCCGGAGCATTTTTATAGTAAAACCTCTTTAGTGCTGCCAATTGGTGAGCATACACATGTTGAACGACATAAGGCCAATACCTCGGCGTTCGAATTGTACTTCCTTGCAAAAACCAACGGGTTATGCAGCGCTTCGGTTCTCGTTTAGAATTTTGATCAATATCTAAGCGAATAGCCCTATATAGAACTTGGTCTTGTAATGGCTTCTCGGCAATATATCTAATCACGTCAACACTTAGCTGTACATCTGCATTAGTACAAAGAATAGCATGGCCCATTGCCCTTCGAATGCCTACATTTTTTGCAATAAACTCTAAAACATTTGCAGGTTTCAAAGAATTTCGTTCTACTTGCTTTTTGTGTAATGATTCAGAAACCTCGATAATTCTAAACTGAACGTACTTACGGTTGAGGGGCCAAGATATGGCAGACTGCAATGTAGGTTTATTTTTGTCGGGATTCCAATT
>PAPS01000035.1 GCA_002708985.1 Saprospirales bacterium | reverse complement strand
TTGGTTTTAGATTTATACATCCTCTACCGGCTTCAGGAGCTTCGTTTCTAGAGGAATTTGATAATTTTAGAAAAAGGTCGTTTGCATCTGATCTTAAAAATTGTGATAACTGAGTATTAGCGTTTGAAGTGTCTATTATGACAGCTCCAGTAGATCCACCCACAGGTTCTCCAGCACGTAAAGTTCCATCTGTATGAATAGAAAAACGAGTAGTACCCCAACCGCCATTTCGGTGTCCGTGATTAGATCTTATTCTAAAATGATCATCGGTATACCCAAAACCAACTGTCCATGTTTGATTAGTGATACTTGTTCTACTACTTGAAAATAATATCGAAGGTCTATCACTACCACTTCCCTCAGTTCTAGATTCAGAAACTATACCCCAAGAATGATTTGCGTTATCATTTCTGAATAAAGCACAAACACCATTATTAGCACCGCTTGATGTTTTAAAAAAATTAAATGGTATGGCTGAATCATTTGAAAATTGACAAGTTCCGTTTAAAGTTATTATAGATAAATCTGCTTGTCCTGAAAATTTAGTTGCTGTAAGAGTACCGTCATCCGAGTTAAATTTTAAATTGCTTCCTGTTTTTGGAGCAACGCTACCTGTCGCGTTAGTTCCAAATAAAGGGAAACATTCTGTATCTGACGATTCATCTAGAACTGCTATTGTAGTGGGTTCTCCCGCAGCTGCAGCTGGGGTGAATGTTAATTGTCCTGTGCCACTATCATATGAAAGCGATCCTGCACCAGAAGGTGTACCTGCAGAGGTTACTGAAATCGCTCCACGAGAACGACTACTTGTAAAATAAAGATTACTTGATCCCTCACTTAAATCATCTGTATCATGATTACTAAGATTTGCTGCTTGAGTTGATGTACCGCTTAAATTAGCAACTGATAAAGTATTTGTATTAGCATTATATGTTAAATCGTTATCGGATTTAACAACATTACCACCACTTTGTCCTGCTGTATTTGAAAATAAAAGTCTTCCATCAGTTTCTGTGTCATCCTCAGATACTGATACTTTTGCTGCTGATCCTGCAGCTAAGTTTCCTACGTTATCCCATTTAGTATCATTTCCATCAGATGTAAGGACTGTTCCAGATCCACCAAAATTGCCATCACCATCTTTTAATTGTCCATCAATTTGCAAATCACCTTTTATGACTGCCGAGGCTATGTTAATTGAAGCTAATGTATTTGTAGATGGATTGTATTTTAAATCTGCATCTACTTTAATGTTTTCATTTCCAGATGAGGAATCTACAAAAGTGATAAAATGATCTGAATCAACGTTTACTGCAGTTACACCGACCTCTGCTGCTGCACCAGCAGTTAATGACCCTGTGTTAACCCATGCAGTGTCAGTTCCATCTGATGATAATACTTGACCTGATGATCCAAAGTTTCCATCACCATCATATAATTTACTCTCAACTTCTAATTCATTAAATACTGCTCTACCAGAGTGTGTTGCACCAGTTGTGGTTCCCTGTATCTGTGTAGTTCCTGTAGGGTCTTTAATTGTTGACGCATCAATACCAGACAACTCAGATCCATCACCGATAAATTTAGATGCTGTAATTGTAGTGGTAGAAGTAACAATTCCGGAAACTTCAAGTGAACCCAATATATGAACATTTTCAAATATCGAATTACCGTCTTGATATAAACCTTGTTGACTGATGGGTTCTGCCATTATCCTGAAGGGAGACTATTGTACCATTTGTTTACACTCACGTATGATCCTGCAAATGATGCGAAGACATTACTATAGAGTATTTTATTTCTTAACTTACATAAAGAACCAGCTTCAAGAAATATCTGACTCCCTATTATATTTACCTTACTTGTCTTTCCTTGCTCAGAATAACCAATTCTTATTTTAGGTGCTTGTAAAACAAGTTCATCATGAGCACCTATTGTAATTCTTTTACCTTGAATAGAGATATCTCCATTCATGTTAGTAATAATTGAATTGCCATTATGAACTGTTAAGTTAAATCCAGCATCATTATTATCAGATCGTGCTCCTGCCTCTACCTGTAATGTTTTATCCGCACTAATCCTCGCTAGCCCACTACCCTCATGAAAACTTTGACTATACTTAAGTTTATCACTAGTCTGTGATTCCATGATATATGCAGCAGGGCCAGCGTTTGATTGATCTGCTGTTCCTGTTTCAAAGAGGAGTTTTCCTCCAAAAAGTTCAAGTTGTCTACTTTCTTTTTGACTCATAATTCTATTTTAGTGGATGAAGAGCTGGATTAGTCCATTCACCTCTCATCATATTATCTATCACACATAGATTAAGATTTTGAGATTTTTTCCATCTTGATTCTCGATAATCTCGATCAGGAACATAATTATATGATTGAAAATCAACAGCGAATATTCTATCAGTATTACATTCTACAATAAAATTAGCACTGCCATAATCATCAAATGTCCAGTCTGAATCTTTTTGAATAACGTCCTCATAAACAATTTTGGCAAACTTAGGTATCAAAGTTCCGATAGACCATCCTTTGATAAAAGTGGTGTTATAACTTAGAATATTTCCCTCAACATAATATTCAAAGTCAGGTATGTTAATTCGATTGAAATTTTCATTTTTTAATCTTTCTAATTTATCAACTAATAAATCAAGATTATCTTCTGTTAGACAATCAAATTTCTTAACTAGAGTAAATGAAGAACGTAATACCGATAACTTATTATCAGTATTAAAAATACCGCTACTATATGAAATTTCTTTTAAATTACTTGTAGTCATAATCAGTATCCGTATCCTCCCCCGCCTGATCCCTCAGACCCGCCACCACTAGGAGGACTAGCAGGAGGAGGAGTGTTACTCTGTCCAGTCGCTTGTTGATTTGGTGAAGTAGTTGTTGAAGTCGTAGTATCACTAATGGTAACACTTTGTTCTGTGGTTTCGGGAACATTTATCTCTGGGGTTGTCTCTGGGGTTGATGGTTCTGTTGTTTTCTCTACATCTTGAATGATAGGTTTTTGAACAGTAAGGGGAGTGATTGTCATTGCTGGATAAGTTCCTACACACTGAATAACCTTGAATACCTGACTTACTCTTCTTCCCTGAATATCCCTGATGTTAGTAGTATCTATCCTTACAGCATTGTTCTCAACAAATTGATCCTCGATAGGTTGAGTTCTAACAGTTGACATAATTGGTCTTATGACCGCACCATACCCAGTTTCAGATGTAACGGTCAAATTAGGAAAAGTATCATAAGGTATCTGATTAACGATCTCAATTGCCACTATTCTACCAAAGTTTCTTGATTCTGGATTCGTATCAATGACAGGTCGAACATCATCGCTTATGAAATCTTCCTCACGGTAATTAGCTCCGGGATCTTCTATTACTATATCATCAATATAAGTATCTGGGAACTGTCCATTTTCCGTTGTTTGTGCAGAATCAACAGGATAATTTTCTCCGATACTTGTCATGATGACCGATGTGACTTGTCCATATGTGGGTGACTTTGGATTTTTATCTATATTTACTTTTCCGTAAGCACCATATCCCTGTCCACAATTGTCTCCGAAAGATATAAGAGGTGGCGATGAATACCCACTTCCCGGATCAGTGATCTCTACACCAATAATACTTGCTGTTTTCTTAAAACTACCATAAATATCATCTTTATCGAATTTAGAAATAAAATTACCCAATATTACATTGCCTTGTGCACCACTTCCCCCATTACCACCAAAAAAATCAACTTTCGCAGGGCCGCATGCAAAATTATTTCCAGTGTAACAATTACCACCGGTTAGTGTACTCTCATGAGATCCACCACTATCAACTGGAGAACCAAAAATTGACCATTTACCATATGCTTTTTCAAAGTTTGATAAACCAGATGCTGCCTTATCAAGAAAAGAACTTGTTGTTGCAGCAGCGTTTAAAGAATCTTTTAAAAGAGAGTCATGCTCTTGTGGTTCTAGGTCTTTCTTAAGACCGCCATCAATTTCATATTTAAATGATGAGGTGTTCTTTTTAGGTAACTCACATACAAAAAGATTACCTACCTTTTTCATAAAATCAATACCACCCATGATTTTATCTTTTACATTAAAAACAGCACCAATTGGACTAAGAATATTTTGAAGAGGAGCAAGTAGTGGAGTGACCACTTTATCCATAGAGTCTGCTATTTTATTTGTTAAAGCACCAACAAACTGTTGAGTGGCACATGTTGGAGAGTTTAGCATATTTTTAGTCATGCTGGTGAGCATATCACTAATCACCCCAGACATCGCTTGTCCAACCTTTGATGCTAAACACTCCATTCCTTTGAAGAGTTTGGTTGTAGGCCCTATCATTGCAGTTTGGAAATCTACCACCTTCCCTAAAGCACCCGGAATTCCACTAGCAAAAATTTTACTTGCTTGACTCGCCATTCCATTTTGTATGAATCCGACTAAACCTTCCTGAAGTGAATCAGATATTTTACCAATAAATGTTTGTGAAAAATTACCAACCATCTTGGTTAATTTTTGAAGTTCTGTTGATAAGTCAAGATTAAAGTTATCGACCTTACTTGCAACTTTAAAAAAGTTTTTCATAGCAATATCTGTTCTCTCTAAGAACCTATCACTATTTGGATCTGCTGCTAACACTATGAATCCAGTTGTGCTAGATATTGGAGAAACATCAGGTATCGCAATTTTTTTATAGTTTTCAAGTCTTGTTTGTAATTTTTCAGTATCAATGCCTGTCAATGATGAAAGTTCAAAATCACTAAAAGCATTTACGCTACCCAAATCAGCAGGAAAATCTTTCTTCAATTGACTTATTTGGTCTTGAAGAAAAGGAGAATTATCCTTAATTAAAGAAGTAAATTGATTTTTTTGCTCCTCTGAGAGAAGTAATGGTTTAGATGTAATCTCTTTTACTTCTTGTATTTTTTCATTAAATTTTGTGTTGATTTCTGCCATGATACTATGTCTCCACCATTATTTATTAGAAGATTTCGAGAGCATCATCAGTATTATTTGTCGTGTCAGTCTCATTAATAATTGTGCTATCTTCAAAATTACCTCCATTTGCATTGATAAAATCTTTTTCTTCTTGAACAGCGTTGGATATGTCTGTGTTATCTAAACCACTTGTATCA
This sequence comes from Saprospirales bacterium, assembly GCA_002708985.1. Lineage (GTDB taxonomy): Bacteria > Bacteroidota > Bacteroidia > Chitinophagales > UBA8649 > UBA8649. Next base: position 13,572 of record PAPS01000035.1, on the reverse strand, counting down.
TACTCTGTGCTTCCGGGTGGATTTTTGATTGCATTTACTTGTGAATCATCTCCAGACTGGCCAATTTGATCTAATTGATTTTGATTTACCTCTCTACCTGACCCTGTGCCATTAGTGTTATTATCCTTTACTTTAGGGATACTCATTGAATCACACTCATTAAATTCCTGATTTTCAGTCAATCCACGTTGGAGAAATTTAGTAAAACCAGAGAGTATACCAAATTTTCCTCCAATGTTTATGGTTCTTTTTGTTCGACCAAGAACACCCATGATAACAGGAAAGTTTTGATCAGGAGCCATGAATAATCCAAATACTATGTCATGTTGAGTAATACGAACAGCTCTTGTCCTTCCTCCACCACCACTTCCATCACTTACTCCAAGCATAACCATTGCTGTATGACAATCTTTATCCTGTATAGTATCACTATTTGAATAAGTTCCAAATATACGAACTTTATATCTCCAACCCCAACTAAAACCTTGTGCTGTTTGTCTTTGAGATTCAATTTTAACGACCTTACCAATCCAAAATTCTGGACTACCCCCAAAAAATCCGTCGAACATCTCCTCTTTCATTAGTCTTTACTCCCTCTCATACCATATGAATCACGAACAAGTGTAAGTGATGTAAATGATCTTAGAGAATCAAAATGATGACATAAATGCATAATTAAATATTTTCCACTCTGCTGCTCATCAGATGGTGACTGCACCATATCTTCCTTGATTGATTCAATTTCTAGTTCTATTACATCACCTGCCATCAATTCAGTATTACATGGGATCTGTATTTCCATTATAATAGAATGTAGTAAATTATATCTCATGGTGGAACTAGCTTGCCACTCTCTTGGATCATTATTTGGATTTTGATTTTGTGCCTCAAATGATCCAATGTCAAGGATATGGTGATTGGTTTTTACAAAACTTTTTAGGTTATCTGTTTTAATAGGTAAATCACCACCAAGGGTCTTCTTAACACCATCCTTATCTACACTAAAAACAACTTCACTATGTTCAAAAGTTTGTGGATTAAAAAATATATTACGATTTACGTATGTACCGTCTTTTAATGTTTTTGTTATGTCCTGATCTTTTTTTACTTTAGGGGGCAATAATATTTTGAAATCATTATCACTATTTTCTTGATTAGTTCTCATTGCACCATAGTATAGATATTTTTGTTTTGGTTCCTGTGACAATAATGAATTTATCGACTTATACTTAAATCCATCTTGAGTTTGAAAGAAAAAATAACCAGCATCACCTTTCACAGGAACAGATCTTCGACATAAATCAAGAATTATATTTAACGCTCCTCTACCCTTTCCAACAAATCCATAACTATTTTTTGTACTTTCAACATCAATTTTATCATCACTTATTTGTAATTTTTCTTGTAAAATTTTTTTAATGCTATCACTTATTTTACCAACATATCTGTCAAAAACAGGGACTTCAGAATTTTTTAACTCCATATCATTAACAAAAGTAAGTAATACAGTTTGCCTATTTGACTCTTGATGCATAATAGGTGAACTCGTCACTTTGAAGGGATCTTTTGTAAAATCAAGAGTACCGAAAGCTGTTTGTATTTTAACTTTTAAATCCTCTAACGCAGTGATTGGTAAACCATCTTTAATGCTAGTTAAATTATCTCTTTTGTCTTCTGTGGATCCACCTGCATCAACATAGGTCAAATTTCCAGTGACAACCGGTGAGTATAAACTTTCATAATAATTAAAATTAACAGTCTTACCTGTTAATGGCTGCTCCTTTCCCTCCTTACTTATAGTAAGAACTTCATAAATCGCTGCTCGTGATGCTCCTGATGACATTAAACTGGTATGGGTACGTTAGTTTGAACAATTTGTCTTTGAATAATGACAGTATTACTTCCAGTTCCATTAATACTGGTTAGTCCATCTGTAGTATTTAACGCATTTAAACTATTCTTATTACTTTCACTTGGTTTTATGAGATTTTGTGTTTGTTTTTTATATTCTTTAAATTGTATATTATATTTCTTTAAAGCCTTACTAAATGCTTTTGCCCCAGCCCTTGTATTTGGAAAATCTTCTCGCACTGGTTTTACTGGTGCGGTTATAACTTGTACACCAGATAATTCTGATTTTGATTTTTTATTAAGAAAATTTACATCATCGGAGGTATTATCTGAATTTTCAGATGTGACTGTAGAGGTATCTGATGTGGATTCATTAACTTCCACATTGACAGATGTAGAATTTGAGGTGGATTGATTGACTTCAACATTGGTAGGAGTGAGTCCTCCATCTGATATTCCTTCATTTGATGATATTTTAGAATCATCTTTAATTTGCTCTTCTTCATCATTTGTTTCCTCCTTTTCATCATCCTTTCTTTTTTCTGGATCCTCCTCTAATCCCTTCCCCGTTTTAGATAAAGCGTCAGAATTCGCTGCTAATCCTTTATTTTCATTCGCGACATCTTTACCCGCTTTATTTAATTCATCTACTTGACCATCTATATCTTTACTTGCGAGTTGTGCTTTTTCTACATCTTCATTTACTTTTTCCTTTTCTGACTCATATGATCCTTTACCTTTAAATAATTCTCCAATAGACGTAAATACTGGTTTCAGAAATTCTACCATCTTTTCAAAAAAAGGTTTTACTTTTTCAAATACTTTTTTAAATGTTTCTATTATTTCGGGTAATGATTTTACAATTATACCACCTACTATTGCACTAACAAAGTTAAATATACGATCCATCAATCCCATTGATGATTTAACAGGAGATTTTAATTCAGGTTTCTTCTGAGTGGGTTTAATTGGTTGTTCAAGTCCTTTCTCTTCTTGTTTCTGTTTTTTCTCTTCTGCTAATTTTTGTAAAAAATCCTCACGATCTTTCTTTTTTTCATCAACAGCTTTCTTACCATCAAGCAATACACTCTTGATGTTAGTAATATTTAATTTTATTTTTTTTAATTCTGTTGTTGATGCCATTATGATATTCTAAGAATCTGAGGAGTCATAACCATGTAACTATTAAATGGATTGACTGATGGAATCCTTTCAACCTCTGTGCTTGCAGGAGTTCCAACATTCACCTCTGGTGCAGGTGATGTAATCGGTGGTAAATCCATAGTAATAACATTTGTCCCACCACTGTCCCCTAAAGTTTTAAGGGTTTCCTGTGTTCGATGTGCCGGCACTACATTTACAGCAGTTTTAAAATCAACTATTTCTGGGCCGTTTTCACCAACCAAAGTTAATCCAGAGGCATCTCCTCCAATTTTTCTTTCTTGAGTGAATACTTCATCATATTTTTTATCTATTGCATCATGTTCTTCTTTCACTAATCTATTTGTCTCTTTATCAAATGCACCTTTTATCTTGCCTCTTTCCTTCCCTCTCGGCATTGCCTTTATATCGGCATATTCTTGACTTCCCTCTCTTTCTCCCTTTATTCTTTTCTTTGCATCTGCTTTCTCTTTCTTTCTGTCTTTAACAGCATCTTTGATTTCTTGATCCCTTGCTTTAAACTGATCAACAATCGCTTGCTCATCAGGTGTAAGTTCCTTGTACTTTAATTTAACCATCTCACCATCACGTTCTACACGATATCTTTCACCAAAAATACCACTTATATGTGCTTTCTCAACACCTTCCTCTTTCATTTGTTCTCTATTATCCTTTCTTGAATCTGATACAATGTCATCACCAAGTTTATCACCTCGCAACCACTTGAATATGTCAGTTGCTCCCTTTATCGCTAATATAATACCCCCTATTACTAATGCAATCTTAGCGACGATAACAGCAGCACCCGCGACTGCACCGATAACGGTTCCAATCGCAGATCCAATAGCAACAATTGGGCCAATAATACCAATAAGAGCAATCGCACCTAAAGCACCGGTTATCCATAGTATATGTTCCGATATAAAATCGAAAACTCCACTTAATTTTTCAAATATTTCAGGTCTAGCAAGAAATTTAAACGCAGCGTTACCAACAATTCCTAAACCAATCGCTGTTACAGCGTCCATTAATCTATCAAAAACACCCTTGACAGGAGAAATGATACCTTGTGAGATTTTTCCTATTTTATCACCAGTTTTCTTACCAGTTTTTTCTAATCCTTTTTCTTTATTCTTCTGATCTTCTTTAGAAGCGTCCTCCATCATTTGATTATTTTCTTTATCTGCTGCATCAATTCTTGATTCGTAATCTGCCTTGATGAAATCCGCAATTCCTGATAAAACATTATTAATTTCTGCTAATTCACCTTTTTCTTTTTGATGATTAGTTCTATGTATTTTTTGTATATTTTTTATTATTGTAATTTTTTCAGAGTTTACCTTTACTCTCTCCTCTAACTGCATCAATCCAGACTCTGGTGGTGCAACTAATTTTGATGGTTGGATTTTGGCCTTTTTATTTTTTTCTTTCTCTTTTTTTAATTTTTCTTGAACTTTTTTTAATTCTCTAGCATCTATATCAGCCTTTACTTCTTCTACTGTTTTAAACTTTCTAGGTCTTCCTCTTCTTTTTTTTATCTCACCATCATCTACACCTAATTTATCTTGTACTTTTTCATTTACCATTTCAGAAAGTTTGCTCACTTTCATCTTTGCCTTTTTCTTCACTTTTTCAGCACCAGCCTTCACTGCCTTTTTAGCAACTTTTTTCCCTACAGTAGCACCAGCCTTCACTGCCTTTTTAGCGGCTGCTTTTCCTACTACTTTTGCTGCTGTCGTGGCTATGATAGGGAGTGGCATTATGATTTACGTTGTTGTGCTTTGATGTTTTCTTCTTCAATATATTGTTTTAACAGGGTGACATAGACATCTCGTTCCCAAGGCATCATATTTTCTATCTCTGTCAAAGAGTATTTATGATGTTGTATTAAGGCAAAGTTAACTTTATAGTATGACTCCAAACTCATGTGGGCCATACCTAACTGAAAAAACTTACCAGTCCCTCCAATACAACTTCAGATTCAACACCTGTTTTAGGATTTGTAACTTTCAATTTGTGACTCAACTTAGGCATAGTTCTAAAAAACTGCTCAACCTGTTGGAATTGTTTAGTGTTAAGTTGATCAATAAATTCATCAAGTTCCTCTTTAGAACTATCAGACGCATCCCAACTTTCTTGATCATCATAAATCATATCGATGCATGTTGACAACATAGACATGGCAGCTGAAACCGATTCTTTTGGCTCAGCCATATCAAAATCAAAATTATTTTCAACAAATTGATCTAGTGTTGGATATTTCAATTTCATTGAGTACTTATCGTCAAGTTGAACAATCAACTTGTGATCTTTATCCTTAACAACTTTGATATCATCAATGTTAATCGATGTTTCAACGGTTGTCTTACCATCATCAGGACAAGTAACATTAACTTCAACTGTTTCACCGACTGATTTTGATCTAACGTTTAGAAAAAGATATTCAATATCAAAAGTAGGTAATTTAGTGACATCAACAGTTTTAGTGATTAAACAATCACCAATAATTTGAATAATCGCATCAGTAATTTGTTTTTGATCGTTTGATTCCATTGCAAGAACTAGAATCTTTTCCTCACGAACTAAAAATGGACGATATCTAATTTTCTTTTTATTAGATGGTAAAGTCAAATCATACGTGGGTGTATTAATCTTAGGTAGTGGCATAATATTTTATTCAGTGATTTATTTATATCAATTATATAACATTTTTTCTTAAGTGTCCACTGTTTGTGGATCGTTAGAATTGTATTTTTTAGTTTGTGTTTCACTTGATTTAAATGAATTAAACAAATCTAAACCTGCTGATAGTATACTTGGTTGCCTTCTCTTACGATTTACAACATATCTGTCATAATTGAAACTAACCGATACTTTAAGTAAGTCAGCTGATCCATATGTCACTGGTATAGGAGTAATTGATTTAGGAAACGTATTAATAAATTGATATGTTAATGCGCGATTTAAATTTTTTTCAAACTTTGAGATATACATTGAGGATACTTTGTAGGTATCTGGATATCTCATACGACGATAAAATGGTTTTTGCAAATCTCCAACTTCAGTTTCTGCACCGCTTGTGATATAGTCCATCCAACCTTCAAATATTCTTAAAAGAGTATAGTCTTTATCAATATAAAAAGAAAAATCTATATCAGTGTATAATCTAGAGTGAGCAAACTCTTGTGGTACTCCCATAAAATTATCTTTTACCTCTGCAGTGGCTAAGGCACTCGCTGGTAGTGAGGCATCAAAACACATGATTCCCATCTCACGAGAAATGAAATCATCTGCGTTCACTATCCCTAAATTATTACGAATATAATTAACTATATTTGTATTAAATCCAGCAAAGTGAACTTGATATTGATTATTTAAAGACAATTGACCAAATTTTACTTTGGCATCAGTCATGGTGATTTTTGATACTAACGACACACTAAATACCTTTATGACTTTGTTTTTATATATTTATGTCATATAAAGGAAGATATTCACCATCCTACCCAAGAAAATATAAAGGGAACCCATCAAACATAATATATCGATCACTTTGGGAAAGAAAATTCATGGTTTACTGTGATTTAAATGAAAACATTTTAGAGTGGGGAAGTGAAGAAATTGCAATACCTTACAGATCTCCTGTTGATAATAGAGTACATAGATATTTTCCTGATTTTTATGTTAAACTTAAAGAGACAACCGGTAAGGTAAAAAAATACATTATCGAAGTCAAACCTAAAAAACAACTCAAACCTCCTAAAAAACCTAAAAGACAAACAAAAAATTATCTTTATGAAACTTATGAGTATGCTCGTAATCAAGCAAAATGGAAAGCAGCATCCGAATATTGTAAAGATCGATTGTATGAATTTAAGTTGATGACAGAGGATGAACTAGGAATCAAATGAATCGTATTAGTCCCGTATTGGATCGTTTAATTGGTATTGAGGATCCTGATGAATTAATGGTAGAAATAAGTGATGTAGTTAATGACACTATATCTACACCACAAGCAGGGCAATTTTTTATTTTTTCATATCAACCATCATCAACAGGTAGATATGATGCTCACCCATTAGTGGCTGTTACTGATGTTTACTCGTGGGGTTTTCGTGGAACGAACTTTCATCATGGTGAGGCACGATCATATTCATTTTCAAACGTAGTTGGAAGCACATATCGAGTATACCCCGAAGAGATAACTGACCTTCAAGCATTACCTTTTGGCAAAATGCGTCTAAATAGTTAAAAAAGAAATATGTTAAATAGATTTTTAAGAGGATTAAACTCCCCTGTCAGAGGTAAAACAAGATTTAATTCAGGAGGTTTCAGGTATCCGCTTGAAGCCTTAACTGAGACAACTGATTATATGAGTTTCACCATAGTTGAGTATCAACCTGTAAAAGAAAGAAGTGGTGGAAGTTTAGTTGGTTCACCCGGAAGTCGTCGTATTGGCCCACAAGGAACAAGAGATAAAGCAACAAAGATACTTGGAAGTATTATATTACAAATGCCATCAAATATCCAAGATGGTAATGCAGTAGATTATGGTGAGAGTAAAATGAATACTCTCATGGGTGCTGCTGCTGGTGTTATAGGATCAGGTATTGAAGGTGGTGGTGCAGCATTATCAGCAGCGTTAAAAGGTGATGAAGCGGGATTACAAGAAGCGAAAGATAATATGTCTAAAGAAATGAAAAATTCTGTTGGAATGGATGCAGGTATAATGGATGCTGCATCAACTTTTGTTACTGCAAAAGCGACATCTGCTGCCTTGGGTGCACTTGGAGGTAACGTTTCTGCTGCTCAATTAATGGCACGACAGACAGGTCAGATTTTCAACCCCAATATGGAGTTGTTATTTAATGGGCCGACATTAAGAAGTTTCAACTTTTCTTTTAAAATGACTCCAAGAAGTCCAGAAGAGGCAAGAGAATGTAAAAATATTATTAGATCATTTAAATTAAATATGGCACCAAAAACAAAGGGCACAGCATCAGTAGGGGGGTCAGGAGTATTTCTTAAAACTCCAAATGTTTTTGAACTTAGATACAAAAAAGGTAATTCAGAACATCCCTTTTTACATAAGTTTAAACAGTGCTTCTTAACGAATATATCAGTAAATTACACAGGAGAAGGGGTATATGCAACATATGATGACGCATCACCCATATCAATGCAATTAGATCTCTCATTCAAAGAGTTAGAACCAATTTATGATGTTGATTATGATGACGCAGGAGGGGTTGGATTCTAATGTCATACTTCAGAGAATTACCTAATTTAAAATATCCATCTTTTCTTAAAGATAAAAATTCCTCTTTAGAGTATGTAGATGTGAAGAATTTTTTTCGTAGAGTTAAATTAAGAGAAGATCTACAAAATATTATGACGGTATTTGACAAATATGAAATACCTATAGGTCATCGTCCTGATAATGTTGCTGAAGATTTATATGGATCTGCAGAGTTAGATTGGGTTGTCATTACTTGTTCCGGAATTATCAATATTCGTGATGAATGGCCACTTGATTCATCAGAAATTTATACTTATGCAGAGAATAAATATGGTTTAAACTTAAATGATTTAAGGTATTACGAAACAAAAGAGATACGTGATTCAGAGGGACATTTAATTTTACCAAAGGGTAAAAGAGTTAATGCAGATTTTTCTGTTAAGTATTATGATAATGTACTATCTACTTATCAAACAAAATCAGGAACTAATGTTGTAACTGGTATAAGCAATTATGTACACGAGACTAGATTAAATGATGATAAAAGATTTATATTTGTTTTGAAAGAGGAATTTTTACAAGAATTTATTAATGATTTTAGAGATATTATGATATACGGTAAATCATCACAATTTATCGATGACAAAACAATTCAGACAGAAAATTTAAACATATCCATGCCATAAAAAAAGGGAGGTTGCCCTCCCGTTTATCTTAATTTTCAGCAAGTCGTTGGAAATACGATAATGTGTCATCGTCTTCAATCTCGCTTGAACTTGAAGCAACAGATGAAACTGTTTCTCTAGTCTCTGCAACAGGTGTTACAAATTCTTCGTCTTCAACTTCAACATCTTGAGTAACTGGTTTTACACCTCTTTTACCAAGAACATACTCTAAACGAGTCTTTAACTCTTCATATGATTTAAACTGCGTAGGAGCAACAAATTCAGAAAGTGATAATTCTTTCTTCCATATTGCTTCCATTGCATCATCATCATCTAGTAATGGCGATACAGCAGCAAACTCACTTGAGTCATAATTACGGTATCCAGCAACATTTTTAGCTTTCAATTTAAAGTTAGCACCCTGCCAAAAATCGAATGGATCGATTGCTTCTTCATCTTCAAACTCAGGTTGCATTGCTGCGGTGAGTTTATCAAATATTTTCTTACCATACTTGAACAAGAATGTCTTACCCTCGTTCTCAGGATTTGCAGGATCTTTCACAACATAGATGTTGGAAATGTATGTCAACTTGCGTTTCTGCTTTCTTGCTAGTTCCTTGCCGGCATCAGTTCCATTGTTCCACAACTGTGAATTATACTCTGATACTGGATCTTTCTGACCTAATGTAGTCAAACTGTTTTCGATATACCATCCACCGGGCCCTTGAAACGCATGTGAATAAAGTTTAACGAATGGAAGATCTTCATTCTCAGGTGCAGGTAAAAAGCGTATAACAGCATAACCGTTACCACTCTTATCTACATCTAATTTCCAGAGACGGTCATCACCTGATGCACCGTTACTGTTCATCTTCTCCACTTCCTTAACCAACTTAGCGGTTAAAGAACCTAATTTAGATTGCTTTTTTAAATTAGCAAAAGACATTTGGATTACCTCGGATAATTTTAGATTTTGGTAGATTTACTTAGATATTATAACAGAGTTAAATTACTTGTCAATAGACACTCTTAATGTTTGAACTGTCTTATATACATTATCAAAAAACGAATTCATATCCATGTTTGGTGGAAAACCCATCAATACTATGGATGACTTTAATGTTTCTAAAAGATCTTTAGCTTCAGGATCATCTGATAAAGATAATCTTGCATACATCACTTTTTGTTTTTCAAGCAATTCAGTCAATTTATCAATGTGTTCCAATTTGTCAACACGAGACATATTAGGAAAACTCATAGTGGTCGAATAGATTTCTTGTTGAAGTTGATTGATTTTAGTCAACTCATCTTTAACCATTTCCGATTCAAAAAATTTACCCATGAACTATATCTCTAAGAACTTTTTTATATTGTAACACATCTATATTTATGAAAGGATCATACTTTCTAATCTTCATACTGACGGTTTCCCACACAGGATCAGTAAGTTTTTTGTCAAATTGACCACGAAAATGAAAGACTTTTTCAAGTATTACTAATGTTTCAAGGTCAATGTGATCCCCCAAATATTCTTTTAAAACTGGAGGATGGCCAGTCGAACAATTAAATAGATCATCAAGTTGGTACTCTTCAAACAATTGTGTGATCTGTTCTTTAAAAATGTAACTTAAACTTTGTTGTTTCCGTGACCACTCAGAATAAGTTCTTTCACCGGAATTAATAATCTCACCTATCCACAAACTTGATGGATTATTGGCAGTCACAAAATTTGACACAAGAAAATCTACGATTTGATTATCAGGATATTTTCTTGATGTCTTTTCAAACCAATACTTATCTTTCCTTTTATTAAAGGCGGTTATTTTTGCTTTCGATCTTCCTCCATACTTAAAGTAATCATATCTCGGACTAGAGAAATGATTTTTGATCGAAAGATAGGTTTGATACGTTTCAAATGGTGTCACTTTCATCGTCAGTCTCTTCACTTTCCAATTCTTGAATTGCATCAACAGGAACTTCTGCTTCTCCTATTTGATACCAATGTTGATCAATACCAATACTATCTGGTCTAACACCAAGATACTTTAAGTCAGAAAAAGAATGCTCACGAAGCATCGCTTGCAAACGATGATGAATTAATTCAGATTTAGATACTTGCATTATAAAGGTAGTCTAGCACGAGTTGTTTTTTTCATAAAGTTAAGACGAGTTGCGTCCCACTTCAATCTTTCCTTGAGTGATTTGGAAATGAGTTTCGTTACTGATTCTATCTCAAGGTTGTTACTTTCGCAATAGTAACAAATTGCATCAATATAATTAAATTCCTCTTCTGCCACTATTTTTTCAATTTCAATAGCAAACTTCTGAGGTGTCAGAAACTTTTTCTCAATGGCCTTCTCAAGTTCTTTATTGGGTTCCATAGAGCTCCAGTTTATCTTGAACAAACTTACTAATATATTCTCCGAGTAGTTTGATGTACTTTCCTTTGTTGTATTCTTCATAGACAACACATTCTCCGTTTTCACATGACATAATAATTACTAACTTTTTAACAGACATACCTGTCAGTTCATACAGCATACAACCATATGCCATCGCTTGGACAAAATAATGTTCTATCCATTCTCTAGGTTTTGGTTTTGCTGATGTTTTGAAATCGATAATAGATAACTCTCCATCATACTCTGCGATACAATCAACGGTTCCTGCTATACCAAGTTGTTTGCTATAAAGTGAACCCTCTAGTGAGTGAATATTATCTATCTTACCAAGTGTGGATTTAGAAATCTTAAACAAGAATTCAGAGATAGGTTTCACTTGTGGTAAATCATCATTCTTCAGAAAATGTTCTGTAAGTGTATGATAGTCTGTACCGCGAGTAGTTGCAGCCTTTGTAATACGATCTGCCTTTTCATCACCGACTTTTTTTCGCCATTTAGCAAAGATCTCTCGATTGAAATAACTCGTAACTGATGTAATTGATACTAATTTTAGTAATTCATCTTCATCAGGAACAGAATAATAACGAACTCCGTCAATTGTCTCTCTCGAAAGTTTAGGGAGATCCAATTCTACATGATTAAACATTACATACCTAACTGCATTTTTGCGATAAGATATTCTTTGACAAGTCCTGATCGAACTATGTCTTCAATGCCAAATTCAATTATATCAAATGATGGCATTGTGCGAACTATCTTTAGGAAATCTACGATTCCATTTTTTTCATTGGTTTTTTGTAAATCTGTCTGAGATGCGTCACCGCAAAAACAAATTTTACTGTTTTCACCAACTCTTGTTATTATACTATCTAATTCGTGAAAATTCAAGTTTTGAAATTCATCTACTATAACAATACAATTATCAAGTGTTGTTCCCCTCAAAAATGAGGTGCTCCAGAATTTAATTGTTTCCTGAGCCTTAAGATTACCATAGAGCATTTCAAAATCTGCGTCTGATGGCATCTGAAACATATACTTTACCATATTTTTGTATGGTATTTGGTATATATCTGCTTTATCTTCATGGTCTCCCGGAAGAAATCCAATTTCGCGACAAGCAACCAAAGACCTTACAAGATAAATTTTCTCATAAGGTGTTGTTTCATCCATTACATCTACTAATGCATTATATAAAGTAATAAATGTTTTACCTGTACCTGCAGAACCATAAGCAACAATATGTTTATGTTTATATGATTCAAATAATCTTTTTTGATTATCTGTTAATGGTTCAACATCAATTAAATAGTCTGCATTAACAGGTTTTTTTCTTTTTAATTGTTTAGCGGTCAAACCAACCCCAATCGGTTGATCGGAGGTTCTCTTCTTTCTTGGCATTAGAGTTTTTGTACTAAACGAGGATCTTTACTATTACCATGACTTCTTGCTGCCTTTGCTAACACATCATTCCAGCCGGGTGCTTTCTTTCTTAATTTATCTCTCCACTCTCCAACCTCTCCAACTCCGGGCATTGTAGATGGATCAGAATAATCCCTTGACCAATCAGGATTATCAGCACACCATTGATCCCAATCATGGACACTCATGGAGACTTCTTTTGTTTCACCTGTTTCTTTGTGTACTACTGGATAAGTTGCCATAATTTAATTCTTGATATTGTTATTTATTAGTTGAATTAGAGCTGTTATCATCTACTTTAGTAGGTAAATCCGGATTTGTCAAATGATAAACGTCTTGTGGTATTCTAGAGTAAAAATGAGTGATTGTAAATTTACCTACTCTATGATCATCTTTATCATGATATTTGAGTGGATGAACTTTATGGTTGAAACAACTTGGAAAAATTACCATACGATTATTTTTCAATTCTATTACTTGATTTACATCTGTAAATTCAAAATCACCACCCTCAAAAAATTTAGGTTCTTGGACTAACCAAATAAGGCAAGTCCAAACAGTAGCATCAAAATGTGTATCATATTTATCACCATCACCATATAGAGTTAACATTGTTCTATCAGTATTTGTTTGTGATAAAGAACGATAATATGGTTGACAATTTTCTTCTAACAAATTTTTAAAATTAAATTGTCTCTGTTTGTACGTGCAATTAATGATATGTGATGCCCCACGATTTTTATATAAATCATCAATAAATAATCTTTTATTTTGAGCCTTTGAAGAATTATCAGGGTTTCTCGCTACTGAATCTTCGTCAACTCCTGCAGATCGA
>PAPS01000034.1 GCA_002708985.1 Saprospirales bacterium | reverse complement strand
CCCTTCCCGGTCGAGGAAGGTTCCAAAAAGCATACGGTCACGATGTATCGTACTTGTATTTTTTATGGTAACGAGGTAGCCATACACGCTGACTACCTTACCAATATAATTAGGGAGGTCTTTTGCAAGCAGCCCAGCTTCCGTGGGACCTGCAATCAACTCAAAGGGGTTGATGAGCGGAAAACCCAGTAACTCCATAGCATCAAAGGCATCTTCGACAGGTAGACTTGGAAGCTCCACGAGACTGACCTTTTGTATTGGCGTTTGGAACATACGTTGTTGGTGCTGATCACCACTGTGTTTTGTGGCTTGGTCAATTCGTTGGGCTTGCCATAGCAATTCAGTTTTAGAATGTTCTATGTCCCGAAATGCACGGATTCGAATCAGACGATTGACATCATCTAATCCGATGGATAGACGGCTGGAAAAGTCATGAAAGCTTGTAAAGGCTCCACTTACTTTACGTTCTTCTAGGATTTGTTGTATTGTGGAGGCTTGGAGATCTTTGATAAGGCTAAAACCAAGATAAATGGTCTTTCCATACAGGGTGGTTTCTGCTAAACTGTTGTTAATGCACGGCCCTTCGATTTCCCCTCCTTGCATTCGAGCTTCGTGGATGTAGAATTCCGTACGATAAAAGCCACCGCCGTTATTGATTATCGCCACCATTGATTCTAAGGGGTAGTAGGTCTTTAGATAGAGCGCCTGATAACTTTCTACCGCATAGGAAGCAGAGTGTCCCTTGGCAAAAGCATATCCGGCAAAACTCTCGATTTGGCGCCATACTTCTTCGGTGATGTCTTGTCCATATTGTAGATCTGCACAGTTCTTAAAAAATTTATTTTTAATAGCTTGAAATTCCGCCCGAGAACGATATTTTCCGCTCATTCCTCGTCGTAACACATCGGCCTCGCCTAAAGTGAGGTGGGCAAATGCATGGGCTACTTTGATAACATCTTCCTGATAGACCATAATGCCATAGGTGTCGGGCATAATCTCCAAAAGGACTTGGTGGGCATCCTTTCGCCGTTCAGGAATGCGATGTCGCAGAATAAATTCTCGCATCATACCACTTCTTGCTACGCCAGGACGGATAACAGAGGATGCCGCAACAAGGGTGAGGTAATCATTAGCTTGTAGTTTGGAAAGCAACATGCGCATGGCAGGGGATTCCACATAAAAACACCCTATGCACCCTCCCTTGGCAATTTTTTGGTTAATCCGTGGATCTTGCTTAAAATGCTGGATGTCATCAATAGGGTGTGGTGGATTATCTGGTTGGTTTTGATGAATAAGCTGAATGGTTTCTTTGATTTTAGCTAAGCCGCGCTGTCCGAGAATATCATATTTAAAAAGACCTACATCCTCGGCAATATGCATATCAAAGTGGGCCGTGGGAAATCCTTTGGGCGGAAGATCTGTGGACGCATAGTGGTGTATATGTTTCTCTGCAATTAAGATCCCACTGGAATGGATGCTCAAGTGGTTAGGCATATCATGGATGTAGTGGGCGTAGCGCAGGGTAAGCTGACTGATCTCATCAAGTCTTGATGAGGTATACCTTCCGTCAATAAGTCGATCGATTTCATCTTTTGGTAGTCCAAATACCTTTCCCATTTCGCGCAATGCTGCTCGATACTGAAAGGTGTTGTAGGCTCCGAGCAGGGCAACGTTTTTAAATCGTTTGAAAATGTATTCAGTTATCGCTTGTCGGTCTCGCCAGGAGAAGTCTATGTCAAAGTCAGGAGGGTTTTTGCGATATACATTGATAAAGCGTTCGAAATAGAGGTCGAGTTCAATGGGGTCAACATTGGTTATACCAAGAAGATAGGCCAAAATGCTATTGGCTCCACTACCACGTCCTACATAGAAAAATCCTTGTTTTCGGGCATGTTGAACGATATCCCAATTGATAAGAAAGTAGGGGACAAAGTCCATTTGTTGAATGACGTCTATTTCTTGGTTAACACGTTGTTGAATGACGCTTTTTTCTTGGTGGGTATAGCGATGGCTAATTTTATCATTACACAACTGCCGAAGAAGTTGTACGTCGTTATGCTTGTCTCCTGTATAGGAGCGTTGGTTTTGGGGTGGGCGTCCAGAACTAAAATCAAATTCAATGTAGCACTGGTCAAGAATTTTTTGGCTTCGGTTTAACCATAGTTCATATCCTGAAAAGCATTGCCTAACCTGACTTGGGGGGCGGAAAATCTCATCATAGGTCGCTTGTTCAGTTTGTGATAGCTTACTCAGTAAGGTGTTTTTATGGATCGCACGTAATAGACGATGGGTGCTATAATCGCGCTTATTGCGGAAGGTCACGGATTGATAAGCAATCATACGATCACTTCGCCGATAAGTATGCCGCAGAAGTTGTGCAATCTGTGCAGGGTTTACCCCTATGAATTCGTGGGGTGCTAATCGTTCAGGGTGAAGACAGGGATGTTGGATGGCATAGGAAAAGTCGTAAATGATGAAGGCGTTATCAAACCACGGAGCTTGAATAGGTACTTTGGCTTTGTTATGCCGTATTTCCGCTAAGAAGGTGTTGAGTTCGTAATACCCTTGATTGTTTTTTGCCAACCCAAAGTATTGTCGTCGACCTTGTTCGCGGAAGTCAATGCCCACTACTGGACGAATACCATAGTTAGGGGCTCGACGAATGAAATTGAGGCATGCCGAGGTAGAATGCACATCGGTTAAGGCCAAACTGGTGATGCCCATACGCTGAGCCTCTCCCAAGAGTTCTTCTTCAGAAAATGTCCCAAAGCGGTAGCTATAGGCAGTATGGCAATTGAGGTACATGCGTCTACTGTTTACGATGGGCTAGTATAACAGGCGGCTCACCAGAGAAAGGGTTATGTCTGCCAATGGTTTTAGCTTCTAATCCGCAAGCCCGAACAACACTTCGTTGTCCATGTTTTTCCCGAATGGTATCCATGGCTTCAAAGAGTTGGTTTTTCTCTTGGCTATCCTCAAAAAGTTGAATTTGTGGGCGGCCGTGTACCAAGTCGCTGAAACGTATGCCGATAAGCCGAACTAAAAGTCTTCGATTGTATAGGGAGTAAAAAAGATCTAAAGCATATCGAATTAATACATCATCGTCGGCACAGTAGGGGATACGCCGTTGCTTTGAATACGTTTGAAAGTCCGAATACCGAATACGGACAGATATACAGGCTGTTAGTTTATGACCTCGCCGCAACTGAAAGGCAAGGTTTTCTGCCATGGCTGTGAGTAGTGACTGTAGTTTTTGTACATCCGTGGTATCCCGGTCAAAGGTTCGTTCGGTAGAGATTGATTTTCGTTCAGTATAGGGGATTACAGGTCGGTTGTCAATTCCTTGTGCTTTCTTCCATATGGTGTTTCCTGCCTTTCCGAAAGTAGCTTGCATCATTTCTATTGGAATTTGTTGTAATACTCCGATGCGACGAACTCCCATATGGGCAAGCTGATGCAAGGTCTTCTCACCAACCATAGGTATTTTTCCTACATGCAGGGGGGCTAGGAAATCTTTTTCTCTTCCCTCATCTACACGAAGTTGATTGTTAGGTTTCGCTTCACCAGTAGCTATTTTGGATACGGTTTTGTTTTCGGAAAGCCCAAATGAGATAGGAAGGCCGGTTTCATGGATTATTTTACGGCGTAGTTCAGAGGCATAGGCGTAGCATCCAAAAAATTGATCCATTCCCGATAGGTCGGCATAAAATTCATCAATACTTGCTTTTTCCAACAAGGGAACTTCCTCTTTAAGAATCTCTGTGATTATGCGGGAATACTTAGTGTAAGTCATTGAATTTCCCCTAATAACGATCCCTTCTGGACAACGCTGTTTTGCCATTTTCATAGCCATTCCTGAGCGTACTCCACATTCGCGCGCTTCATAGCTACAGGAAGCTACCACACCACGGTCACTTGTGCCACCAAGAAGAATGGGTTTGCCTCGAAGACGACTATCTAAAAGCCTTTCTACGGACACAAAGAAGCTATCGAGATCCATATGAAGAATGGCACGTTGCATGAATTATAATTAGGTTTAAGTCCTAAAATATGGAAATATTCCAAATTATGTATATAAAATGATGATGAATTCCGAAAAATGGCAATGTGGTAATGAAGACTAGGTAGATCCTATATCGAGGCTCATGGATGAAACGGTTAAGGGGACTTATTAGCGCAATTAATACCTGCTAGGCACCCAATCCACCCCCTCCCGTTGGGAAGATAATTACCTCAAAAAGTGTGCCGCTGACATAATATGTATTCAGCACTTACCAGTGAGTAAGTCCTACTAATTCTTAATTAAAGGAAGTGTTGTTCGAAGGCCTCCTTCCCGTTCAAAAACTGTGAGGAAGTATATACCCTTTGACCATTCAACACCGTCTATTTGACTTCGCCCCATAAGCTTCCCTGATAGAATTTCTTGACCTCTAGTATCCGTAACTGTGTAGTGGAACGTACCTTCTTTTTCAAGACCAATCGTAAAGATTCCATTACTCGGATTAGGACTCACAAGAAGGGAGAGTAATGGGCTATTGTCTTCAATCGAGCTCGGATCGAAGGTAAGGCTTCGAATTTCACTCACAGCACTTTGATTATTCTGACATGCCGTACGCACTCGAATCTCATAGGTTGACCCTTCCATAAATAAGTTATCTAAAAACGAAATTCGGATATCATCATCACTGGTAACTAAAAATTCATTCCAGATGGAATCGCCTTCTAAACGATACTCAATAAAGTAGCCGATGGTTTGATCATCCTCAAGATCAAAAAAGCTTACTTGTAAGGTGTTGCTGCTCTGGATATTGGTAAAGAATTCAGGCACTTGACTGCATCGCGGGCATTGACTATTTACCGCTTCAACAGCACCATACATGTTTAGCCTTCCTCCTGTTACTGTATTACTCGATAAAGAAGTATTTGGCGTAACCCCTTCGAGTAACATATCTTTTATCCTGAGTGCCATATCTGCTGGATTCTCCAAGGCTAAATCAGCATAAGCTGGACAATCTACACTATACATTAAGGCGATAGTACCTGCCACATGAGGAGTAGCTCCCGAAGTTCCTCCAAAGCCTCCATATTCCCCACCAAAAGCTCCTGGCTTATCCAAGGTATAGGTCTCTTGGCCGTAAGCTCCCAAGTCAATGGTTGTTGCTCCATATCCTGCCCCATTAATTTTAATGTCATTTCTACCAAGGTTGGTAACACTTAAAAGATAGTCGCTAGCACAGCCTGTAGGTAAATCTCCTTCAATATCTACGTTTACATTTCCGTTGATGGTTGCTCCCGCTGAGATAATACCATAGGCCCCTAGGCTATCGTACATGGCACACCACATAGGGGCAGAGGAAGGTTGCCCATAATCAATACCCCAGGAAGAGTTAGTTGACACAACAAAGGCACCTTCGGCACCGTCTGTATCGTTATATCGTTTGCGCTGGGCAAGAGCATAACTGTAAGAAGCAATTACTCTAGACTCGGGAGTGCCACCTTCGATAATCATAACCTTAACATCCCAATTAACGCCTGTGACGCCAACGCCGTTGTTTCCTTGGGCACCAATGATTCCTGCAACCGGGGTACCGTGGCCTCCTCCAGAACCGACATTGTCATCATTGCTGTAAGCCGACCATCCTAGGTAATCATCGATATAACCATTGCCATCATCGTCTATATTGTTATTGGGAATTTCCGCTTCATTGGTCCAAAGATTATCTCCCCAATCTGGATGACCAAGTTCTACACCATCGTCAATAACAGCAACTACAATTTCATCACCATTTGCCGTGAATCCCCCTGTAGTAATATCCCATGCTAACTCTGCATCGAGATCAGCACCGGGTGCGCCCCCGCTTCCCCCATTGTTAACGTACTGCCACTGGTTACCGTACAGTGCGTCATTGGGTTCTGTATCTCTGTATTCTATCACGTGGTCCCCTTGGGCAATCTCAATCAATGGATGGGAATGGAGTGCTTTAATTACATTGTGTACATTCCCTTCGTTTGCATCAAAAACCACTGTCCATGCGGGCAGGATCGGACTTATAAAATCCTTGATTTGAAGCGAGGGAAGACTTAATGCCTTTTGCACGTCTACAATAGCGTCTTGTACATTCGATGCGCTCCTTGCTTTTACAATCACTTGATCGCTTAGAATATTGGCCTGAGCTGAAGCAATCCGCTGTGCACTTAGCGTTGAAGAGAGGTATACTAGGGTCAGTATTGTAATAGTAGTGATAAATCGAATCATAAGCGCAAAATACAACTCCTTAGCACAATGTTAACGTCATAAGTTTCCCTCAAAAAGGCTCGCGGAGCCTCGAATTGCCGCTCGAGACCCCGCTACGCCCAGGTGATGTATGGTAGGTAAGGCTTATCGCATAAGGGTTACGTTCCCTGAATGATATCCTGTATTGCCATCAGGACACATGACTTCTAAGGTATACACAAATACGCCGCCATTTAATAGTTGACCGTTAAATCGTCCATCCCAAGATTCATCTGGATCATTGGTCTGAAATACTTGATTTCCCCATCGATCATAGAGTGCAAATTTCTCTACAGGTGTGCTGATTAGACTAAGGGGTTCAAACACATCATTAACCCCGTCTCCATTTGGAGTAAATACATTGGGAATGGTGTAAAATCCATCGATGCAGTTATCGAAAACTTCGATAGTAATATCCTCAGATGCCACACATCCATTATCATCAGTTACATTGGCTGTAACGGTTTCTGATCGCGCGCCAGTAAACATAGTGTAGTTACATGTATCACAAGAAAGGCTTGAATCACTTGTCCAATAGTAACTGATTGCATTGTTTGAAAATGCGCCAAGCTGAATAGAATCTCCTAATAATATGCGCTCGTCACCTGTGGTTTCAATCGAAGGATTGGAAACAACTTCAACATCAAAGGAGAAAGAATTAACACATCCTTCAGCAGACTCTAACTCTACATTGAAGGTAGTATTCCACTCTGGATAGATCGATACATCATGGCAATCAAAGCAATCCAACCACATAGAAGATTCCCAGTTATAGGTGTAATCCGCTCGCAATGTTGGGTTCCAAGTTGTTCCCATGCAGAGGGTGGTATCCGGCAGATGCGCTTCGGGGATACTATCAATCACAACGTTCTGCGTAAAGGTGTCACGACAACCTGATGAAGTAAGAATAGCGAGTTCAGCAGTGTAAACTCCAGCTTCTTCGAATGTAACGCTTGGAGCAAAAGTACCTGCCGTTTCGCCATGAATAGTCCATGAGTAGTCAAGTATGGTGCTATCCGCACTTGAAGTATTTATGAAATCCACTAATACCGGTGGACAGAAGAGTTGATTAGGCAATTCAAATTGGGCAATCGTTGATGTATCGACATAAAGCGCAGCAACATCTGTCGCAGTATCTGAGCAGTAGGCATTTTCTACAATAAGTGTTAGGTCAAAATAACCCCCTTCACTGTAAAGATGTATCTGGTTTGCTCCAGAGACTGTATCACCATCCCCGGTTAACCAAGTATATGATTCAATAGGGTGTAAAGAGGTAGAGGCATCATTTAAGAACAATGAATCATTAGGGCATAAGTAGTCACGGGTAAAGGTTAGCCCCGCTTCCATAGTGCTAATGGAAACACTATCCAGTTCATGGGCTACAAGGCAACCTAGTCCATTATCAAGAATGACAATAGGTAGATAGTCGCCCGGTGTGTTGTACTCATGACTTTGAGTATTGTTTGTTGTATTGTATAGGTTTCCATCACCGAAGTCATACATCTGAATGGCAGAATTGGTGTTTGAAATAGACAGGGTAACACCTTGTCCCGTGCAACCTAGAACCTGACTTTGCTCAATATCTGCTACGGGTCCGTTAACGGTAATCATCGAGTCAAGGGTTAAACTATCTGTACATCCAATGGCGTTGACAACGGTCAAGGTAACATCAAAGGCACCAACCTCGGTGTAAACGTGATCGGGACTGGTTAGATTGGACACGGTTCCGTCACCAAACACCCATTCCCAGGAGACGATGTCGCCTTCCGTTGCATCATCAAATCCCACTAACATGGGTGGGCAAGAAGCAAGGGTCTCATCCGATGTAAACTGAATATTAAAGGTATCCACTTGAATGATTTCGGCAGCTATAACTGCGCTATCACATCCAAGGGTGTCGGTTACTGTAAGGATTACATCATAAAGTCCTCCTTGTTCGTAGACATGAATTGGGCTCGCCTCAGTAGATATGCTGTCATCTCCAAAATTCCATACATAAGTCAAGCTGTTATTCGAAGAAGTATTGATGAACTCAGCGCTGTCACCCAGACAAATACGATCTATTACAGTGAAGGCCGGTATGGGTGCTGAGATAAACACGGTATCATTTTTAACAACTAAATCAGAACATCCATTCTCATCTTCGATATAAAGTGATACATCATAGAATCCAGGGTTTGCGTAGGTTATGCTCCCATTGGATGTGGAATCGGTGATTCCATTGCCATAATTCCATCCCCAAGTCACGATATCAGCATTGGAAGTCGATAGATCTGTAAAGTTAAATTCACTGTTGCGGCATCCTTGATCTCTATTTTGGTCGAACTGCGCGTATGCACCGCGCACGGTGACCAATGTTGGTTGGATTAGCGTGTCATAACAGCTATTAATGTCCATTAGGATTTGAGTAATGTCGTATAATCCAGTATCGGCGTAGCTATGCGAAGGATTTGGGTTAGAGGTAGACCATCCATCGCCTAAGAAGTATACCATACTTGATGATCTTGAAGAGACATTAGTGATTTGAATACTTTCATTTCGGCACACGACAGTTTGATCAACGTTAAATCCAGTCTCCATCCAAACGAGTTCTAAATCTTGATCTGTTGAATCAATACAACCTGATTCAAAGTTGTAAGCATAAAGCTTGATGGTGTAGTTTCCAGTATCGGCAAATGTGTAGACGAAACTATCCTGATTGATAAGAATGTCTCCATTCGATAATACCCACACTGTAGAGTCAGCGCCGAGACTGATATCATCAAATAATACATCAAGACGACTTCCATCACATAAAACTTCTGCGGTAAAATTGGCTAATGGAGGATAAATGGTAATGTATTCTTCTTTAATGTGGGTTGTGTCACATCCATTGTAAGTAGCTGTTAAGCTGACGTCAAAAACACCTGTATCACCGTACTGGTAGATTGGTTCAGGCATACTAGAGTTTCCACCATCGCCAAATTCCCAAATCCAAGTAACACCCTCAGGCAATGGACTAGGGCCTGATAAATTGGTAGTCATTACAGGGTCAGGGAGACATGCCTCGTTGATATCAAAGGCAAAGTCAACATCGATCTGATCCCCAACAAAAATACTATCACCACTAATTGTAGCTTGGCATCCTTCGGCATCTAAAATAGTTAAGCTCACTTCGTAGCGACCAACACTCGTATAGGTGTGTGAAGGATTAGGGAGATTTGATGTGTTTCCATCACCAAAGTCCCAAATCCACCCAATGATTGCGCTTGCAGAAGTACTTTCATCTGTAAACTGTATGGGTAATGGTAGACAGCCGTCATTATCATCCATGCTTAACGCAGCAGTAGGAGGAGTAATGGTAATGTAATCATTAAGCGTAATAGAATTTGAACATCCTTCGGAATTAATCACAGTAAGGGTTACATCATGATTACCAGCATCATTATAGATGTATGTGGGGTTAGGGCTTGTTGACGATCCTCCTTCTCCAAAACTCCAAACATAGCCTGTATAGCTTCCAAATGAAGCAAACTGAACTTCAAAAGGAGTTGAGCACGAGCTTTGTACATCAGAGGCAAAGGAAGGGCTTGGAATATCAAGGACTTCAATCGTAGTTACAGCTGATTCAGTACACAATCCGTCAGGGGTGCTCGCCTCCAAAGTTACATTGTAGGTTCCTGGACTTGTGTAAACATGATTTGTATTGGCATCTAACTCTGACATATTTCCGTCTCCAAAATTCCATATGTAATCCAGCCCGGATAGATTAGATGTAACCTGGAATTGCACCTGTTCTCCTTGGCATACTGGGTTAGCATTGGACGAAAGGCTTATATCAATAGGCTCTATTTGAACATAGTCGTTAAGTGTTCTTGAAGCGCTACAACCGTTGTTGTTTATTGCAGTCAGGGTAACATTATAGTTTCCCTCTGCAGAATATACTTCTGTTGGATTTGCCTGTGTAGACGTATTCCCATTCCCAAAATCCCAAGTGTAGCTTACGCCGCTTGTATTGGTGGATTGATTGAAAAATTCTACCGTGGCTGGTGCTTCACAAAAAAGATTGTCTGCTGAATTAAAATTAGCATTTGGACTTTCACCAATGACAATGGCGTCGCCAAAAACCTCTGTAGCTTGACAGTTGTTTGCATCGGTTACCACTATGGTAATGTCAAAGCTCGCCTGACCATTCACAAATGAGGTAGGCTGGTAGATGTGATTTGGGTTGAAATCATTGCTCTGTGCACCATCACCAAAATCCCACAGCATATTGCTTATAGGAGTTCCGGAAGAAGATAAATTGGTAAAGGCAACGTTAAGTACATCACATCCATTGTTGGCACTTGGCGTGTATGCAATGGAGGGATTATCATACACTTCGATGAAATCTACTTTTTCCGTGGTGTCACGTGTTCCGCCGTCAATAGCGATAAGGCGCACCGTGTAGATTCCGACATTGTTAAATACCCTTGAAGGGTTCTCAACACTTGAGCTCCCTGTTTCAAAATCCCATTCATAGGTCGTCGCACCAGACGTACCTGTAGATAGATTTGAAAAGTTTACTACAAGGGGAGAACATCCGCTTGTTACATCGGCTGAGAAGTCAGCCTGAAGCTGCGCATTGGTCGTGGCAAAAAGACCAATAACTGCGCTTAGAGTTAATAGAAACCGATTCATTTACATCACCTTTATGGGATGTTGTACGGAGAAACAGGTGATTTAGAAACAAAATATGAGATAAAAATGCAATATGTAATGCAATAAGAAGTGTTGAGTTCTTAAAATATACAATTCGATCATTTACTTGGCCTTTGTAAATAGTTTGGCCATGGTAATCATAAATCGCTTTATGATAGGCCCCTTTCTTCCTCGCTTACTTCCTTTTCGAAAACTGTCAAAGTAAAACTTGGTGTATATAGCACTGAATCCTGCGCAATCGAAGTGATTAAACTTCCTTCCAGTGTGCCTTAGTCGGTTGTGGACAGCACCATGTGACGTCATGTATTCATGGGCTACAAGAGCATTTTTATAAAAGACTTCCTCATCTGCCTGACAATAGCATATTTGCATGGGACTCTGAGGTACCCAATTCCATAATGCATTCTCTTCTAAAAGACGAGTAAAAAAGAAGTTGCTATCCGTCTTAAAGAGGTTCACCATGCTATCTACCACCATTTCTGCGGGAATAGACGGCAAAACCTTGTTAAAGTCAAATCGATCGTGTTTGCCATCATACATATTTGGAATGAGTGTATCATAAGGTGGGTTGAATACGGCTTCAGTAGGTCCTTCTATTTCATCATAAATCGACTCGTAGCCGTAAATTAAGTAGGGTAGGTACCAAGGTTGAGTATATTCTTGAAACATAATTGCGCTTTGCGCACCGGCCATATCATAGGCGCCACTCATAGGGGAAGATGCGGTAACGGAAAGACCCCCTTCAGGATGCTCTTGGATATACTTGTGCACAGCCATAGCTGCATGTCCTCCTTGAGAATATCCCGTAATAAAGAGCTCGTCGTTCCACGTTATATCTAATTCAAAATTTACCTCACGTAGTGCACGTAAGAGGTCATACCCTGATCTTCCCTCTGTTTCGGCATGTTGGTAAGGGTGGAAATGATCATTAACTTTGCCAAGTCCAATATAGTCTTGCCAGGCTATAGCGTAGCCATCGGTAGCATAAAAGGTGGCTACATCTTTTTCGCCATTGTAATCATAGCTTCCTTTGCCGCGCATTTTGAAGGCGGTACCATGATTGTATTGAATAACAGGTAAGGCCAATCCTTTTTCAACTTGCGGAACAAAGTAAATGCCCGAAGCTCGAATCTTTTTACCATCAGGCAGTTCGGTGTAATAGATGACGTCGTAGATATCGATAGGATAGCGAATGGGAGTAATCAGCTTCGGTATTCCCAAGGCCTTATAGCGCTGTTGTATATCTTCCACAGAGAGGTGGGCAATGTGCTCGTAGGAAATTAATACGTCCTCTTGAGCCTTTATTCCAAAGAAAAGGCACAGCGATAAACTAAGCACGAGAAGGTGTTTTGGTATCATGCTTAAAATATACAAACTGACAGGTGTCAAATTCAAAGAAAGCCCTCCTTGTTTTGGTGAAAGTTTCTTAAAAAAGGAGTAGTTTTCTATAGAAAAAATAAGCCTATGCGTACCTCATTCCATTTTCTTCTTGTAACCTTGTTAGTCTTTTTGTTCACCTATGACCGTGTCAATGCAGCAAGCGGGGATACAACGACAGTAAGAGTTCATACCGCTACTGACTTAACGTGGTTTGGTGCCTACACGGAATGGGGTGTGTTCCCAGACCAAAGTACTCCATGGAAGGCGATAACTTTAGATTTTACAGTAGGTTGTGCCTCAGGAGGATGCTCAGATTGGGACTATGATGTAGATGTAGAGCTCGGTCGTCCTACGGGGGTGATGGATTCAACGATTGCGAGTATTGATACGGTATCGACTGCGCCATTAGTCTTGGATACTACCTGGAATGCTCCTTATGAAGTCATTGAATGGTATCAAGTTGGTCGTATGATTACTCCTTATGGTGGATATATGGCTCAGGGTCAGTATGGGTTTAGTAATGCGTGGACGCACGAATATTCATGGGACATCACGGACTTTGCACCATTGCTTGTTGATTCTATTCCGATTAGAATCTTTTATCACGGTTGGTCATCAGGCTTCAGCGGTACCTGTGACTTTACTTTCGTGGAGGGGCGTCCGCAGCGAGAGGTTTTAGGGATTCAAAATGTTTGGTCTGGAGGAAATTATTCAGATTTTGCTCAGTTTGATGCAGCACATACTCCAGAACGAACAATCAATTTACCTGCAGGTACTCAAGAAGCTGAGCTAAAAGTAATTGTTACTGGACACGGCCAGTCTGGGGAGTTCACGCCCATTGACTATGGAGTTTTTGCTCAGAACGGCATTGAAATTGGTCGTGAAGAAATCTGGGATACAACATGTAGCATGGCTTCCATCTATCCTCAAGGGGGGACATGGATTTATCCTCGAGCAAATTGGTGCCCAGGGGAAGATGTTCCGGTGCATACCTTCGATTTAACGCCTTACATAGAACAAGGGCCCAGTGGTCCTTTTGTGCGGGCAGATATTGATTTTCAAGATTATACTCCCACTGATGGCGCAAACTACAGTATAGCGAGTCAAGTAGTCGCCTTTGAAGCATCCCTGCGTCATTACGATCTTGTTGTGGTGGATATCATAGCACCCTCTCAGGCAGAACGCAATACACGTTGGAATCCTACATGTGGGAGCCCGATTATTGAAGTAAAAAATAACGGCTCTGAGATCCTGACCTATCTCAAGGTAGAATATGGAGTTAAAGTAGGCGAGAGCTGGTTTTATGAATGGGAGGGAAGTTTGGCTCCGGGTGTTACTGAAGAAATTATGCTGCCAACGTTTGACTGGGAAGGGATAGTAGGCGATGGAAGTGATACCTTCTTTGTTCATTTTTCTCGTCCTAATCGACTAGTGGAGCAGTTTCCTTACGATAACTATGCAAGTACACCAGTTGAGCTAACAGATAATTACATTGATGGAAATATTAATGTGAAATTTCAACCCAATAATCAACCACAGGAGAATAGCTACTTAGTGCGCAATGCGGCAGGAGATACCATCTTGCATATGCCATCGTTTACGTCGAGTAATGTCAATAATCAATATTTAACTCTTAATCCCGGTTGTTATGAATTCATCTTTACCGATCAAGATCAAGCGCTTTTAGGTGGTGAAGGTGGCGATGGTCTTTCTTGGTGGGTCAATCTTCAGAATAACCTGGAGACATCGGGTTATGTCGAGTTTCGGGCAACAGCAGGAAACTCAATGCTCAAGCGCTTTCAATCAGACTTTGGTGGTGGTTTTCGATACTTCTTTACGGTAGGACAGGGTATGACGTCACTACCAAATGAGTGGCCACCCTTTCCGCCAAGTCTTCCGCCAGTTACCGAAGTAGAACATTTTGGGGAAACCTATTACAGGGTAAATGACTCCGTCTATATAAGTGAGAATAGAGTGGTTGTTAGCCAAAATGGTCTTGTGGGTATCGAGGATCTACAGGGTAATATGATCCAAGCATATCCTAATCCGGCTAAAGATGTGCTCTATCTTGAATCTAGCCTAGAAGCAGCATCGAGGCAATGGTCTTTAGTGAATAATTTAGGCCAAGTGGTGCGAGAGGGATTGGCAAATGCAGGAAGACAGGAGATAAATGTTAAATCGTTGACAGAAGGAATGTATGTACTGCGTCTTGAAGGAAAGGATAACGTATCAGAAATAAAGGTACTTATTGAGTAAATCAATACCTTGAGGAGGTGTATCTACTCTATGCACTTTTATATCGATGCTATATAGCATTTTTACGTCTTGGGTCCTTAATCAATCCCAAGGCCAGGGCCTTCTTTGCGATGCGAAAGGAGAGCGTTCAGCACTACATGCCGACTTCAACATGGAAGGGCGTTAATCACAATGTGTTGTGGGTACATTGCGCTTCTGTTGGTGAGTTTGAGCAAGGTAGACCGGTTATTGAGTCCTTTCGAACGCGACACCCGACATGGAAAATAGTGGTGACTTTTTATTCACCCACTGGATACTACCAATATAAAAACTGGGATAATGCTGATTTGGTCCTTGCTCTTCCGGTCGATTATCGCAGGCAATGCATTGATTTTATAGAAAGGATTAAGCCTGACCATATTCTTTGGATTCGTTATGATTTTTGGCCTCAGATCTATAGGGTAATTGCTGAATGGAGGATTCCCTTAACATTAATCAGTGGGCGAATTCACAAGGGTCACCGATTGCTGTCAAGCCATATCGTCGCCAAAACCATGCGTAAGGCGATTACAAAGTTTTTTACGGTGGATGAGTTATCGGTAAGCTTACTTCATAATGCAGGTATGTCCGATGCACAATATGCCGGAGATACTCGTTTCGATAGGGTAGTCTCTATTGCTTCCGATTCTGCAGACAAGGCGATTGATGCCCTTCGCATCGGCGGTGAGAAGATTCTTGTTGCGGGAAGCACTTGGCATAAAGATCAAGAAATTCTAGCTCTCAGTATGAAAAAGCTAATTGAAATGGGATGGAAGGTCGTCCTCGTGCCTCATGAAGTCAACGATTTGTCGATTAATCGCTGTTGTCAACAGTTTCCACAGGCTCGTCTTTGGTCTGAAGTGGGATGGTCTTTGCGAGATGCTTCTTTATTGATTATCGATACAGTAGGTCACCTGTCTGGGATTTACAGGGTCGCGGATATTGCTTATGTAGGTGGAGGCTTTGAAACATCAGGGGTGCACAACATTCTTGAGCCTATGGTCTATGATCTCCATGTTATAAGTGGCCCCAATATATCCCGTTCCATTGAGGCTCTGAGTGCAAGTAAAATGGGTTTTCTTCGGACCCTTGGTCAAAGGGATGATATTGTGCCGGTCTTAGAAACATTATTCAATGCTAAAAAAGAGGGTGCGATTACATCTTGGGTGAAGTGTCAAACAGGAGCTACTGATAGGATAACTGATTATCTCACTAATCATCCATCAATCCAAGAAAGACAGTCATAACATAGTACAAGTAATCGGAAAGTGGTGTATCTTTGCAATCCCTTGTAAGTAATAGCACAGGTCAAAACATTTATTTTGAGGCATTAGCTCAGTTGGTTTAGAGCGCTACCTTGACAGGGTAGAGGTCACTGGTTCGAATCCAGTATGCCTCACTAAAATTGCCGCGGTAGCTCAGATGGTTAGAGCGTCGGATTCATAACCCGGAGGTCGGGAGTTCAATTCTCCCCCGCGGTACTAAAATTCTTCCTTGTTTTATCGAGTTACTTTGTTGTTATTGCTCATTATAACAACCAATTTTGTCGGCTACAGTCAACCCATTACCAAGAGTGTCTTGTTCTTGGGGAATAGCTATACGGCCTATAACAATTTACCAAATCTCGTAGAAAATATAGCTAACTCACTAGGTGACTCGCTTATTTATGATCGCAATACTCCGGGTGGCCAAACTATGGCAGGCCATGCCTCTAATGCTACTTCATTGAGTAAGATTTCAAGTCAAGAATGGGATTATGTTGTATTGCAATCTCAAAGCCAAGAACCCTCCTTTCCGCCAAGCCAAGTGGCAAATGACGTCTATCCTTATGCTGAACGATTGACGGACTCCATTCGAAGAAATACATCCTGTGGAACCCCGTTGTTTTACATGACCTGGGGAAGAAAAAATGGTGATGCTTCAAATTGTGCAGCCTATCCTCCCATATGCACCTATGAAGGTATGCAGCAACGTCTTCGTGAGAGTTATATGGAAATGGCATCCACAAATCAGGGGCGTATATCTCCTGTGGGGACCGCATGGAAACGAGTCCGAAAAGAATATCCAGGAATTGAATTGTATGCGCCTGACGAGAGCCACCCAAGTTACGCAGGAAGCTTTCTTGCGGCATCCGTTTTTTATTGCTCTGTATTCCAAAAGTCATGCGAGGCATCTGATTTTGTAGGTAGCCTTGATTCAACTACTGCAAGCATACTTAGAAAGATTGCCTCAGAAACCGTTTTGGATAGTTTGGGGCTTTGGGGATTTATAGAGGCCGATGTTTTATTGGATTCTATTTTCTTAAACTATACTTATTTAACGGCTAGCTATTCCAATGCTGATAGTGTATCATGGGATTTCGGGAATCCGCTTATTGGCAATAGCAATGATAGTCTTGTAATCGTAGAGTATCCTGCAGAAGGTGAGTATACCGTAACGCTGTCGGTATATGATCGATTAAACTGTGAATCTAAAAGCGTAAATACCTTAGTTCAAATTCAACTTCCCTCTACTATATATACAGATCTAAGTAGTCGTTTTGGCCAAGTAATCTTTAGGACTGATGTGTTAGGAAGAAGTATTGATGGTTTAGATTGTTTGGATCTCGGTCAGTACTTTATAGAGTGGGATAATCGAGGCGGTAGGCGTCTAAGGTGTAAGGGATTCTAGAAAATTTCGCCTCAAATCCCTAGATTTTAAGGCTTTTCGCATGTTTATTATTTAGGTCACTAATCATTCTTTAAACAAAATCGTGTTACTCTGGCTAGTTCTAATGGAGGCTTATTAACAAAATTTTACAATAGGTTTGAGGCAGTTAAATTTATGATTATGAAAAAGTTTACTCTTTTATTAGCTGCTATAGGCATGTCAACTGTGCTTATGGCGCAAAAGCCTTCAACTGAGAATAGTAATTTCTCGTTGGAAGGGAATATTAATATTGATGCTAACAATGGAATAACATGGACAGCACCTCAAGTTCGTATGCGTTATTTCGTGAACGACACATGGGCTGCTCGTGTTCAGTTAGGTCTTACAACTACTTCAACTGATGATGGTGCTGGTACTGAAACTTCCTCTTCCAATATAGGAATAGGTCTTGGTGCGGAATACCACATGGGTGGTACTGACAGACTATCACCTTTCTTCTCAGCGGGTATCGGTTTTGGTGTCGCCAATACAGATGTCGGAGGAGTTGAAACTTCAGGATCAACCTTCGGTTTAGGAATTGGTGCTGGTATGGATTATTATGTATACCAAAATGTTTACCTGGGTGTTGAATTAGGTCTTACATGGCAAACAACATCTCTAGAGGATGCTTCTAATTCAGGGATAAACACTTCTGCATTAAATAATGCATTCCGTATTGGATGGCGATTCTAGGAATCCTAATTATATAACAAAATGTGAAGGGCTCCATTTGGAGCCCTTTTTTTTTAAAAAAATTTATTTTAGTCGATAGTTATTGGACGAAGGTTAAGCCCACGTTCCACCCCCGCCCTACGGGCAAAATATACTCCTCAAAAAGTATGCCGCTGAACAAATGATTATTCAGCCCTGAGTAGCTTGTGAACCAAGCTTATCTTCTAGGAAAATAAATAGCGCAATATCTGCACGGCCTTAACCACCTTTCTGTACAAGGCGCTCAACGGGAGCATAATCATCACTGAGTATTAAACTCTTTCCAGAAAGGTTGATTTCCTGCTCTTCATTTTGTTTATTAGTTAGCTCAATAGGCTGTTTCATGGCAATAATGCAAAGACTTTGCAGTGCGTCTATGGGCAAAGTGGGTTCTACCCTAAGCACTTTAACATAGGGAAAGGCTGTCTTGATACTATTTAGTAGGGCTTGAATCATGTCAGTTTTGTCATCGTCTAAGCTGGATAAAGCATTGATGATAACCGCACCATTAGGATTTAATACACGCCCTACATCTTTAAAAAATTCTTGAGTCGTTAATTGGAATGGTATTGATCGCAAATCATTAAAGGCGTCAATATAAATAACGTCGTAGGTTTTCTTTGAATGTTGGACGTAATACCTTCCATCTTGGATGTAGGTATTTAGTCGACTTGAATAGGGTAGGTCAAAGTGTTTATGCGCAATTTCAGTGAGTTCACCATCAATCTCTATCACATCTACTAAGACATCGTCATACTGCATAAGCAGTTCTCTTGGGTAGCTGCATGCAGCCCCTCCAATCGTTAAGGTATTTGTAAAATTAGGAACGAGTTGTTGGTCAATTCGAAACTGACGCAGATAGGGATAGACTAAGTCATCGCTATGCAGATATTGTGCAGATCCTATGTGATTATTCACCTGCATTATCCTAATGCTATCTCCTAGCTCATCGGTAGTCTCATAGATTAAGACGTCATTATATAATGTTGAAAAGCGCTCGCCACGTGCACCTTTCGGAAAGATGCAGTACAGGGCAACGATGATGATTCCAAGGCCTGCATACTTTAGGAAGTGTTGGATAGAGAAAATTGCTGAGAGCAGAAGCATCACAACTCCTACGGAAAGCATCACCTGTTGCACCCCCAAGTATGGGATGAGGATAAAGCCCCCAACAAATGTCCCAATAAGGCTGCCAATGGTGGATATAGCTCCAATCTTTCCTGTTACTTTGCCTGTTTCGTCAAGGCTTTTTAGCATGAGTCGTGTTGCAATAGGGGATATACTCCCAAAAAAGATACTGGGGAGGGCAAATAGGATAAGCGAGGCGCAAAGACCTCCTAAGCGTGGGTCATAAACCAAATGGGCCAGATTGCGTAATACAATGTCGTGTATCACAAGACAGAGAAGTACAGATAATCCCGTGGCTCCAAGGCATGAGGCTAGAAGATGGTGTGCATCTTGCTCATCAGCTTTATGCCCCCCGATGTAATAGCCTAAACTTAAACTAGCTAGAATCACTCCTATAACATTAGTCCACACATAGATTGACGTTCCAAAGTATGGCCCTATCATACGGGCACCGGTAAGTTCAAAAATCATCACACAAGCACCACTTAGGCCAACGGAAGTATAGATCCTCCAAGGTTTTAATGTGAGAAGGTTACTCAATGACATCACGTAAAGATGAATAATTCGTTAGATAATACCACAATGTACTTCCTACGCGATATAGACTCTCTTTCGATACATTTTCTAAGTTGTCTGACATCTTATGCTGGTGTACGTTATAGGATTGCCTTGAAGCGTCGTACTCGATGAGTGCAAAAATTGGAAGATCACTGCAATTGTGGAGCACTACATGATCGTCATTTCCTACAAAACGCGTTTTATCCTCAATAAAATATTGATCAAATCCCAATTGGTGACCTAATGCCCAAAAGGTTAGCATAGCTTGATACGCTTGATTAATTGAATGGTGTTCAAAAGTGTATTCTGCTTCACGACCGCCTACAATATCAAGTAAAACACCTACCTCATGTTTCATGCTTAGAAGAGGGTATTCACAGTAGTACTGACTTCCTAGGCAGTAACTATTCATCGTTTGCGCGTAGGAAGTATCATATTCAGGAGGTCCCGTTTCCTCTCCGTCAAAGAAAAAGAAATCAATGCCCAAATCTAAATCTGCCTTCTGAGTTAGTCGCGCTATTTCAAGCATAATTGCTGTTCCACTTCCTCCATCGTTCGCTCCATCGGGTAGCATTTCTTGTCGGGCTAAATCGATTTCTCTATCAGCATAAGGTCTGGTGTCCCAATGACATATAAGGGCGACGCGGTTTTTGTATTGAGGTTGGTATTGTGCGATTATATTGCTTAGAGACAAGGAATCCCCGCGGAAATTTTCTACCTCAGCTTTTTGTACCTCTACAGTTAGACCATAGGATGAAAGCTTGTCCGTGAGATAGTTTGCACAGTTTGAATGGGAGGGCATATTAGGTACACGTGGTCCAAAGTCTACTTGCTTGGCGACAAAAAAGAGTGCAGAGTCCCCATTAAAGGGGATTTTTGGATTAGTTAACTCGACTTCATCTAATTGTGATATTTTTTTGTCCAAATCACTTTGGCATGCTGCAAGACAGCATAAAATCAAGATTAACCACGGATAGCGTTGCATTACATGCCTAAAAGTAAATCCACGGGATCAGTTCCCAATAGCAGCTTTTCTGGGTTTTCTAACATATCCTTTACAGCGACTAAGAAAGAAACTGATTCCTTTCCATCAATGATTCGGTGATCATAGCTTAAGGCGAGATACATCATGGGTCGTATTTCTACTTTGCCTTCAATAGCTACAGGTCGCTCCTCTATTTTATGCATACCAAGAATGGCTGATTGTGGCGGATTAAGTATAGGAGTAGACATCAACGAACCGAAGACACCGCCATTAGTAATACTAAAGGTGCCTCCTTCCATATCTCCTATGGAGAGTTTACCATCTCGCCCCGCGATAGCAAGTCGTTTAACTTCCTTTTCAATTTCCCACATACTTAAGGACTCGGCATTACGAATCACTGGAACTACAAGGCCTTTGGGCGTTGACACAGCAATAGATATATCGCAGTAATCGTGATAGGTAATTAAACTTTTCTCTGGGTTAATGTAGGCGTTTACAGATGGAAACTCTTGTAGGGCATGGCATACTGCTTTCGTGAAAAAGGACATAAATCCAAGATTTACTCCATGCGTCTCCTTAAACTTTTCCTTGTGCTTTCGTCGCAGATCCATTACTGGCTTCATGTCTACCTCATTGAAGGTAGTCAACATGGCTGTCGAATTTTTTGCAAAGACAAGTCGCTCGGAAATGGTTCGGCGGAGACGACTCATTTTAGCCTCTGATTCTGTTCGGGCAAAAGCTTTGGATTGGCGTACTATCGCCTCTGCTCCTTGTTGAATGGTTACGTTTCCTTCTGCGAACGCTTTTAAGACATCTGCTTTGGTAATTCTTCCTCCAGGTCCACTCCCTTGGATACTTGAAGTGTCAAGATTGTTTTCTGTAATCATTTTGCTCGCTGCAGGGGAGGCGTGCCCTTTGGCATAGCTTTCCTCCTTTTTGGCTTCAACCACAGGAGCTGATTTTTCTCGAGGAGCTGGTTTGGGAGTTGCTACTGGAGCCTCTGTCTTAGGTGCTGGGGCTACGCTTGTGTCAATGGTACAAATAAGCGCTCCAACAGCTAAGTCAGCTCCTTCTTCTGCCACAAAAGTTACCTTACCTGCCTTTTCTGCAAAAAGTTCTTGGGATGCCTTATCGGTTTCCATTTCACAGATGGGTTGATCCATCTCCACGACATCACCGTCGGATATAAGAAACTGTGCAAGGGTAACTTCGGTAATGGATTCGGCCAACTCGGGCACTTTCATTTCGATAATAGCCATAGGTTTTTTTTATTGCGGTTTATAGAGTTAAAGCGGTTTGAATAAGTTCGTTTTGCTCGAGCAAATGCTGTTTTTTGTAGCCTGTTGATGGTGAGGCACTACGCTTACGGGCAATGACATCTAAGTTGAATGTATCGCCTAAGTTATCTTGAATAAAGGCCCACGCACCCATGTTACGCGGCTCTTCTTGAGCCCACATCCATTCTGCATTAGCGTATTTTTTCTTGAGCCTATCGAGCTGTTTAGTCGCTAGCGGATAGAGTTGTTCCAAACGCACGATAGCAACATGATCAATTTTTTGCTTGTCGCGAGCTTCCATGAGATCATAGCTGAATTTACCTGAGCATAAAAGCACTCGTTTAACCTTGGTTGCCTTGGCTTCGCGGTCATCAAGAACTTCTTGAAATCCACCTTCTAAGATCTCTCCGATAGGTCGGCTTACGCGTGGATGACGTAGTAAGGACTTAGGGGACATGACAACAAGCGGTTTTCTAAAAGGCCATGCGAGTTGTCGTCGAATAAGGTGAAAGAAGTTTGACGCTTCCGTCACATTGGCAACTACCATATTTTCTTCGGCACAAGATTGTAGGTGACGTTCTAGTCTGGCAGAACTGTGCTCTGGTCCTTGTCCTTCATAGCCGTGAGGGAGTAACATCATCATCCCGGAATTCCTGTTCCATTTGGATTCTCCTGCGGAGATAAACTGGTCGAAGACACTTTGAGCATTGTTGGCAAAGTCTCCAAATTGGGCTTCCCAAATTGTTAGGGTGTTTGGGTTCGCGAGAGAATATCCGTATTCAAAGCCTAAAACTCCATACTCTGATAAATGAGAATTATAGATCATGAATCGACCTTGCTTGCCGCTGATTTTTGAAAGCCTGTTGAAAGGCGTATTTGTTTTCTCATCCATAATGACAGCATGTCGATGGGAGAAGGTTCCCCGCTTGACATCCTGGCCGCTCATTCGAACATCTTTCCCATCCATGAGTATAGATCCGTAGGCAAGAAGTTCAGCAGCAGCCCAGTCCACTGTCTTATCATCATGCATTGTTTTTTGGCGATTTTTTAAGTATTTATCGACTTTTCTTAAGGGTTTAAATCCCTCAGGGTGAGTACTTAAAGCACTCACGAGCGTCTTAACGGTTGACTTACTAATGCCTGTTTTTGGACTGGATTGAAAATCTTCAGGCTTGGAGCTTCTTGTCTTATCCCATGCTTTTTCTACTTCCTGTTTGGCATACTCAACTTTGTTTTCTTTGACTTGATCTAGTCGGGCTTGAAGGTCATCCCAGAATTCTTTGTCGAGTCTTCTTGCAACTTCAGCTTCTATTTCACCTCGTTCTTGAAGTTTTTTGGAATAGATATCTCTTGGATTAGCATGCTTAGCAATGCGCTGATAGAGGTCAGGTTGGGTATATTTCGGATCATCGGACTCATTATGTCCATGCTTTCTGTAACAGACCATATCGATGAAGATGTCCTTATTAAATCGCTGACGGTACTGAGCGGCAAGCTCTGAGGCAAACACAACTGCTTCTATATCATCGCCATTTACTTGTATGATTGGTGCATCCACCGTTCGTGCAATTGAAGTACAATAATCCGAACTACGTGCATCGTCAAAGTCTGTGGTAAACCCAATTTGATTATTGATTACGTAATGAATTGTTCCTCCGGTGTAGTATCCATCAAGCTTACTCATTTGAAGAACTTCATAAACAACCCCTTGGCCAGCAACAGCTGCGTCACCATGGATTAAAATGGGTAAGATTTTATCATAATTTGAGTTGTATACCGTATCAGCCTTGGCTCTAGCAAATCCCTCGACGACGGGGTCAACAGCTTCGAGGTGAGATGGGTTAGGGGAGAGCTTGAGGTTTACCTTTTTACCAGATTTAGTGGTAAAGAGTGAAGAAAATCCAAGGTGGTACTTAACATCACCATCTCCAAAGGTCTTTTCAGGTTCAAATCCTTCAAACTCAGAAAAGATTTCATCATAGGTTTTACCCATAAGGTTGGTAAGCACATTAAGCCTCCCGCGATGGGCCATTCCAATGATTACTTCTTCGACGCCCTCTTTGGCAGCCTGCTCAACGATGGATTCCAACGCGGGAATCGCTGTTTCACCGCCCTCAAGTGAGAAGCGTTTTTCTCCAATATACTTCGTGCCTAAGAACTTTTCGAAAATGGTCGCTTTGTTGAGCATTCGAAGGATATGCTCTTTCTTTTCTAGGGTGTAGTCTACAAAATGGGGTCCTCCCTCAATTTTGTGGCGGAACCATTCGCGTTCCTCAGTATTTCGGATGTAGTTGTATTGATATCCCAAAGTTTGGCAATATCCCTGACGCAAGTGTTCAATAATTTTTTCTAGGGTGGCTGGTCCAAGACCGATAACGCTACCACAAGCAAAGGTGGTGGTTAAATCCTTTTTGCTCAGTCCATGATCTTCGAGTTGAAGAAAGGCTTTGCGCTCTTTTCGCGGTCGAATAGGATTGGTGTTGGCCTCGAGGTGTCCATTATTTCTGTAGGCATGAATCATGGACATCACATTAAACTCCTTTGAACTTAAGACTTGACTTGTGCTTCCGTCTTTTCCAGAAGCTAAAGCAAAGTGAAAACCATCGAAAAATTTTCGATATTCCTGATCAATTCCATCAGGGTCTTGTACATAGTCATTGTACATTGATTCGAGGAAGGCAGGGTTGGTATTGTTTAGGTAAGACAGTTCCATTAGGTCTTATTGATTTTCGGTTTTTTCACTCTTCTCGTTCGCAGGGAACATTCTCCTAATATAAAGATGGTGTACCACAGGCGCTTATGGTACTAAAATGCATCTATTTTTATAACGTTGAGGTGGAAATTGGTGGATAAATTAGACAAGGGAGGATTTTCCTCATTTTTTACGAAGTTTTAACTATCTTTGCCAACCCTTAGGGACGGAGTGCGCTACCTTCACCCGACGGACTAAAAAGATTAAACGTTATGGCAAATAACCCAGGAGCAAAAAAACGAATTCGCAAAAGCAATAAGCGTCGTTTAGAAAATCGCTATTACGCGAAAACTATGCGTAATGCAGTACGTAAACTACATGCTTCGGATAGCTCGTCAGAAGCGGAAGAGATGCTACCAAAGGTGGTATCTATGGTTGATCGTGTCGCAAAGCGTGGTCAGATACACGCCAACAAAGCCAGTCATATCAAAAGTAAATTAGCTAAGAAGGTCGCTTCTTTGAAGTAAACCTTCTCTTCGCTATCTAATCAGTTCTTCGAGCCGCTCTAATAATAGAGCAATTTCCTCAGGCTTATTGTACATCGGGCAAAAGGCCAGTCTCAATATATTCTTATCACGTAAATCACAAATGATTCCTTCTGCACGAAGCGCTTTGTGGATTTCTATGGCGTTATTTAATTCAATGGATAATTGGTTTCCGCGTTTATCCCATTCACTTGGAGTGATTATATCAATATTTAGATTTTCGAATCCCTTGAATGCGAGATCCGTAAGGCTTTTGGCCTCCTTTCGTAAGTCTTGCATTGTCGTTTTATCAAATTCTGCTAAAGAGGCCTCGTGGGCCGCAAGAGCTAGAATTGAGGGATTACTCATTTGAAATCGATCGGCATTTGAAACGGGAACAAATGTTTTCTTCATAGTAAATCGCCCATTTGGGTCATTGCCCCACCAGCCGGCCATCTGTGGAAGATCTTTGTTCAAGTGGTTCTCATGTACAAAGATTCCTCCAGGTCCTCCTGGACCACTATTGAGATACTTGTATGAACACCAACAGGCAAAATCAACTTGCCATTCGTGGAGATTCATTTCTATATTTCCAATAGCGTGGGCCAAATCAAATCCAACAACAGAACCTACACTGTGCCCTGCCTCCACAATCTCTTTCATAGGAAAACATTGACCATTGATGTATTGTACACCGGGTAACAATATTAGGGCTAGAGATTCTCCAAGGTCATCAATTGTATGCTTAATGCTTTCAAGGGGAAATCCTTTATTCTCCTTAGGCCATGGGATAAATTCAATGCATTCCTTGACCGATAAGCCGTGAAGTCTAACCTGTTGCTCGAGCGCATAAAAGTCAGAGGCAAATAGGTGTTCTTCTACAAGAATTTTGTATCGTTTATTCGTGGGTCGATAGAAGGTCGTAAGTAGGAGATTTAAGTTGACAGTAAGGCTGTTTAAGGCAGCTACTTCGTGCGTTGTGCTGCCAACGAGTTTACTCAAGGGGCCCCTCATCCGTTCGTGATAAGTATACCATGCATTTTCGCTATCAAAGTGACCTTCTACTCCTGAGTTGGCCCATTGAAGGAGTTCTCGATCTACAATGTGCTGAACTGTCTTAGGTTGAAGTCCTAAGCTATGGCCTGCAAAATATATCAGCTCCTGGCCTTGGGAATCCTTGGGTATATGATAGTTGTTGCGCACAAGTAAGCCTCTCTAGGCCAAATATCGTGAATCTGTAGGAAGCGTGTTTCTGCAAGCATCACATGTTCTTAATTCATCACTTTCGTAAAACGTTTTGAAGACGGGGAGGAAGTCTTTCTCAATACTTTCCAACTTGAAAAAGGCTTCATATAGTTTATGGTCACAGGATTCGCAAAACCACATTAACCCATCCTTTTCTGAATCTTGTCGTACTTTTTCAATGACAATGCCTAGGCTTCCTTCAGGCCTTACTGGACTGTGTGGAATAGAGGCAGGCAGAATAAAAAGTTCACCCTCTTTTATTTTGATTTCCTTTCGTCGCCCATCCTGAATCGTAACTACTGTAATATCGCCCTCTAGTTGATAGAACAACTCTTCTGTCTCATTGTAATGAAAGTCTTTCCTTGCATTGGGCCCAGCAACAAGCATGGTGATGTAGTCCTTGCTTTCTGGTGTTAAGTTTCGGTTAGATACGGGTGGCTTTAGCTCGTGCCGAATCCGATTGATAACCTCTAACAGATTGAATGGTTCCATAGGCTGGAAATTATGCTGCAACTGGCGCCTTCCCTAATTGATGGAGAAGGGAAAAGTGACTTTTTAATGCGCCATAAAAGGTCACATGTTCGTGATAGGGTAGATTAAATTCCTTTGCTGTCTCCTTGACAATCTTTGAGAGTTTACGGTAATGGACGTGGCATATATTGGGAAAAAGATGGTGTTCAATTTGGAAGTTTAGTCCTCCAATAAACCATGAAAACAGTCGACTGCCCTTTGCAAAGTTTGCCGTTGTTTTTAATTGATGGATAGCCCAATTGTTTTCCATACTGCCATTCTCCTCTCGCTCAAAGAACTCAGTTTCTTCAAGGACGTGCGCAGGTTGAAAAATCAGAGCTAGAATCAAACCACAGATAAAATGCATCAGCAGAAATCCACTAACAATAAGAAGTGGCGAAATAGGGACAATGGCTATAGGTAGAACGATTAAGAGCCCGACGTACCAAAGCTTATTAAAAACTAATTTGGCCATGGCAGAAGGGAAATAGACTCTTTGTTCTTTGAGTATGCCCGCACTCTTATAGCGAATCAAGTCTCTGAAATCCTTGGCAATTAACCAATATAAGGTCATAAGTCCGTAAAAGAACCAAGCATAAAATGCCTGTAGTTTGTATCGTTTTTTGTAGTCCTGATTAGGTGAAAGTCGCATAATGCCGTTTTCTAAATCTTCATCAAATCCGTGTACATTGGTAAACGAATGATGTAAAACATTATGTTGGATCTTCCAGTTGGTATGAAATCCACCAAGAAAATTCATCAGATAGCCAAAAAATTGGTTGATGCGTTTATGTTTTGAATAGGCACCATGGTTTGCGTCATGCATAATGCTTAATCCGATGCCTGACATTCCTAAGGCCATTAAAATGTATACCACAAAGACCATGAGGGGGCTAGTGAAAAGACCACACAACAACAACACAAACGGTGCGAAATATAATGTGAGCATAAACAAGGTCTTTAAGACCATGTTCACATTGGCAAATCTGCTTTTTTGATTATCCTCAAAATAATCCTTAACGCGAGTCTTTAATGTATCAAAGAATTCCCGTTGAATCTTTGGTGAGAATCGAGGTTTTTTTGTTGCAATTAAACTCATAAACGCAATTTACGCCTCTACAACGATTCTTTTCACCATATGGTTGTCGGAAATTCGTCAAGAAATGTGGTTATCGAAATAAATGACCCTTGTTTGAGCCATTCCATCCTGCTTGCGATCCGTAATCAACGTAATAAATAGTCAAATCCGCTTGGGATTCATAATCAACATAATAGATACTTACATCGGCCTGTGATTCATAGTCGGTCATATACCATAGGCCATCCTCATCTGCTTGGGATTCATAATCAACCCAATAGACACTTAAATCCGCTTGGGATGCATAGTCCACGACATACACGGTAACGTCTGCTTGGGATGCATAGTCAACAGCATACACAGATTGAGCGCTTGTACTCAAGGTAATTGCAATGAATAAAAGACTAGTTATAAGAGCATATTTCATAGTTGTAGTATTTTGAAAGAGTGAAAATGAACCAATTCTTATCAAAACTCGGGCCAGGTATCTTATTTGCGAGTACAGCCATTGGCGTATCGCATCTCGTACAATCAACTAGAGCCGGTGCAGACTATGGACTTACATTAATTGCTGCCATTCTCTTAGCCAATTTATTTAAGTTTCCCTTTTTCGACGCAGGATCGCGGTATGCCCGAGTGACAGGTACAACCCTTATCGATGGTTATCGAAGTATGGGCCGTTGGGTATTTTGGCTCTACATAGCCATAACAGTGGCTACGATGTTTTTTGTAATGTCGGCCATTACTATGGTGACAGCAGGTTTTTTGGGTAACTTATTTCAGTTTATACTACCCAACTGGTCAATATCTTCTAATCAGATTATAATTGGTGTGTTGTGCGTACCAATGGTGTTTTTGACATTTGGTGGGTATGTGGCGCTTGATAAGGCTATCAAAGTGATTGCCTTTGTGCTCTTATCCACTACCGTTATCTCATTTATTCTTGTGCTTTACCATGGCCCCAATACTGAAGCAAGCCTTTTTCCTGACTTCCCCTTGCAGGATGAAGGCAAGGTTCTCTTTTTGATAGGGCTTATGGGGTGGATGCCCACGGCGGTCGACATGTCATCATGGAATAGTTTATGGACTTTAGATAAAATGAAGGCAAGAAAGGAGCAAGGACTAAGCCCGCTGAGCTTAAAGGAAGTAATTACGGAATTTCGATTCAGCTATTGGATCTCGGCGTTTTTATCCATATGTTTCGTGGTTTTAGGAGCCTATGTCATGTATGGTTCTGGGGTAAATTTTGCGGACAGTGGAGCGAAATTCTCCGGACAAGTGGTTGAGCTTTACACTTCTGTACTCGGCGATTGGACATGGGTAATCATTGCATTGAGCGGATTCTCCATTATGATGGGTACGACAATCGGCGTTATGGATGGTTATGCACGGGCATTTAAAACCTGTCGTCGTATTGTATTGCTCGGATATCATGACGCTTCAAAAACGAATAATACAGCAATTGATATACAGAAAGATCTAATGACCAATGAAGAGGATAAGCATCCGACCCTCCTTTGGACGTACAGAGGGATACTTTACATTTTATCTCTGGGAGTGTTTGTTGTAGTCTACCGGTTTGGCGATAGTTTTAAGCAGTTGATTGACTTTACAACTGGGACATCGTTTTTGGTTGCTCCAGTCGTGGCCTTTATGAATATTATACTCATTGAGAAACATATTCCTGAAGAGAGTCAACCTTCTCGAGCGGTCAAAGTACTTAGTTATGCCGGATTCTTCTTTTTATTGGGATTCGCTATATACTTCGTCAGTATCAAATTCATTTAAACAAGAAGCCTAGTTAGTATCATTTAAAATCCAATACGATGAAAACCATTGAAGAATTAAGGGCGTATTATGAGACTGACCTGCTGCCGACACTAACAGTACTAGATCGCGCTCGAAAAAAAGTATTGCTCGGGCTTTTCGTGGGAATAGTTATTTCGGTAATTGCTCCCATAATTGCCCTTTACTTCTCTTTTGGTTCTGTAGTACTAATGGCCATTTGTTTTCCTGTTTGGATTGGTGTAATAA
Source organism: Saprospirales bacterium (assembly GCA_002708985.1). GTDB lineage: Bacteria > Bacteroidota > Bacteroidia > Chitinophagales > UBA8649 > UBA8649. Next base: position 8,511 of record PAPS01000034.1, on the reverse strand, counting down.
TCTATCTTTCGATTTCGACAGGTAAGTACAAGAAGTCATTCAAAGTTGGTATAATCGAACAAATTGTGCGGGCAATAGACCCCAATCTTTCCTATGATGCGTCAAAGGCTGTTAATAAATCGCATTTTACGCATAGTGAGCTCTTTAAAAAATCATGGAACGAATACAAAGGGGATGATTACGTGCAGGGCATGGTGGGTAAAACATCGTTAGAGTTTTCGGAGGTTCACGCTCAACACGTGTCCACGGATAGTGAAGGTCGTCGCCAAGCATCAACGGTTTTTAAGGGGTTGTTTCTCGTTGCAGATTTTAATAAATCCTTTCAAGGAAAAACTTTTGTCCTACCAGATACTGCCGAAAAGCTCTTTGGCAGCATTGGTTCAATGCTACAGTCATGGAATGCTGCACGGGGCGAGTTAGTTAAGATGGAGGACGTTGCCTTTGAAAAGGAGTTTGTCGTCTATGGGGATGATCAAATTGAGGCTCGTTATATTCTATCAACAAGCCTTATGGAGCGTATTTTAGCCTACAAGAAAAAAAGCAATCGTCCAGTTAGGCTTTCCTTTATTGGTAACAATGTGCATGTTGCTATATCCTATAAAAAGTCTTTGTTTGAGCCTAGAATTTTTCGAAGCCTTCTAAATTTTAGGCCAATTCAAGAGTATTTCGAAGATTTGAGTTTAGCGATTGATCTTGTGGAAGACCTAAATCTGAATACAAGAATTTGGACGAAGGACTAGTTATCGGCATTGTGAGGCTTGAGGTAAAACATTATATTGAGAAACAATTAAAGAATTAGTTATGATGGTTATTGGAATAATAGTTGCCGTTGTTTTGCTGAGTTTCGCCTTTATGTATAATGGGCTTGTTCGCAAGAAGAATCAAGTAGAGAATGTTTTTGCGTCTATGGATGCCATGCTCAAGAAGCGAACAGACCTCATACCGAATCTAGTATCTGCTGTTCAGCAATATATGCAGCACGAGCGGGAGACGTTAAATGAATTGACCGAAATGCGTGCTAAGGCGGTTTCTGGTCAGTTATCAGCAGATGAAAAAATTGCATTGCAAAATCAATTCTCTAGGGCGCTTGGCGGCATTATGGTCGCTGTTGAGAATTATCCCGACCTTAAAGCCGATCAAAACTTTATTCAATTGCAATCGTCACTAAATGAAGTGGAAGAACAAATTTCCGCTGCCCGTCGTGCATATAATGCGGCAGTTACCTCCTATAATAATGCTATTGAAATGCTTCCAACCAATATTCTAGCATCGATGATGAGCTATCAACGAAAGAATGTCTTCGAAATTTCTGAAGCTGAGCGAAAGAACGTTGACGTAAAGGGATTATTCAAGCAGTAGGCGACTTACTCATTTAGTGGCGCTGGGTACTCATTTTACATGGTCAATATCAAAAGTAATCTAGATCTTCCCCGAAGGGAGGCGGGATGTGGTGGCATTTGGTGGTACTTAGAACAACACTCGCGCTCTAATTGTATGATCTATCTCCTTTAGCGCAGTTAGCGTCTCAGCAGACGATGACTCAGGTACATCAAGGGCAACATAACCAATTTCGTTATTTGTCATTAGATATTGTCCTTGGACGTTAATGCTATGTTCCGATAATGCGGAATTAATTGAGGAGAGTACACCAGGCATATTTCGGTGAATATGCAGGATACGATGCGTGCCCTCAAGTTGAGGTAGGCTGATTTCAGGAATTGATTGGCTTCCTAGGGATGAACCAGTTTCTATATACCGAATTATTTTACTCGCAGCGTCGATACCAATATTGTATTGTGCTTCTTCTGTAGATCCCCCGACATGCGGTGACAAGATAACTTGTGACATCCCTTGAAGTGGGCTTGAAAAAGCATCTTTCATGCTTTTGGGCTCTTCAGGAAAAACATCTAAGGCGGCTCCTCGGATATGCCCACTTTCCAAATGCTTTTTGAGCGAATCAATATCAATCACATTTCCACGACTCATATTGATAATTACACTATGCTCTTGCAGCGAGGTCAATACCTCATCGGTAAAGAAGTAGTGGGTTGCTTCTGTTGCAGGGACATGAAGACTAACAACATGCGCACCTGACAAACACTCGCTCATGGAATCACAGGGCTGGGCATTCCCTAGCGGTAGCTTGGTTTCTATATCATAATATTTGATATGCATTCCCATAGCTTCTGCCAGCACGGATACCTGAGATCCGATACGTCCATAACCTATGATGGCCATCGTCTTTCCTCGTAACTCATAACTTTTGATATGGCTTTTTTGCCAAATACCTTGATGGGCATCCCAATTTTTTTGAGGGATCTGTCGATTGAGCATAATGGCAGATCCAATAACCAGCTCGGCTACCGATCGCGTATTGGAAAAGGGTGAATTAAACACTGCAAGCCCTTCTCTATTGGCGCGCGCTAGGTCAACTTGATTGGTACCAATACAGAAACATGCCATGGCAAGCAATTGGGGATTAGCCGCAATCACTTCTTTGGTAATTTGGGTTTTGCTACGAATCCCGAGCACTCGGTGTTCAGAAAGTGCAGCATTCAGTTCTTCGCCTTGGAGGGCGCTTTTTAGCCGGGTAATTGAAGTGTATCCTGCCTTTTGAAAAGTTTCGACCGCTGACTCATTAATGCCTTCGAGAAGGAGAATATTGATTTTGTCTTTTGGGTAAGAGGTTGAGTTATGCATTATTCAAATTCTATATTCATCTTATTGAGTCGTTTTCGGATGCGGCGCATGCGTCGATTTTGCCTTGCTTTCTTCCCGATATTACTCAAGAGTAACGATGCAGGATTAAAAAGGTTGGGTTTCGCTTCTTCTGGGGCCCTATCTAAGACCATAAAGCCTGCCATGGACGAGATCATAGGGTTATCCACTTCAACGTCTAAAAATGCCCGTTTAAATTCGTTGTAGTTTCTGGGCCAAGGAACAATCTCTACCATATCGAGCTCAACAAAGTCCGGAATCATTCGAACGACAATACGATAGTCATCACCATCGGTTGCCTCAGGTGGCACTATAAACTTTTGGTTTTTGAAGCCAAGCATGCTGAATTCAATGCTATCACCTACTTGGCATGATACGCTAAAGTCCCCCTGACCATTGGTTATAGCAGCTACGTTGTTGTTTAATCCTCTTATGCTGACGCCATAAAGCATTTCGGACGCAGCTTCATAAGAAACCACTTTACCTAGCAATAAAACATCATTTTGTGCAATTACCTGAACGTTATGTAATGTAAGAACAAGGGCGAAAAGTATAGAAGAGTGCTTCATTGCTTTAAAACGTAATTTACCGCTTGAAATTTCTTGTTTTACCCTTAAGTTTCCAAAGTTTTTCCACTTCGTGTTTGGCTAGAAATCTCCAGTCGCCCCTAGATAGATTTTTTTTGTTTAGCCCACCATACTCCAGTCGATCTAATCGCTCCACTTCATACCCCATATGTTCGAACATTCTACGCACAATTCGATTTCTGCCGCTATGTAATTCTACTGAAACTACATATTGCTCACTTTTGGCCTCATAGGCTACCGAGTCCACCTGAATAGGGCCATCTTCCAAGGTGAGTCCATTTTTTATAAGAACCAGGTCTTCTTGATGAAGGGGCTTATTGAGGGTGGTGAGGTAGGATTTTTTTACGCCAAATTTCGGATGACTAAGTCGTTGGGTTAGTTCACCATCATTTGTAATCAATAGCACGCCTGTAGTCATACGGTCTAGTCTTCCGACGGGATAAACTCTTGGAGTGTAGGGCAAGTTGAGTTTGTGCGGGAAATTTTTAATTATATCCAATACAGTGCGCCTTCCCCGGTCATCGTCCGTGGTTGTCAAAAAGTCTTTCGGTTTGTTCATTACGATGTACACCTTCTGCTCAGGTTGTACAAGTTTCCCACGAACGTAAACTTTGTCACCAAATTGGACTTTGTGTCCCATGCTCGAAACAGTCTTTCCATTGACCGTAACCACTCCGGCTCGGATTAGCTCATCGGCCTTCCGTCTTGATGCAAGTCCGGCATGTGCCAAGTAACGGTTGAGACGAAAACTTGCAGGCGTATTGTCAGCCGTGCTGTCAATATCCTTACTTCTTTCCTTGCGAATTGACCTCTTGGCATATCGCTTACCTGATCCTTTGGAGCCACTATTTTGGGAAGAAGTATTCCGTCGCGCACGTCGTTGGTTTTCCATTCTACAAAACTACACTTCCCAAAGGAGCTATCGAAGTGTGAAATATTTACCAACTTCACGATATGATTAAGCCATCCCTTCCTAAAGGATTTCGCGACCACCTTCCCGCAGAAGGTCATAAGCGCGGATTTATTCTGTCTGCTATCCAAGATGCGTTCCATCGTTATGGGTTTCAATATATCGAGACTCCTCTCTTGGAATCCATGAAAACACTTACAGAAAAGTATGGTGAGGAGGGCGACCAATTGCTGTTTAAGGTTTTACGATCAGGCGATTTTTTACGAAAAGCAGATCAAGAGGCCTTAGAGGCTGGTGATTCAAGAGCAGTTGCTCGAAGTATTTGCGAAAGCGGACTTAGATACGACTTAACCGTACCACTTGCCAGAGTAGTCGTTCAACATCAATCTGATATTCAATTTCCTTTTAGAAGATATCAAATTGGTCCTGTTTTTCGGGCGGACCGACCGCAGAAAGGTCGCTACAGGCAGTTTACCCAATGTGATGCAGATATTGTAGGGTCTTCTTCTTGGGTTGGCGATGTTGAGGTGCTAAAGCTTTATGCTGAAGTTTTTGATGCCCTAGGATTAAAAGTTACTATTCGAGTCAATCACAGAAAATTGATGCAAGGTATGCTTCAACACTTGTCCTTAAGCGAACAGTCTGCAGCTGTACTCAGTGCCTTGGATAAAATGGATAAGATTGGCGAGGATGGCGTTTGCAAGGCCTTGGATGGAATAGGGATTTCGGAGAATGTAATCGATGAGTTTATGGCATGGATAAAGCAAAGTGATTTCACTAGAGTCTACAATGAGTCGATGCAAGAGGGCCGTGATCGTTTGGAAAAGATTGTTGAAGTACTTGAAGATGCTGTGCAGTTCGATGCCTCCTTGGCTAGGGGATTGGATTACTACACCGGAATGGTCGTAGAAGTTGTGAGCAGCGAGATTGAATTTGGTAGCATTGGAGGGGGAGGCCGATATGATGAGCTGACCAAAGTATTTGGCGGGCAAAATTTGCCCGGCGTAGGGATTTCTTTTGGGTTAGATCGCATTGTAGACGTGATGAATGCCTTGGAACGCTGGCCTAATGCATCTCATGGTAAGTCCCTTATTCTCTTTGTACATTTCGATGAACTGGGAATGGCTAAAGGTTGGGAATATATTCAGCAACTTCGTTCTTTGGGAATACCCGCTGAATTGTATCCAGATATTGCAAAAGCTAAAAAACAACTCAAATATGCCGATCAAAGAGGTTTTACCTATGTGGCAATGCTCGGCGATGATGAGTTGTCATCCAATACTATAATGGTGAAGTTTCTTGATCAAGGAAGCCAGCGCAGTATGACCTTTGATGAATTAATAACCGCATTAAATACGGAGTCATGAAAATTGAATTAGGGCTAAAATATTCTATTGAAGACTTAGCCCCCATCATTTACGATAAAGAGTCCTTGGAGTTGAGTGAGGAAGTACGTGTTAATGTGCGAAAAGGTCGGCTGTTTTTAGAAGAGAAAATAGCGCGTGAAAACAGACCTTACTATGGTATTAATACCGGATTTGGTGAGTTGTGCCACGTTCAAGTGGGCCCTGATGAATTGGAAACCCTACAACTTAACTTAATTCGATCCCATGCCTGTGGCGTTGGGCCTGCTGTGCAAGAGGATGTGGTTCGATGGATGCTTGTTCTCAAGATTCTTTCCTTATCCAAAGGGCTTTCAGGAGTCCGAGAAGAGATATTGGATGGCCTCCTTCATCTGCTAAACGATCATTTGATTCCAGAAGTCCCTGAGACGGGTTCACTGGGCGCTTCCGGTGACTTGGCTCCTTTGGCCCATCTATGCTTGCCGCTGATAGGAGAGGGTGTTATTCACCATGGGGGAGAACGCTTGGAAGTTGCTGACCATCGGAGTACACTAAAACTGGAACCCATAACCTTAATGGAAAAAGAGGGTCTTGCCCTGCTTAACGGCACACAATACATGGCCGCCATGACGGCTCACCTTCTTCATAAAGGTAATCGCGTTGTTGATATAATGCTGCATATTGCAGCGTGCTCATGTGAAGCATTTGAGGCGCACACGGAGCCCTTAGATCCCCGCATTCATGAAGCACGTGGTCAATTAGGTCAAATAGAAGCTGCCCAACGACTTCGTGAACGCCGACCACTCAATCCACAGCGTGATTTAGGTCTTTCTCACGTACAAGATCCGTATTCGTTTCGTTGCATGCCTCAGGTTTTTGGTGCCACCTTGGATTCTATGCATCAAGTAAATCAGGTCCTAGAGCGAGAGATTAATGGGGTAACGGACAATCCCAATATTTTTCCAGATTCAGATGCTATTTTAATTGGTGGAAACTTCCATGGTCAGCCGTTGGCTTTCGGTTTAGATCACCTTAAGGTGGCTTTTTCCGAGTTAGCAAGTATATCCGAACGGAGAACCTTTCTGCTATTAAGTGGTAAGCGAGATTTACCCATCTTTTTAACTCAAAATGCCGGATTAGAATCTGGATTAATGATTGCACAGTATACAGCGGCAGCTTTGGTTAATCGTTGTAAAAACCTCTGCCTTCCTGCGAGTATGGATTCAATTGTTTCGTCTAATGGACAAGAGGATCATGTTTCTATGGGAGCTAATGCCGGCGTAGAAACTCTGCAGATTTTAGATTTTGTTGAGGATGTCTTGGCTATTGAAATGATTTGTGCAAGTCAAGCTCTGTTCCTTAGAGAAAAGATGCAACCTTCTAGTAGTCAAGCCGTGCTGGGACTCTCTTCATTATGTCAGGCCTTCTTGAAAAATTTTAGGCTTCAAGTTCAGCCTAATCTTGAGGAGCGCATTCTCTCAACGGAAATACGACAAAGTCGACAGACTCTTTTTAGTTAGTCCATTATGCTTTATATGCTTGGCGAAATAATCTAAATCGACTTCCTGGAACAAAGAGGTTTTTAACATCAGGTTCGCGCTATGAGGAAGTTTAATCTACTATATTTACTTTATGCAAAATCCCTCAATGTTTTTGAGATCTATTCTGTTCGGAGGTTTAGTGACTTTCTTCTTATTTTCTTCTTGCAGCAAATCAAAACGTATTCAAGGAGATTGGGCGGTGCATGATGTTCGCCATAATGAGCAAGAGGGTGATTCTGCCAAACTAGCCGATTGTCAAACTATGGTAATTAATCTTTCTTTTTTAAGTGATGGCAAGGGACAACTTGCCAATAATCGCGGATACCTCTTTGATATGACTTGGACCTATCAAGAGGATAAGCTCACGATTGCCAGTGAGGCTTTAGGTCGCGAGCAAAGTGTAGGTATTGCATGGAAGGGTAAGAATACTTTCTTCATCAATAATTGTTTGTGTACCTATGAGTTCAATCGTCAATAGCATGGTTTACGAGTTTACACAACGTAGTTTAAGTCTTATGGTAGCAATCTGCATAATGGCATACACGATTACAAGTTGTTCCTCCTCATCGACTTCATCGGAGAACGAAGTGGTCGAGGGTGGAATGCCTGAAGAACGAAAGGAGTGGATTGGAGAATGGGTTGTAGAAGACTGTCAAGATGGTTGTAATACTCGTTTTGGAATACCCGTTCCTGCCTTTATTCTTGATGATGAAAAGCCAGAGGAATGTCACTTGTACTTTGAAGAAGATCATGTAGTCATTCGAAGAAAAAGTAGTGGTGATACAAATGGACAATGGTTTACCGAGGGTAACGTAATGACGCTAACGAACGCTTTTGGCTTCGGGAAAACGCTGATAGGGGGCTATAACTTCCTTGGCAGGGGGGATGGTCTCTCATTTCGTGCAGAATATGATGCAGATCTCAGCCGATCCAAAAAAATCAGTGATGTAAGCGCACAACCCGAAGAGGCTCTTCTCGAGTATGGTCCATCTGGCTATTCTGTTGGTCAGGGTATACTCGTTGGGGGAAGTGCGAATGCACTTAACTTATCTCAGTTAGCTGCACAAAGCGAGCAATATGACGTTTACAATATACCAGCACAGAAGGTGAGTTACAGCTTTACGCTAAGACGATATGACCGGGAGTTCAAACTGAATATCCCTGCAAATCACTTAGATAGTACAACGAACTTTTTTAGTGGCTGCGAGTAGTTGCTTGTCGTAAGTATGTACAAATCAATAGTTACAATTTATTTTAACAAGGATTTAACATTTTTTGTGGCTGACCTAGGCAAAAAAGCCTTGCTACTCCAAAACCTTTCTATATGTTTGTAGCATAAATTATAAATCTAGAATTATGAAATATTTATCTTTTGTATTTATCGCTGCTATCACTTTAGTTTCTTGTGGTGG
>PAPS01000033.1 GCA_002708985.1 Saprospirales bacterium | reverse complement strand
TTTCCGCTACCACATACCGTCGCACTTCCAGTCAAGTTTCCGCCGACAACCGGTGGATCAACTGTTATTGTAACGGTATTCGAAGTATCGTTACCACAACTTCCATTCGTTACGATTACTCTAAACTGAGTAGTAGTCGTTAAGTTATTGTATACATAGGATTGAGATACATTAACGATTGGTGACCAAGAAAGTCCACCGTCTACACTTAATTCCCAATTTACTACCGTTCCCTGTATGCCAGTTAGCGCAAGGTTACCCGTATTATTTCCTCCACATACTACAGCATCTGATGATAGATTTCCTGCTATCACTGCAGCATCCACTGTTATAGTTGTCGTATTGCTGTATGCTGAACCACAGGCAGATGGCAGCGTGTTTACTTCGTATATCCTTGTCAGCCCTGCATCTATTCCAGCGTAATCATTACTTCCAGAACCGGAAGCCACAAAACTTCCATTTCCTGAAATCGCTACGCCAAAACCAAAGAAGTCATTTGGTGCATCACCATCTAAGTCAGGTGTTACTTGAACCCAATTACTACCAAGTAATTCGTACATACGCATTTGTCCAGAGAAGTTTCCTCCACCTGGATTAAATGGAGCACCTACGACAATTCGATCACCCGTATTATCCATTCCAACGGCAATTCCTGCACCATCTCCGAAGTCTTCACCACGAAGATCAGAGCCTATTTGAGACCAATTTCCGGCACCTACTCTTTGATAAACCATCGTTGCCCCTGTATTGACTCCTCCTAAATCATCAAGGTATGATCCTACTACAAGACGATCACCTTGCGCATTGAGTGATATATCAGAACCAAACTCTGACAATCCCCTTCCTGCAATCACCCCAGAACCTAAAGAATTCCATACGTCTAAAGATCTTCGGTAATAATCTACCCGCCCAACGGAATCTTGAACACCGTCAGACCATTTTGGAGATCCAACCGCTAAGCGATTTCCGTCAGCATCAATCGCTACAGATCCGCCGAAATGATCTCCCGGATTTCCATACAACGTATCATTGAGTGTCAAAAATCCAGTAAATGAATCGAGCTCATATACACGAACATGACCAGTTTCTAGCCCATTGCCAACATTGCCGTAAGCTCCAATTGCAAGACGTCTTCCATCAGAGGATAGACTTATTGACTTACCTGATAGATCTGCAGCGGCCTCTCCATCTATATCTAATCCTAATTGCACCCATGATAACGACGTCCCATCCCAGTCATATAATCTTACATGTCCAGCATCAGCTCCATTTCCATCATTCAAAATTGCACCTATCGCTAAACGATTCCCATCAGAAGAAAGACTTACTGAACTACCTGAGAAGTCATCAGCACCCTCTCCATCAATAGCCAATCCCAACTGCACCCACGATAACGACACACTATCCCAGTCATAGACACGAACATCTCCAGTAAATCCCCCCGCGCCATCACTACCAGGTGCCCCTATCGCTAAACGATTCCCATCAGAAGAAAGACTTACTGAGTTTCCTGATCCATCTCCAGCAGCCTCTCCATCAATATCCAAACCTAACTGCTCCCATGTTAACAACACACTATCCCAGTCATACACACGAACATGACCAGCATCACTTGCACCACCATCATTTTCAGGTGCTCCTATTGCTAACCGATCCCCATCAGAAGAAAAACTTACAGAGAAGCCAAAATAATCTCCAATTCCTTCTCCATCAAGATCTTGCCCTAATTGAATCCAACCTACGCCATCCCATTGATATATGCGAACATGACCGGCAAAAGCTCCACCAGCATCATTGTTTTCTGCTCCTATTGCTATGCGACTCCCATCAGAAGAAAGATCTACAGAGACACCTGAACCGTCACCAAGAGCCTCGCCATCAATATCCAAACCTAATTGCACCCAACTGATACCATCCCATTCATATACACGAACATGACCGGCACCAGCTCCAACACCATCATTTCCTGTAGCGCCAATAGCCAATCGACTTCCATCAGCAGAGAGGCTAACAGACCAACCTGAATTATCACCAGCCGCCTCACCATCAATATCCAATCCTAACTGAAACCAACTGATACCATCCCACTCATATACACGAACATGACCGGCATCAACTCCAACATCATCATTTCTTATAGCTCCAATCGCCATTCGGCTTCCATCAGAAGAAAGGCTAACAGACCATCCTGATTGATCACCAGCCGCCTCTCCATCAATATCTAATCCTAACTGAACCCAAACAGGGACATCCGTTTGATAAGAATAACTATACACAGCACCTGCATTGGTGCCATTTACTTCATTATGTGGTGAACCAACCACTAAAAATTGTCCATTATCTGACAGGTCCATGTAGCGCCCAAATAGCGAGTCTTGAATAGAACCAAACACCATATTTATCTCAGACCAATTGCTACCATCCCAAGAATAAATTGCAGCTGCTCCGACATCTGTACCGATCGAATCGCTTCGCTGAATTCCAACAGCAAGTGTATTTCCATCATCCGACAAGGCCACGTTAAAGCCAAACTGGCGATTAACTGCTGACCCACGTAAAGTATCTCCTACTTGAGTCCAAGTTGCTCCATTATAGTCTAATACCCGAACACTACCCTCTCCACCATTCGTTTCAAATTCTCCTATGGCAACACGCGTACCACTATTGTCAAGTGCCACAGCCCAACCGCTTTGCTGTCCAAATTCAAATCCGAAAATATCTCCACCTGCTTGAATCAAAGTATCAAATTCTCCTTGAGAAAGCACTCGATAAGAAGTGGTCTGAGCAATGTTGGTGTAGTTTAGCGAATTCGTGGTATTGCCTAAGGCAGACCAATTGATTCCTCCATCAATGCTCTCTTCCCATTGAACGATTTCTCCTGAATTTCCTGTTAGGTTAATTTGTCCATTATCTCCCTCACAGACCGTTTCATCAGCTGACAAAGAACCTGGCAAAACAGAGCTAATTACGGAAGTGGTAATCGTATCATTGGCTGCTATTGTACCGCCATAGCTGATTACACACTGGATATCATAAATCCCAGGTGCAGAGAAATCAATAGGCGCAGAACTACCTGAAATCAATGCAGCCTGATAGGGGACTAGACTTACACTTGAGGTTTCTGCTGGGTAAGTCGTTCCGTTGACTGTTGTAGTAACGGTTACTGAGTAGTTTACCGAACCAGGAGTAAAATTGTCACCACGTGCAACGCGAACCTCGACATTTTGAGAGGCCGACAACAGGCAGCCGTTGGTTGGCGAAGTTATAGCAGTGGGGAGCAAGTCTGTTTGAGCAAAAGTGAACTGTGCCAATAAGACCGTACAAAGGGCATAAAAAGCCTGACGAAGCGATTGATTCATTGTCAAATTTTAACTTAAAAATATCATTTTTAAAAGTAGCATAAGCCATTTTGATGCTAAATAGAATGTTGTTTTTTCAACAAATCCTTATCTCACGACTACTAATTCCTTCACTTGATACGCGCAATTTATCTGACTTGTGACCAAAAAATACCCGAGATTCCTCTGATATTTGCAGGAGGTTAAAGTGATTATGCAACACTGGAAAAATATTATTCATCTCATCGAATGCGGCCAAGATCCACATCCTGACCCGGTAGTGAAAACAAAGGAAGACTGGAAAGACATTTTGGACGCGCAAACCTATAGAATAACAAGGGAAGGAGGAACAGAAGCCGCTGGATCAGGAAGTCATTGCAGTCGATTTGAACCAGGAATATATAACTGTTCATGCTGTAAAATCCCACTTTTTGACTCAACGACAAAATTCGAATCAGGGAGTGGCTGGCCGAGTTTTGACAAACCCATTGTTCCACACAGCATACGATATATTAAAGATGTTTCCTATGGAATGGTTCGAGTAGAAATTCAATGCCATCGTTGCGAAGCGCATCTTGGACATGTATTTCCTGACGGACCAACGGCAACTGGCTTGCGGTATTGTGTTAACTCGCTTAGTCTCCTCAAAGCAGATTAACTTGATTCATGCCGTGACATTTTTTACTCGCAATTAATGGGCTTTAATCTATATCTTCAGAGTAATGGGAAGTTTTGCTGATGCCTTAAACTATGGCATACCTTTTTTTTCGATCTTAATTTGTATTGAGTTCATCTATGGCTACGTAGTTAAGAATCAAACTTTGCGTTGGATGGACACTGTGGCAAGTCTTAGCTCGGGTATAACCAATATAACAAAGTCGATTTTAGGCATAGTCATAATGCTCATTGGTTACGATTTTCTATTGAGGTATTTAGGACCATCACAACCCCTCCAAGCCACCTGGTGGACGTACGTAGTGGTGTTTATTGTTAAAGATTTTGCGGGGTATTGGGTGCACCGTTGGGAACATGAGATTAACGTTTTGTGGAATCGACATCTTATACACCATAGCAGTGAAGAATTTAACCTCGCATGTGCGCTGCGACAGTCCGTAAGTGAAATCTTTTCTTTTATTGCAATTTTTTATCTACCCTTGGCACTTGTGGGAATACCTACAGAGGTTTTTGCCCTAATAGCGCCCATTCACCTCTTCGCTCAATTCTGGTATCACACCCAACATATTGGTACCTTGGGCATTTTAGAAAAGATCATTGTAACACCTAGCCACCATAGAGTACATCATGCGATCAACCCGATTTATTTGGACAAGAATTATTCCCAAATTTTCATCGTATGGGATAAATTATTTGGCACCTATCAAGATGAATTAGCGGAAGAGACGCCAGTTTACGGCATAAAACGGCCTTCCCATACATGGAACCCCTTCCTTATCAACTTTCAACACCATGCGCTATTGCTTTTTGATATGATTCGCACCAAACGTTTTATTGACAAAGTTCGTTTGTGGTTTATGCCAACAGGATGGCGCCCTGAGGATGTTGCCAAGCGTTTCCCTGTTGCCATCATCGACAACCCAGAAAATCAGAAAAAATATAATCCTAAATCATCCTTAGCCTTAAAAGCATGGGCTGCGATTCAAATGACAATTGGTGTAATCAGCGCAATGTTTCTTTTCAATCATTTGGTAGCAATCCATGAAGCTGGAACAAACCTCGGACCAGCTATAATGCAACCCACTTTACTTTACGGCTTCTTTATTTTTTTAAGCATATTCTCGTATACAAGTCTTATGGATCGAAGAATAGCAAGTGCCTTCTGGGAATCTCTTCGGTTGATTCTTGGTCTCTTTATCATTGCAACTTGGGATGGCTGGTTTACCCTTAGTTATACGCTTCCCTTGAGTTCTCCATACATCGTTGGGTATTTGTGGGTTAGTTATGCCATGTCTTTTTTCTTTGTGGCCTTCGACTTTTTAAAAGATTCCTCGTTGGACAGTCGAGGAGCTAATCTCTGGCCGGAGTTTCTTAAGGAATAAAGGAAGTTGATTATAACAATATCTTGTATCTAATCGTTCTACATATATGATTAACCATCAAGTTGTGCTTTGTCTGCTATGTGCAATGCTGTTTACGGCCTGCACCTTGGCCCAAGGCGAGGCGAGTTCAGAAGTGTCCGAGACCAAAAGAATGATTGACAGCGATTCCATCAAATCAAGCCTTTCATCCTTTCAACAAGAAGTTATGTGCGGAGGCGCCACAGAAGCTCCTTTCACAGGAGCCTATTTATACAACAAGAAGGAGGGAGTTTATCATTGCGCAGCGTGCAACCATCCTCTTTTTGACTCCGATACCAAATACGATTCGGGTAGTGGATGGCCTAGTTTCTATGATCAAATCGCAGAAGGCTCCGTAATCACTAAAGCAGATAACTCCTATGGTATGAAACGCACGGAGATACTTTGTGGTCAATGTGGAGGACACCTAGGGCACATTTTTAATGATGGCCCACGGAACAAGACTGGACAACGCTACTGTGTAAACTCAGTCTCACTTTCTTTTGAACCCACAAAAAGCACTTTGGATATACCTGAATTTGAGTAATTTTCCGTCACGACACAACATCTAATATGCCAATCCGACTCCTCCTATTTTTTCTTTGTATCACCACAAGCTTTAATGTTGTTGGTCAGAAAAAAATGAATAAAAAAGAGATGGCCTCTCTGATTAATTATTTGGAGTCGAAGCGCATTAGCGACAGCCTAATTATCGCGGAACAAACGTTTCAAATTGATAAGCAAAACACCCTGATCAAAGAACAAAACCAAGCCCTATCTAAAATAAAAAAGGACTTAAGATTAGCACGTGAAATTTCCACCAACTTAACACTGACAGAGGATGCACTTGTTCAACGCCTCAAAATTGAATTGGAAGATTTAGCCTATGAACATGAAGTTGAAATTGATAGTATCCATTCGGCTTGGGAGGAAAAAATGGCCAACAATTTGGCGCTGATGGATAGCGTGTACAAGCGGAAGCTCAGTCTGTTTCTCGCCATTAACAATGCAGATTCGTCAACCGTAGACAGCACATTATCAGCATTTGACAGCCTTAAATTTACGAGTCCCTTGGATAGCTCAGTTCGTACAGAGAGCGACGACTCCTCTCGGGTTTCCGATTCAAGCCAAGTCATTACAGATATTGTGCGATTTGAAGAGATTCCGGACTCACTCTATGGCGTCTTTAACTTGGATTCTGTACGTATACTTTGCAATGATTTTAAGCGATTGTACTACACGCAGAGTGCTGAACAAAGCAATATTTCAGTTAAATACACCGATTATTACGATACCGCGTTTAATAATACGGCAGAGAGTTTAACCTCTGAAGAAAACCAATGGTTTCAGTCAAACAAAATACTTATCGAGCCCAAAGGATGGGTTCGATGGCTTGTTAAAAGCGTAGCTATTTTCGAAGAGATTTACCAGGGAAAGCCTGTAACAAGTCATCAAGACGGGGTAAACATTTGCTTAGATCCAGAATTCCCGAACTATCAACCCGAAGACATCGAGATTCTTCAATACTCTGGCACAATGCTCAAATGGGACAAAGGATTTCCGCTGTGTGGTAATAATGAAACTAGCCCTTTCTGCCTAGAGTGGCGTTTTAACGCAGTAAATAAAACGGCTAAAATCGATATATACATGAAAGGTGCCATTGTAAAACTATTCTACAGCAAATAGCCTGACATCCTTTACTCCCCAACTACAGCGCCCGTCATCCGAGATATACATACGAGCCTATTCTTTTCGTCGACAATCTTGACTTCCCAAACCTGCACAGTTCTTCCTAGCCTAATGGGAGTTGCTCTTCCCACCACATATCCTTTTCTAGCAGCACGTAGGTGATTTGCATTGATTTCCACGCCAACTAAGTTTTTACCCTCTGACAAACTGAGAAATCCGGCCACACTAGCAAGTGTTTCCGCCAACGCCACAGAAGCTCCTCCGTGCAGCAAGCCAAAAGGTTGCATTGTCCGATGATCAACCGGCATTCTCCCTTCAAGGTAATCTTCTCCGACTTCAGTAATCTCAATTCCTAATGTTTCACCTAATGTATTCTTGTTTAGTGTGTTCTCTAAATAGGTTCTGTTAGTAGGTTTTTTCCAAACTGGCATAATTAAGAGTTTTGTTATTACAGGTAACCCATAAAAAAGGCATGGTGTTCACCATGCCTATACTTTTACTTCGCAGGATTAAAAAGACTACAAGTCATAATCTTCGCCGTATTCAGCATCATGGTAGTACTCGAAATTATCAAAATCATATTCACTCTCGTAATCATATTCTTCATACGACCCACCTCCAAAGAGTTCATCTAAACCATCTTCTGAAAGGGCTAAGTCAATTATACTTTCTAAGCTCATAAAACTCAAGCCAAGCATTGCTGTTGTTTCATAACACTCTGTATCAAACACGCCTTGCATCATTTCTCTGAGATAATCTACTTGGTCTTCCTTTTCCATATCCCCGACGTCGCTCTTTATATCTTTCATTACCCCACGAACGCATTGTTCAAGTTCCTCTGTTGCTTCATCACTTATACCTGATATGGTTTCTACACTGATCATGTTGCCATCCATGGCACAATCGCATAAGTCACTAGCTCGCTTAGCACCATTGCTACTGCTGCATGAAGAAAACGCAATACTTGTCAATAAGATGCTTACAATGAGATGTAAAGATTTCATTATGATTTATTTGGTTAGATACAAGGTACATTAAATCAACAATATTTCCAGGTTGTTACGAGCAGATGTTTATGAATAGATGTTAACTAGTACTAAAGGTTTGCGACCTCCGCTTATTTTTACACCAATTCACTAGCGCATGGAAACACAATTAATCATTCTTGACTTCGGTTCTCAGTATACCCAACTCATTGCACGCCGTATTCGAGAATGTGGAGTGTATTGCGAGATTCTACCCTACACCAAACATGAGGATGCCCTCAAGGCTAAGGCCGTTATTTTTTCTGGAAGCCCCTTTTCTTGTTTGGAAGATCATGCGCCTCAGATCGCGTGGGAAGATCTTTCTAACCATATTCCCTGTTTAGCAGTTTGCTACGGTGCTCAAAGCATAGCACATCATATGGGTGGAACAGTTGAGCGCAGCCAGCACCGTGAGTATGGCCGAAGCAAACTCGTTGTATCCAATGAAGATTCTCTTTGGAAAGGCGTTGATAAGGAGACTGTTTGGATGTCTCATGGCGATTCGATTACAGAAATTCCTTCTGGATTTTCAGTCATTGCGAAAACAGAAAGCATACCCGTAGCAGCTTTTAAAAGAAATAATCAGGACTTGCCCCCACTATATGGTTTGCAGTTTCATCCTGAAGTAACGCACTCCGAAGATGGTAGAAAGATCATAGAGAACTTCATTTTTGATATCGCTAGGCTAAAAAAAGATTGGTCTCCAGCCCAATTTGTAGAAAATACAGTAACTAGACTTAAAGAAAAGCTTGGCGATGAGTCTGTCGTACTCGGTCTATCTGGGGGAGTAGACTCATCGGTTGCCGCTTTGTTGTTGCATCGTGCGATTGGAGATCAC
Source organism: Saprospirales bacterium (assembly GCA_002708985.1). Taxonomy (GTDB): domain Bacteria; phylum Bacteroidota; class Bacteroidia; order Chitinophagales; family UBA8649; genus UBA8649. Next base: position 126,390 of record PAPS01000033.1, on the reverse strand, counting down.
CTGCATTGCATTTTTGTAAACAACGGCTTACTTCGCAAAAACGAGTTTGATGAGGTGCTTACATCCTATAAAGGACTTGGACTTAATGTGAAAGGAGTCGATGCCTCAGCTAATTTCTTGCATGACTTACAAGGGGTTGCCGAACCGGAGCAAAAACGCAAACGAATTGGAAAACGCTTTATCGATGTCTTTGAAAAAGAAGCCAAGGCAATTAATAATGCCCAGTGGCTAGGCCAAGGAACGATTTACCCAGACGTTATTGAGTCCGTATCAGTTCATGGCCCTTCCGTTACGATCAAGTCGCATCATAATGTAGGAGGTCTGCCTGAAACTCTTGGCCTGAAACTTGTAGAACCCCTTCGTATGTTGTTCAAAGATGAAGTTCGACGAGTTGGTCGACAGATGAATATGCCCGAAGAAATCATTGGCAGGCACCCCTTCCCAGGCCCTGGACTCGCCATAAGAATACTAGGCCCCATTACAGAAGAACGAGTGACTATGCTACAAGAAGCAGATGCGATCTTCATCGCTGCCTTAAAGAAAGGGGGACTTTATGAAAAGATTTGGCAAGCAGGAGCAATGTTATTGGATACGCGAAGCGTTGGCGTCATGGGAGATGAAAGAACTTATGAATCTGTTTTAGCCCTTCGCGCCGTGACTTCAGTGGATGGAATGACCGCAGATTGGTATCCCCTGCCCTCTACTTTTTTAGCCAATGTGTCCAATCAAATCATCAATCGAGTGAAAGGCATTAATCGAGTCGTCTACGATATTAGTTCGAACCCTCCCGCCACTATAGAATGGGAATAAAGAAGTATTTTAATCTACCAGAAATGCAAAAATTATTCTTGACATCAAAGACCTTGCGGCAGTTTATCTTTTTCTTATTTCTGAGTCTAGGCACCTCGACCCATGCTCAAATGTTTGAGCTTACGATGGATTCTTCCACCAATATGATGGGACAAGACACGGTCCGCGCGCTATCCGCCAAAGAAGCTCAAATATTTCAAGATAGCTTAAGAAAAGATAGTGTCATCATGCTTGTTAAGGAACGTACTTTTTTGTTACGGCTTAAACAAGAAAGTAATCCCTTTGATTCATCGATGCGTGAGGACGTGATAGCCTATATCGATGAATTAATAGGTCGAATTGACCAAAAAATAAGAATCCTCGAAAACCAAATCGTTTGGAAGGATGCATATGATATTGCAATAATTCTTCCCTTTCGAAGCGATGTTATGCCAAGTGCCTTAGGGCAGTGGAAACTAGAAATCGGGAAGGTCATGCCTAATGCGGCCAAGCTCACAATGCCTAAATCACTATTTCAAAATTATGATTTATATGATGGAATAATGTCTTATCTCAGTTATCGATCCGACACCTCAATTCAACTTAATCTCAGTATTTGGGACAACCTAAATTCAGTAGATAGCAATCAAGCAATTTTAAGTCTATTGGAGCAAAATCCACCAGATTTTATCATTGGACCCGGTTTTGGAGGTAAGGCCAATTCTATGCTCCGGTCTACTCTGTCATTTGCTAAAGAAAATGGCGCAGCGGTATTCGATCCAGGTTGTACGAAACTTGACACCTCAATGCTTAACGGTAACTACATCGGATATCAACCCAGTTACCTCGAAACGTTCTACTCAAGTCTAGAGGTAGCAGCGAGAAAGGATAGCTCAGCCTACATTATCGTTTTTCAACCGGATACAAATCCTCGGTACAATAATTTATTCGCAGATATGAAAACTGCAGTGCTCGCATTTAATGAGACATACAATACAAAGTTTACGCCAGTCATTTATGGTATCCTAAAAGGTGAAACTGTATCATCACTTAAAACAAAATGCCTTGTGCCTGGGCGAAAAGCATTTATCCATTATCCAACAAAAAACGATCAACTCATTGTAAGGTTCTATGAATTGTTCTCACCAATAATAAAAAATACTTCAAGTGCTACGGCTGTGGGATTGGAAGAGTGGTTGGATACTAAACAATTAGAATATCACAAGGTGTTAATGACCAATCTTATAATCCCGAGCTATCAACGCAAGGAGATGACATGCCTACCCCAGGAAAGTATTTATCAGGTCCGGCAGGCAACCAACCTCAATCCAAGTGAGAGTTTCAAGCTAGGCTATGAGATTATGACCTCTATTGACCAAGGAATTCGACAAGGGGGAAGGGCATTTTTATCAATGGAAGAAGATAGCCTGACCATCAATCCATGCGACACTTCGGTGAGCAATATTAACTTCATGCAAGCTCCATTTTTTTCAAGATATCCTGAAGTTAATCAGCCAGGGTATTGGCAATCCTATGACATTCAGTGGATGAAACTCGTGGGAATAGAGGCCGTACCTTATCTCGACTAAACACTATGCGACCCTACCTATTATCCGTACTTACTGCTTCTTTTTATTTCCTCTTTAACCCACATGTTTTTGGACAACTAGATTTCCTTGGGTTTTATCCGAGTGAGGAGGAAAATAATGACATATGGGGCTATGAAGACTCCTTGGGAAACCAATATGTATTGCTCGGGCAAAACTCCAAAACTTTGATCCTTGACGTCACCGATCCAAACAACATAATACCATTGCACAGTATTCCCGGAATTCAAAGCCAATGGCGGGATATCAAAACCTGGGACAATTTCGCTTACGTCACCAATGACGAGGGAGGTGGACTAGATATTATCGATTTAAGCTTTCTACCCGACTCTATTCATTTCGAGCGATTTACCGCTGACACATTGAACCTTCAAAGAGCACACAACATATATATTGACGAAAAGGGATATGGCTACCTCTTTGGAAGTAATCTCTATGTCGGTGGAGTCGACGTATTTGATGTAAACACCGTTAATCGCTACCAACCCACTTACCTTGGAAGTTATACGGAGCAATACGTACATGACGGCTACGTCAGAGGTGATACAATGTATCTTTCTGAAATACGGAATGGAACACAAGCCGTGGTCGATAACAGCAACCCGGAAAGCCCAACTATACTAGCCCGCTTCCCCACCTCCTCAAACTTTACCCACCAATGTTGGCTTGATTCAACCGGTCAGTACTTAGTTACCGTCGATGAGATTGAAGGTGCCAATATTGATGTATATGATGTAAGTGATTTACTAGACATCAGGGAAACTGATCGATATCAGCGAAACGAAGGAAGTGGAGTTATTCCTCACAATGCCTTTTGGATTAGAGATTACATTGTAGCTTCTCATTATACAGATGGCGTCGTACTGATTAATGCTAAGCGCAAAAGCAATCTCGTTGAAGTAGGAAACTTTGATACTTCCCCTTTCCCTTCTATACCTGAATTCTACGGTTGCTGGGGAGTTTATCCATTTTTTAGCAATGGAATGATTGCCGCCTCTGACATCGAAGAGGGTCTTTATCTTATGCAACCTCAATTTGCATCGGCGGCCTATCTCGAGGGAAACATAACTGAAGGAAATTCAGGGTTTCCGCTGGCCAACATTCAAATAGAAATTCTTGGAACAGACGCTATAAAGCGCAGTCGGCCGTCAGGTGATTACAGCAATGGGCTCGATCAGGCTGGCACCTACGCCATACGATTTTCTGGTAAAGGATGTACGTCGAAGATTGTCCCAAATGTCGAGCTTGCTTTGGACTCTGTTACCCTGTTAGACGTCATACTCACTTGCCCAGGACCACCGACCAGTATTTCAAGCCTTGCTGAAGACCATCCCATTCAAATCAGTCCCAATCCCGTACAAAGTTCTACCTGGCTTGAATTTCCAAGCACATCAAACCCAACAATATTGGATCTCTACACCTTGGATGGGAAATTGTTAATGCATCTGGATAATATATCGAGTAATACCCTAGCGATGGATCTATCGCACCTCGACCATGGGCAATATTATTTTCAGTTGAGCATCGATGGTCAAAGCCACACCATTCCATTTATAAAGGAATAAAATTGATATCAAGTTTTTAATAGAATAATAAAGATGAGCAAAAGAAGTAAGAAATGGCAGCGGGGTGATGGTATGGTCTACAGCACCAATCCCGAAGAATATGATTATGAAGTATCTAAAGACAGCGATAATCAACCTTCTATTCCACCGCAATTCCAAAAGCTTTACGTAAGCTTAGACCGTAAGCAACGAGGAGGCAAATCCGTCACACTCGTCGAAGATTTCCAAGGAAGTGATCTTGAACTAACCGAACTCGGTAAAAAACTAAAGCAGCACTGTGGGGTCGGAGGATCGGTCAAAGATGGATTAATTCTTATACAGGGGGACCAACGAAAAAAAACCTTGGCCTATCTTGAAAATCAGGGCTTTCAAGTAAAATCAAAGGGTGGGCGGTAGAAAATTGTGCGCATAAGTATAGACTGATTAGATTACCTTTATGCATCAATTATATACGTTATGAAAAAGTTTATTACCATCCTATTCTTTGCAAATCTATCCCTCTTTGGATTTTCACAATCCATTCAGAATTATAAAATTAAGACAACATCAAATGCCGAGGATAGAACGATGATGCTTGATATATTAAGAGCCAATCTATATCAGGAATTTGAGCAGGAATTCGTTTTTGTAGTAAATCATTTCAAAGTAGGCAATGGTTATGCATGGTTTATGGGAGATGCTCAAAGAAGAGATAGGCAAGAAATTATCCTTCCCAATTATGACTACGATTGTTGCCATGTTGAAGCACTATTCAAAAGAATCAATGGTAAATGGTATCTAGTTGAAAGCGGTGCTTTTAGCACTGATCTATGGTGGGATGGTATTTGGGAAGACCATGAAGATGCTCCAAGAGGCATATTTTAGGCATTTACTAATTTTCCCGTATTGTTTTCAGGTAATCGATGAGCTCCATCGTAAATCGCTTTGCACCAGACTCATTCATATGGTCCGCATTTAGGTAGAGAGTATCTGGATAAGGCGACCTGGTTTTATCAAATACAAAATGCTCATCGCTATATACCTCGATCAACTCTTCAAACTTTTGCATGATCGGATCAGGAATTTTGTTGAGGTACTGTTCATGCACAGGATTACTTACCATGACTAATGTAATGTCCTCTGCATTCGATAGTGAAACAATGGAATCTAAGTATTCAAGGGCTAAGTCAGATACTCCCAAAGCCTCTCCATTTAGATAATAATGACGGTTAACGGCATCATCTATATCCGTAATATAGCTTCTCTCCACATTTTCATATCGCCCTACAAAAGGATTATGAGTGCTTTTGGGATAGAATGCGGTTTGTTTCCATAATACCTTGTAATAGGTAGCAAAATCTATAGCAATTTTATCTGAGATATCACTGAACTCCTCTATTGGATAACTCCGACTGAACATTTCGCTCGCCCACAGTTGATTTGAAAATTTTAAGTCATTAAACTGAGAAATGTTGTGAGGAGCTAGACCGATAATCAACGTATCAGGAATGGTTGATTGAACTATCTTTTTAAGCTTCCAATAGGTTATAACGTATGGTTCTGCCGATTGTGATATATTTTGCGCATCATGGAAATACTTGGGATTTAAACTTCGCTGAGTATGCGAATCACCTGCAATGAGAATATTACTTTTTGGGATCGATTTACTTGAGCCTGTATAAATAAAATAATTGATTACCATATTACAGCCAAAAAATAAGACCGGAATCAAAAGGAACAAACAGAATTTGCATATAAATCGCTTCATGGGCTAAAACTGGAAGTATATAAATTCTTGCTCTTGACCACCAAACCAAAAAATAGCCAACAAAATAGCATAATACATCGCATACCGAAACGGACGTTTCCATCGCAGGCCTATATGAGCAATGGCATATTGCCCGTCCCTTCCTATCCATTCAATAACTACAAAAACCAATAGAAGTACTATCGTAATTAACGCCCCAGACAGCGCAGTAAAGTTTGGCATTGAAAAAAGCGATGGCGAAAACATTTCACCGATATAGTTAAGCGCATGGCCTATATTTTCCGCTCGAAAGAATATCCATGCAACTACTGTTAATCCAAAGGTTACAAGTATAGATAATGCCTCCCTACCGCTTGGAAGCAGCCGACCTTGAGCAACCGTCTCTAAATTCTTTCGATTATTATTAGTCAACAATAGAGGCAAGAAATAAAGGGCATTCAATGCACCCCATACAATAAATGTCCAATTCGCACCATGCCAAAATCCGCTTACTATAAAAATGATGAAGGTATTTCTGACTTTTATCCAAGTACCGCCACGACTCCCGCCTAATGGGATATATAGATAGTCTCTAAACCACGTAGAAAGAGAAATATGCCACCGGCGCCAAAATTCAGCGATGTCTCTTGAGAAATAAGGAAAGTTAAAGTTCTGCATCAAGTCAAATCCAAAAAGCCTTGACGCTCCTATAGCAATGTCGGAATAGCCTGAAAAGTCACCATAGATTTGAAAAGTAAAAAACAACGCACCCAGAGCAAGCGTGCTGCCATTCATGTCTGCCGAATTATTGAAAATTTGATTGGCAATCACTGCACAGTTGTCGGCGATAACCACTTTCTTAAACAAACCCCAAAGGATCTGACGCATGCCGTCAACCGCCTTCGAATAGTCAAAGGTCCGCTTCTTGTAGAACTGCGGCAGAAGATGGGTGGCTCGTTCAATAGGACCTGCAACCAATTGAGGAAAGAAGCTTACAAAGGCTGAAAAGGCAATAAAATCGTTGGTGGGTTCTAGCTTTCTTCTGTACACGTCAATTGTGTAGCTCATCGTCTGAAATGTGTAAAAGCTGATGCCAACGGGTAGAATGATATGTAAGGTGTTTGCCTGAATATCTTGCCCAAATAGGGAGAAGCCACGGATAAAATTCTCTAAAAAGAAATTATAGTATTTAAAGAATCCTAAAAACCCAAGATTAACGACAATGCTCGTCCACAACAGTAGTTTACGTTTACGCTGATTATCTGAACGCCGCAGCTGTTGTCCAACGGTATAATCCACCACAGTACTGAACACTATTAGAGAAAGAAATCTCCAATCCCACCAGCCATAAAAGAAATAGCTGGCTACGACAATAAGGATATTTTGAAGCGTAAGACTTTTGCTATTTACAAACCAATAAAGTGAAAAGACTATTGGTAGGAAAATCGCAAAATCTATTGAATTAAAAAGCATTACTCAAGAAGTGGCAATTTAAAGGGACTATAAAAAAGGACTTTAGAAAAATAACCCTGACAAGATTATTGTAAAGGCCAAATTAAATTCCTTTTTCATTGTTTTAAGTTTAGTTTAAAGATACTCAAACTTAGAGCGAGTTGCACCTAATAGGCAACTAAATCATATCACAAGATCTTCTCATCTCATGTCACAAGTTATGCCTCGATCGTTCGATAATAAGTTTATAACTCAACCATTCAATCTCTTCGGTCCAATTCACCTCAACAATATTTTTATCCGCTGTACACAAAACTGACATTTTGTCATAAACAGAAACGGCCTTACCTTTGTTAACTTTTTAGAAGCATATACAATGTTAGATTTAAAAGAAACTTTTCAAGCACATGACCACAGTCTTCTATCAGAGGATCGACAAGGTGAAGTCATTGTCAAAGAGGGATTACGCGGTATACAGCCTAACGGAAAAAGATTTTACATAGAAAGCTATGGTTGCCAAATGAATTTTTCTGATAGTGAAATTGTAGCTTCCGTTCTATGCGAAAATGGTTACGTTTCAACACGAGACTATAATGAAGCTGATCTTGTCTTTGTGAACACCTGCTCTATTCGTGAAAATGCTGAGCAAAGGGTGCGTAATCGGCTCAAAAACTTCAGCGTGGTTAAACGACGTAAACCCGATGCGCTTATCGGTGTACTAGGTTGCATGGCAGAGCGTCTCAAAGAGAAGTTTCTTGAAGAAGAGCAGCTAGTTGACATTGTCGTAGGACCGGATGCCTACAGGCATTTACCAGATTTAATTTCCGAGGCAGAAAGTGGGCAAAAAGCAGTGAACGTTTTACTTTCTAGAGAGGAAACTTATGCGGATATAAGCCCGGTAAGACTCTCGAGCAACGGTGTTACCGCCTTTATTTCAATAATGCGTGGATGCGACAATATGTGTTCCTTTTGCGTGGTTCCATTTACCCGAGGAAGAGAAAGGAGCCGGAATCCAAAATCCATCATCGCAGAGGCTCAAGATTTATTTGACAAGGGTTACCGAGAGGTTACCCTGCTTGGCCAAAATGTGGACTCCTACAGATGGTCCGAAGATCCTAAGGTTCGCGGAAAAAAACTTATTGAACTCAAGGATACCGACGATGTCTTCAACTTTGCTAACCTTCTAGAAGCTGTTGCCCAAGTATCACCGCTTCTAAGAGTAAGGTTTTCCACCTCACACCCTAAAGACATGCTTGACGACGTGCTCTACGTGATGGCAAAATATGACAACATCTGTGAGTACATTCATCTCCCCGTGCAAAGTGGCAATTCTGAAGTTCTAAACCGCATGAACCGTACTTATGATAGAGCATGGTATATGAATAGAATTGATGCCATTAGAAAAATTCTTCCTAATACAGCTATCTCCACTGATATCATCACTGGGTTTTGTGGAGAAACAGAAGAACAACACAAAGAAACATTATCCATCATGCAGGAGATAAAGTATGAAATGGCCTACATGTTCTTTTACTCTGAAAGACCGGGTACACTTGCCGCTAAGCGTTATGAAGATGATGTTCTAGAAGTTGATAAAAAGCGTCGATTAGCAGAGATTATCGATTTGCAAAGAGAACATTCCATAGCGCGCAACAAAGCCGACTTAGGTAAAACTTTTGAAGTACTAGTCGAAAAATATTCTAAGCGTTCGAAAGATGATTTGTGCGGACGTAATAGTCAGAACAAAATGATTGTTTTTCCCAAAGGAGACGCAACCATTGGAGAATATATTCAAGTTAAGGTGACTGATTACAGCCAGGCCATTCTTAAAGGAGAAATTATAGCTTAATGAATCCCACTTTACAAGGCGTCAAGCAACGATTCGGCATTATTGGAAACTCCCAATCGCTCAATCATGCGATTCAAATTGCCATGCGAGTAGCACCCACTGACCTATCAGTTTTAATCAATGGAGAAAGTGGCGTGGGAAAGGAAGCCTTTTCAAAAATTCTTCATCAACTCTCTCCGAGAAAACATGAGAAGTTCATTGCCGTAAATTGCGGAGCTATTCCTGAAGGAACCATTGATTCAGAACTCTTTGGTCACGAAAAAGGGGCTTTTACAGGAGCGCAAGATAAGCGCAAGGGATACTTTGAGACGGTTAATGGAGGCACCATTTTTCTCGACGAAATTGGAGAAATGCCTGTAGGAACACAAGCACGTCTCCTGCGTGTACTCGAGTCAGGTGAGTTTATTAAAGTAGGTTCATCCGAAGTTCAACAAACCAACGTTCGTATCGTTGCTGCAACCAACAGAAATTTGCTAAAGGCAGCAGAACAAGGCAAGTTCAGAGAAGACTTGTACTACCGATTAAGCACTGTTCCCATAACTATCCCTGCGCTGCGTGACCGCGGGGATGATATTTTACTGTTGTTTAGAAAATTTGCTACTGACTTCGCAGAACGACATCGTAGGAGACCTATACAACTCAGTGAAGATGCGCAATCCTTACTTCAGCGGTATCCTTGGCCCGGCAATGTCAGACAACTAAGGAACATGGCAGATCAGCTATCCGTGTTAGCCATTGAGGACATTATTGGCGCTCATGATATTGTTCAACTAATACCCGATATAAACAACAACCGGCTACCAGCACTCCGTCAAGCGCAAACAGATGATGAACGAGCAACTAGCACAAATGAGGACACTACCCTACTAGTCAAGATGTTTATTGAGTTGAAGCAGGATATCAACGCTTTGAAAAAGGTGATTGGTCATACGGATGCCTCGGTGTACAGAGAGGATTTACCGCTAGATAATCACACCTTTGTACCGAATAAAGAAATACAATGGGAACCACCAAAAGACGATGCTAAGAGCCTCATTGTGCACACTAAAGAAGATATCCCAAATGCTGAGGAAATCGAGGATTCACTTTCCCTAATGGACATGGAGAGGCAAATGATAAAAAAGGCTCTAGATAAACATCAGGGTCGCAGAAAAAATGCCGCCGAAGAACTCGGCATTTCCGAACGAACACTCTATCGAAAAATTAGAGAATACGATATCTGATGAAAAGGAATTTAGTCATATCATCACTTGTTCTCTGCACAGGTCTTTTGCTCTCGAGATGCAAGATCTACTCCTTTACAGGAGCCAACTTTGATCCAAACATCACGTCAATATCTGTTGCCTACATATCCAACAATGCCGAAGGTGCCCCAGCAACTGTTGGAGACCTTCTCACCGAAGCGCTGAAGCAAAAAATGCTCACTACAAATATTCCGCTCCAAGATGGGAATGGAGACTTGCATTTTAAAGGAGAGATTATCTCGTATCGATATTCAATTCAAGCACCTGCTGCTGGTCAAACCTCTGAGCAAAAAAGAATCACTATGGCCATTAGTATTGCGAGCGAGAATCGTATTAACCCAGAGGAAAACTGGACAAAAACCTTCACACGATTTATTGACTTTCCAGCCAATGAGGACCTTAATATTGTTGAAGAGCAATTGATTAATGCGCTAAATACCCTCCTAGTAGAAGATGTCTTCAACAAAAGTTTTGTGAAATGGTAGTCGATTGTCTTAAGCAGCTTTTTCAGGGAAGTCCATTACCTGAAAAAACCCTAACCGAACTGGAACATTGGGCTGAACAACATCCCTATCATCTTAGCCCCAGTCTCATTCGCTTGTGGAATGAACGACTAGGTGGTCCGCTTGAGTATGATGAAAGTCAATTGAATCGACTTGCTTTTTTTATGGCTGATCGCGGGCAACTTTTTGCCTTGGTTAAAGGCGAAGGTATCCCTGCTGAAAACTCAACTGCCCTACGCGATAAAGAAAAGGTAAATCGGGATGACTCTATTGCAGAAAGGGCGCCTAGCAAGCCCCCTATTCCAACCTTTGATTTACATGATACCATGTCATCGCCTGACACAGAGATTAGTTCATTAGGTGATTTTTTAGCCTCGCTCGCTGTTGAAGTTCCTATTCAAGCTCGACCAGCCTCGGCAATGGACGGTGATTTAGAAGCTGTCCTCCGCTCTGAGGATATTCAAGCCATAATCCAACGCTCTAAAATCAAGAAAACAGAGAATACAACGAAGGAATTCGTTTCTGAAACCTATGCTACTATACTACGAAGCCAAGGTCGCTATGAGGAAGCCATACAAGTGTATAGCCAACTGATGCTCGAGAATCCCAAAAAAAAGCGTTTCTTTGCAGACCAAATTGATGAACTTCTGAAAAAATAAGATCGTACAATGTTCACTATTCTTTTGATTATCACCATTCTTACTAGTTGTTTACTCGGTATTGCCGTGCTTGTTCAAAATCCAAAAGGTGGAGGAATCCAAGCTAGTTTAGGCACAGTGAGTAATCAAATTCTTGGAGCAAGTCGTGCAACGAATTTTATCGAAAAGCTGACATGGTATTTAGCTGGCGCTTTAGTTGTGCTATCCATTGCTATGACTGCTTCTGTTTCAAGTCCTGAAGTAAATCAAGCAGAGCAAATCAATAACGAGTTGCAACTTGTAGCTCCACAAGAAGAGGTTCCTGCACCACCAGCAAGCTAAAGGGCCAACACGACAGTTCTACATACCAAACAATGGTCTTTTAGGCCTACTTGAAAGACACTTTGCCATGTAGTCTGCCAATTTTTCAGCAAAAGATGCGCATTGTGCAATTGGTATACTATTCGCTTAACAAAATTCAAAATTTAGACATACTATGAGTTCAATTAATATAAATCCACTAGCAGGTAGTAATAACCGGGTGGTCGTTAAGTCTGCTGATGCTGAAGAAAAGTCAGCTGGCGGAATCATTATCCCTGATTCTGCAAAAGAAAAACCTCAAAAGGGCCATGTAATGGCAGTGAGTGAAAAGGATGATAAAGGCGTAGCACCTGTTGTTAAAAATGGTGATACAGTTCTTTATGGCAAGTACGCAGGTACTGAAGTGAATCTCGATGGTGAATCTTACATGATTATGCGTGAATCTGATATTCTCGCAATTGTTAACTAATACAAATACTAAGCAAAATGGCTAAAATCATAGAATTTAATGCAGAAGCACGCGGTCAACTCAAATCTGGTGTTGATCAACTCGCTAATGCTGTAAAAGTAACGTTAGGCCCTAAAGGACGAAACGTTATTATTGAAAAGAAGTTTGGTGCACCAGCTATCACTAAGGATGGAGTATCCGTAGCTAAAGAAATTGAGTTAGAGGATCCAGTCGAAAACATGGGAGCACAAATGGTAAAAGAGGTTGCCTCTAAGACCAACGACGTTGCTGGAGATGGAACTACTACTGCCACCGTATTAGCGCAGGCCATCATTATCCCTGGTTTAAAGAGCTTAGCAGCCGGTAGTAACCCAATGGATATTAAACGAGGTATTGATAAAGCAGTAGCCGCTATTGTTGATCAACTCAAAGCCAACTCTGAAGCAGTAGGTGATTCATCCGAAAAAATCAAACAAGTTGCTGCAATCTCTGCCAACAATGATGACTTCATTGGAGGTCTTATTGCCGATGCGATGGAGAAAGTTGGGAAAGAAGGTGTAATCACTGTAGAGGAAGCCAAAGGAACAGAGACTTATGTTGATGTTGTTGAGGGTATGCAGTTTGACCGAGGATACCTCTCTCCATACTTCGTTACGAACTCGGAAAAAATGGAAACAGAATTAGACAATCCATTTATCCTTATTCATGACAAGAAGATTTCTGCTATGAAGGATCTTCTTCCAGTTCTTGAGAAAGTGGCTCAAAGCGGCCGTCCTCTGTTAATTATTGCAGAAGACCTAGAAGGCGAAGCTTTGACTACGCTAGTAGTAAATAAACTGCGGGGTACACTTAAGGTTGCCGCAGTGAAGGCTCCAGGATTTGGAGATCGCAGAAAAGCGATGCTACAAGACATTGCTACGCTAACTGGAGGGGAGGTTATCTCTGAGGAAAGCGGCCTTTCCTTGGAAGGAACAACCGTTGAACAATTAGGTACTGCAGAAAAAGTAGTCATGGATAAAGACAATACCACCGTTATCAACGGTGCTGGAGATGATAAGGCCATCAAAGCACGTGTCAACCAGATCAAAGCGCAAATTGAAACGACTACGTCGGACTACGATCGAGAAAAACTTCAAGAGCGTCTAGCCAAGCTTGCTGGAGGAGTTGCCGTATTATACGTTGGTGCAGCTACCGAAGTTGAAATGAAGGAAAAGAAAGATCGAGTGGATGATGCGCTTCATGCGACACGAGCTGCAGTAGAAGAAGGCATCGTGCCTGGAGGAGGAGTTGCGTATATCCGAGCCCTCGATGCCTTATCAAGCGTACAAGGTATAAACGAAGATGAGTCCGTTGGTATCGAAGTGGTTAAACGCGCCATCGAAGAGCCTTTGCGACAAATAGCATTCAACGCTGGTGTTGAAGGTTCTGTCATTGTCAACAAGGTATCTGAAGGCAAAGGTGACTTTGGCTATAATGCAAGAGAAAATAAATTCGACAACTTAAAAGCGATTGGTATAATCGATCCTACAAAAGTTGCTCGAGTTGCCTTGGAAAATGCTGCATCGATCGCATCCATGTTACTCACCACTGAAGCGGTCATAGCCGATAAGCCTGAAAAAGAGGCGCCAGCTATGCCAGGAGGTATGGACGGCATGGGAGGAATGGGCGGTATGATGTAATATCTCCACTCTTTAACGTTTTTATTGAGGCCTCCTTCGGGAGGCTTTTTTATGCCCTTATATTTACAGAATGCGAATTGCCATCATTCGATTAAGCTCAATGGGCGATATCTTACTGACAACACCCATTTTAACGGCTATCAAGGAGAATTTCCCTGATGCTAGCATTGATTTTTTTATCAAGAAGAAATACCTGGAAATTATTAAAGAAAATCCGGTATTAAATCAGATTTATACGTTAGAAAATAAAAAAGAGGGGAACATTAAAAACTTATTAAATCAAGTAGCTAACAAAAAATATGATTACATATTTGATCTTCATAAAAATTACAGATCTAAAAGAATTAGTAAGGGTCTAAAAGGCGCTATATATAGATATAATAAAGAAAGTATAGCACGCAAATTTTTTTTGTTAACAGGACTTAATTTTCTCAAAGAAACACATGTTGTAGATAGATATTTCCGTACAATTGAAGTTCTTGGCATCCCTACAGGGGATCATTGTATTGCACAAATAAAACCTACAGAAAGTGAGAAAATAAAAGGGCATTTGGCAAGATTTAATGATGAAGATTTTATAGTATGGGCTATTGGGGGGAAACATTTTACTAAACGTTTACCAAGCAATACAATAATTAAGGTAATCGATGAACTTAATATGCCCTTCGTGCTTGTTGGAGATTCGAGCGATCAAATACTAAGTAGCAAAATATTAAATTCGGTTAAAGCACAAAACCGAGTTATAGATTTAACAGGAAAAACTTCTATATCTCAATCTGCATGGTTAATTCAAAAGTCGGCTCTTATTATTTCCAATGATTCGTTTATTATGCATCTTGCATCAGCCTTCCCTAAGCCATTATTAACTCTATGGGGCAGTACTAGACCTGAACTTGGATTTTCTGCCTACAAAAAAAATGCATTTGTCCTTCAGGCGCAGGTGCACTTCATCTACCGCTTTTTCTATGTCTTTATACCTCGTAAATGGTGGGACAAAGAATCAAAGTGTATGCATCGTATTTCAAACACTCTATTGACGAATACAATTCTATCAATACTAGGTAAAACAAATTCCAATAAATAGCCCTAAAAAATTTGTCTAGATAACACGTTGACATTATATCCAAATACTATCGTTGAAGAGATCGGCGATGCACTGACGGTGCGATAGACTCTAAAGCAAGCTCAATGTAATAGTTGTCTTCGTGGGTGATATCATAGATCTCTTTCAAATCATAACCGTACCGCTTGGCAACAAGATTAAAGCCCCAGACTTTTATGTTTGGATTGTAGTGTTTAAGTAATTCGGCCATAGAAATACCGGTTTGTCTGCTTATTAGTTTAACGAGCAGTTTGCCCTCGCTTATGCGCAGGGCCTTAAGTTCCTTTTCAAAACGTTTATATAAATCTTTTTTACGGCCTTTTTTATACCTCCTAAAATGCCGCTTATTTAAAGCCTCCTCCTTAGCCTCCAAGTCATAGAGCACTTCTTGTGCAATAAGGAAATATGGCCAAATCTTTTCCAACTTTCGTTTGGTTTCAAGGTACTTCAACCGGTCATAAGGGTTATCAATAATCGGGATGGTTGGCAGGACTAAATAGTCTATTGAATCCCCATCAAAGACGTCATTGTAGAGATCGCGAAAATCATCACTGTAGTTTTCATCGTTTTGGGCCGAGGAGTAGATTGGTACCAAAAGAAGGATAAAACCTATGATTTTAAGCCTTGTTATGTTGACGGAGTGCTTCATAATTGACTATATTAACGTTAAATTGCATTGAATAGGTATTGAGTTCATAGTGATTCAATGTTGAACCAAAAAATGAATTGTATTTTTACAAAATCGAAAATAAATCAAATGCTCAAGAAATCTCTCTTCCTATTTATTTTAGCAAGCTGTCTCTTTTCATTAAAAACTCTGCTTGCCCAGGATATTCACTACTCTCAGTATTACGCCTCTCCCCTCACGTTGAATCCAGCACTTACTGGAAAATTTAATGGCTACTATCGGGCAACAGCAATTTATCGAGACCAATGGCGTAATGTCAATGGTGGTGAAGCCGTGTTTATGACACCTTCCGCCTCAGTTGACTTTTCCTTACTCAAGGACAAGCTATCCACCGATGCCCTAGGTGTTGGAGCTCACGTTGTATATGACAAAGATGGAATCTTTGAGCGATATCAAGCTGGAGTTAACTTAGCCTATCATAAAGGATTAGACCGAGGAAATAAATATCATCTAGCATTTGGTTTACAGGGAGTTTACAACAGCAGCAGCTTGGATGTTAATTCAATCTTTGCAGATCAGATCGGTCTAGATGGAACCATTGCGGACATGAGCATGGAGCAAACAAATGGTCTTGCTTCAAGCACCAACAGCTTTTTTGATGTTAATGCGGGATTACTTTTTGACGCTCAAATCAATTCAGACATCACGTTGTACGTTGGTGGATCATTTTTACATATCACACGGCCACTAGATGACTTTATCTCCACCGGAAGCGACGATGACAATTCTTTACCAAGACGATATGTTGGTCATGGGGGGCTCGACATGCAGTTCAATCGTTTCTATGTTCTTCCAGGATTCTTATACCAAGTCAATGACATTGGAAACAAAGAAGTAAACGTTGGTTCAACCTTTGGTTATGACTTCGCAAAAGATCCATCTAAAGATCTCATCGGCTTCCTTGGTGCATGGTATCGAGTGGGTGATGCAGCCATCATCAAAGGTGGTCTTGAATACAACCGCATTCGCCTATCTGCTGCGTATGACCTAACGCTTTCTCAATTGAGAGACGACACCGATGTAGCTTTGGGTAAAATTCCTACAGCATTCGAGATTTCCATGAGTTATTTTGGATTTAACAACCCAAAGGTTCCTCAAGATCGATATCTATTTAACCCAAGATTCTAATTACCAGACCCTCATAACTACCTTTTATGTTTAGTGCAAAACGTATATTTTTTCTTACTGTAAGCATTGCGCTTGTCGTATCTAGCTGTAAGACTCGAAAAATGATCAAAACCGCTGACCGTCTTTTTGAGGAGGGCAGTTACTATAATGCCACAGAATACTATATTCCTGCTACGGAAAAGAAGCCTAATAATACAAGGCTCACTTACCAAATTGGTGCGGCAAATATGGCCATGAGAGATTATTCTACTATGGCAGAGTACTTTGGTCAAACGACAACTGCCAATGAAAAAGCTTGGCCTGATGCACGCTATTACTATGCAGAGGCACTTCAAATGCAGGGAGAATATGATTCGGCAGCTTATCATTTCAACCAATTCTTAATCAATACAAAAGAGACTTCAGATGATGGAATTCGTGTGTTAAGAGAGAGAGCTCAGCTAAACCTCGGCGGCATTGAATTGATGGATAGCTTGTCTTCTATGGAGCTAGCCTCAGTCTCCTCACTTGGTGAGGGCGTGAACTCTAACTTCCAAGACTTAGCTCCAAAAGTTATAGATGAAAACACAATGCTTGTAGGTTCGATGGTCAATGATAGTGTTATCAATTATGACTATGAAATTTCCGAAAGCAATGATTATTACGCTGAGCTATTTATCGCACGGAAGTCCGGTGATTCTTGGACTAAGGAAAGACTTGATGATGACATTAACCAGATGGGTGCACACGTTGGAAATGGCGTAATTTCCGATGACGGCCAGACGCTCTATTACACAAGATGTACTGAAATTAATGGTGTAGGTGCCATGCAGTGTCGCCTATTCAAATCGAGTAAAATTGGAAACGATTGGGGCGAGTCCCAAGAAATCGTTGAACTGAATGGTGAGGACTTTACTACGACCCAACCTAGTCTAGGATATGACAGCGACAATAATGAAGTATTATACTTTGTTTCTAATAGAGAAGGTGGCCAGGGTGGACTTGATGTTTGGTACACTTCTATGTTAGAAGATGGAACTTTTTCAAATCCGACCAATCTCAAAGAGGTTAACACCAAATTTGACGAATTCAGTCCATACTACGACAATCAAAATCAGAGACTATATTTCAGTTCACTGGGATATCCAGGTATGGGTGGTTTCGATGTTTATTTCGTCGACGGAAATTTAGAAAATTGGATAAGTGAGGTAACGAATGCAGGAGCGCCAATTAATAGCGCTACGGATGATATCTACTTCGCATTAGATGAACGTGGAAGAAAAGGGTACATGGTTTCCAACCGAGTGGGCACTACTTCCTCTAGAGGAGAAACTTGTTGCGATGATGTATTCGAGGTTGAAATGAATTCTGGACTTTTCTTAAGTGGATACTTTGCCTCACGTAATGATGCTAGTCAAGCACCTATCAATGGGGTTTCAGCAAGTACATACATGGATATCAATGGAAGTATAGAAATGATTGGTGAAGATGTAACGGAAGGAGGCAATTCGCTTGTCTATGAAGTTGGCGCAAGCAATATCAAGGTTGTAGGAGATGCGGAAGGATATTACCAAAGTGTAACCGAAATAGATGGTTCAGCTTTCGAGCTGGTAGAAGACACCTTATTTATGATTTACCTCATGGATCCAATTATCCGAGAAACGATAACCGTTAAACCGGTCTACTTCGCATTTGATCAATCAGACATCGCGGAGTTTTACCAAGTAGAGCTTGATTCTCTGTACAGCGTGCTTGTCGAGCACCCGGATTGGATTCTACAAATTGCAGGACATACGGATAGCCGCGGTACTGATGACTATAATGATGCCCTCGGAAAGCGACGAGCTAACGCCGCAAAAGACTACTTAATGGCCTTAGGGATGGCAGATAGTGTTGATCTAGCTGATCGCATTATGACAATCAGTAAAGGGGAATCTAGTCCAATTGCTGATAACGAAAGTGCAGCCGGTGAAGATAATCCTGCAGGTCGAGCGAAAAACCGTCGTGTAACCTTCAGACTACTTAACGATGTAAACTCCGAAGAGGATGGCATTGAAATCAAGTATGAAGATACTGACCCACAAGGAACATTCTAGAGAAGAATGACAAACAAATTGTAAGAAAGGCGGACTTTGGTCCGCCTTTTGTTTATACTATGCCATGACTAATCGAAAGACTCTCTATCTAGTTCTTTTTTTCTCTGCTCTATTAGTCAAAGGATTTGGTCAATTTCTCTATCCTTTTAATGACAATTTCAATCGATTCTATGTTTTTGACGAAGGGGTATTTGAGCAGCTAGAGTTTCAACCTGTAGATGAATATTTTGTGGGGAACGCCTACCTCGCCTACTTTGACCCAAGAGGCAGATTCCAATTGTATTTCGGTGGTGAAAAACATGAGTTATCCCTGAATAGGCCGAATGTCTACTCAACCGATCATTTTTTAGCCTATCAATTTGGAAGTCAAATCTTTCTGTTAGAGGGAAACAAGTTGCATCAAATAGAAAGCTGGGCACTTCAAGAAGATCTATGGGTATCTGATTCTATTGTAGCCTACAACGATGTCTATAATCGCTTTAATGTATACCAAACTGACAGCGCTCAGACCTTAGAGAGTTGGAATATCTACACGGCAAGCATCAGCAATAATAGTTTGGCCTATCTTGATATAAACAAACAACTGAAATTATTCAGCCGTGGCCAACAATACATCGTCTGGCCTACCCAGCCAACTGCATTTACCGCTGGCCAAAACCTTGTAGCCTTTCAAACAGGAATTGGCGACCTCCAGGTTTGGTATGAAGATGAACTCTACACGCTCACTTATAATACCAATGGAGGCTTTGATGTAAGCGATGAATTAGTAACCTTTTATGATGATTTAGGAGGCTTTAATGTGTTTTACCAAGGAGTGTCTTATCCTCTTCTAGCCTACCGACCATTATCCTATGAGCTCAAGGAAAACCAGCTCGTTTGGTCTGACCGAAATGGCTTTTTCTTCACCTTTTACAAAGGGGAAATCACTCGTTTAGAATCCTACATGCCAGATGAGATTACCATCGATAATAATCTTATAGTCTATCAGGATATCAATGGACGACTAAAAGGCTTTTCCCAAGGAGAGAAGTATTCTATTTCCAGTCGAATTGCCACAGATTTTGATCAAATTAATCAAGCGGTCTTATATCGTGAAAATCGATTTCGTTGGCATATTAATATCCAAGGAGAAGATTATACCTTTGAATAATGATTATGAAGGAGCAGTTACTTGATGCGTTGCGCGAGGTGAAAGACCCTGATTTAAATAAAAGCCTTGTCGAGCTTGACATGATTAAAAATATCCAGGTGGAAGGATCCAACGTGTACTTTGAGGTTGAGTTAACTACCCCAGCCTGCCCACTTAAAGAAAAGATCAAGCAGGAATGCCTTCTAGCAATCCAAGAGTTCGATAGCAGCCTTAATGTCGAGATAACCATGACTTCTAATGTCCAATCAGGTCGGATTGGCGTAGATACCCTGCCCAATGTAAAAAACGTAATTGCCGTGGCCTCTGGAAAAGGTGGAGTCGGGAAATCTACGGTAAGCACAGAGTTGGCAAGAGCCCTTGTGAGGACTGGGGCTAAAGTAGGTTTACTCGATGCTGATATCTACGGTCCGTCCCTGCCAACTATGCTTGGATTAGATAATGCCTTCCCCGAATCCCGAGAAATCAAAGGGAAGAACTATATCATACCTGTAGAGGTCGACAACCTCAAAGTGTTGTCAATCGGTATGCTCGTCGATGAGCGTCAAGCCATCGTTTGGAGAGGGCCAATGGTATCCTCGGCACTTCGACAGTTTATACAAGATGTTTTGTGGGGCAAACTTGATTATCTCATTATTGATCTTCCGCCGGGCACGGGAGATGTGCAGCTCAGCCTTCTACAACACACAAAAATTAATGGAGTAGTCCTCGTTACAACCCCACAACGTGTGGCATTAGCTGATGCCAGAAAAGCTATCGGTATGTTCCAAATGGAAAAAATCAATGTGCCCATTTTAGGCGTTGTTGAAAACATGGCATGGTTTAGTCCCACAGATAGACCTGATGAGCGATATTTTCTTTTCGGAGAACATGGAGGGATGCATCTAGCCAAAGAATATGATCTACCTTTTTTAGGGCATCTACCCTTCACTATGACTATGCGTGAGCGCGGAGATGGCCTAGCTTCTTCCCTAACCGAAGAACAATTTAGTTATATTGATAAAATTGCAGGTGCTAGCGCACAAATTCTAGCCTTGAGAAATGCCCAAGTGAAGAAGAAACCATCAAACTCTTTACCACCTGTAGGATGAGTGAACTACCCACATTAGAAATGATCAATTCCGCCTTAGACAAACTCAGGCCTTATCTTGAGCGTGACGGGGGGGATGTCGAAGTGGTAAGAATAACCAAAGAAGGGACGGTTGAGGTTAAAATGCTTGGCGCGTGCCTGACTTGTGCACAGAGTACTATGACGATGAAAGTAGGTATCGAAAAAACATTGAAAGATACATTTCCATCAATCCAATCAGTGATTGCAGTACAATGAATAGAAACGCTTTAGAAGATCAAATATTCGAAAAAAAATCTATGCTTTGTGTGGGTATTGATCCCATCCAAGAACTCATGCCCGCGCGCTACCAAAATTATTCCACAGATTCACTTATTGGCTTTAGTAAAACTATTATTGAAACAGTGGCCCCTTTTGCTGTAGCCATTAAACCAAACATAGCCTATTTTGAAGCCTTTGGAAGCTCAGGGTGGGATGCATTGCCAAGAATAGCCGAAATAATCAAAGATCACAATTTACTAAGTATCGCTGATGCTAAACGCGGAGATATTGGCAACTCAAGTAAGCAATATGCTAAGGCATTTTTTGAAACGATGGATTTTGATGCTATCACCTTAAGTCCGTTAATGGGTTATGACTCTATCGCACCTTTTTTAAATTACAAGGACAAATGGTCTATACTCTTAACCATGACAAGTAATCCGGGAAGTAAAGACTTTTTAGAGCAAGAATTGGTACAAGGCCAATCACTAGGACACCATATACTTACATCATCCCAACAATGGCCAAATGCAGAGCAACTTATGTACGTCGTAGGAGCGACCAAGCCTGACGAGCTTAAAGCGCTACGAAAAAAAGCCCCTGAGGCTATATTTCTAGTCCCAGGTGTTGGTGCTCAAGGGGGAAGCGTCTCTGAGGTTATTCAATCGGCGGGAACTTCTCGAGGAGGATTATTAATCAATTCAACACGAAGCATTATTTACAGTGATTTAGATGCTGACTTTCAAACAAGTGTGCAACTTTCCGCAGAAAAAATGCAAAAGGAATGTGCACTAAATATTACCTTAACAAATTGAACATATACTTATGAAAAGATTTATCCTTTTTTTGTTGGTTGTGACAACAGCTAATGTAATGCAAGGTCAGCGGAATAAACGCGGAGGTCAAAGCGAAGAGTTGCCTTCGCGGTCTGCCATGCATGTGGCAGCCTATAAACATGCCCTAGAGCTCAACGACTTCATTACGGCAATTTCATGCTTGAATTATGTAGTCAGTATTGACGGTAAGGAAAGTCCTTACCGGGATACACTATTAATGCTCTACAGTACAAATGGAAGCCTTCTTCAGTCTTACAATCTAGCTATGCAGTTACGAGAGGATGGACGAGACACGAGAATGGTAAAAGAGGTACTTGCAGAAGTATATAACCAAAGCAATCAACCCAAAGAAGCTATTGAAGAGCTGGAAATGCTTAATGCTGAATTCCCTAGCCTCGGTTATCTGTGGCAAATTGCTAATCTACAGTACCAACTACAACGGAATTCTGAGTGCTTGGAGTCCCTAACAGCCATCATTAATGATAGCGCATCAAGCGGTATTGCTGTGCCTCAAGTCGTCGGAGAAAACCAACAACAGCGTACATCCCTTCTTGCTGCAAGCCTAAATATGGTTGGGCTAATGCTAGCAAAGCAAGAGGACTACGCGAATGCTATCAAACTCTTTGAATCAGCAAGCCAAGCAGACCCAGAATTCATCCTTCCAAAACAAAACTATGCTGCAGTAACTGAGCTTATGCAAGGAGAGGCTGCAGAAGAAGGTGAAGAATAATTTTTAAGTAAAACGAAATACTCCATGCAGCCATTTCGGGAATGGTTTGATAATACAACTTTCGGCGTGTGCAATGCGTTAGCAGGGCCGCTAGGAATCCCTAGCCGTACGGTTAGGATGTATTTTGTCTACGTATCATTTTTTACCCTTGGAAGTCCTATAATACTCTACTTTGTCCTTGGTTTTTGGTTTGAAATACGCAGCTACTTTCGAAAAAAGAGACCCTCCGTATGGGATTTGTAAAGTATATTGCGCTAATGCTCTGCTTGAGTCCATGGTTAATTCAGAGTCAGGCAATCACTTACCCTCAGGATTCTACCGCCTTAGTCTATGTTATTCAAGGCAATGCCCGGGCGAGCAGAGCCTATTTTGAATCAGGATTGCCAAGCAAGGCCCAACAGATTGAAGCAGAAAGAGCCATTGAGCGACAACATGCATTGTACACCTTGACTTCGGATTTCTTCGATGTATTGCCTGTCTATTTTATCCATCAAGAAAATCTTGAGCAGCTTCAAAAGAATATTAGAAAGGGCCTTTTCCTAGACGCCTCACTACTGCCCCAAAAAGACTTGGTCTGCCAAGAAAAATATATACTCTTAGCTGAAATTGGACCGGTTTATGGAAGTCAGCTAGCTGACCCATACCACGATGGAAAAACCAGTATGACGACCCAAACACCCCAAATACAAGAAGCTTTTATATTGAAAGATATCGAAGGAAATCAGCTTCACGGGCTAATGCCTAGCTTTGCAGCGATTCGAAGCATCAGTAAAAAGAGACTACAAGATTGGTCTTTGTTTTATGAGGAAGGTGGCTATAAAGTAGACTCCCTAGTATTTCAATATCCATCACATCACCTTCTTTTTGCTAGGCCAGATAAAATAGAACAAGCCGATTTAGCTATCGAACGCATGCACCAAGGAAAGCTAAATGAGTGCCACCCCATTGCTAAGGCAATCATACGTCTAAATGCAAGTCTTGCGGCTTACTATAACCCAAAAGATTAATGCGGTCCTATCTAGTCAACGACACGCCCCAAAAATATGATGTTGTCCTCTGTCAACAAGAAGAGCTTTTTAATGCGCTGATAAAGGCTAAGCAAGTTGTTGAAGCATCAGTAAAAACAAAAGATGAATATTGTATCCTCTGCGTGCATGATCCAATTTATACCATTGGAAAACGCACAGTGGAAGACAATTTTCTACTCAATACCCAGTCACTTCCTGCCCCAGTATATAAAACCAATCGTGGAGGGGAAGTTACTTTTCATGGACATGGCCAATGGGTGGGCTATCCAATTTTTGATTTAGAACAACACGGCATAGGCTTAAAACATCATATTGAGCGTCTTGAAGAGGCTATAATGTTTGTGCTCTCGCACTATGGAATCAATAGCCATCGAAGTAATAAGGGAGCTGGAATTTGGGTTGGTAACGCAAAGATTTGTGCCATTGGTGTTCGAGCAAGTCGCTATGTTACCATGCACGGCTTTGCTTTAAATGTAAATACAGACTTATCCTATTACAATGCCATTGTCCCTTGCGGAATTCGTAATGCCTCGATTACCTCAATGCAAGATCAACTTGGTCAAGATATAGATATGCTCGAGGTAAGCCAGTGGATCATTCACGCTATGGACAAATTCTATCCTTAAGGGAGCAAACGCTCATCGCCTTTAAATACGCGGAAAGAGGTGTATCTTTGTTAACGGAATGGGGAAAGCATTGCATAACACCAAAAATCGAAAGGAGTTAATCGAAGAGCGTCGACGCGAAGGAAAGCCTATGTATACGCTCTCTTTTTACGCTTATGCGCATATTGGTAATCCCCAAGTTTTTCGAGATCATCTCTACAATGCTTGGGAGCCCCTCGGAGTGCTTGGCAGAGTGCATGTTGCCCAGGAAGGAATCAATGCACAAATTTCCTACCCTACTGAATCAAAAGAGGCTTGGGAGAGCACGATGAAAAACATCTCTTTTTTAAAAGAGATTCGGCATAATTATGCCGTGGAAGAAAAAAACCTTTCCTTCTACAAACTCACTATAAAAGTCAGAAACAAAATTTTAGCCGACGGTTTAAATGATGACACCTTTGATGTGACTAATAAAGGAAGGCATTTGGACGCCCGTGAATTCAACGAAAAGCTTCATGATAAGCATACGATTGTTATCGACATGCGCAACCACTATGAGCATGAAGTCGGTCGTTTTGAAAACGCCGTAACACCAGACGTTGATAATTTCAGAGATTCACTCCCTTTCATTGAAGAGACTATCCTACAATCCAATGAGGACAAAGAGGTCCTGTTATATTGCACAGGAGGCATTCGTTGCGAAAAAGCCAGCGCTTGGTTTAAGCATAAAGGATACAACAATGTCTACCAATTGGAGGGAGGCATTATCCATTACACCCATGAAACGAAGGCTCAGGGGCTTGACAATAAATTTAAGGGGAAGAATTTTGTTTTCGATCACCGATTAGGTGAACGCATCAGCGAAGATATCCTCAGTACATGTCATCAGTGTGGATCACCTTGCGATGACCATACAAATTGTGCTAATGTTGGGTGTAATTTACTCTTTATCCAATGTCCTTCTTGTGCAGAAGATTATAATGCCTGCTGTTCAGATACATGCACGAAAGTCATTACCTGGTCAGAGGAAAAACAATCCATATGGCGAAAAAAGCGGAAAGAGGCCGAAGTAATATCAGGCAGGCGAAATGTTTTCCGTAAAGGAAGATTCCCCAACAATCAAGAACGAGTTTAAGATTGCTGTTGTTGGCGTAGGGCTTCTACCTTTTGCCACACTTCTTCCGCTTCTCCCTGCTTAGCATCAGAAGCCATGCGGTCAGTATGACTGAGTCTGTGAGCTTCTTTGACTAATCTGTCGTATTGCTCAATTAACTTTTCTTCCTCTGTTTTTTTCTTAAACCAGCCCATAAATGTATTTGAGAAAGAAACCCCTCTAAGAAGTAAATTGTTTTTGGTCGTTGTTTGTTATTTGTGACTAAGCGAAGCGCTTCTCTCACAAAATCAGTTATCTTTAAAAAGAACCAAAGTAAAAATCCATGGCACGATATGCCCTGTTGTCCATTATGGCTCTGATAGTGCATGCAAATTTGTTTGCGCAAGACGCCCATTTTTCGCAATATTACACATTTGCTCAAAACCTAAATCCTGCTCTCACAGCAAACTATGAAGGGTCATACAGGGTTGCACTTATGCATAGAAATCAATGGGCATCCTTTCTTGATAACAGCGGATTTATGACCACAGGCGCCGCACTAGACCTCAGTATTCTCGATGGCCAATTAGGATCTGACAAGCTAGGACTGGGATTAGTGATGCAACATGACCGATTTGGTCAAGGAAGCCTAACCTCCATCCAAGGAGGTCTATCCCTAGCATACCATAAAGCCATTGGACGGTTTAGTAAACACCGTGTTTCAATAGGAGCTCAAACAGCCTTTCAACAGCGCAGACTCGATGAGTCGAGTCTGTTATTCTATGATCAATTTGACAACTACAGCCACGGAGCCTTCGGCCCAACCGATGAAGCCATCGTCCAAGGAAACTCAATGTTTTTTGACTTTGGCGCGGGTATCTATTGGAAGGCGCGGTTGAGTGACAGACTTTTGATGCAAGCGGGATTTAGCGCTTGGCATATTCATAAACCAACAGAGTTCTTTATCGCGGAAAGCCAAGATGCCTTTCTTCCTGCGCGCTACCAAGCAGACCTCGGGGCTGAAATTTTCCTCAACGATAAGATGAATCTTAGCATACAGCCTGATGTCTTGGTAAACTTTCAAGGCGAGGCACAAGAAACACTGATCGGGGCATTTGTCGGACATTATTTCAGTACAGGATTTCGCAATCGCTCAGGAATTCATGGTGGATTTAGAGCACGGCTCAACAAACTTGATCAAATAGATGCATTAATTGCTATGCTCGCAGTGGAGTTTAGAAACTTTCGGATTGGTGGAGCCTACGACATAAACCTTTCAGGCCTCAGCACAGTATCGCAAGGAAATGGAGGATTTGAGATATCCCTAGTATACATTGGTGAGGGAATCAGCAAATTTAAAGCTGATCGTAGTTTACCAGCGCGTCGATTCTAAAATCTAGCTTCATGAAATTATTCCAATTCAATCATATTGCGTGGACCATATTGATGATTATGTCTAGTCTTTGCGCAGAGGCTCAAAGCTATATCGATGTATCGAGCTCGTCAAATCCAAAGCGTGATATGCGATTAGGTAATACCCTCTTGAATCAAGGATATTACTACGATGCCGGAGATTATTTCCTCTTTGCACTCAGTAACCTTGAAAAAGGCTCTATGAATTACCGAAAGGCTTGCTATGGTATGGGTATGGCCTCCTTAGCGTCAAGAGACTACTCCCAGGCATTTACTTATCTGAAAGAAGTTGCCCTCTACACGCCGGAAACCCGTAGAGAGAAGAAAAAATGGCGTAGGCTTCAGACCAACTTATTTCCATTGATACACTACCACTATGGAATAGCTGCTAAGCAAACAATGCAATACGATGAAGCAAATCATTCCTTCAATATTTTCATAGAATCCTATGATGGCAAGGATGCAGAAGATATGAAATCCGCTGCGCAGGTTGAACTCGAGGGGATAGGCCTAGCCCTTCTAAAAACTGCACCTGCCAGTCTTAGCATAAAACCTGTTCAGGGAGTTAATGGCATCTATAATGAAATGGGGCTTGCGGTATGGGAAGATGAATTGTACTTCACCTCAATAGCAACGCAAAGTCCTCTTGATGTTGGCGAAGGACAATACTCCCTTTATATTCAAAATGAAGATGAAAACATTTTGGTCAATGGCTTAATCACAGAGCCCAGTCGGTCAATAGGTAGTGTAGCCATTAGTGATGATGGATCGATAATGGTTTTTTCCGAATGCTTGAGTGAAGTCCGAGATAATACTTCTCAATGCCATCTTCGCCTAGCAACAAGAGATGATTCTACTTGGGTA
The DNA here is from genome assembly GCA_002708985.1 of Saprospirales bacterium. GTDB lineage: Bacteria > Bacteroidota > Bacteroidia > Chitinophagales > UBA8649 > UBA8649. Next base: position 98,530 of record PAPS01000033.1, on the reverse strand, counting down.
ACTAAACCGGCCTTTAGCGAAGCGGTAAATCATGAAAACTTCACATCCACCCATCCAACCATCCGACAAGAAGATAATTACTATGTGATATACTTTGCCTCAAACAAGGATCTAGGTAAAGGTGGTTTGGATTTGTATGAGTGTATTCTTACCGATAACGGCGGAGTAAAAGGCCCTAATGCCTTACACTCAGTGAATACTGCAATGGATGACGTCTCACCCTTCTATGATCAGTTTGCTAAGCGACTCTATTTTTCCTCGAATGGATACCCTAGTCTAGGAGGATTTGATATCTTTTATACATCTGAAGATTCCTTATCGCAGTGGAGAACACCGAAAAATATAATGAGACCTTTAAACAGTAATGCAGATGATGTCTTTTTTAGAAAAGCACAAGGAGCAAACTTGCTGGATGAATCAGAACGTGGCTATCTAATTAGCAACAGAGAGGGGACAACCTTTTACAAACACAGCACATCCAATGATGATATATTCGTTTTCGATGTGTTCACTTTTGATTTTGAAGGATTTGTTTCGGAGAATCGCAAGGATGGAAGCTTTCCATTGGAAAAAAGTACAGTGATTATAGCAAGTCTCGATTCATTAGACGAGGTAATCAACTATGATACGCTCATGATGGAAGAAAGCATTGAGTTTAAAACCACCTTAAGAGCAGGGCGTAAGTATAAGTTTACCGTGGAGCAAGAGGGATTTAGCAAAGATGAAGTAGAGATTAATACTGCGGGGCTGAGTGAAAATGCCATTGTTCAGCACAACTTCGCGCTGAATCGAGTAAATGCCAAAATTGTTGGGATTGCCCGCGATGCCAGCACAAAAGAACCCTTGACTAAAACCGTCGTTAAGCTGATTGATGTTAGTAGTGGGGCGATACTATCTTTGCGGCAAACGAGTAAAAATGGCTCGTTCAGCTTTGATGTAAATACTGCAAACGAATATCGATTAGAATTTGCCCGTGAATCTTACTTTATGCATAAAATCTCAGCTTATGTCGATAGCGATAGCCTTACTCAAGGAAAACTCTCGATCAATGCAGATATGAATGCCATTCAAAAAAATCAGGCTTATACCATCAGCGATGTATTGTTTGCTACTGGAAAATCTGATTTAAATGCCCGATCAAAAGAAATTCTTGAAGAATTGATTGTAACGATGCAAGAGAATCCTACCCTTATCATCGAAATGGGTTCACATACTGATGATGTGGGAGGCGATGCTATGAATCTAACCTTATCTCAAAAAAGGGCTGAAGCCTGCGTTAACTATATGATCGAAGGTGGAATTCGAGCGGACCGACTTATTGCCCGCGGATATGGCGAGGCAGTTCCAGTAGCAGATAACTCCTCAGAAGAAGGTCGTGCCAAAAATCGAAGGACAGAGTTTAAAGTAATTGGAGGTCTGTAACAGACATGTATTAAGTAACAACTAAGAACACTAATACTACTGAGGAGGTTCATAGTATGAAATAGTACATTTGCCTCAAAATCAACCGAATGAAACGTCTCTTAATCCTTTTACAAACACTCTCTTTTAGTGTGTTAATAGCACAGCCTCCATCAGGAATTTACGGTGGTGGTGCAGATCGACCTGCATGGGTTGTCATAGGGGAGATAGGAGATGAGGCTAATGAAGCTCTACCCTATGTCAATGTCGAGCTAATTAAGCTAAGCGATAGTTCCGTTTTAGCCAGTACCACAACCGATGGTGAGGGCAAGTTTTTTCTACCTGCGGAAGAGGTTGCTCCTTCTTTTTTCAAGGCAACCTATCTGAGCTTTACACCCCTTATCATTGAGGAATTAAATATAAATAGTCCTTTTGTCAATCTCGGCCGTCTTACCATGAGGGCCAACAATGACTTACTTGATGAAGTTATTGTAGAGGGAGAACGCTCAACCTTTGAATTACGAGCTGATATGCGTGTCTTTAACGTAGGTAACGACCTCGCAAACACAGGAATGGATGCCTTACAAGTCTTAGAAAATATCCCTTCTCTAATGATTGATCAAGATGGCAATGTAGAACTTCGTGGAAGTGCCAATGTGCGAATACTAATCGACGGTAAGCCCTCTAGTTTACTTGCAAGCGGAACCGATGGCCTTCGTCAGATTCCGGCAAACCTTTTGGAAAAGGTTGAGATTATAACCAACCCATCTGCCCGTTACGATGCAGAAGGTGAGGCAGGTATTATCAATATCGTACTTAAAGAGGAAAAGGACCTTGGGCTCAATGGCTCTGTAAAACTGCAGGCAGGCTACCCCAACAATCATGGTTTTACGGGAGTATTGAACTGGAATCCTGGTAAGCTCAACTTCTTTTCTAGCTATGGATTCATGTATAGAAAAATGCCAGGAGAAAGAGATTTTAGACAGACCTATACAGCAAGTGATGTATTGGATACAAGCTACAGTTACCGCACCCAAGGAGAACACTTTCGTGGAGGCCTAAGACATACTGCTCGTATCGGCATTGAGTTTAAGCCTATTAAAAAGACAACATTTGAAATCAGTGCTGTCTTAGGTCTTCGAGATAATAGCAATGGAAACACCATCATCTACACTGACTTTAACGAGGCGAATACTATCAATACGATCGCACAAAGTACTCGAACGGAAGATGAAAGTGAAGAGGCACTTAACTGGGATATCAATGCTAGTTTCGAGCAACAGTTTGGTGACAAAAAGGAACATACACTAAGCATCGAAGGACGCTACTCCGATTCAAAAGATGAAGAAGCAGGAGTTTTTACTCAACTCTACGATACATCCATATCAACCTCCTTCAATAATCTCTACCAGATTAATACCAATACTGAAAACCAAGTGGATTGGTTAGCTCAGGCAGATTACACACTGCCTACAGGATCAACGGGGAAGCTTGAGCTAGGTGGGAAAGCGACGGTACGCATATTGGAAAACAGCTATGACGTACAAGAAAGTCCAACAATAAATGGTATCTACAGCTCAATACCTGGCTTAAAGAATACCTTTGGTTACGATGAGAGTGTGTATGCAGCCTATATCCAAACGAATCAAACTTATGGTAAGTTTAACTTTAATGTAGGGCTAAGAGGAGAGGAAACTGTTATTAGAGGCAATCTTCTCAATACAGATACCTTTAGCTCAACTACAAATTTTAATCGACGATATTTTCAGCTCTTTCCAAGCGCGAGCCTTTCTTGTAGATTGTCCGATAAGCATAATATTCAATTGAGCTATAGCCGCCGTCTTCGTCGGCCATCGTTCCGCAAACTACTCCCCTTCTCATCCTATGCCGATGCCCGAAACTTTTGGAGAGGTAATCCAGACCTAAATCCGGCCTACACCAATTCCACGGAATTCACCTACCTATACCGAGCGATGAAGACGACGCTTATGGTAAGCGCCTACTACCGTTACCGAACTGGAGTTATTCAGCGTATTCTAATTGGAGGGGATGATGGAATCACCGAAAGTATACCAGTGAATTTAGCCACTGAAAATGACTGGGGAGTTGAATCTAATGTGAACCTCAACTTCTCAAGAGCTTTTCTCGTAAATATGGGAGGAACCTTCTTCTACTCCAACCGACAAGGAAGCTATGAAAACCAGGATTTGTCCGCCAAGACCTTTGGATTCAGAGGACGCGTTTCTCTAAACCTTACACTCTGGAAAAAACTTAAAATTCAATCGGGTATCAATTATAGTTCACCCACCCAAAACCCTCAAGGTAGAAGCCTGGCCTTCTCTATGTGGCAAGCAGGGGTATCAATTGATGTGTTTAAGAAAAATGCGACTTTAGCGCTAAATGTCAATGACATATTAAACACGGGACGCTGGCGTTGGCAAGTTGAGACCCCAACCCTTATAACCAACGGCATGTTCCAGTGGCGCCAACGCAATGCCACCATTACCTTTACCTACCGCTTTAACCAACAAGGTGATAGGAGACATTCAGGACGCCCTAAAGGTGGCATGGATATGGATATGGATATGGAATTTTAACTATTAAGGATTAATCAGTAATTAGACCTTCTTCAGTGATTTGAAGTGTTGCTTTAATATGCACCACCTCTCTTTCTTCGTTACTTGCGACCAAAAGTAACCGGTTGTGAAACAAAGCTTCTTGACCGAATAAGACCGCTTCTATCCATTGTTTCCCCTCTTCATCTAAATTGGACATGGGCTCATCCAAAGCCACGATCTTTGAGCTACTGTAACAGGCCTGTGCCAACTTGACCCGTTGAAGCATCCCCGTGCTAAAATTGGATAGGCGAACACCAATAGGAAGAGAAAGAACATCGAGTATCTCCTCTAATGGCACAAGAAATGGTTTAAAGGTTTGATGCATATACATAAACTCCTTGAGAGTTAAATGCATGGGTAACTCCATGGAAGGACTAGCATATGTAATATGCTGACTGATATCCATTCGATCAATGTCCTTTTGGTCTATCGACCATGCTAAACTGCCCAATGTAGGTTCAATATAGCCTATGAGCAATTGAAGTAAGGTAGACTTTCCTGATCCGTTACGTCCCTTTATAGCCCACACCGGAGAACTTTCTAAGGAAAAACTCGCTTTGTTATACAGCCAGCGTTGTTGACGTTGAATATCAATTTCCTGCGCCTTAACCTGAATCATCGATTGCGTTCTAAATGGCTAAATCCTTTGACAACCCCTCGCACAGAATCACGAACAAAGGTCGTTATAGCATCTTTAGCTTCACTATCAGGTATCTCTGCCTCAATTATCTTAAGGGCATTGGTCGTATTATACCCCCGCACAAAAAGTATACGATAAATATCGAGCACGTGATTAATCAATTCTGATGACCAGCCACTGCGGCGAAGCCCTACTGAATTCACCCCGATATAACTCAACGGAGTTCTTCCACAACGGATGTATGGCGGGATATCCTTGTTAACGAGGCTACCACCGGATATAAAACAGTGGTCCCCGATCTGAGTAAATTGTTGAATGTTGACAGCTCCACCTAAGCGCACATATTGACCAAGTTCTACGTGTCCTGCTAAATTCACGCTGTTGGCAAGTATGCTATGGTCTCCAACCTGGCAATCATGCGCTATATGGACATAGGCCATAAGCAAGCAATTTTTACCCACGACCGTTTTATTGGCATACTCCGTTCCCCGATTAATGGTAACACATTCTCGAATAATACAGTTATCACCGATCTCCACTCGAGTTTTTTCCCCTTTGAACTTTAAATCCTGCGGCACGGCAGATATGACTGCTCCTGGAAAAACTTTGCAGTTTTTACCAATATGTGCACCCTCCATAATCGTGACATGAGGACCGATCCAACTTCCCTCCTCAATGACCACATTTTTATCAATCGTCACAAAGGGTTCAACGACAACATTATCAGCAACCTGTGCTTCTGGATGTATGTAAGCTAAAGGCTGTCGCATTATTCACGCTTTTGAATTTTCGCCATAAGCTCTGCTTCAACAACAAGCTTTGACCCAACAAATCCCAAACCAAGCATCTCCACAAGGCCTCTTCGAATAGGTGACATGAGTTTACATTGTATGATAAGCGTATCTCCAGGAACAACCATTGCCTTGAAGCGCGCCTTCTGAATCTTTAAGAAGTAGGTGTCGTAGTCACCATCGTCCTCGACTTGAGATAAGGCAAAGATTCCCCCTACTTGAGCCATGGCCTCAATTTGAAGCACTCCGGGCATCACAGGATTATTGGGAAAATGTCCGCGGAAGTAATATTCATTAAAGGTTACGCTCTTAACCCCAACGACTTCCTTCTTGTCTAAATGGACAATCTTATCAACTAATAAAAAAGGATAGCGGTGTGGAAGTAGTTTCTGAATCGCAACTAAATCATAAAGCGGTGGACTGTCTTGATCATAGGTTGGAGCCTGTGGAGCCGCTTTCCAAGCCTTGATTTTCGCTTTAATCGATTTTGCAAAAGCCACATTGGTACTGTGCCCAGGGCGACTCGCAATAAAATTTCCTTTGATTGGCATGCCTGCTAGCGCTAAATCTCCCACAAAATCAAGGAGTTTATGCCTTGCGCATTCATTGGGGTAGCGAAGCTCTACATTATTGAGAATCCCCTGCTCAACCTCCACGTCAGGCTTATTAAACAATGTGCGCAACCGATTGAGCTCACCTTCTTTCAATTCATGGTCGACCACAACGATGGCATTATTTAGATCCCCTCCTTTGATGAGTCCACGATCTAACAAGGATTCTAACTCGTGAAGAAAACAAAAAGTACGAGCCTCTGAAAACGATTCGTTAAACTCCGATACGTCCTCTAAGGAAGCGTGCTGCTGTCCTAAAATATTACTTTGATAATCGATTAAAACGGTCGACTTAAATGTGGAATCCGGTAGTACCAATATCTCAGCATCCTTTTCCTCATCGTAGAATCGAATGGTTTCCCGCACTTCATAATATTCCCTTTCCTCACCTTGCTCTTCGACGCCCGCTTTAAGGATGGCATCTACAAAAGGCTTTGAACTTCCGTCAAGGATTGGAATCTCCTCTCCATTGATTTCTATCACGGCATTATCTACTTGACAACCAAACAAGGCAGCCAGGACATGCTCCACAGTCGCCACTTTTACACCTTGTCGTTCTAACGTTGTACCCCGTTCAACAGACGAGACATAATCAACATCTGCTTTAATACGGATATCTCCCTCTAAGTCCACACGGTGGAATATAATTCCTGTATTGGCTTCACTTGGACAAATTCTAACCTTGACAGATTGTCCAGTATGTAAACCTATGCCTTCGAGTTCAGCGGGTTGTTTGAGCGTGTGTTGAAACTCATTCATAATGTATTCTATTTGTTCGGTGATTGGGTAAGTTTTCGCAAGGTAGCCATCATTTTGTAATGCTCCCTAAACGGTCTAGCGGGAGACCCCGTTAGTCGCTGACCTTTTACATCAACCGATTTGGAGACACCACTCTGGGCATTGATATGTACTCCATCGGCAATGGTGATATGACCCACAATTCCGGCTTGACCACCTATAAGCACCGATTTCCCGATTCGAGTACTCCCTGAAATACCCACCTGAGCGGCAATAGCGGAGTGTTGATCGATCTCCACGTTGTGCGCTAAATGTACAAGGTTGTCAACCTTGACACCATCTTTTAAAATGGAGTCACCAATACTTCCTCGATCGATGGTAGTATTCGCTCCAATTTCCACATCGTTTCCTATGACCACGTTCCCTATGTGTGGCATTTTCTGAAAGGAACCATCTTTTTGGGGAACAAATCCAAATCCATCACTCCCTATAATTGCACCAGAATGTATACAGCAGCGTTCTCCGATATAACTATTTCTATAAATTTTTACACCACTATGAAGTATAGTGCCAGCACCCAAGACACTTCCTTCTCCAACAAAGCAATGAGGATAAACTTGAACATCCGGACCGATAACAGCACCTGCATCTACATAAGCAAAGGCGGCGATGTAGGCTGTAGAATCAACTTGCGCTTTTTCGTGTACGAAAGATGACGGCTCAATGCCTTGACGAAGCTGAAGTCCATCAGATAGATTGCTTAGAATGGATTGAAGTGCTTGATAGGGATCAACTACTTTGATGTAGGTTATATCCGTTCGATCGGGAAGGGACAAGTCCTTTTGAACTAGAACAACAGAGGCTTGTGTATTCTCGAGATACTGCTCATATTTTGGGTTCGCCACAAAACTTAAAGCCCCCTCCGAGCTTTCTTGGATTCTGGAAAATTCCCGTACTTCACGACGGTCATCTCCAACGATTTCACCACCTACCATAGTAGCAATATCTGCTGCCGTATTTAACATACTTGAAAAATAGGGAATTATCCCAATTTAGGCGTACATAAATAGTACTTAGTCGTATTCTTTAGCCACGACTTTTCATCCCACTGCTCACTAGCCTCTGATATCTCACGAACCTTACCGTTTTTATAGAGAATTTTGATGCGTGTTTGATTTTTGTCATACAGTGAATGACTCATGGCAAAGGTATACACCGCGTGCTTAACCGCATCTTTATGAGTATGCAACACCTCCGCTACTTCTTGACGCTTTAAATCAAGGTCAAAGCCCACAGCCTCGTCAAAAACTTCAATCTTAAAAAGTTTACGATCAATCAAGCATCGGCAGAGATAAGAAAGGACGGCATCCTCGTGGTTCATCCATTCTTTTACCGCGGAGAAGATGTCGTAGTCATCGAGCTTAGCAAAAGTATCTAGGACGGCGTCGTCGCGGAGAAAGCGATCAACATCTACCCGATTATCAAGAAAAAATTGCAAGACAGGACTCGCAGTTAGCTTACCCGTTTCTTCATGAATTTCTAGGGCCCGTTCCATGACTTTTACCAGCATACTTTCTGCGCAAACCACTGTTTTGTGCAAGTAGACTTGCCAATACATAAAGCGTCGACTTTGTAAGAACTTTTCTATGGAATGAATTCCTTTGGCTTCTACTACAATATGATCATCTAAAACATCGATCATGTCGATGATTCGCACATGATTGACATTCCCCTCATTAACCCCAGTAAAAAAGCTATCACGAGAGAGATAATCCAAGCGATCCATATCCAACTGAGAACTCACTAAATCATGAAAGAATCTTCTTGGATAGCGATCATGAAAGATATCCAAGGCTAAGTCGAGTTCACCATTAAATTGAGCATTGAGGCGCTCCATAAACAATATGGTAATGCGCTCATGATTGACCTCAGGGATCAAACATTTTTCTAAAGTATGGGAAAAAGGGCCGTGCCCCATATCATGAAGCAGGATGGCAATAAGCGATGCTTCTTCTTCTTGCTTGGAAATCTCATGCCCTTTGCGACGCAAAGTCCATAAGGCCTGTCGCATGATGTGATAGGCTCCAATAGCATGGTGAAAACGCGTGTGAATCGCTCCCGGATAAACATAATCGGTAAGTCCGAGCTGTTTGATTCTTCGTAGGCGTTGAAACCAAGGGTGCTCAATCAATTTAAAAATCAAGGCACTCTCAATACTTATAAAGCCATGAATAGGGTCGTTAAATACCTTGAATCGATTCAAATCATTCCTTTTTATAACATCAAAGGTATTGCCTTTTCCATGTATATTTAAACAAAAGCCATTATGGAAAGATTTTGGACACTTGTTCTGATGATTAGTTTAGCTCAGTTCTCTACTGGGCAATATGTCACAAAGTGTTATCAAGATCATGTCCTAAATAATTATTTCGAATATAGCTATCCGGGCTTCCAAGAGGCTCGCAAAAAACTTTTTCTCAAAGCACTTGATTATGCCTCACATCATTCTGTAGGTCAGCATGCAAAGCAGCAAAGTCCCGATACAATTTATCGCTTTCCCGTAGTTGTCCATATTGTATACAATGAGGCTGCTGAAAACCTAGACGAACAATTGATTCAGGACCAAATCGATGTCCTCACTCGAGATTTTCGAAGGAAGAATGCAGACACGTCCGACTTACGAAGTATTTTTCTCCCTGTTGCAGCCGATGCAGGTATCGAATTCTTTTTAGCTGATATTGATCCCAACGGAAATCCAACCAATGGAATCACAAGAACCAATACGTCCGTCACAAGTTTTGGAAGTATTACTTCCTTAGACTTAGTAAAGGATAGCACAACAGGTGGTAAAAATGCGTGGCCCACCGACGAATATTTAAACATTTGGGTATGTGATTTATCCATTCCTTTACTTGGCGATGCAGCCCTCGGATTTGCCTACCCACCCATTGAGGCTCCTAATTGGCCATCGGAATTACAAAATACTCAGGAACAATATGAAGGAATTGTTATCCATTACAAAGTCTTCGGACCGAACAACCCTTTAGCAACAGGATTGCTGTCGATTGCTGATCAAGGACGCACACCCGTTCACGAGATGGGACACTATTTAGGTCTTCGCCATATTTGGGGTGATGCAGGAAACCCGCTCTTTGGAGGTGTAGACTGTGACCCAAGCCTTGATGACGGATTTGACGATACCCCAAATGCAGGTAACAATTCGCAAGCAACGGGATGCGATAAGACGAAAAATTCCTGTGGTGATGGAGATCCAAATGATCTTCCCGATATGATTGAAAATTACATGGACTATTCCACTGAATCTTGTCAAGTTACATTCACGTCTCAACAAGCCGGCCTCATGCGCGCTATGGTCGTTATCGGAAGAACAGGAATGGCAGATGTTTATGTAAATGATGTTCGAATTATCGACGGCAAGTTTCGTGAAAACGGACCAAGTACAAATCTTCACGCATTAGAGGCAGGGAAGTCTACAATTTATCCTAATCCAAGCGCTGATGAAATCACAATTACATGGCCTTCAGATGTTAAAGGAAGAGATATATCCATTTACTCAGTCGATGGAATTCATGTAGCATCAAATATTCCACAAACAAAAATCAATACAATGGATATCTCTTCACTTTTACCTGGGCACTACATTGTTCAAATTGAATTTACGAATGGCATCAAGGAGTTTATCCCATTGATTAAGCAGTAATGAATAGCTCCAAGAAGATCATCATGTGGGTCGATGATGAAATTGACCTCTTAAAACCCCAACTACTTTTCTTAGAATCGAAGGGTTATGAGGTAGTTGGTCTTACCAATGGAAGGGATGCCATTGATTATTTAAAGGCCAATAAAGCCATCGACATTGTCCTGTTGGATGAGAGCATGGCTGGACTGAGTGGATTAGAAACATTAGATATCCTTAAAACCATGCGGCCCCAACTTCCCATGGTCATGGTAACCAAAAATGAAGAGGAAGATCTGATGGAAGATGCTATCGGAGCACAGATCTCCGACTACCTCATCAAACCAGTTAAGTCACAGCAATTGCTATCGAGCATCAAAAAGCTTACTGAAGACAAGACATTGATTCGGGAGAGAACGACCACCAACTATCAGCAAGCCTTTCAAAAGATGTTCACCAAAATCCAAGAATTACAAGATTGCAAAGGTTGGATTGATTTCTATAAAGAACTTGTTTGGTGGGAATTGGAACTCGACAAATCGGCATCGGTCGATGTCCACGAGATTTTCCAAATGCAAAAAAGAGAAGCCAATCGCGCATTTACAAAATTTATTGAACACAATTATATTCGACTACTTAATGATGAGGAGGACGTGATCTTCTCCCATCAGGTACTAGAAAAGTGGTTTCTTCCAACCTGTCACAAAGCAAAACACACCCTCTTGCTGGTCATAGACAATCTGCGCTATGACCAATGGAAAGTACTCCAAAAGTTTTTGACGGATCAATACACAATACAAAATGAATCCCTGTATTTCAGTATTCTTCCTACAGCAACTCAATATGCTCGAAATGCCTTGTTTTCAGGATTACTGCCTAATGATATTATTAAGCACTACCCTTCCTTATGGATTGATGAACAGGCAGAAGGCAGCAAAAACAAACATGAGGAGCAACACTTTAAGTCATTTATCGAACGAAAGTCTACTCTAATTGACAAGGTGGACTTCTTTAAGGTTGCCAATTACGAGATGGGTAAATCGCTAGAAGCTAGAGCCTTAAACGTACTCAACCATGATGTAACTGCCATAGTTTACAACTTTGTAGATATGCTATCCCATGCGAAAACCGATATGGAGGTAATTAAAGAACTCGCCAGTGATGATAGAAGCTACCGATCATTGACAGAAAGCTGGTTTAAAAACAGTCCGCTGCGCCAAGCATTAATTGCTCTTGCCCAAAAAGATGTAGAGGTCATCCTAACGACCGACCATGGAACCAAGCGTGTCAAAACAGCAAGTAAGTGCTCAGGTGAACAATCCATCACCTCTAATACTAGATATAAGGCCGGACGAAAGCTCACTTATCAATCTAAAGACGTAATTCGAATCAAAGATCCAAGCTCTATAGGTCTACCTAGTCCGAGTTTGGGAGCAGAGTACATCTTTGCCAAGGATGAAAACTTTTTTGCCTATCCCAACAATTTCGCACATTTCGCCAACCATTTCAGTGACAGCTTTCAGCATGGAGGAGTGTCTTTAGAGGAGATGATTATTCCATGGATACACTTAAAGCCAAAAGGATAATGAGCGATATCCTTCATCGACACATCAGCAAATCCCCCGATGACTTGCATCTTCTTTGTTCTTGGATCGCAGAACAGCCTACGGGCCACATCTGGTGTTGCGTTGGACCAGTAGGAGCAGGGAAAACAAGTATGGTAAAGCAGTTTGTTCGTCAATATGGAGCATATCCAGAAGTCAACAGCCCTACCTATAGCCTTTGGCACCAATACCCAATGAAGAATGGAAATGTATGCCATCATTTAGATCTTTACAGACTGCAATCACTCGAAGAATTTATAGAACTCGACATTTTTGAATCGTTGGAAAAGAAGGATGTTTGTTTTATAGAATGGCCAGAACTTATAGAGACCTACCTCGAGCAAGAGATGATTCCTTTTTCAATTATCCATATTGAAGAAGATGAGTCTCAAAGAGAATTTCGTATTTTAAAAGGAATAACCGTCTGACATGGGTCTTACTTCAAAATTAGGATTACAACCCCTTGAGTCGCCTTCATTAGTAGCCGAGCGAAAAGGATCTCTCGACATAGGTATTCTTAAGTCCACTTCATCGGAGGAGAAACGTGTAGTCCTCACTCCTCGAAATGTTGAAATGCTGACGGCCGATGGCTATCGAGTACTAGTAGAAATTGGCGCAGGGAAACGTGCAGGATTCCCAGATAATTTGTATGCTGAAGCGGGAGCAGTCATCACCTCGGATGTAAAAGAGATTTATAAATCACATATCCTTTTAAAGATTTGTCCATTAGATAAAAGAGATGCTGATAATGCCTCTCAAGAGCAGATTATCATTTCCCCATTACAACTGTCATCATTTGATACGAGTTTACTTGATAAACTCGCGAAGAAAAAAGTAACCGCTTTAGCATTTGAGTTTTTCAGAAGCCGAGAGGGACGTTCCTTCCCCTTTGTAAAAGCCATGAGTGAAATTGCGGGTTATGCTTCGATTTTCTTAGCTTCTGAAGCGCTAGGTCAACGAAACGAAACCGGAGGAAAACTCTTCGGAGGACTCAATGGTGTTGAGCCGATTAGCGTACTAATTCTTGGGGCAGGAATTGCGGGTCGCTATGCTGCGCGAGCAGCTCGTGGCTTTGGTGCAACCGTCACCGTCATGGATGATGATATCAACAAGCTATCGAAACTCCAAGATCATGTAGGAGAACAACTCTTTACTAATATCCTAGACACACAACTCATAGCCAAAGTCCTTGAGAATACAGATGTTGTAATCGGCGCACTTCATTCTAAAACTGGTCGATCACCCATCGTTATCAGTGAGCATATGGTAGCGAATATGAAATCAGGATCTGTAATTATCGATGTAAGTATAGACCAAGGTGGATGTATTGAGACCTCTGTGATAACGAGCCACGAGCAACCCTTTCAATCCATTCATGATGTTTGGCATTGCGGTCTTACCAATATTCCGTCTAGGTTTTCAAAGACGGCTTCTATTGCTCTAAGCCATCTCCTTGGCCCCATGTTATCTAGGTCAATGGACTACGGAGGGATACATCATTTGATGCAAGAGGACAACGGCATCGCGAGAGGAGTCTACATGTACCGTGGACAACTTACTCGAAGTGTGCTAGCGAGAAGATTTAATCTAAAAGCAACGGACTTATCCATATTATTTACAACTTCGAGATAGTCATGCGCTTTTTCCTCTGGATTTTGCTAATAAGTAGTTTTATCTCGAATGCAAAGGGTCAACATACATCACCGTATACGTTTCGTAACTCTACTGAAATTGCTATACCCATTGCAGGACTCGGTACAGCAGGCCTTTCCTATTATTTTCATCTGAACAAGCCAATTCTGACTGAGGAAAACATAGCCAATCTAACGATGTCAGAGATCAATGCATTTGATCGAAGGGCAGTCTATCAATGGCGACCTAAATCAGCTCAACTCTCCGATGCCTTGATGTTAACCGCCATAGCAAGCCCTTTACTCCTCATGTCAAGCCAAAAAATTCGTAAGGATTGGGAAAAACCCACTGCATTAGGAGTAGAAGTCTTTTTTTTGAATTTGGGGCTAACTGGACTAACCAAAGAACTTATCCGAAGACCGCGTCCCTACGTCTATAATCCCGATGTACCCATGTCTATGAAGACTTCGAGAGATGCCACTACTTCTATGTATTCAGGGCATACGTCGACTGCTGCCTCCATGTCCATGTTTAGTGCAATAACCCTCCAACACTATCATAAGGGAGCTAAATGGATGCCCTTAGTTTGGACATCGGCTGTCATTCTGCCTTTGGGGACAGGAATTCTTCGATACCGAGCAGGAAAACATTTCTGGAGTGATGTAATCACTGGGTATATTGCAGGAAGTCTCACAGGACTAATTGTCCCCGTCCTTCATCGATGAGGTATAACTAAACAAGTTTGATTTGAACTTATAAATTATTAATCCCATCCCCCCTAGAATCATACCTATGGATATGATCTGAGCTTGAGTCAAACCCAACGCGCTTGCCGCAGACGTCACCCTAATACCTTCGATCAAAAAACGCTCAACACCCGCAAAAATTAAAAAGCCAGCAAAAAGAAGCCCCGGTCTAGGGGTAAGTCTTTTTCTGAGCAAAAACAGCATGAGAAATCCTCCTAGGAAAAGAAAAAATTCATAGATGCTAGTGGGATAAACACCCGCTGAAAGTTCATAGCAGTATTGACCCGTGCATCCTGGAATGGGCTCTCCCGCATTGATTACATTGTGTGCATAAGTGTTTGACCACCAAGATTCAGGAATCCAACTTGGCCTTGGATTTAGGTTAACAATTCCCCAATCTCCATCACCTGAAAAGTGACACCCTAAACGACCTATTCCTTGAGCAAGTAGGAAACTCAATCCAAGCGCATCAAACAAATGAGCGATATGAATTTTACGACGGTATGCTAAAACCAATATAGCAAGACCACCAAAAATCAACCCACCATAAACCGTCAGGCCACTGACAAACAAAGCAGGATTACTCAATAGATTCCCCATGTTCTTAAAGAAGTATTGAATACGATCTGGTTGTAAAAAATCAAAAATCTTAGCGCCAAGAATACCAAAAATTGCAGCGATAATAACCATCTCTCCGATTTGCTCATGAGGCATGTAGTCCACCCAACGTCGCTCGGGCTTCGGCAATTCCTCCTTCTTTGCTTTTCGATAGGCAGGTAGAATAGATAATGCCATAGCGAGCAAACCTCCCAATAAACTTCCCTCGCTACTTTGTAAATAGGCCATCTGATCAATGGCTGCTTGATCCATGTTTGTAAAAGCGCCGATAATCTTATAGCCAAAAAGAAAAGAGATTCCTCCATTAATCAACAGTTGAATCCAATTAGGCCCTGTACCCACCACAATTTCTCGAGGATAGCCGATAAGCAGCTTCAATTCTTCGCGACGCTTTAGTTCTTGACGAAGAACAAGGGCAGCCGAGAGGAAAGCGGTCGCAACAAAAAAACCGTAGGTATTGGGGAACATACTTGGAAAGGGCTCACCATCTCGAAATATCACATATAGAAAGGACAACTTGTTGTTGATAAAGTCAAAAACGGTGGGGTAAGCACGTAAAACCATAACTATAAATCCAAGATTAGAGTGACTTATCAATTGAATATACGCCTTCTTCCTCATGATATTTATTGAGGACTACAGATGTTATCCCCCCGAAATCAAGCTGCTTACGTCTCGTGCGCACGCGAATATAATTTGATGTGTAACCGTACATCCAATCATCCTTGACATCCCCATCTTCCCACAGAACAGGGAAAGTATGATTCTCTTGTTCGCGATAGAATTGTTTAGTAAGACGCCCAGATATATTCCTTAAGATATAGTTGCGCTCACGTCGTTTCTGAACAGGAATTGGATTGGCTAACCGAGGTGCTCTCGTATTTTGACGCTCACTGTAGGTAAACACGTGGAGATAGCTAACCTCTAAGTCTTGTAAAAAGGAGGCGGTACATTGAATGTCTTCATCCGTCTCTCCTGGGAAACCAACAATAACATCAGCACCGATACAGGCATTCGGCATTACGGCCTTTATATGCTTTATTCTACTGCGATATAATGCGGTATCATATTTCCGACGCATGTCGCGTAAAAGGCGGTCAACCCCAGTTTGTAAGGGAATATGAAAGTGGGGCATGAATTTCTTTGACGATGCTACAAAATCAATGATTTCATCAGTCAAGAGATTGGGTTCAATGCTAGAAATTCGAAACCTCTCGACACCCTCTAAGTCATCCAATGCGACGATTAAATCATAGAAGTTCTCGCCACCTCGCTGACGTCCATCTTCCGAGCGACCAAAATCACCAATATTTACACCGGTCAATACAATTTCTTTGGCTCCTGATTCAATGGCTTTACACGCAGTCTGTAGCACCTTATCTATCGAAGTGCTTCTCGAACGGCCTCTGGCAAGAGGAATAGTACAAAACGTACAGTGGTAATCACAGCCATCTTGAACTTTTAAAAAGGTACGTGTTCGATCATTTTGTGAGAAGGCTGGATCAAAGTGATTTACTTCTTTGATTGATTCAACGTATACAGAATTTGTGTCAGCATCTGTGGCCATGATGACATCAATATCAAATTTAGCATTAGCGCCAAGCACCAGGTTTACTCCTGGAATTGAGGCTATGGCCTCCGGCTTCAACTGAGCATAACAGCCTATGACTACGACCTTAGCTTCGGCATTGTTCCGTTTCGCCTGACGAACGAGGTTTCGACACTTTTTATCGGCTTGCGCAGTAACAGAGCAAGTGTTGATTATGTAGCAATCTGAAGGCTGCGCAAAGTCCACCCTCATCCAACCCTGCTGCTCCAACTGCTGACCAATTGAAGATCCTTCAGCAAAATTTAGTTTGCAACCTAGTGTATGTAGAGCAAAGGTTTGCGAGCGACCCATAAATACAAAAATACAGGAAGTGGAAGAACCTTTAAGGACTAAATAAAGATCGAATTCAACCATCTTAACAAAATGTTAGTGACTTCTCTTTGAATTACTTAAGTACCCGTTTATATTTAAGGCATTCTTAAACAATAAAAATTTTATCATGAAAAAGTTTTTACCAATTTTATTAGCAGGTTTCGTAGCAATCACTGTTGTTGCTTGTGGTGGCGAAGAAGAAGCTGCTGATGGTGATGAGGCGACCACTGAAGAAGGCGCTGGAGAGGAAGGTGCCGGAGAGGAAGGCGCTGGAGAGGAAGGTGCTGGAGAGGAGTAAGTATAAATCACTACTTCGATTTTAACTAGCCGAGGGTAATCCTCGGCTTTTTTTATGCCCACAAATCGCAGATACAGCAATAATTGGCATATATATTGGAACTAAAAATGAGATCACCTTGTTTTACTCATTCATTATCTAAAAAAATTCATCATGAAAAATCAATTCGCTTTAATCCTTGCAGTGATTTTATGTTCAAACATTCTACAAGCCCAAAAGAATTTTGAGGTTGATTTAGAAAAGAGTAGCGTCCAATGGCTTGCCAAAAAAGTAGGAGGACAGCACGATGGGTTAGTGAGTATTCAAAAGGCCAACATCATATTAAATAGTCAAGGCGAGGTAAGTCAAGCAAGTATTGTAATGGACATGGCTAGTATTACCGTTGAAGATTTGTCCGGTGGAGCGAAAAACTCCCTAACCAACCATCTTAAAAATCCGGACTTCTTTAATACCGAAGAGTATCCGGAAGCCTCCTTTACCATAAAAGCTGGAAATGGTAAACCCGGAGAAGTTGCAGGCCTGCTAACAATTAAAGACATTTCCAAAGAATATACGCTTCAATATGTGTATAAGGATAACCAAATCAATGGAAAGTTGATTATTGACCGTACGGACTTCGATATTATGTATAAATCCAAGTCAATTTTAGATCCAAAAGCCGTAGCTGACGGTTTCATCTACGATGATTTTACGATTACGTTTACCCTATTAGGAAAATAAGTCTTTTACCCCTCTTCTTATGACTTAACCTTCCAGTCGATAGCCGAGAGAGCGAATAGAATGGATTGTTATGGAATCGTCTTGTTTTAAATGATTTCGCAATCTATTGATGTATACATCCATACTTCGTCCAGCAAAGTAATCCGTTTTGGCCCAGATCTCTTGCAGTACTGCCTCCCTTGTTACGATATCATTTTTGTGTTCGAGCAAGAACTCGAATAAGGCAGCTTCCCTCGGAGTCAGCTTAATCTTTTCTTTATTCTTAATAAATAAAGTTCGCTGCTCACTCACGTAAGTTGACTTGCCTATTTGGAGAGACATAACAAAGACGTTTGAGGTACTTGCTTAGAATACGTTGAATAGGAGTGAGCACTTGTTGCGTTCTCGCGCTTCGAATCATCATATCCTCTTAATAAAGCAATGATTACGATTATGGCAATGACCCATAAAAAGATTAGAATAATCACCGCTCCCTGTTGCATAATCGCTTCGTTTGAACGAAATTAGAAGGGTTATGAAAAGCGACAACTACCAAATACTAAATAATTGCGACAGTGCACTCAATGAATGTTTAGCTGAAATCCGGGATAAAAACATCCAAATGAATCGACCAAGATTTAGGGAAAATCTGAGACAAAGCGGGATCTATTGCGGATATGAGTTAAGTAAATGCATGGCGTATCACAGTCAACAGATTAAAACTGTGCTCGGAGATGCCCAAGTTAATTTGTTAAAAGAGCAACCTGTATTGATTCCCATTTTGCGTGCAGCACTTCCTTTTTACGAGGGGCTACAGTCAGTCTTCCCTCATGCCGAAAGTGGTTTTATTGGTGCCATGCGTAAGGCAACTAGTGCAACTACATTTGACATTGCCTTAGACTATCATGCCCTGCCCAATCTTAGTGAACGAGAAGTAATCTTAATTGACCCCATGTTGGCTACCGGGAAATCCATCGTGAAAACGGCACAAGTGTTAATCAAAATGTGTCCAACAATAAAACGATTTTATATCATAGCACTGATTTCATCGAAAGAGGGCCTTCAATATGTCAAACGTAATTTGACGCATGATCATCATATTCTATCGGCAGCATTAGATAATGAACTTAACACTAAGAGTTACATCGTACCGGGGCTTGGTGATGCAGGAGACTTAGCTTTTGGAGAGAAGGAAGACATAGATTAATTTAAAAGGAATACAACTAAGATTTCCTAACGAAAGTGTATCTCTTGTTCCTGTTGCAGCAGGAACAGGCAGCGGTAATCTGAGTTATTACATTGTTCCAAGTAATCCTAAAAAATTAATCTTCAATTATGGTATGGACTCAGATGAAATTGATATCATGACGCCTGAAATTGGACGATCCTTAATCCACTATGAAGGATTGGATTTGATTGCACCTTGGATAGCCTCTACGGAAGAGACGTCTTGTAAGGAGTAATCATTGGCTGATCGGGGAAAAGCGCAGTGAATGGTCATGCCTTCTCTGTAAACCGAGGTATACCAAATTCGACCTTGATGGCGATCCATGATCCGTTTACAGATGGAAAGTCCAATTCCTTGCCCCAGGTAACTCTTATCACTATGTAGTCTCTGGAACACTCCGAAGATATCTTTGTTTGAGTCTTCGGGAATACCAATGCCATTATCCTTTACGTGAATTATAATCTCATCGGCCGTTACCTCACCATAGACATGAACCTCTGAATCATCCTTTTTACCTGAGAATTTAATCGCATTACCGATGATGTTTTGCAAAAGCTGTCGAATCATGGTGTTATCTCCGGTCACAAGAGGTAGCGTGTCAACGATAAGGTTGGTTTTGTTGCGTTCGATCGACATGGTCAGATCCGATTGGACAGCACGGACAACATCATTTAGATTAATCTCGGTCAAGACAAGCTCATTTTTACTTGTATTGGAATATTGCAATAAACTATCAATCAAATCATACATACGCTTATTGCCCTCCTTAATCATCTTCACATAGCGCTTACCAGGATGAGAGTCTTCCAAACTCGCTTCGAGTACCTGGGATAGGCCAGCAACGGTTCTTACAGGCTCCTTGAGGTCGTGAGAAATGATGTAAGCATATTGCTCAAGCTCTTGATTACGCTCCACAAAATCTTGTAATGTGTCTCTCTGCTTGGATAATGCTACAACCTTCTCATCCAATGCTAGTTTCAATTGCTGGCGTTCAGTAACATTTTGAACCACTGCGAGGAAGGTATCCTCATTGATAAAGGAAATCCTGCAGAATAAATAGAATATTTCTCCATCAATTTCTCTTGACATGGTCCATTCGGTAACATTTTTTGATTCTTTGCATCGCGCAATACCATCAAGAATTAAGGCGACGTTCTCCTCGGTATGTATTTCACGTATGTTTTTACCCAAAATATCCATATCGGGAACGTATCCATCTTCGTATTTCCTTTCGCGAATATCTAAGTAGTCTCCATTAGCATTAACCATAAGAACAACATCAGGTATCGCACTTATTATTGCTCGATTATATGATTCAGCTTTGTTAATGTTATCAATGTATTCTTTATCACTTGTAATTACTTTAGAAACCACAAAAATTGTATCTACCTCACCATCATAACCTCGAGAAAATACACGAAATCGAGAACGTAGCCATTGAGATTGACCATGTTTATCCAAACATCTTACCTCGTTTTCTAAATAAGCATCATCTTCTAAAGTTTCCAAGGACTTTATTCCCTCTCTTGCTATTTTTCGATTATCATCATCAAAATAAATAGCCATGTCACCAATGTTATATTCATTTTCAGTGTAGCCCATGAATGTTCGATCTGAAAAGTTAGAATACATAATTTGTCGTGACTTTAAGTTCCACACAAAGATGTAGTCTGGAATGGTCTGAGAAATTTTCTCTATAAACTCCCCATGTACCTGATTTTCAAAATGAGCATAACGCTGATTGGAAATATCACGCATTGTACATATACAAGTAACTAAACCCTCCTTATCACGGTTCATAATACTGGTTCGCTCATGAAACCAGCGGTAACTGCCATCTTTACATTGAATTTGATACTCCGCATCAATGAATTCTCCCTTCTTCCCATACTGAAGGAAGTCTGTATCATTTTCCCAATCGCCTTGAATAGAATCTACCTGAATTCGATTGGATAAAAACTGCATTTCTGATTGTTCATCAATATCTTCCCGATCATATCCCAAATGATTTAGAAAGGAGCGATTTTCGTAGACTATACGCTGCTGACGCATATCAAAAACATAGAGAAAATCCGTCATAGTAGACAAGAGATTTCCAATTACCTCCTGTTCCACAGTAGATCTGGTATTCGTTCCGACATCCTCAGTTATTGCGACCATAACCATAATTCCTTCTGGATGACCAAATTCATCCTTGTATAAAGACAGGCTGAGACTAGAATTTATAACAACCTGTTGTTCCGACTTTAAATGCCGAGTGAAATGAAAACGCTTTTTACTTCCTTGACGCATCTCCCCAATGGCTTCCTTAAGTGCATAGAGATCATCACGAAGCACAAAATGCCGAAGTGGACGACCTTCAATAGCTTCTTTAGATGCCCCTATAATATCGCAGAAAGCCTCGTTCACGTCATAAATGATAAAATCAAATCCAAGAATAAATGCAGGAAAGTCATGAATACTCAATGCGACATCACGACGACTATCTCTCAGTGGCCGAAAGGCCCTTAATATGGAGCTTTTTTGCTTCATTTTATGGTATTTACGCACCTAACGTGCTGAAAATCTTCGATATATATATACGAAGACCTTAGGAAGATGTTACGTGGATAACTTCTTAAATCCCTTATACAGAATATATGGAGGCTATAAGATCAGCACTTTGTTCCATGACGACCTTGCGCTTAACTTTCTTAGTAGGCGTTAAACAACCACTTTCCTCCGTCCACTCTTCGGCTAACAAGCGAAAGGCTTTGATTTGCTCAATCTTAGAAAAATAGGTATTTAACTCCTTTATGTCAGCTTGTATCAAGGCATCAACCGCAGGATGACTAACTAGACCTTGCGGTGAAGTGTCTGAAATATCTTCTTCATTCTCTGCCCAATCTTGAAGCGCAGCAAATGCCGGAACAATTAGTGCAGCAACAAATTTTTCATTCTCACCAATAACCATGATTTGCTCAATAAACCGACTCTCTTTCATCTTTTCTTCAACGACTTGTGGTGCAACGTACTTACCTCCTGACGTTTTAAAAAGATCTTTGATTCGATCGGTGATTTTCAAGAACTTTCCATCGATTATGGTTCCAACATCACCAGTATGTAGCCATCCATCAATAATTGTCTTTGCGGTCTCTTCTGGCTTTTTGTAATACCCAAGCATAATATTTGGCCCTTTGGCTAAAATCTCCCCAGTACCCTCAGGATGACCTTCGGTAGGAGCAATTTTAAACTCCACACCAGGTATAGTTACACCTACTGTACCAAACTTAAACATCCCTTCATCAAAACGATTCACTGTTATTACAGGGCTCGATTCCGTCTGACCATATCCTTCACGAATAGGAATTCCTGCCGCAGAAAACACGCGTGCCAATCGTTCTTGGCAAGCACTCGCACCGGTAACAATACCGAGTACATTTCCTCCTAGGGCTTCTCGCCACTTGGAGTAGATTAATTTGTCAGCAATTTTGGTTTTAAGGGTAGGCTTCTGTCCTTCCTCGTAGCTCTGAGCTAAATCTACCGCCCAGAAGAACAAACGCTTCTTCAAGCCCGTCAAGTCCATTCCCTTACCCATGATCTTGTCGTAAACTTTTTCCAATAGGCGAGGAACTGAAGAAAAGAAATGAGGTTTTACCTCCTTCAAATTGTCCGCAATTGTCTCCATGCTTTCTGCATAATAGACACCAACACCGACGCCGACATAGGTATAAGTTACCGTACGCTCAAAAATGTGGCACAGAGGGAGAAAGCTCAATGAGCGATATTCTTTATAGAGCGGCAAAACGTCCATAACCGCCTTGACTTGACTTACAATATTGTTATGGGAAAGCATAACTCCTTTGGGCAAGCCTGTAGTTCCTGATGTATAGATAATAGTGGCTAAGTCACTGGCCTCGATTTTATCTGCAATAGCTTTTACGTCTTCTTTACTGCCTGATGCCTCACGTGCTAAAAAGGCCGTCCAATGTTCGCATCCATTGACATTTTCCTCGAAGGCAAATACTTCTTTAAGATTAGGACAACGATCTTTGATCGATAAAATCTTATCACATAATCCTTGGTCCGCCACAAAGGCCATCTTGATTTCTGCCTCATTAAAAATATGTTCATACTCACGTTCGGAAATTGTAGGATATATAGGCACATTAATTATGCCCACTTGTAACATCCCATAGTCCATAAAATTCCACTCAGGTCGATTAGGAGAAATTAAGGCAACTTTATCATCGGGCTGAAGTCCTGAGGCCAATAAAGCACGACTGACCTTATCACGAAAATCAACACAATCCTGCGAACTGTAATTCTTCCAGACCCCATTATACTTGTAATTCAGTGCATCCTGCCTTGGATGAGATAGATTTTGATAATCAAATAAATCGAAGAGACGTGTAAAATCAACCATAATTTTAACCTTTGTGATGGCTTAAATTAAGCATTGCATTGCTAATCATCAACTGAAACCCATGAATATTTATCGCAAAGATCTGTGGCTTCTTCTTTCTGCCTTTGGAATAATGTTCGCCATCCTATCGTGGATGCAAGAAAGTAGCATATTACCTGGTGCAGAGACAATGAAGTATTGGAAAGGAATCCTTGCCATCATCACGGGCCTTCCATTGTACTTTTTTTGCAGAAAGTCACTGTAATATTAAGTAAAAAAGCCACCGCAAATGCGATGGCCTTATACTATCTTGTCGGGGTGGCAGGATTCGAACCTGCGACCCCCTGGTCCCAAACCAGGTGCGCTAACCGGACTGCGCCACACCCCGAATTGATAAAAATCGGAGGTCAAAGATATACATTAAATCAATTAATCCGTGGCAATATCTAAACAGCAAAAGAAAAGCACCTTTACTTGGCTTCCTTGTTTTACCTTTATCGATGTATAAGCGTTATAAAGCAACTATGGCCCAATTAAGCGAACAGGAAATTCAACGAAGACAAAATCTTGAATCACTCATAAACTATGGTATAAACCCCTACCCTGCAGAAAAGTATGAGGTCTCTGCAAGTGCTCAACATATCCTCGATCACTTTCCAACTATCGAGGCAGAGGATAGTCCATGGAAGCTCTGCATTGCAGGAAGGCTTATGATTAAACGAATCAGCGGAAAAGCAGCTTTTGCCGAATTACAGGATCACTCAGGGAGAATCCAACTTTACTTTAATCGCGATGAGATATGTCCAGGAGAGGATAAGTCCAAGTACAACGAAGTATTTAAAAAGTGGCTTGACCTTGGGGATTTTATTGGCGTCGAAGGCTATGTATTTCGTACTCAGCTCGGAGAAATTACAGTTCATATCAAGGACTTCACCCTGTTATCTAAATCCATTAAACCCCTGCCCGTAGTTAAGAAAGATAGCGAGGGAAATGTCTATGACGCCTTAACCGATCCTGAACTACGCTACCGGCAACGCTATGTTGATCTTGTGGTCAACCAAGGCGTAAAATCTCTATTCAAACAACGCAGTGATATCATTCGATCCATGCGCAATTTCTTTGAAAAGGATGGATATGTCGAGGTAGATACCCCCGTATTGCAGGCCATACCTGGTGGCGCCAATGCAAGACCATTTATTACTCACCATAACACACTAGACATCCCAATGTACTTGAGGATTGCCAATGAGTTGTATTTAAAGCGTCTAATTGTTGGAGGTTTTGATGGGGTCTTTGAGTTTAGTAGAAACTTTCGCAATGAGGGGATGGATCGCACACACAATCCGGAATTCACTGTACTTGAGATCTACGTAGCCTACAAGGACTATAATTGGATGATGGATTATACCGAAGCCCTTGTCAAGTGCTGCGTACAACAGACATCTTCATCTATGCAAATGGAAGTTTGGGGGAATACCATAGATTTTGAAAAACCCTTCCGGCGCATCAGTATTCTTGATGCCATTGAACAACATACAGGCTACAATCTCAATGGCAAGAGCGAGGATGAGATTCGAAGCATAGCAAACACGCTAGGTATAGAAACAGATAATTCAATGGGTAAAGCCAAACTCATCGATGAAATTTTTGGTGAAAAGGCGGAAGGACAATTTGTCCAGCCAACCTTTATCACCGATTATCCCGTTGAAATGTCACCTCTCTGCAAAAGACATCGCGACAATCCGAACCTAACCGAGCGCTTTGAACTCTTCATCTGTGGGAAAGAAGTAGCAAATGCCTACAGCGAGCTCAATGACCCCATTGATCAGCTGAAGCGCTTTGAGGAACAAGTTGCGCTGCAAGCAAGAGGCGATAATGAGGCGATGTTTATCGACCACGATTATGTCCGGGCCCTCGAGTATGGAATGCCTCCAACGGCAGGAATGGGTATTGGCGTGGATCGATTGGTGATGATGTTAACCAACCAAACATCGATTCAAGAAGTTTTGCTGTTTCCGCAAATGAGACCTGAAAAAACATCAGAAACTGCACCCGCGCAAGAGATAATTACTCAAGACTTAAATGACAATGAGCAGCTTCTAGTTAGTGCACTAGAAAAAGAAAGCCCACGGGATTTAGCTTCACTCAAAGAAGAATTGGGCTTATCCAACAAGCAATGGGACAAAACCACAAAAAGTCTTGCAAAGAAGGGGCTCACTAAAGTGATCAAGACGGATTCTTCGCTAACGATTGAGCTATTGTAAAGAAAATACTCTACCGATATTATCTTTCGAGGATGGTTCACTTCCTTTACTTATTCAAATATCTATCATTGCAAAAAATTCAAACTCAACACTTATGCGGATTATCTCATGGAATGTAAACGGAATTCGGGCTTCGGTTAAAAAAGGCCTTATCGATCAAATCAATAGTCATCAGGCAGATATCTGGTGTTTCCAAGAAACAAAAGCTCAGGATGACCAAGTATTGGAAGCCCTTCAGGATTTATCCTCAGAATATCATATTCAAAGTACATCGGCTGTCAAAAAGGGTTATTCAGGAGTCGCCATTCTTACCAAAAAATCAACCTTTGGCGAGGTGTCACCATCTTGGTCAAGTGGACTTTCCATCGACGAACATGATCAGGAAGGGCGGGTACTTCGTTTTGATGCGGGTGACTTTCACCTGGTGAATGTTTATGTTCCCAATAGCAGCAGTGGGATGAAACGTCTCCCCTATCGAAAAACATGGGATATAGCTTTTGCCACCCATTTAAAAACACTCAGAGAAGAAAAGCCTGTGATCGTGACAGGAGATTTTAATGTTGCCCACCAGCCCATCGACTTGGCGCGACCCAAAGAGAATTACAATAAAACATCTGGCTACACACAAGATGAGATCGATGGCATGGATCTGATTCTAAGTCAAGGATTCTTTGATGCATTTCGCACCCTACATCCACAAAAGACGCAGTATTCATTTTGGAATATGCGCTTTAAAGCAAGAGAGCGCAATGTTGGGTGGCGACTGGACTACTTTCTTGTTGATAAAGCATTAAAGAAAGCTACGACATCGAGCGCTGTTTTAGATAACATTCATGGTTCGGACCACTGCCCTATAGATCTTCAGCTAGATTTGGGCTAATTTTTTATCGGTAAAACCAAGAAGAATTATAACTTTCCTATATGAATGCAGTGTTTCACCAAGCAGAAGCTCTTCATGAGAAGATAAAAAATGAAATCATCCACGATGCTGAGTCTTTCAGAATCCAATATTTAGGTAGTAAGGGTGAGATCAAATCCATGTTTTCAGCCATGAAAGATATAGAGCCTAAAGAGCGCAAAGCTTTTGGGCAGCTTATGAATGCAATAAAAGTTACTGCAGAAAGTCGCCTAAAAGAGGCACAAGGTGAGCAACAATTTAGCGGAAAAGGAGGACAAAAAAGAGATTATACCACGCCAGGCATCGCCCATAAATTTGGCACACGTCATCCAATTGAACAAACCAAAGATCGAATGATTGACATCTTTGCGAAGCTCGGTTTTTCAATTGCTGAGGGGCCCGAAATTGAGGACGATTGGCACAACTTTACGGCATTAAACCTACCACAAGATCATCCGGCAAGAGACATGCAGGATACCTTTTACGTCGATAGTAAGGCAAACATCTTGTTGCGCACGCATACATCGGCTGCACAAATCCGTGTTATGGAGAATGAAAAGCCTCCTATACGAGTAATTACCCCTGGTCGAGTATTCCGCAACGAAACCATATCCGCGCGAGCTCATTGTGCTTTTCATCAAGTAGAAGGCCTTTATATTGCAGAGAAGGTATCCTTTGCTGACTTAAAACAAACCCTCTACTATTTTGCCAAAGAGATGTTTGGAAGTGATAACATCCGCCTCCGGCCTTCCTATTTTCCCTTTACAGAGCCTTCCGCTGAATTGGATGTGTCATGCTTCATTTGTGACGTTAAAGGTTGCCCGGTCTGCAAAGGCAGTGGATGGGTAGAAATTGGAGGGTGCGGCATGGTCGACCCTGAGGTGCTAAAATCTGTAAACATCGAACACCCCAAGTATACCGGGTTCGCCTTTGGCATGGGCATCGAGCGTATCGCCATGTTAGTCCATGGAATCGATGATCTTCGACTGTTTTTTGAAAATGACCAGCGTTTTTTACAACAATTTTAACGTTCTGTAACGCTCTCAATTGATTTTCACCAAAGATTGTGCGTTATAAAAACATTATCTTTGATACCATTAAACGAAAAATAATGCAATACGCTAAAAATATACTCTTATTGTTTGGGATTGCCACCCTAGTAACATCATGTGTTTCTAAGAAGAAATATGATATGGCTATAGAAGAGCTCGATGGCCTTCGTATCGAACGTGCTCGACTGGTAACGGACCTATCCAATTGTGAAACATCACTTGATTCTTCAAAAGCATCGAACAGCGTTCTTACAGAAGAAAATATCACACTGACTGAAGACCTAAATTATTGTGAGTCAAGTAATGAGATTTTAATCGATCGAATGGCTGATTTATCAGTCATCACTTCTGAAGGTTCACAACGAATCAGCGAAGCAATAGAAAAACTCTACATTATGAATGATAGCATCGGAGAACTCGTAGAGAATATTAACATGAAGGATAGCATGATTGCTAATCTTGAAGGAAACATCCGCAGATCACTTGATGATTTAAGTGATGAGGATATCAATATCGAAGTACGAGGTGGAGCAGTATTTATCTCTATATCGGATAAGCTTCTGTACACTTCAGGCAGTGCTAACCTCTTACCGCAAGGTGAGAAAGTGATGGAAAAAATTGCATCAATCATAAATGATCACAAAGATTTTGAGGTAATGATTGAAGGCCATACCGATAATCGACCTATTGCAGGTTATTGTATGAAAGACAATTGGGACTTAAGCGCACAACGCGCAATCGCAGTCGTTCGAACGTTACAAGAAAACTATCAAGTAGATCCTGCAAGAATGATTGCTGGTGCTCGAGCAGAATATCAACCTAAGGGTGACAACGAAACGGTAGAAGGAAGAAGTGCTAATCGACGCACAGAAGTAGTCATTCTTCCAAAGTTAGATCAGTTTTATGATTTAATGATCCCTAACGAATAGACGAAAACTACTTACAAAATCTTAGCATATGGCGCTGTTAATCAGCGCCATATTTTTACCCCCTCAGAGCAATTATTACACATCGGTATACTCTGTCGAGACTGTTGTACTTGTTCCATAAATGAGGAAGAAAGATCATTGGTCCAAATCGACTGAACCGACTCTTTTGAATAATTACCTAAGGCAAATTCAGCGTCCTTATCAAAACAGCAAGGGACAACCTTTCCATCCCATGTCATGACAGCACTATGCCAAGCCTTCCAGCAATGACGATGGCCTCGTTGTTTAAGCTCATACTTTCCCTCCTTATTTCTCTGGTACCTGGAAAAGGTCGGTGAAGACGGCATAAGTTCGTGGCCATTTTCATAGTCATAGAGCTGAGCTGTTTTTAAAGAGAAGGCATCTACACCGTAGGATTTGGCCATGGACCTAAGCGTATCAATTTCATCTTCATTAGACGCAAAAACAACAGTTTGCCAGATTACATGCGGATTCTTATATCCTCCTTTTTCTCGCGCATTGAGTAAGGTTTCGATACCGCGCAATACTTTGTCTAATTTCCCACCTTTTCGATAACGACCATAACTCGTTTGCGTACTTCCGTCAATCGAAATAATCAATCGATCAAGACCGCTGTCTAGTGTTTCTTGCGCTCTACGAGCCGTGAGGAAATGACCATTGGATGATGTAACAGTATATAATCCCGCCTGAGAGGCAAGGTCTACCATTTCCGTAAATTGCGGATGTACATAGGGCTCTCCTTGAAAATAAAAGTAGAGATAGATTAAATGATCTTTGACCTCATCGACCAATCTTTTAACATAATCTACATCGATTGTACCCGTTGGCCTTGAAAAGGATTGTAAACCACTTGGGCACTCCGGACAACCAAGGTTACAGGAGGTTGTCGGCTCAACGGACAGCGTCATCGGTAAGCCCCACCTCGAACCGCGACCTTGCAAGGTTGCTAACTTATAGGAAATAAGCAGCTTGGACATGTTTGCGAGCTTTTTACAACTCAACTTACCTATAAACCGCTGTGTATCCTGCCAAGACATATCGTCAAATTAAAGGATTCCTGCAAGGAAATCCCAATTTAGAGCCTATGGATTGTACATTTATTCTATGAATATATCATGGAATTCAATCGAAGGGTATAGCGATATAACCTATGCAAAGAAAGATGGCGTCGCGCGTATTGCATTTAATCGCCCAGAAGTGCGGAATGCATTCCGCCCAAAAACTGTAGCTGAACTACTAAGAGCATTTTATAATGCCCAAGAGGATAACAGCATCGGAGTTGTCTTACTCTCTGGAGAAGGACCTTCTCCAAAAGATGGTGTGTATTCTTTTTGCAGTGGAGGAGATCAAAGAGCTCGAGGTAAACAAGGATATGTAGACAGCTCGGGTACGCCAAGACTTAACATTTTAGAGGTACAGCGATTGATTCGCTTCATGCCCAAGGTTGTAATAGCCGTAGTACCAGGTTGGGCCGTTGGCGGCGGGCACAGCCTTCATGTCGTATGCGATATGACCCTAGCTAGTCAAGAGCACGCAATTTTCAAACAAACTGATGCAGATGTATCAAGTTTTGACGGGGGATATGGATCAGCCTATCTCGCAAAAATGGTGGGACAAAAAAAGGCACGAGAGATCTTTTTCTTAGGAAAGGATTATACGGCGCAGGAGGCGCTTGACATGGGCATGGTAAACGCCATCTATCCCCACGAAGAGTTAGAGGATAAAGCCTTTGAATGGGCCCAAACTATTCTTCAAAAGTCTCCTACGGCAATAAAAATGCTGAAGTTTGCTATGAACCTAACCGACGACGGAATGGTAGGCCAGCAGGTTTTCGCAGGAGAGGCTACTCGCTTAGCTTATATGACCGACGAGGCACAAGAGGGACGGGATGCCTTTCTAGAAAAAAGAAAGCCCAATTTTAAGGATGTGAAGCGCTTATCGCTTTAGTCTGAAAATTCAGGACTATTCCTTTGGAATTTTGAGGTTAATACCCTGTTCAACTAAGAGAACGTTTGTAATGGTGTTTTCTCTGAGAATATCCTCGACGCGGACGCCATATTCATAGGCGATGTCAAAGATTGATTCACCGAATCGAACGCGGTGATAGGTACATTGGCAGTTCTCGTCATATTCATCAGACTGCACGCCTACCTCATCGGGTCGTTCTTCATCCGATATGTAGGGATTTAGCCCCTTGTTATCACCTACAACTAGTCCTTGACCCAACTCTAACATCATCGACTCAAGGTCATTCCACTCCATTAATTCCTCTACGCTTACCGAGAAATTCATGGCAATCTTTTCGAGATAATCTCCTTGTTGAACATAGTAAATGTTCTTACGCTCATCATAACCGCCATTT
Organism: Saprospirales bacterium; assembly: GCA_002708985.1. Classification (GTDB taxonomy): domain Bacteria; phylum Bacteroidota; class Bacteroidia; order Chitinophagales; family UBA8649; genus UBA8649. The sequence goes on along the minus strand of PAPS01000033.1, from coordinate 67,378 downwards.
ACCCGGTCATCTCGTAAAACAAAAAACAAAGTATCACTTGTCAAATAAATATCTTGTTCCAAAGCATAAAATCTTGCTGACTTATCGGAAGGAATATTCAAATAGAACCCTTTTTGATAATAAGGAATCCAATCTGTATTTAGCGATGGATTTAACCGAGCTAAGTCGGCAGAGTCTATATCAAGGGCAGCAGCAATATGGCTAATTTTTAAAGGAGAAAAGATTTCTACCGGAATGCTAGGAGCAGTGCTATAACTCGGATAGATAATCGGAATTTTGTAGTAGTCCGCATAGTGCATCGCATAGACCATCGCTATATACTTTGGAACATACTTTTGTGTCTCTCGTGGCAGCTGAGGTTGAATGTCCCAATAGGTCCTTCCACTTGCCGTTCTTGAAATAGCCCGGTTCACCGTTCCAGGTCCTGCATTGTATGATGCCAAGCTAACCAACCAATCGTCGTATGTCCTGTTCGCAGCCTTGAGGTAAGCAAGGGCAGCTTGCGTTGACTTTATCGGATCACACCTTTCGTCTACCCATGAATCAAGGGTTAAGCCAAGTCCTCGAGCAGTAGCTGGCATAATCTGCCACAATCCACGAGCTCCAGCATAACTTGTTATCTGAGGATCAAGTCCAGATTCGATAAGGGTTAGATACTTTAACTCGATAGGTAATCCTTCCTGTGCGAGCATTCCCTCAAAAATTGGAAAATAGTATTCCGCTCTTCCTCTAAGCTTGGCCATGTAGTTCCTAGCGGAGTATACCATGCTCCTGATCTCAGCGATTACTTGATCATTACATTGAAAATTAATCAAAGCGGGAATGGCTTCAAGCTGCGCTGAAATCTCTTCGTCACTTGGCTGTGGCAATTCACTTTGAGGCAGACGAATCATTGCTTTGATTTCATCATCTGTCAACACAGCGGTATCCTTCATGATTGATGATTGAATGGAAGAATCAACATGTGAATAGTCCCAATCTGGAATATGAGAATAAAAGAAGCCTCGCTGAGCCTTTACAGAAAAGAACGTAAGGATTGCGAAAAATCCGAGAAGAAAGAACCGAAACAACTTCACATCTAAAGAATTAACATTGCATCCCCATAGCTATAGAAGCGATACTTTTCTTTAATAGCTTCTTCATAAGCTTTCATAATTAACTCATATCCACCAAAAGCACAAACCATGATAATCAAGCTTGATTTGGGCAGATGAAAGTTTGTCAGCATTGAATTAGCAATTGAAAAGTCAAAGGGAGGATATACAAAAAGATTAGTCCAACCTTGTCCTTCTTTTAATCGACCATATGCCGAGACAGAAGACTCAATTGCCCTCATCGATGTCGTACCAATAGAACAGATTCGTTTCCCTCTATCAAGCGCGGTATTAATGGTTTCGATCGCCTGTTTATTCACCATATAAAACTCAGCATCCATTCTATGCTTTGACAAATCCTCTACTTCAATCGAACGGAAAGTACCGAGCCCAGTATGTAAGGTAACCTCGGCCATATTTACCCCATTGAGTTCTAGTCTTTTCATCACCTCTCGACTGAAATGAAGACCAGCCGTCGGAGCAGCAACAGCACCATCAACCTTAGCATAAATAGTTTGATATCGACTTTCGTCTATCTCTTCAGAGTCTCTTTTGATGTATTTGGGAAGAGGCGTAGAACCCAGTCCAAACAAGACCCTTCTGAAATCTTCTTGAGAACCATCAAAAAAGAATCTAACGGTTCTTCCACGAGAAGTAGTATTGTCTACAACTTCCGCAACGAGTTCATCATCACCAAAATAGAGCTTGTTACCCACGCGAATTTTACGTGCTGGGTCGACCAAAACATCCCACAACATTTGCTCTTTGTTTAGCTCACGAAGCAAAAACACTTCTATTTTGGCTCCGGTCTTTTCCTTTTGGCCATACAATCTTGCAGGGAACACCTTTGTATTATTCATAGCAAGGGTGTCCCCTTCTCCGAAATAATCAATAAAGTTTTTAAAGGTTTTGTGTTCGATGGTTTGTTTTGCACGGTCAATGACCATTAATCTGCTCTCATCGCGCTGCTCGGTAGGAAACTCCGCAATAAGTTCTTTTGGCAATTCATAATTAAAGTGAGAAAGCTTCATTCGTTCCATCCTGCAAAATTACTACTAACTTGCATTCTTTAGCGAATCTAAATCCATTCAATGTTGCGTATTCTATTTCGCAGTTTATTTACTGGTTTTCTTGAGATCTGGTCCCATAAACTTCGATCTATATTGTCCTTTTTTGGAGTCTTCATCGGCGTGCTCTGTATTATGACTGTTTTCGCTTCTGTCGATTCCCTAGAACGCAACATCTCTGGCAGCATAAACTCACTTGGAAATGATGTTGTCTATGTACAAAAATGGCCATGGGATTTTGGAGAAGGTTATCCTTGGTGGGAGTACATGAACCGACCCGAAGTCAATGAGGAAGAATACCTTACCATCCGCCACCGTATCCGTTCTTCCCAAGCGATATGTTACCTAGAAGTCATTGAAAACCAACAAGCAATTTCATCATGGTCCACCATGGATGGTGTTAATCTAGTTAGTGTATCAGAAGGATATGACAACATCCGCAGTCTTCAATTAACGAGTGGGCGATTCTTTAGTCAACGAGAATTTCACAACGGAGAATCCGTCGCTATTCTAGGTGGTAGTATTGCATTAGAACTGTTTCCCAAAGCCGTCCGTGCAATAGGACAAAAAATCAAGATGAATAACGCAGAAGTTCGCGTCATCGGTGTGTTGCAGAAAGAAGGACAAGATATTCTTAATCTTAGTTTGGATAATGACATTATCGTATCCAATGCCTTTATCAATAAAACGTTGGGAAAGGAAACCTTTGGAAGCCCGCTAATCATGGCTAAGGTGAAGGAAGGACAATCCATGGATGAGGCCAAAGCGGAACTAGCCTTTCTTATGCGCTCTGCACGTTACCAAAACACTCAATCCAAAGACGACTTTTCGATCAACGAAACGAGTTTGTTGGCCAATGCTTTCAGCAAAGTGTTTGAAGTGGTGAATCAAGCGGGACTCTTCATTGGCATCTTTTCTATCCTTGTTGGCGGCATTGGCATTCTCAACATTATGCTGGTATCGGTTCGTGAGCGGAGAGTATACATAGGCATAAAAAAAGCGCTAGGTGCCAAGCGATATGTCATTATGCTTGAATTTTTAGTTGAGGCCGTCATGCTTTGTTTGATTGGAGGGGCTTTAGGAATGATTGCTAGTTATTGCTTCTTAAACGTAGCAAACCTCGTTATCGCAAAAAGTGGCGCATCAATTGTATTGAGCCTTTCCCAACAGAATGTTATACTTGGCCTTGGCTTATCTACAGCTATTGGTTTACTTGCAGGAGCTATACCCGCTTACTTAGGAGCTTCACTTGATCCTGTTAAAGCTATCCGTAAAATCTAATAATTTACCTCTAAGTCTTCTTGACGTAAAACATAGGTTCCCTGGGTTGAACAAGCTGCCTTACCAGCTAGAAGACAACGATGTAAAACTTCTTCTAAGCCCAATGCATTTTTCGTGGCGTCAATCACTGCAGCAAAAACAGAATCGCCAGCCCCACAAACATCGGTTATCGAATGAGAGAGAGCCGGTTGATAATGAAAGGTGTCGTTTCGATCTAAAGCAGCAATACCGGCTTCAGATAGCGTCACAATGAGTTGATCACATTGCAAGTTATTTTTAGACTTTCTCATCACCTCTTCTAAGATGGTCAAGTCTGTTAAAGCAGCAACATCTATTTGATTTGCCTCGGCTAACTCTTTACGATTTGGTTTGAATATGGAGACCGCTTTATAATTCCAAAAGTTGTTTCTTTTGGGATCCACCACAACGTCTACCCCAGCTGCATTCGCCAAAGACAATATGCCTTTGATAAAATCAGGAGTCAAAATCCCTTTGTTATAATCTTGCAAAACAAGAATATCCAAATCCTCATTTATCTTCTCCTCGACCTTGTCAAGTATATCTCTTACTATATCCATATCAATAGTTAGGGTGCTTTCAACGTCTACACGCATCTGATAGACTCCATCAACTAGAATACGTTGTTTGTGAGTAGTAGGTCTACCATCCGCAAAGGAAATCACTTCGAGGTTTTTATAAGTAGCTAACAAGTTTGACAAACGCTCACCAGCCTCATCTCCTCCTACTAGCCCCATCAGAGAAACGTCCCAGCCCAGACTATGTAGGTTCAAGGCTACATTGGCTGCTCCACCGGCAACATAATTTGTTGATTCATGAAGAAGTATTGGGGCATCAGCTTCCGGAGATTGCCTTGTCTTTGTTCCTTTAAGAAAGCTATCCAAGATTATATCGCCAACAACTAATGCGCGCATATCAACTAAAATACGGAGCCAAGCGACTTACCATTACCTCTAAGTCCTCAATAGATGCTGCATAGGATATACGCATGGCATTAGGTTCTCCAAAGCCTGACCCACCCACCAAAGCAACATCCAATTGGTCTAACAAGAGCTCAGCAAGCCCATCTCCAGAAGTAATCTCTTTACCATTAATTGATTGACCAAGTGCCTCTTGAATATTGATAAATAAGTAGAAAGCCCCGTCTGGTTTTAAATAAGACCATCCTTTAAAATCCTTTAAGGCATCCAGAAGATAATCTCTTCGTTGAACAAAGGCATCACGCATAGCCAAGGTTTCATCAAGAGATCCTAACAAGGCAGCCTCAGCACCTTTTTGAGCCGCGGCAGAAGTACCTGACGTGAACTGCCCTTGAAGCTTTCCGCAAGCCTTTACTACCTCTTTTGGACCAACTAAATATCCAATACGCCAGCCTGTCATACAATATCCTTTAGACATACCATTTACTAACAAGACTTGATCTCGAATAGATTGATTTTTTGCAATACTCGCATGGGGCTTCCCTGTGAAATTTATATGCTCATAAATCTCATCGGTCAGGACCCATAAAGAAGCATGTTTTTCAATAACCGTAGAGAGGGCATCCAATTCCTCCTGTGAATAGCACATTCCCGAAGGATTACTAGGACTGCTAAAAATGAGCATCTTAGCAACTTTGCCTGACGCTGAAAGACTAGCCAACGTCGATTCAAGTTGTGCAGGAGTAATTTTAAACTGTTGATCAATACCCGTAGGCATTGGAAAAACTTCCGCCCCCGCCATCTTTGCTATACCCGCATAACTTACCCAATACGGCACAGGAAGCAAGACAACCTCCCCAGGATTTACGAGGGTCAGCACTGCATTTGCAATCGATTGCTTGGCTCCAGTCGACACGATGATCTCATCAGGAGCGTAAGTAAGATTATTTTGCGTTGAAAGTTTGCTAGAAATAGTCTTTCGAAGACTAAGCAACCCAGGAACTGGTGTGTACTTGGTAAAACCATCTCGTAACGCCTTAGCACCCGCTTCTACTATAAAGTTAGGGGTTGGAAAATCAGGTTCTCCCAAGGTCAGGTTAATCACCTCTTTTCCTGCTTGGCGTTTTTCACGCGCCATTTGAGCCATCTTAATGGTAGATGAAGTAGGAACACGTTGGATGAGTTTAGAGAAATTCATGGGCAGTGTTGAGGATTGGTCTATAGCGCTTCTTTTACAGATGCCGTATAAGCACCATCGTTTACAGCACCGACAACTTGAATCATTAATTCTGGAGTTATAGAAGAATTATCAAAGCTTACAAAGGCCGTTTGATTTTCAAAATCCACAGTGCAATTACTTATCCCAACGCATGACGCAAGTTTTTCTTCAATAGGCTTAGCGCATCCTGAAGGACACATCATACCCTCAATGGAGAGAAGTAAAGAATCGTTTGCGACGACTTCTAGATGAGGTTTTTCTGATTCATCAAAATTTGACATATTACCTGACTCATTGGCGCAACTTAAAAGAAAAACTGATCCTGCAATAAAGACGGAGCAAAGATATTTAGTAATTTTTCTCATGGCAGGTTAATCGATAGGTTCTTGCTTCAAAAGTAGGCCTTTACCCTAAACCTTTTGAAAAAGTATCGAAACCTTTTTCACATCCTGTGACCCATGTGCATAAGTCTTGACCAAAGTCTTGTTTAGCGCGACGTTCCACGGCACTCGCCCAACCTAAATCAACTTCTAGAAACCGAGCACAAAACAATCGCTCCGGCAAGATTTTGTCCAAAATAAACATCTGCTCCTTTACTTGGTTTGGTCGGGATAAATGATGGCTCTCTTTACACCATGAGAGGCGTTGGAGGTATACATCAAGTAAATCCAAATCAGGTACATGACTAATTAGTCGATTGACCAAGGTATTATAGGACTCAGATAGCGTCTCGCCCCAGTGGGATGAAACATCCTGTTGATTTAATAGCCATCCATCAAGCATTAACTCAATCCATACATGGGCAATAGTGTGGCAGCGCTTCCAACCCAAAGACTCAGCATATCTCTGTACATCATCGGTTACAGATATACAAGCCCTGTGGAAAGTATCGAGATTGTGAAAATGCTGATCCAAATGAATATGCCACTGAACGCCAACCATCCAATCCTTAACAATAGGATCGCTTAACATCTTACCTGCATTGAGTCGCGATGAATTATAAACCCTAGTAAATTTTGGCCAGAGATCAGGAGCAATTACCCCATGGGCCGCGTAAGGTGAGCAAGATACAGGAAGGGTAACTAAATGACTGTAGATATTCATGTTCTAATCCGGTGCGAAAATATTTACCTTGCAGGAAAAAGGTGCAATAATTATGCATAAAGATGTTTTTCAAGAATTGGAATGGCGAGGTATGATTCATAATCATGTCCCTGGCACGGCTGAGCGACTAGCAGAGAAACCAACAAAGGTGTATATCGGTTTTGACCCAACCTCTGATTCTCTGCATGTAGGAAGTTTAGTCCCGATAATGATTTTAGCGCACCTACAACGAGCCGGACATACTCCTGTTGCCCTTATTGGCGGCGCAACTGCGATGGTAGGTGATCCATCTGGAAAGAGCAAGGAAAGAAACCTTCTCACAGCTAAAGAAATCCAATACAACATGTTTGGCATTCGCAAACAGCTCCAGCGATTTCTTGATTTCGAATCCGAGGACAATGCAGCAGTAATTGTCAACAATGCAGAATGGCTTGGAAAATTTAACCTCTTAGACTTCATTAGAGATATCGGTAAAATGGTCACAGTAAATACAATGATGACCAAAGAATCGGTTAAAAAGCGGATTGAGACTGGAATATCCTTCACGGAGTTCACTTACCAATTATTACAGGGATATGATTTTTTGCACTTGTTTAAAACGATAGACTGTGAAATCCAAGCAGGTGGATCAGATCAATGGGGAAACATCACCACAGGAACGGAAATGATTCGCAAAGAATTGGGCAAATCAGCCTATGCTTTTACCTGTCCCTTAGTGACCAAATCTGATGGAGGAAAATTTGGCAAAACAGAACAAGGAAATGTTTGGCTTGATCCTAAACGCACGTCACCATATGCATTCTATCAATTTTGGCTAAACACAAGTGATGAGGATGCTACAAAGTATATCAAGCTTTTCACCATGCTTGATCGTAAAGTTATCGAAGATTTAATTACCGCACATCAACAGGAACCGCACCATAGAGCACTGCAAAAAGAACTCGCGGAAAATATAACAACTACCGTCCATGGCCAGGAAGGTATCCAAAAGGCAGAACGCGCCACGAAGTTACTTTTTGGAAAGTCGGAACGAAGTGATTTAGATGTATTTACTGCACGGGAGTTAAGCCAAATATTCGATGGAATGCCTCAGTTTGAACTAGCTGAAGATATTCTAGAAAATGGGCTATCCATGGATGAGATGCTCAGTGGTGTAACCGCAATTTGCGAATCAAAATCAGATGCAAGGAGAGCACTGAAGGAGAATTCGATCCAAGTAAATAAAAAACGAATCAGCCTAGATTACGTCTGTACTAAAAAAGATATTATGTCAAATGGGATCATTCTCATTCAACGCGGCAAAAAGAAATATTTCTTGGTAACAGTGGTTAAAAAACCGGAGTAAAATTGCCAATCGAAGCCCGATATTTGGAGTATCTAGTACTCTTCTTCATCAAAGAAGAAATCATCCTTTGTAGGATAATCAGGCCATATATCTTCAATGCTTTCATAGACTTCATCGTCATCTTCCAATTCTTGAAGATTCTCCACCACCTCCACTGGAGCTCCAGTTCGAATGGCAAAATCAATAAGATCGTCCTTTGACGCAGGCCAAGGTGCTTCTTCTAAGTGAGTCGCTAGTTCTAATGTCCAAAACATACGATACGATTTCAGCCAAAAATAGGATTTCCAACGAATCCAACAAGTTTAGAATCCACACGAATGTGCATATCTTCTATAAATTGGGGCTAAGCCTCCCATTTTCGCTCCTCTACACCTTGTTCTTTGCTAAGTTGCCTACTCAGTACAAAAAGATAATCAGATAGCCTATTTAAGTATTTTATGATGAAGGCCAATGAATCAAGTGAGGAATCAAGGCCAACAACACGCCGTTCTGCTCTTCGGCATATGCTTCGAGCCACATGACAATACGCATTACCTAGGCAACCGCCAGGAAGAACAAAGTTTTTTAAAGGGGGTAACTTATTGGTGAGGTCATCAATTTCAATTTCTAAACGCTCAATCTCTAATGGATTTAACTCAGGTAAAAATTCTGACTTAGGATTATCCATGGAAGCAAGGTGACTACCGATACGAAACAACATATCTTGAACTTTAAGCAGTCCATCTGTGGGTAGATTTGTCTGTCCCACATATTCTATAACAACAGCTAAAACGCTGTTTAACTCATCGACCGTGCCATAAGCCTCAACACGCAGGTCAGCCTTGGAAACTCGACTGCCTCCGAATAAACCGGTTTCTCCTTTATCTCCTGTTTTTGTGTAGATTTTCATGACAAAATCAATGTTTTTTAGTCAAGACCTCGTGATGTTCAATGCATCCGTCTTTCAGATGAATAATGCGTTGGGCATATTCCGCAACTTCCCGCTCATGTGTAACAACAACAATCGTATTGCCTTGGGCGTTCACTTTCGTCAAGATTTCCATGATTTCTTGAGCAGTGGTACTATCAAGATTTCCTGTAGGTTCATCCGCTAAAACTAACGAAGGCTTGTTAGCTAGGGCTCTTGCTATTGCAACTCGTTGACGTTGTCCACCAGAAAGCTGATTGGGTTTATTTTTTAAACGATCGCCTAAGCCAACTAACTCAAGCAACTCCTGAGCACGATTTTGACGCTGTTTACTAGAAACGCCAGCATATACCAATGGTAAGGCTACATTATCCAAACTTGACATCCGGGGCAATAGATTAAAGCTTTGAAAAACAAATCCTATTTCAGTATTACGAATTTCAGAAAGCTGCCAGTCACGCATGGACCCCACATCTTTTCCGTTTAATGCATACTTTCCAGAAGTTGGGCTATCGAGACAGCCCAGAATATTCATCAATGTGGATTTACCGGAGCCCGAGGGGCCCATAAGCGCAACGAATTCATTTTGATGAATGGATAAATTCACACCATCCAAGGCGTGAATATCTACTCCTCCGAGTCGGTACGATTTACGAATATTCTCAAAAAAGATTAGAGCACTCATTGCCCTTTAATCACTTTAGGCACTTTAAAATAAGTCCCATCATGACTTGGTGCACTGCGGAAGACATCCTCCTTTGGAAGAGTTGGCGCAGTCTCATCCGATCGGAGACGACCTTTTACTTGATGAACTTGTGTCATTGGCTCATCATGAGATAGATCTAGTTGATCCAGCGTATCAACAAAACCAATCATACGCTCTAAATCTTTAACTAGACGCTTTTTCTCCTCCTTATCAAAACTAAGTTTTGCCAAGGATGCTAGACGCTCAACAAGCTTTACATCAACCTTCATCATGCTAAAATAAGAGGGATTTATCGAAGATTGATTTTATTCGTGGTATATCGAATGAAATATTAACTTCGACAGTATGAAAACGGTGCTTAGTGGAATGCGTGCAACAAGTCGTTTGCACTTGGGAAATTATTTTGGGGCAGCAGCTAATTGGTTGCGCATGCAAGAAGAATACAATTGCTATTTTTTTGTGGCGGATTTACATGCCCTAACGACAGATCACGACCCCAGTGCATTAAATCATCATGCAAAAACCATTTTTGCACACTACCTCGGATTGGGTTTAAATCCCGAAAAATGCACCCTCTATATACAGAGTGATGTGCCAGAGATCGCAGAACTCTATTTAGTACTTAATATGTTCGCCAATAAAGGAGAATTGGAAAAGACCGCATCCTTTAAAGAGAAAGCAAGAAAAAAAGGCCAATCATTAAATGCCGGTCTCCTCACCTACCCAGTGCTTATGGCAGCTGATATTCTTATTCACCGAGCCGACTTTGTACCGGTAGGTAAGGATCAAGAGCAACATCTTGAAATGACCCGAACATTTGGTAACCGATTTAATCATGTGTATAAAACGGACTTATTCCCAGAGCCTCAGGCATTTGCCTACAGCGAAAGCCTTGTGAAAATATTTGCATTGGACGGGAGTGGCCAAAAGATGAGCAAATCCGATCACAATACGAACAACACCATCTTTCTTACGGATTCGGACGACGAGATTCGGAAAAAACTTAAAAAAGCCAAGACAGATAAGGGTCCCCAAGAAAAAAACAGTCCCTTCACACAAGAAATTAAAGGGCTTTTTGAGTTAATGACTGGAGTCAGTAGTCCGGAAACTTTACAAGCATTTATGGCCGATTATGCGAATTGCGCAATACGTTATGGAGATTTCAAAGCCCAGTTAGCCACAGATGTTATTGATTTTATTGCGCCAAAACGAGAAGAGATTTTATCTTGGCAAAGTGACGAGGTCCGAATGAAGCGTATTGCGCAACTTGGAGCGGATAAGGCACGCGAAAGTGCAAGGAAAACATTGAACGCAATGCGTGACGTGATGGGAATGCATTACTTTAAAGATTAAGGAAAATATGGATGTAAAACACATTGCCGTAAGCGGAAATATTGGCGCCGGGAAGACAACCCTAGTGCAAAATTTGTCTCATCATTTCGACTGGACAGCGCAGTATGAAGAAGTTGAATCAAACCCTTATCTCGATGACTTTTATTCAGATATGCATCGATGGGCATTTAACCTTCAAATTTTCTTCCTGCATCAACGCTATAGCCAAATTTTAGAGATTCGCGAAGGAAATAAAACGATTATTCAGGACCGTACCATCTATGAAGATGCCGCTATTTTTGCTCCGAATTTGCACAAAATGGGCCTTATGTCCACACGAGACTATGAAAATTACAAGGCTTTTTATAAAACCGTGGAAGCGCAAATTCAACCACCAGATCTTTTAATTTACATGAAGGCGTCTATACCCACTTTAGTAAATAATATTCAAAAACGAGGAAGAGACTATGAGGAAAATCTTCGGCTTGACTACTTGAAGAAGCTCAACGAATTCTATGAAAACTGGATAGCTTCGTACGATAAAGGACCATTACTAGTCATCGACTGCGATAATACAGACATCGTAGAGAACAAGGATGATATTTCTGACATCTACAATAGAATTCAGGCAGAACTTAACGGACTTTTTTAAGACAAGGTCCTTCTACGATTTCATACCTTCTGCAAAGCACGCACGACAGCGCGCTTCATATGCGTCGGTTGATCCGAGCATCACCTGATTTTCGACGCTGTTAAGGCGATATGAATATGAGGCATCTTGACCACATTGAATACAAACTGCCTTCAACTTAGATACGCGGTTGGCACGTGCAAGCAGCAGGGGCATTAGACCAAAAGGAATACCCGCGTAATCCATATCCAAGCCGGATAAGATAACCCGACGACCTTGATTCGCTAAATTTTCAAAAGCATCGATAAACTCTTCGGTAAAAAATTGAACCTCATCGATACCTATTATGTCGGCGTCACCAACGACTCGATATAATTCGTCTACACTTGAAATTGGTACAGAATCCATTCGATCCATATTATGAGTAACAACCTGTTCGTTATCATATCGTGTATCCTTACTTGCCTTTCCAAGAAATACCTTTTTCCCGCCTATGGTCGCGCGACGCATACGACGAATCATTTCCTCTGTTTTCCCTGAAAACATTCCACCACAAATAACTTCGATTGACCCCATTTACTTTACTTTTATCTTATCTTTTTGAAAAATACTGCTTAAAAAACGTTCCACACCATGAAAATTAGCAATATCAATGAGTTTAAACGAAGCTTTGAAAAACTTCAATGGCTTTTTAAAACGTTTGAAGCTCAAAACTTTGAGGATTTATCTCCAATGGAGATTGAATTTTTTCTAGAGATTTTAGGACGTTTATCAAGTACGGTCAACTTATCCGATGCACAGGAAATAAGTTCACATAACCCCACCTTGGAAAAAAGTAATGAAGAAGTTGTACCGCCTCCGCAAAAAGCAGCAGAGATTAAAGAGCAGCAGAAAATCATCGATAATTTACCAAGCCAAGAAGAAGAAGAAGAAGACATCCCTTTGACAAAAGAACATAGTTCCACTGCAGAGGCTGAAACACCAGAGCAACAACAAAAGAATCCTGTTCCCTCGCAGCCGGTAGAAGAAACCAAAAAGCCCAGCGCAGAGGCTGTTGAAGAAGTACCGAAGGAGCAAAGCGGTGTCACTTTAAAAAACCCTACAGAGACCTCTTCCACACCAAAAAATATTGTAGACCAATTCAGAAACAACTCGCCTTCTATTGCCGACCGAGCGCAGAAAAAAACAGACGACTCAACATCTCACTTATTAAAGAGAGGAGGGCATCTTCGTCTTAACAGCTTAATCGATCTCAACCGCCGCTTTCTCATCATTAATGATGTATTTGGCGGAAAGCGTATAAATTTTGATAAGGAAGTTGAATTCATAGATCAATTACCTGATCTTGACAGCGCGATGAACCACCTCAACAGTAATTTAGTGAAAACCTATAACGTAAACACAACGACCAAGGGCTTTGAGATTTTGAACAAGGTTGTTGCCCGACGTTTTGCCTCGTAAGAAGACAATTCACTACATTGAATACTAAATCATAATCTTTGGCATCTCCCATCAGGACATTCATAGAATTTGTTGATCAATCCCTATTCCGATGGATTGTGAAATTCCTATGGCCTATGTATCAAAGGCCCCGTAGGGGGTACCAAGCCCACTATCGAGTAATCAAACGATACTTTTTTCATCAAAAGATTTTAAGAATCAATGGCAAAGTGCCGTGGCCTGTAGATTTTCGATCAAAAGTATTTGGTGCTGAGAACATCACAAAAGGCATATGTTGCGACCCTGGAGATAATCTCGGAGTCTACATTAACGCCTTCGGCGGAATAACACTTGGAGACAACGTAAACATTGGACCAAACTCTATTCTGACCTCCACCAACCATGACCAATATGATCACCGTAAACTCAGTAAGACAAAGGGAATAACCATTGGAAATAACGTATGGATTGGTGGGAACTGTTCGATTCTTGCAGGAAGTAGTATTGGAGATAACGTTACGATAGGAGCTGGCTGTGTAATTCATGGCGATATACCTCCCAATACGCTTGTTTTGCAGGATAAGGCTCATCTGAAATTTGTGGAGAAATCAGGACCATATCAATGGAATTCACGCGAAGAAAAACTAACCTAATGGGCATCATACAACGACAGGGTTTGAAGTCAGCCATCGTCCGAGTGGTGGGAATGGCTATCGGAGCAATCACAACGATCTTTCTTATTCCAGCGATTTTATCTGTCGAAGAAATTGGCTTGATTGACACCATGCGTAAAATGATTACCATGGGTGTACCTCTATTGGTTATGGGAGGGCCACAAGCCATACGTAAGTACTTTGATCCCATGCGAAGTCAAAACGAATCGTACACCTTGATTTATTCGTATTTATACGTATTTATTTTTACAGCAACGATTTTTACACTAGCCTATTTTGGTTTTAAAGACCAAATTTTCAGTATTTACGAAGATAAATCACCCCGAATAAAGGCCTACAGTCTTGTGATTTACATGGGACTCATGGGCCTTGCAGTACAAAACTTCTGCATGGCTATTTCTTCGGTCCACCGGCGGACTGTTATTCCAGATTTTGCACAAAATGTAATGAATCGCGGGATCTTGGCAATCCTTCTAATCCTAGTATTTCTGAATAGCATTGATGTAAAGAATATACCTCGCGTGTACACGCTCATTTTCTTTATTCTCCCACCCATTGCCACAGCATTATATGTCAGCCGAATGATTAAAACCTCATTACAGTGGCCATCAAGAACGACACTAGTTAAGATTTATAAGAAGACCTTCTTGTATAATCTTGTTCAGATTCCATTATCGCTTAGTAATGTAATTCTACTTGCAGTGGACTCTATTATGCTGAGTAGCTTGGTAGGCCTGGCCAGCACAGGTGTTTACAGCATAGCGCTCTTTATGATTTCATTTCTGAACGTAAGCAAGCGAAGCCTAACACAAATATCCCTTCCCATTGTAAGCGGAAAATTTAAAGAAGAAAAAATCGAAGAAATTCGCACTATACTAAACAGTGGAGCCGAGCTAATGACCTTTGCTACCGGACTTCTTGTAATTACATTGGTTAATGGTATAGAAATTCTACTAAGCATTATGCCCAATGGAGAACTATTCGTCGAAACACGCCTTGTATTATACATTTTAGGCATTGCTACTCTGACAGACCATCTTTTGGGATTACAACAAATGCTCATCAATGCCTCATCAAAGTATGTATTAGGCCTTATTAATTTTTTAGCCATTGTGGTTCTTGTTATCGTCCTAAACTTTGTATTAATACCGATATATGGTATCTATGGCGCAGCAATAACCACAGCGATTGGCTTGGTCCTAAGAGCTGGATTTAATGCACTAATCATGTATAGAAGCACCTCCTTACATGCTTTTTCACAAAAAAGTCTCTTAACCTTCAGCATTGCGTTGCTGTGTATTACAGGTAGTTTTATCCTCCAAGAAAATGTTGATTGGCAATATAGATCACTTGCGCAAAGCATCCTCATGCCTATGCTGTTCCTAATAACCTGTATTATTGCCTCTTGCGTGCCCCAGCAAGTCAACCAATGGATCCAACAGTTGTTAAAGAGAATGTAAAGTGACCACTGGCTTGTTGGGAACTTCCTCACTGAGCAACCAACGACAAAAAATTATAGCCTCTTCATAACCCGCCGTGCTTATCCAATTATCAACCTTCATTGGGCTATGGCTTAGATATATAGTATAGTTACCCTCTGCATTCTGTACTGCATTACCCTTATTTAATCCAACAGGATAATATCTATAATCCATAGATTGCATGAGATAATTCCAAGTTTGTACACCCCAGTAACAACATTCAGGGGATGAGAACTCAATTTTTAAGTATTCATTTTGCTTGAGGTGATAGCGGCCAAAACAGTAAATATTATCCACGGTGCCCCACCCTCCTTGCTCGGCATCAAAGGGAAAAGGGGGTAAAAAATCATTCATGGGAAATTCCACAGGAAGCGGTGCCAACCAAGTACTTTGCTGGAAGAAAGTAGTCATTATTTGTATCCTTCTTGCGAGTGCTTCGTCATCAAGAACAGGCGGTATTCCTTGATTGCTGATATTTTTTATCGATAGCTCACTCTCTTGGCCATTGAATCGATCCAAAAAGTACTCCCTAGTAAATAAATTAACTACGTCAGAATCTAACATAAACTCATTATCGCCTTTTGGGTATGGAGTTAGTTTAATCTCAAAGCGGCCATCTTCGTCGAAGTTTATGCGTCTATGGTTTATTGAATTTGCAACGCGATCAACAATACTACCATCCGCATCACCACCATAGGTCGTAAAAGATAAATAACAGCTATCAAAGCGTCTTCCTGAAATGACATACTCCTGATCAGGAAGTAGCTGTGTGAAATAATATACTGCATCTACATTATCGCCTAGAATTTTATGGTGCTCATTGGATAAGGGCATGAAGGTAGGGTGCATTGGATCATTAAAAAGATAGAAGTCAATCGTTGTCCGCATTAAGTGAAAGAGATGTCTATATCCATCAACTTTACCTTGTGCATCAAGATTCTTATCAGGATCTAAAAAGGTATGATCCGCTGACTTCACAATATCCAATAAGGCATCTAATGCTTCTTTACTTTTCATAGTTCATCTTTTCAAGAAATGAATAATAATTCTGGAATGCTTTGGAGACCTCATCCTTGCTTAGATCAAAATCCTCTAAGCTGTATTCATGACTACCGTGTTTTCCTTTGGGATTGGACACCAAAAAAGACTTCATCCTTGACCGGCTTGTATCATCTAAAGACCAATTAAAATACGAATAAATCTTATCGACACAGGCCATTTGATCACGCACAAAATCATTAAAATGAAGGTCTAGAATCTGATCTTCCTTATTCAATTGAGCACGATCGGCCATAAACCGATCAAAGGATGTTTTCCAAAAATCAAGCTGCTCTTTACCCGAACGAGCGGGTTCTTCATAATCACTGTATAAAGAACGTACAGAAGATATCAGGCTAGCAGCTGAAGGGACAACCTTTGCAGGGTCTCTATGAGTCATAATAACCCTAGCATCAGGATATACGTCAAATAGAGCAGATAAACGCATCATGTGCACCGGGGTTTTAAGCAACCATCGCTCGGAGCGAACCCCTCCCGACTCTAGGTACTGCAAAAAACTCCTATGGAAGCGCATGGTCTGAAGTTGATCAGATACTTCAGAAAACCACTTTAGGTAGCTCGGAATATACACCTGAGCACAGGTCTGAAAACTATTAAAATCCAAGGCCGTTATTCCAATACATTCTTGGGGTGACTCGGCCGTCATATGATGCTTCTTTTGGAAGTCTGGCACAAGCTTAAAAAGCTGGCCGAATTCCTTCTTTATCATATTGAGCTGGGGATTATCAGTAAAGGTTGAAGGCTCGGGAACTGGACTTGGTAAAAGGCATTCCCAAGCAAGAGGCGATCGGTGGTTCACATCCTCGTGCAATAAACTGTGAAGAATCGTGGTACCCGTTCTCGGCATGCCTATTATAAAGACAGGAGCCGTAATCTTCCTATCAAGAATGGAAGGGTTGCTTTGTAAAACCTGCTCAACTTTTAACCTTGAGGTGAGCGTTCGTTTAAGAAGACCCGTTAATGCAATCGAGCCAAAAGCATTGATTCTGCTCTCCTTATTAATCGATTGAACTAATTGCTCTAGACCGGCAACAAGCCCACTTGGTACTTCACCCTGATAGTTAGCATCCTTCACAGCCTTTTTTATGATGGACCTAGCGTCAAGCGTGTACACTTTAAAGCCCAACCGATTTAAGAGCTTTCCCGCTCCATTCATTATGTTAAGACCCCGACTTCGTTCAATGAAGACTTGTTCTTTTTGATTGGATTCCATCTACATAAGTTCCTTGAGCTTTCGAGCGAGTGCTAAATCACCTTTTACCTTTAGCTTGCCTGTCAAAGTGGCAATCATGGGTTTTATCTGCTTGTTCTGTAGTTTGAGGTAGGTATCCTCACTCATTGTAATCGTACAATCTGCTTCCTCGTCGATTGCACTCATCACATTTTCGCTACCCCTGCCATCAATAAACATGATTTCCCCATCAATCTGAAATTTAAGCTTCTTTTCAATCGGGGGTATCTCTTTAATCTTAACTGCCAGTTCGTTTCGTAAATCGTCTACTGCCATTATGTAGGGTTTTAGAAGTTATATTAAGAGAACAAATTGGCCTTTAATATGTTCGCGAAAAGTGGTTGGTAAAAAGAGTAATCGCGTTATCGACAGGGCATAAAAAAGGGGAAGGTAATCCTTCCCCTTTTTTGCATTCCGTGCAATTATTGATTTATTTCTTAACCATCATCACACTTCGATTTTCACGTCCACCAGTTGTCGATACAACAACAGCATAAGCTCCTTGTTTTATATCTGAAACGTCAAGAGGGATTTCTTGAGTCCCAGCGCTAATTGATTGGGTTTGGAATTCTTTGACAAGACGTCCACCTAAGTCAATCACTCGAATTCTGACATCTGCTCCATTCACAAGGTCTAGGGTCAAAGTTGTCTTATTCGCTACGGGATTTGGCTGTATCGAGAGATCTGTTACATCCTGCGCCACAGAAGGAATATCTGTAGGAAGTTTACAAGACGCTGCACAATTTGCTCCATTTAACGTAGTTGTACGCCACATACCACGTGAGTGCGTCCCAATGTAAATTGCTCTGCAACTTGGATCATCATCACAATATCTGAACTGACGAACACCATAAGTAGGTACACGACCTAAATTCGTGTTTTGCTCTGACCAAGTAATACCGCCGTCATCACTTCCCCATACACCTAATTCAGTAGCTACGAGGTAACGATTAGCGTCGTTGAAATCAATCGTTGCGTCATAGAAAGGCATGTAGGGCATCTGTGCGTCACTGTTTTGGAGACTAACAAATGTTGGGTTATTTGCCAAAGCATTGTTTGTGCGATAGACATGCGATGACGCTGCGTAAGATGTCTTTACGACTAATACGTGATTTGGATCATTAGGATCCACTGCAACACCTTCCATACTTCCGCCTCCAGGGACTGAAGTACTTGTTGTAATTAAGCCGACCACCGCAGAGGGGTTCTGAGAACCGCTAGCTGGGAAATTTGCCCCATTAAGATTAGATACAGTGAAGTATGTAGATCCATTGACGCAGTATAGCGTATTGAGGTCTTCCGAAACTGCCATTCCATCAGCATCTAGATTGGTAATCTTGTACCAAATTTGTCCGTTGACCTTGTCTAATGGATTAGTACAAACCCATACCCCACATGAAGTAGACATAAAGAGTTTAGCATCATATGGATCCGGTAAAAACAATGTATCACCAGGAAATACCGTTGCCGTTAGCGTTACAGGAAATTCAATACCTGTTTTACCACTGATTGCGTTGACTGTAGTTCCAGCGTTTATTGTCTCTCCAGGAATAAGAACGCCATTATTATTTACAAAATCAGCTCGAGCAGCAACATACGCAGAATTAGGTGGATTAACTACATTATCAGTTTCCGCTAGAGTGAAGAAAGTCACAAACTTCGATGTACTGTTTTCGATACTTTCACATGTCTGAGAAGGACTCCATAAACATCCTGAAGGGAAACCACACCCGCCTTCGTCAATATTACTATCAAAAAATGTCTGTACTGATCCTCCTCGATTTGTAGAACGACGAAGATTTCCGTTTTGCGAACCTCCAAAGACAATATCTGGATCTAGGTGAGAAATTTCAGCATAACCGCCGTCACCACCGACGTATCTTGAAGAAGCTTTCGAAGAATTCCCAAGACCGTCGATATACTGAGAACCATTATCCTGGGCTCCACAAGCACTTTCGCCATAGAATCCTGCACCAACACTCCAACACTGGAGAGATTGGTAACCAAAATTCTTTTCTTGAAATTGAAGGTTATCAGGAAAACCATCTTTCGCACGACTAGCAACAGAAAGCCCGCCATCATTTCCGACCCACATTGTATTGCATGTAGCGTCGAACGGGTCGAATAAAATAGTATGCTTATCTGCATGCAGATAATCCGCATTTGGTGCACTACCACCCTCCGTACCAATTACGTCAGCACGACGTAATCCACCTGAGTTATTTGACCAAGTGTAGAAGGTAATTCCACCAATGTATACTAATGTCTCATCACATGGACTTACTGCAATGGCATTATCATATCCACCCTGACAGCCAGCAGAACCAGAAGGCTGAGCAAAGGGATCAAAGTTTGTATTATCAGCAACGCGAGTGAATGTTATCCCCTTGTTCTCCGATACCCAAAGGCCATTGAAACATCCTTGCCCATTCGCATTACTTAAATAAATGTAATCCGGATTAGCTGGAGTTACTCCAATCTCCGTTCTTCCCGAAGTAGAGAGAGAGGATGATGCCCAATTCACTCCAAAATTGTCCGTGTAATACATCCGTCCGCTAATTGTTCCATAAAGACGGTTTCCATCTGGAGACCACTTAACATCTTGAGCATTCGAACCTGAACGCTGAATCCAAGTTAAACCTCCGTCTTGTGAAACATAAAGGCCATTGACAACAGCAGCAGCAATAATGTTAGGATCTGTTGGATGAGCTGCTAATCGATTTACGATTGCCCAACCTCCAGGATTCGTAACGTTTTCTACGCCAGATGCGCCTGGGGTGTAGTACGCGGTGCTTGATAAGAATTGCCAAGTTTGGCCTTTATCCGATGACTTCCAAACCCCATTACCAGGTGCAGCAGGAGTGAAACTTACCCCCGTTGGTGATTGGTAAGATGCAAATCCTTCTCCTGTTCCTACGTAAATTGTTCCGTCAGCAGACTGCACGATAGAAGAAATCGCAGAGAAGCCAGGATAATTATCCATGTATTCCCAAGAATCTCCTCTATCCGTGGAACGATACATACCGCCTGCTACTGATCCGGTAAACATTAAATTTCGATCATCCTTATCGATGAGGATTGTTCTTGTCCGTCCACCCTGATTATCAGGACCTAAAGCATCCCAAGAAAGATCAAAATTTGCTTTAGTCGAAGGGCCTTGGGCAATGCGATCTGCCTGCGCAAGTGCTTTGTAATAATTACGGTAGTCAATTTCGCCTGTTACAGGATCAGCCCATTTATCATAACGATACTGCATGGACTCCATCATGCGCTGAGGTTTATCCCAGGGTTTTGCAGAGGCAATCTCCTGATTTGACTCACTTAAAGATGCATCCGTTTTTAAGGTTACATTTTCTTGTTGTGCACAGCTTGAAAGAAGCAATGCGGGTAATGCTGCCAATGCAGCGAAGCGTAAAATGCGATTCATAGTATTTTGTTTACGATTTCTTTACAGTTTCTAATATAACACCAAACCACCTTCCTATCCTAAAGGTTCTGTCAGAATTGTCAATATCTCTTTCCCAGAAGAAATCCGAGGTATAAATTAAAAATTATAGGCTTATTTGTTTCAGCAACCATTACATCAAGCCGGCGATAATATATATCCAAAGAGATACCGGCATCGAGCGCTTTGACAAAAGAGGCATCAGTGGCCCAATCAAAGTGAAGTCCAATTTTTCCATGAAGCCCAGGAACAGGCTTTATCTCAGTGAAACCGAGCCCTATTCTTGCAGCCCCATAAATCTCTTGACGGGCAAGAAATCTTGAAGCATTTGATTCAGAATATCGCTCAGGTTCATGATCTTTGGTGCAATTAATAAGGTTATCTCCATCCTTATCGTCAATCATTTCCAAATAGTAAGGCTTTTCAAATCCCAACGAAAAACCCAAAAGCCAGTCGTAGGATATGCTAACTCCCAATCGATCAGCTTTCTTTGCGAGAAGCCTTCGTTGACCCATAGCAGTATGCAGAGAAAAAAAAGAATTCTTCTTTCCAAAAAAATAGCGTTTTGGATTACATGCACTGTAAAGACTTTCCTGCTTCCGCTCACGCATGTCTTTGAAATGGAAATATTCTATTTGAAGTAGGCGGCTTTTCTTGTAGGTCTTGAACCAAACTTTCTCCAGGAAAGCAGAATAACCATTTGTATGAAAACGACTGCCAAAATTTAACTCATGCTGTCTAAAACCCGCCTCGTCCGAAGATAGACCGAGAATATCTTCCACGTTGCTCTGTCCAATAGCGGGCAACGTTGCCATCAAACAACCAACAAAGGCTAGATATCTGAGCAAAATCTTCACTGTAGCAAGATAAGCAAAGGGGCCGACTCCGCCTAACGGGCTAAACTGCGCCTAACTGATTAAATAACCATAATCGTCCAAGCATAGTAAACTTCCTTGTATTTGGAATTCTTATGCGCTGAATAGCAATCTGACTTGCAGGGGTTCGCTTTATTTTGTTGAATAACCTTTGGTAGTAGTTGTAAGCAACAAAGACACCAAAGCGAGCAGAGGTTGGAAGTCTTTTGATATACTCCAACGACTCATCGAACTCACGTTGGATATCTTGTTCAATGATTTCTTTATCCTGCTCTGTAAAATTATCAAAGCTCACTCCAGGAAAGTAAACCCTGCCTTTGTCCTCCGCATCATCCTGAATATCTCTCAGAAAGTTGACTTTTTGAAAAGCACTGCCGAGCATCTTTGCCCCGTAAAGCAAATCATTGTACATTTCTTTATTACCGTTAACAAAAACACTCAAACACATTAAACCTACAACTTCTGCACTTCCATAGATATAGATATTGTAGTCTTCTGATGTATATGTGGATTTATGTAAATCCATCTCCATAGAAGTGAAAAACGCCTCAATAACCTCTCGTTCAATATTGTATCTAGTAACAATTCGTTGGAAACTGTGTAATATTGGATTAGTGCTTATGCCCTCATCAATCGCGAGGTAAGTTTCCTTTTTAAAACGCCCGAGCAAAGCCTGCTTATCGTAATCATGAAAGGTGTCAACGATTTCATCTGCTGCACGCGTAAATCCATAAATCGCAGAGATTGGAAAGCGCAAGGGCTTATCTAACATACGGATACCTAAACTAAATGACGTGCTGTATTGCTTTGCCATCATAATACTAGTTAGCTCACCACAGCGATCATGCAAGTGCATCATAGGTTTCTTTTTGCGTTAAAGGAATCTTATTACTGATATAATTTGCCACAACCTCGCCTGAAATAAGACTAGGGGGAACACCTGGGCCGGGTACCGTAAGTTGCCCAGTGTAAAATAGATTATTCACCTTCTTATTAATCATCTTAGGCTTGAATATAGCAGTTTGCCGTAAAGTATTAGCTAGTCCATAGGCATTCCCACGATAGGCATGATATCGCGACTTAAAGTCATTTATGCAAAAACCTCGTTTAACGGAAATAGCATCGTGTACACTTGTCCCCGTAATGGTCTCTAACTTATCAACCATGAATTTGAAACGCTTTTCTCTCAAAGATTCGGTGTCTTCAAGATCTGGAGCAAGAGGCATTAGCAAAAACACGTTTTCTTTACCTTTTGGAGCAACCGAAGTGTCCGTCTTTGATGGACAACAAACATAAAATAGTGGTTTTTCAGGCCATTGAGGCTTACTGTATATATCTGAGCCAAACTGCTCAATGTCCTCGTCAAAGAAAAGGTTATGATGTAATAGATTATCCAATCGCTTATCTATACCTAAGTAGTAGATTAAAGAAGAAGGTGCCATAACCTGCTTATCCCAAAAACCCTCCCGGTAATTTCTCCACTTAGGTTCTAAAAGCTTTGACTCAACATGATGATAATCGGCACCTGCAACAATAAGGTCAGCTTCATAGGTTATTTCATTCACTGACACACCACGAGCACGACCGTTCTCATCAACTAATATTTTTTCAACCTCCGCATTATATTCAAAATGAACACCTAACTCTTCAGCCAAAGAAACCATGCCTTTGATAATTTGATGCATTCCCCCTTGAGGATACCACGTGCCGAGCGATAAGTCAGCATAATTCATCAAGCTATATAGCGCAGGTGTATCTTTTGGTAAAGCCCCAAGAAAATAAGCAGGAAACTCCAATAGCTTGCGCGCTGCCTCACTTGTGAAGAGGCTACTTATCTCTGCCGTGAGGGAAGTAAACAACTTAAGCTTCGGAACCTGCTTTACAATTGAAAAGTCAATAAACTCTGTGAATGAAATAGAAGGTCTATGAACTAGGTCATTCATACCAGCCTCATATTTTGCCTTCGCGTTATTAAGAAAGATCTTTAGCTTGTTGCCACCATTCTCCTCTAATCTGTCAAAAAGTTGGAAGAGCTCCATTTCGTTACCGGGAATGTCAACGCGAAGATCTTCCGGAAAAAAAACTCTATAGCCTGGATCTAAACGATCTAAGTGGTAATAATCTTGAACTTGTTTACCAAATTGATTAAAATATCGATCAAATACATCAGGCATCCAATACCAAGATGGCCCCATATCAAAAGTAAAACCATCCTTGTGCCATACCGAACAACGTCCACCAGCGCCCTCATTTTTTTCTAGAACCTTGACCTCATATCCCTTTTGAGCGAGATGCGATGCGGCACTGATGCCGGCGAATCCAGATCCTATGACAAGGGCTTTCGACATTAATATCCTAGTTTGGTTAAACGCAATCGAAGTATACGTCGCGCATGAAAAATCCTACTTTTGATTGTTCCTAAAGGAACGTCAAGTTGCAAGGCAATTTCTTCATATTTAAAACCATCAACATGCATAAGGAATGGAAGGCGTAAATCATCCTTCAGCGCGTCAATTTCATTAACAATCAGTTCTTCACTCAAGTTACTTGATGCCGTATTAATCTCGAAATGATTGCGATCAATGACAGTACTTGTGCGCTCATCTAATCCATCAAGCATAGTGTTTTGACGAGACTTGCGACGGTAGTTATTAATGAAGATATTCTTCATAATTGTAGCCATCCAGGCACGGAAATTTGTACCGTCCTTGTACTTATCTAGATTTCTCATGGCTCGATGAAGAGTGTCCTGAACAAGATCGTCAGAATCACTTTGATTTTGAGTTAGGCTAAGTGCAAATGAACGCAGAAAACTTTCGATTTCCCCAACTTGTGTTATAAATACTCGTGTAGACATGTTTAACTTTTCAGACTTAAACTTAAACAGAATATTTCATAAAAGCGACAATTTTCCCAACTTTTTGTTTAATTATTTCCACATTTAGTTAAACATAATGGTTGTTTCGTTCAACTTAATATGACTCAAATTGGTAATAAATTAAACAAAATGAATGGTTTACAGTAGACATTAAACAAACAATTGGGAGGTATAATTGTCTTCTAGCAACACCTAGAGAATGTGTATAACTTTAAAAAATATCAAACGCTAGATGGCGTACTGATCAAGTTGATGAAGAGAAGAAAGATAGTTACAGTTCGCTGGAGGATCAATGTCAGATAATAAAAACGAAGAACCAAAATACAATATCTCAGACTTGGGAAATTTACCACTTATATAGTTGAGCTCTTCACGCACTGACCGGCCCACACCTTCTACAATAAAACAGGTAACATAATATTCCGGAACAAAGGATTGATGAACTTTATCCAAATCCTCTATGGGAACAGAAGCACCAAGGTAAAGCGTCCTTGCACCATGTATACGGAGCATGTATTCAGCGATCAACAGCCCTATTTCATGAAGCTCTCCTTCAGGTAAGAAAAGAATGAAACGTTTAGGATTTTCGTTTAAACGCTTAGTTTTCTCAATTTCACGCATTATGCGCCGCTTAATGATGTTTGTGGCGAAATGTTCTTGTGCTGGATTTATCGATCCGGTCGACCACAACATTCCCACCTTTCGCATGAAAGGATACAAAACAGACTCAATTTGATGCACAAATCCAAGTTTTCGAATACTTGATTCGTAAGTTGCTTCGAACTTAGACTCATCCATGGCAATCATAAACTCGATAAGTTTACCTTGAAAATAGTTGTCGCTTGTTTGCATCAGACCCATTTCCATGGCCCTCTGACGTATTTCGTCCTGTGACAAAGATGCGATCTTGCTAATCTTTATACCGTTTTGATTAAGCAAGGCAATATTAAGAAGCGTCTTAAGTTGAGCGTCACTGTAAAACCTGATATTCGTATCCGTTCTCTCTGCCGAGACGATATCATAGCGCTTTTCCCATATCCTTAAGGTATGCGCCTTGATGCCCGTTAGCATCTCAATATCTTTAATCGAATATTTTCCCATTGTAGCTCTAATTCAGCATAATCCCTGCTGAACTCAGTACTAAGAACACTACTAAAGACAAAATAGTTACGAGAAGAATGTCATTATTGCCAATCAAATCAATATTTCTGTCGACCTCTGTCGATTTTGAGAACCTAACTTGATGATTAGCAGGCTTTTGCCAGAAGCGCAACCATATTGATGTAACAATGCATCCTCCCAAAAACCATGCTAGGTAATTAGCCATTGAAGGAAGAACTCGGCCTTTCCAAATCCATAAACCATAATGCACAGCAAAAGGTTCAATGATTACGTCTAGGAGCACCATTCCCACACCGCCTAAAATCACCTTATACAACCATCGTGAAGACGGTCGCCACCATAGAACAAGCGCAGAAAAACAATAAGACAATAGCAACCAATTTGTACCAATTACAATAGGAACTCCTAAAACTCTAGGACCGAGCAAAGGTGTATAATGATACTCGCCAAATATATTACCTGTTCGTACTCCAACAATCTCAATAAACATACCGAACATGAAGGTCAAAAAGGCTGCCTTGTAGAATTCCCTATTGAGCGGAGGATGAATAGAAAACAATATAAATGTAGTTATACATAAGTGCGCAGGTGTGAGTAAAACTAAACCTATCGGATCGCCTAGAGCCATACATATTCCACCCACTGTGTGTAAAACAATGACTACTATAATAGCCCATCCACGCCTTGATGCTAAAAACCCACTAATCTGAAGCATGTATTTTGAAAGTAACTTCACTGATAATGTAAAACTATGAATATGCAACCAAAGAAGTGTTTACTTATCCTACTACTTCCATTTCTTTTGGGTATACAAATACGTGCGATTAGCCAAAGCATTACGGATGTCGTTACCATACACCCCGAAGTTTTTGATTATGGAAGGCTAACCAATTGGTCCAATCCAAAAGCAACCTTTACCGTATACAACGGAAGCGACAAAACGCTTCACTTCTTAAGAACGCCTAGTACACCCTCCGTAAATATTCTTTATCCAACTTACGGAATCCAACCGGGAGATTCGGCCTCATTTTATATCGAGTTTTATACGGGTCAAAAAGGTAAGTTTGACGAAGTTGTAACGCTTTACTTCGAAGAATCATCCTCTCCATTTCCTGTTATTATCAAGGGAAACATTTTATCTTTTTCCCCAAATGTCGTCAGTGTTTGTCCTGCCTACAGAAAGGGCAAGTCCACCTCGATAAGCAACCTTTCATTGTTTGTTCGTGACAAACGTACTGATCGTCCTTTAGAAAACGTGCGCGTGCGACTAAAGTCTCAATATTATCCCGATGAAATTATCATGACTACCAATGAAGAAGGGCAACTCAACGAAAACTTTCCACAAGGAAGCTTTGACATGACCCTCGAGCGTGACGGCTACGCTTCACAAACCATGTATTTTGACCACACTTATCGGTCAGATGTTATTCAAATTAGCATGGATCGGACCTTCGACGAGAACGATATCAACTATGATTCACTTCTGGCAGCTTATGACATGAACCCAATCAACTTAGATGACCCAAGTTTTGTGGATTATGGATTCCAAATTTTAAACATCGTAACCGAACAGCCTATTTATCGTGCAGATGTTTTTGTTCGTAATGTAGATGGCTACCTTCTGGAGTCGGGTAAGAGTGACGAGGAGGGGATTTGGAGAACTGGACAGCCCAAAGAAAACACAGAGGCCGAAATTAAAGCCAGCGGTTATGAAAAAAAGGTAGTGACCATAGACACTAAGATTACGGAAATTCAAGAGGTTTACCTGACTCCTATTTACGTTGGAGTTACCCTAGATACACCTAGCTCTCAAGAGAGCAGTTCGCTTGAAACAATAGCTATTCAAGAAAATGTGCAAGCCGATTTATCTCCTACCTCGACAGATGTAGCATCTGAAACGAATTCAAGCCACGAAAACACATCATTGGAAAACCACATCGACATCACCGAGTCGGAAGATACAACCTTAATCAGTGAAGAAAATACTGAAGGCTCTGAAGAGGATGTTTTAACCACCACACAGGCAACGAGTGAAGAAATCCAATTAAGTGAAATGTCCCCAGAAGAACGGATGGAAAGCTTTATGAACACCTCCAATAATTCAGAAGATAATGGTTACGAGGAAGAAACTGTAGTTGATGAAGATCTTTCGGATTACAATCAATGGGGAGAACTCAATGAGGCGCTATACAAACAGAACAATCTCATTTTTCTTATTGACATTTCTTTTTCGATGCGAAAACATGGGAAAATAGCTAAGCTTAAAAAATCTATAACCACCTTAATTGACGTCCTTAGAGATTTTGATCAAATTGGATTAATTACCTACAACTCAAAGGCTGACACCATCTTCTCATCGATTGCACTATCTGACAAGGAAGCGGTAAAGTATGAAGTAAACCGTTTAACGCCATCCGGACTTACATACGGAGTAAAAGGAATTGAAGCGGCGTATGCACTGATTCAAGGGAGCTTCCTTTCCGAAGGAAATAATCAAATCATACTCGCCACGGACGGACTTTTTACCGATGACCACTTAACTCTTAACGAACAAGAGCTGCTCCGTGTAGTTCGTCGAAATAATAAGGACTACGGTATAAAATTATCAGTATTGGGATTTGGTAACGATTCAAATGGACTTGAACGAATGGAAAGTTTGACTGTTGCTGGGGACGGCAACTATTTAGAAATCTCTCTAGACCATGACGCGGAGCACAGCAAAGAGATTTTAATTGAGGAAATAAAGACACAGTCCCGCATAAAATAGTCCATGGCAAAAACTGAATCTCCTTACACGAACAAGTACTACCTACACTTCGATAATGGAATGTATTTGTGCAGCCATTGCAAAACTCCCCTTTTCTCCTCAAAAAGCAAATACGATTCTGGATGCGGTTGGCCCACCTTTTACAAGGAAGCCGCAGAAGACACATTGATTCTAACCGAGGATCATTCAGAAGGCAAGGTTCGTACAGCCGTCGCATGTAAATATTGCAACAGCCCACTGGGTCATGTATTTAACGATGGCCCTCAACCAACTGGACTTCGATTTTGTATCAACTCCTATGCCCTACATTTTGAAAATGAGAAAGGTAAAGACTAACTTTCAGCCTTAAAGCAACGCAATGGCACTTATGCAGTCCTCCATGGCCCCACTGGGCATTTCTATTCCTTCATTTTATTTGATGGACGTTATAAGTCAAGAATTGTTCAGTGAGAATGACTTAATGGCCTCCCATGGCTTAGTTGTGGCATTCATATGTGCCCATTGCCCCTATGTATTGCACCTAGATGAGCATATGGCGTCAGCCTTTAATCAACGCATTGGACGAGGAATGGGATTTGTCGCCATATCGTCCAACGATGTCGTCAATTACCCTCAAGATCATCCTAATCGGCTAAAAGAACAGGCACTTCAACGAGGCTTCCAATTTCCCTATCTCTATGATGAAGACCAAACAGTAGCTAAGGCATTCGGTGCCGTTTGTACACCCGATTTCTTTATGTACAATAAAGATGGAATACTCGTTTATCGAGGGAGGTACGACGGCTCAAATCATAAAAACGATGAAGATCTTGATGGTCAAGATTTACTAAACGCCATTGATGCCCACTTAGAGAACAAAGTCATTGATGTAAACCAGTTGCCCAGCGCAGGATGTAGCATCAAATGGAAAAACAACCTATAATCTAAGCTATGAGTCAAGGCTACATCGCCAAAGAAGTAGAATCGAAATGGTATTCTTATTGGCTAAAACATGAATTTTTTACTAGCAAAGTAGACGATAGAGAACCCTTCACCATCGTCATCCCACCACCCAATGTCACCGGAGTTTTGCATATGGGACATATGCTTAACAATACCATTCAAGATGTCTTTATTCGGCATGCTAGAATGCAAGGAAAAAACGCGTGTTGGGTGCCGGGAACTGACCATGCATCAATAGCCACTGAAGCCAAAGTTGTTGGCAGACTTAGAGAACAAGGCATTAAAAAATCAGACCTCACACGAGAAGAATTTCTAAAGCATGCGTGGGCATGGACGGATGAGTTTGGTGGAGTTATTCTCGATCAATTAAAGCGTTTAGGCGCATCTTGTGACTGGTCAAGGACCCGCTTCACATTGGAAGAGGATCTTTCTAAAGCCGTCAATAAGGTCTTTGTTGAACTCTATAATGAAGGAAAGATATACCGAGATTGGAAGATTGTCAATTGGGATCCTAAAGCACAAACCACTTTATCTAATGAGGAAGTGATCCGTAAAGAGGTTACTTCCCAACTGTATTACATCAAGTACAAACTTGTCGACCAGAATGACTACCTCATCGTGGCCACAACGCGGCCAGAAACTATTATGGGTGATACGGCCATCTGCGTTCACCCAGATGATGAGCGCTACCAGCATCTTATTGGACAGCGCGCTATTACACCCATAGTCAATCGGGAAGTGCCAATCATCGCAGACACCTATATCGATAGGGAGTTTGGAACTGGAGTACTTAAAGTTACCCCAGCCCATGACACCAATGACTATGAGATTGGTCAACGACATAATTTAGAATCCATCGATGTGCTTAATCCCGACGGCAGCATTGCAGACATTGCAGGATTTGCTGTAGGAAAGGATCGGTTTGAAGCACGCAAGCTAGCAGCTCGATACCTCAAAGAGAACGACCTATTAATCAAAAATGAGTCGATACAAAACAGCGTGGGCTATTCGGAACGAAATACTGACACTGTGGTGGAACCCCGCCGTTCTTTACAGTGGTTTGTGCGCATGGATGAAATTGTTAAGCCTGCCCTTGATGCCGTCCTTAATGGAGATATTGATTTTATTCCAACTAAATATGTATCCGTCTACAAACATTGGCTTGACAACATTAGAGATTGGCCTATTTCTAGACAACTGTGGTGGGGACATTCAATTCCAGCCTATTATGTGCGCGACCAAGTCTTCGTGGCAGAAAGCATAGAAGAGGCACTAAGAATGGCTCGCTCCCACTTTGCGGATGATGGTATCCAAATAGAAGACCTCGTCCAAGATCCTGATGCACTCGATACCTGGTTTTCCAGTTGGTTATGGCCTATATCCGTCTTCGATGGATTTAAAGAGGAACAACAAGAATTCAACTACTACTACCCTACTCAAGTGTTGGTTACAGGATGGGACATCATTTTCTTTTGGGTGGCACGAATGGTTTTTGCTGGATATACTTTCAAAAATAAAAAGCCATTTGAAAAAGTCTATTTCACTGGGATGGTTCGGGACATGCAGCGCAGGAAAATGTCCAAATCGTTAGGAAACTCGCCTGATGCACTAAAACTTATGGATCACTACGGTGCAGACGGAGTCCGCTTTGGGGTATTGAGTTGCGCAGCCGCGGGAAATGACTTGTTATTTGAAGAAAAGCTTTGTGAAAACGGAAGAAACTTCACCAATAAACTATATAATGCCTATATGCTGATTGATTCATGGAGTACAGATTCCAATGAATTAGCCCAAGAAGACAAAGCAGCTATGCTATGGTTTGAGGCCCGATTAGAGCAACTAACAAGCGATGTAGGTAAGGCCATCTCAGAGTTTCGACTGTCCGAAGCATTGATGGAATTGTATAAAGCTACCTGGACAGATTTCTGCTCATGGTATCTAGAATTTGTTAAACGACCAAAAGGAGAAGACTATCCTAAGGAAGTAAAAGAGAAGAGTATAGAATTCTTCAATCAACTTCTGCAACTCTTACATCCCTTCATGCCCTTCATCACCGAAGAGCTATGGCAAAATGTAGAGGAGCGAAAAGAGGGAGAAAGCATTTGTGTTGAATCCTATCCAACACCAAGTGAGGTCAAAGATCAAACTTGGCTCAACTATGGAGAGTCCGCTCGACGCATTATAACTGGAATACGAGATATTCGACAAAAAGCTTCTTGTAAAAACCAAGACACCATCAAGCTGACAGCGTATGGTAAGCCATCAGAAGCCTACATGGCCTTTGAGCAATTGATTGCAAAAATGACCAAGGCTGAATCCATTAATTGGGTTGAGCGTGAAATCGATGGTCAAGAGAGTTTTGTGGAAAAGGGAGCCACCTTCTATGTTGATACGGGAAAAACCATTGATATTGATCAACTGATTCAAGACCTCGAATCTGAACTATCCTATACAGAGGGCTTTGTAAAACAGGTCCAAGGAAAACTGAGCAATGCCCGCTTTGTAGACAATGCACCACCAGCAGTAGTTGAGAAAGAGCGCCAAAAGCTCAAAGATGGCTTGGATAAGATTGAAGCCTTAAAAAAGAACCTCTCTCAATATAAATCCTAAATTTATTGCATGGAAGATTATCATGTTAAGCGACACATGCATTACAGTCCCAATTTGACACACTGTATTGAAACGGCAATTAATGAGCGATTATGCATTGAGATAGAATACGAATCCAATGAGCGCGAGGTAACTCAGAGAGTGGTAGAACCAATACGCTTAATCTTTAATGAAAGTAAGCGACAGTTAGCAGCATACTGTAGACTAAGAGAGGACTTTAGAGTGTTTCGATTGGACCGCATGGCCATGGCAAAAATTGTCAATCAGCCCTTTGAAATGAAGGCATTTCCTGAGGACCGCTTAGAACTCTAGCTAGAACTTACCGCAAACTGAAAGTAATTTATCGCGCAACTGAGACTGATCAGTGTTCACGAATTACGGTAACTTTTACGTGTGCCTACTGAGCGATATTCGCTCCAAATTTCTGTTGTAAGGCCTGAATTATATCTTGCATAATTTGATCAATTGAGGCATCAGACGGTGTAATATCCCCGAAGTTTAATACAAAATGAATTGTCCAGGCCTTTAGAGCTTTTCCAATTTTGTCCTCATCACGAAAATCATCCACTAGGTTCCAATGGATAAGCTCTTTGATATTTAAATCTGACAAGGTTCTACTTACTTGATGATACGGCATGTTTTCCTCCAAGTGAATGGTTAGGTCGCGATGCACATTGAGTGTTGTTGGAATGGACATCATATGTGGTACATCCTTATCAATTAACGACAAGACATTATCGATATCAAAAAGTGCTACAAAAACAGGCTGATTGATGTTAAATTGCTCCTTGGCCTCATGAAGCACCTCACCCAAACGAAGGAAGACCTTTTTATTTATCATAAATTCCTGCCCCTGCGCAAAAGTTCCACTCCATGCCTTCATTGACTGAGCACTAAGCTTTAAGTTTTTGTTTATGGCATCAACTAGCCCTTTAAATGCATTAAAATCTTGTTGAGAGACGTCGCCAGACCAATGGCGTAATGAACCCGGACTAGAAAAATATATTGCAAGCTCCCGACGTTGGCCATACGCCGCTCCACTTTTCGAATAGGTATACCCAAATTCGAACAGACGTAGATTATCCGATTTTCTATTGATATTGTAGGCAATGACTTCAAGCCCTTCAGGAATTAGATTAGGCCGCATAATATCCAACTCACTTGTCATGCTGTTTTCCAAGCAAACAATACGTGCCAAGTCTTCTTCACCGAGTCCTTGGTAATGCTTGGACTTGCTTATGGAATTCGTCATGATCTCCGAATAACCAAATCCATTGAGAAGACCGGCTAAGCGATCAGCCCACGACTTGACTTGAAAACGATCTTGGAAGGTGAGAGAACTATGTACGCGGTCAGGAATGCTCACGCGATCAAAACCATAGATCCGAAGAATTTCTTCAATCACATCTTCTGGGCGTGTCACATCGCTGCGATACATTGGGATGGATAGCGTCAACCAACCGTTTTCTTCATTGAGCACCTTGATGTCTAAATCTTCCAATATCTGCACCACAGTAGCATAGGAAAAAGATAGTCCAGAAAGCTGATCT
This sequence comes from Saprospirales bacterium, assembly GCA_002708985.1. Taxonomy (GTDB): domain Bacteria; phylum Bacteroidota; class Bacteroidia; order Chitinophagales; family UBA8649; genus UBA8649. Next base: position 33,680 of record PAPS01000033.1, on the reverse strand, counting down.
AAATATTCTAAGGAAAGTTTAACCTCTGTAGGCTTCAGCGCACCACTATCGAAAAAGTTGTATCCTTCTAACGCAAGATTAGGACAGGTTTCACGAAGAATATCCACCGCTCTCTGCAGACCAAATTGCAAAATCTCTGGATCCGCACCTTTCTCATAGCGCTGAGCGGCATCCGTTCGTAAACCATGACGAACCGAGGTTTTACGAATCGTTGTCGCATCAAAGTATGCACTCTCTAAAAGGATTGAGGTAGTCTTTTGCGTAACCCCTGAGTTTTTTCCTCCATAAACGCCTGCCAAACAGAGGGGACCTTTAGCATCAGAAATGACTAAATCTTCCTTATCAAGTTTAATCGATTTGTCATCAAGGGTCACAAACTTTTCTTTATCACTTGCCTTACGCACAATGATGGACTCTTGATCTACATGGTCCGCATCAAAGGCGTGCAAGGGCTGTCCTATCTCCCAAAGCACAAAATTCGTAGCATCAACGACGTTGTTGATTGATTTTAGGCCAATGGATTTCAATGATTGCTGAATCCACTGCGGTGAATCTTTCACTTCAACTCCAGTTATCTTTAAAAGCGAATAGCGAGGACAAGCCGTGCCGTCCTTTATGGATAGTCCTACCGAAGGAAGATTACCGGGAAGCGCAGCACTTTTAATAGGTTTACATGAAGCACTCTTTCCTTGAGCTCTTAGCGCAGCAACAAGATCTCGAGCGACGCCGTAATGGCTCATGGCATCACTTCGATTTGGTGTCAAGCCAATATCAAATTGGTAGTCAGTTTCCAAATCAATAACGTCTAACAATGGCAGGCCTACCTTGGCCGTACCGGGCAAAACCAATATTCCCGAATGATCTTCACTCAGACCAATTTCGCGCTCACTACATAGCATTCCTTCTGAATACTCACCGCGTATTTTCGATTTACGAATGGTTAACGATTCTCCGTCTTTCATTGGAATTTCAACTCCCACGCAAGCCACAGCAACTTTTTGACCTGCTTCTAGATTTGGAGCACCACATACTATATTAAGTGGGGCCATCTCCCCAATATCCACTTTGGCCAGTGCAAGACGATCTGCGTTTGGATGAGCGCTTTTAGTCAATACTTCTCCTACCTTAAGTTGTTGAAGCAGCTTAGGATCTCCGCCGGAACTAGTGAGATGCTCGACTTCCAGACCCGTTGCCGTTAGACAATCCGCAGCAGCATCAGGATGAATTTCTGCAGAAATATATTGTTGTAACCAGTTGTACGAAATCTTCATATCTAAACCTTATTCACCGAGTTTTGATTTGGCAGCATGCACAATACCATTAGCATCTGAAACCCAAATAATCACTTCCATATTATCACTATTCCAACCTTCTTCAAGATCGAAGGCAAATTCTTTTTCAAAAACCCGTCCTGCCTCAAGAGAAGCCTCTAGTCCTTGACCAGAGACTGGAGTAATATATCGTCGTAAAACATGCTCTTGTTCGTAGTCCTCTACCTCAATACTTCCGACAATCTGCGTTGTCGGCACCTGATTTTCAGTGAGCAAAATACCAAATCTGTGGTCGGAAGCTGCCCCTGTGTAAACCATAGATGCACTGATTACCCCAGAATTTCCATTGGAAGATAGCGTTGAGGAAATATCGATATTCACGGGTGATGTTTCCATCATGCGCTCATTAACACGAATCACCCACTGGGGCAGGCCTAAAAAACGATATTGCTCACCGGGATAATTAATCCGATCTATAAGAGAAGCTGGCTTCCCATCATAGCCACCGAAGATGCTTTCCATATCAATCCCTGATTGAGTAATCAGACTAGGTTCACCTGGAAATGGCTGCCCCAAAAATGGGGTATGTACTGCAACGGCTAAAACTCGACCAGGATTATTGGCCAAAATGGTTTCTACCTCTTGATGGCCGTCAGGGCAATTCGGACAACGCACTCCGGTTAACTCTTCTATAAGTACAACTTTATCCTGAGCAATTGGAATGGTTGAGGTAACGTAGGTAGTATCCGATAAAGTTTCCGCTTCATCTAAAATAACAGCTGGACCCTCCTCTTCACATGACAACATCATTAAACACAGAAAAGAGGCAAATAAGTATGGTGTAAGACGTTGATGCATTAGAAACTGGTTACAAGGTTAACTCGGAATCCGTTAAAGGCAGGTTCATAACGGCATACTCCTCCGGTACATACAATTCCAGCAACTTGCTTGGCATAATTTAAGGACAAGCGGTGTTGTTTTTCGGTGTATGACATAAATATGGAGTAATAATGTATACCGGTCTTCGACCCCTCTTCAGATACACTCAAGACATTCGGACCGGTTTGCAGGTTCCACATATCAGAAATGGCAAAGGAGAGTTTAGGGGGTAAATTCAACTGAACCATTCCATAGATCCATTGACCGAAGTCATCCACCGTATGCTGATATTGCAATTCGTATTTCATAGAAACATTTCGCGAGATACGATTGGTCCAACGAAAGAAAGGTGAGTAGACAAAGGTCTGGGCAAGGCCTTCACCTTCATAAAATAATCGGTTATACATGGTATAATACATACCGTATAACCCCTTCCATTTCTTAGAATGTTTCCATTCAACATCGAGATATACCTCTTTAAATAAAAGCGCTCCCTCTGCTTTACCACTATTTAAGCCCGAAATGCTTCCTCGAGCGTATAATAGGTCATTGATGAAGTCGCCTGGAGTAGCCCCCAGATCATGAATCTGACTGTAGGTTCCATGGAGTGACATCGATTCATTTATCTTCCAATTTACATCAAGTGACAAACCCATTTCGCGTATTTCCTGGGAAGCAGGTTGATAACGCGCGGGAAGACGAAGCGACAACTGACGGTTTGCAGGTGGCAGGAAGTTGATTGCCGAATTTAAAATGGTCTCTCCGCCTAATGGATTGCTTCGAGATTGGAAATTGTCAGTTCGCTTAAATAGCATTGTGGCGCCTAGACCGGGTTTAGCATAAGACACGGTGGTAAAAAAAGCGCTCCCTGGGTCAAACTGTAAAGGCTCGGTCAGGCTAACAAGCTGTAAATCTTTTGACTTCCAAGCTCCTTCAAGATACCACCCCCAGCGTTTATGATTTAGCTGATTGTACGCGGAAAAGGCATAGCTATTGTAGGTAGGCAAGAATCGTTCGTCAAGGGGATAACTGTTAATTATAGCTACAATAGCGTCCATCGATTCTTGATCAAGCGTACGATTTACCGCAGCAATCCCAGAGGACATGTTCCAGTCTTTTTCCTTGCCAAAACTTTGGAAACTCTTCAACTCAGTAGCGGCGATGACTGACCGGTCCATCCCAAGACGTTGCTTGCGCATTCCAGCCATACCTTTAATCGAGAATGCTTCAGAAATTTTGTAATCTGTTCTTACGCCCACTAAGGCGTCATCAATACCTAATGCACGATCTTCATAGGCACGGAAAATAAGCCCACTGCCAAGCTGATCGTAGATGTAACCTCCAGTGATTTCCAAATTATTAATCGTCTTTCTCAGATGAAACCGGCCAACGCCGAATCCCGTGTAAGCCTCTCTGCCTGGATTAAATAAGTTTGAATGCAAGAAGCCATCGAGTCGAACACTCGCATCAAAGTCCCACTCTGGATTAGCGTAGTTTACCGTTAGCCAAGCGTCAACGCTCGATTTTAAATTATCATACTGCGCAGTATTCGATGCACCAATCAAGGAATCTCTTACGTAATAATCATTTCGAATTTCTAAATCACCATAAATCGTACCCTGTCCAAACACTAGCGATGTAGATAAAATCGAAACTAATAGGAAAGCAGATGTAAGCTCAAAGCGTCGCATAGGTTAGATTAAAGTATGAATGTACAATGTTTATCGCTCCTTTCACATGGTTTACGAAGTAGATGACCACATATAAAACTTGGCATTGACTTTGTACCTTAAAGGCCGCTTACATTTAAAATTTAGAAACTATGGCTTCAATTGTTAAAGTATTGCTCTTCGCTGCCGTTGTATTTTGTACAAGCGGACTGTCCGCACAAACTATAACCTCAACAAAACTTAAAGACGGAGAAAATAAAGAGGTCGATTTAAAGACCTATGCAGATAATGGAAAGATTACTGTGCTCTGCTTTTGGGCTACATGGTGCGCTCCGTGTAAAACAGAACTTAAAGCGATTGCAGAAGACTTTTATGCAGATTGGCAAGATCTTTACGATGTTGAACTCATAGCCATATCAATTGATGACCAACGTAATGTTGAACGCGCTAAAAGCTATGTAGCCGGAGAAGATTGGCCTTTTGAGGTACTCTACGACCGCAATTCAGACACAAAACGAAGCCTCGGTTGGCAAACGGTACCTTTTACCATAGTCCTAGATAAAAATGGGGAGGTAGCCTACAAACACACTGGGTACAATGCAGGTGATGAGTATGCCCTAGAGGAAGAGCTTGCACGAATCGCAGAAGATTAAAAAGAGAAACTCTTTCTTATCGCACAAAGGATTGCGTCTTGACAATAGTAGAACCTTGAAGAACTTGAACGAAATACATCGTCTTGGGTAGGTCGCGAATATCAAGTGATAGCACACCATTGCACACAACACTCTTTACTTGATTGCCAAGTAAATCGTAAATGTGCACCTCAAGACGGGTCGCGGCGCTAGCATCCAAATGGACGTGGCCATTAATGACAGCCAAATTTATATCACCTTCGTCTAGTAAAAGCATGTTGCTTATGACATTTGAAGGGTCATTTTTAAAAGAATATGGTACCACTTGTGCAGAATTTATGCTATCGTTAATATCCCATACGATTATCTCTGTAATAGCTTCGCCTGCGTATCCATTGGTTAAGAAGTGCATGTCGAGTCGTGAAGAATCTCCAGGCGCAATTGCATCGAAATTTCTTTGACTTATTTGAGGTGCTGCACAATTCACATTATCACAAATACTTGTACCTGTCCATTTGGCAGAAGGAAAATCGTTTATTGTTCTTCGCCAAGCCAAATAAATTGAATCTTGTCCCTCATTAAAAACTTGGTTTTTAAGGACAACATCAAAGTCTTGTGAAAACGTATCTATATTGAACGTGCTATATCTCGTTGTGAATTGACCGTATGAAAAGCCTGAGACAAAAAGAAACAGTGTAAAAATCACTATCGATTTGAATACTGATGATGAAAAGCTAGTCATGATATTTTTAAAAATGTTAATTTACTTCCAGAAATATACAATAAATGAAAAACTTTTTAACCATTTTTTCACTGAGTATTTGCGCCAGCGCTGTGATGGCGCAAGGAATCCCAGTGAGTCAGAATACTAGTAACAGAAATGCTTTACTAGAGGAATTCACAGGTGTAAATTGTCAGTTTTGCCCTCAAGGCCATAGCATTGCTGATGAATTAGTAAATGCTAATCCAGGGCGTGTGGTGGCAGTTAACATCCACGCAGGAAGTTTCGCCTCCGACCCTACTGATTTTCGTACTCAAGATGGAGAAAATTTTGATGATAGTTTCAATCAGCATGGGTATCCCGCGGGAGTTGTTAATCGTGCCCAAGGAAATAACACTTTAGGCAGAGGTGAATGGTCAGGCCAAATTACTCCAATACTATCTCAAACATCTTATGTCAATTTAGGAATGCAAGCGGATTGGGATGTTAATAACAATGAGGTAACGATTACCTTACAGGCGTATTTCACAGGAAATTCTGGAGCTAATAGTGAGCGTTTACATCTCTATCTTCTTCAAGATGATGTTGAAGGTAAACAAGTTGCGGGTTCAACCTACTATCCTGAAATGGTCCTCCCCAACGGTTTGTATAACCACAAGAAAATGCTTCGGCATATGTTCTTTGGACTGAATGGCATCACGCTTCCAAGCAATACTACAGGAAGCCTTTATGATACAACCTTCACCGTAAGCATTCAAGATTTCTATCCTTCTCTTTCTGGAAGCACTAATGTGATGACCGAAATTAGTAAAATGAGCTTTGTGCTTTTCACAACACATCAGAATAACAGAAATGTTGAAACGGCTATCAAAGTAGCACCAAACTATACAGGACTTACCGCACTGGATGCAAGCGCTGAGGGCGCATCCGTTCAATCTCCATCCTGTGGATGGCAAGTTGATCCAACCTTTGCTTTTGAAAATATTGGTCAAAATACAGTTTCCTCCATTGAGTTGCTCTACAATATTAATAATGGCACAGAAGTAACTTACACATGGAATGGACAAGTCGGTCAATTTGCATCAGCTGAAATCTCCCTTCCAACCTATTATTATTTGCCACAGGCAAACAACACTATCACCGTGGAGATTATTGCAGTAAATGGCTCAACCGATGATGTTGCATCAAATAATATTGTAACAAATAATTTTAACGTAGATGCAACAGGTTATAACACGACATCTATAGGGCTCGATTTACAATTAGATAATTGGGGATCAGAAATCACTTGGGGTGTCTATGATGCTAGCGGAGTATTTGTCCCAGCGCGTGATAACATCACAGGAACAACTTACTCAAGTCCAATTGTATATGCAGATGGAATGACCTCAGCTAACAATCAATTCTTCTACACGATTACATTGAATGATTTTGATTGCTACAGCATAGTCTTTGAGGATTCGTATGGAGATGGACTAGATGGCAATGGCGGTGGACCTGTGGGATCATTCTCCTTCACTGATCCCACAACAAGTGCTCCCCTTTTGATAGGTTCAGGAGGAAGTATTGGCAGCGGAAGTTCTGCAGCATTCTTTACCATCAATGCGACAGGAGGATCAAATGCCACAACTGATTTAACAGAAACAACGGATTCAGATAATGATGGCGTTACGGATTTAGACGAGTTAAACTTAGGATCAAATCCAAATGACCCTAATAGCCAGCCTACGACATCGATCAGCGATTTAGCTAATCTTGGAGTAAGCATTTATCCTAATCCTTCAACTGGTATCGTGTATTTAGAGTCAGTAAGTCGAGTAAACTACCGAGTAATCGATGCCTTAGGTAAGATAATTACATCGGGTAGTGTCAAGGGAAATAAAAGCTTGAATCTATCCTCAGCAGCTAGTGGACTCTATACGTTATCTGTTGTAGATGCATCAGGCAATGTTTCTTCTGGCATCATTCAGATAATGAAATAAATAAAATTGTATATTTTTCAAAAGCGGGTAAATTGCCCGCTTTTTTTTTGCCCTTATCATATTGCAGAATGCTTGTGCCCTAGAGCGTTAGACATATACAGGAACAGAAAAGTAATTATCCCTCCCTTCGAATGATTTCAGTCTGCACGATTAATTGCTCAGGTAAGTCTTGCACCGCCATCCATAATAGCACCTTAATTTCATCAGAATGCGTCTCATCCGCGATTACACTCAACACCTTAGCATGTTGAAGTATGGCATGGTTAATCTGTGGAGGAGCAGGTAAGTCAATGGGTTGACTGTTCAAGAAAGCTGTACTTCTGCCCTCTTCAATCCTCGGTTGGTTGAACGCATCAAAATTTAGTTTGCCGTCCGTAATCTCGATATAGGACGCTAAGGTCTCATCTCTGCGCTCACTTACAAAGGTTTCAATAGCCTTTGACATGCTGTCTTTGTTTTCTGGCATGCTGAGGGGACTTAGACAAGAAAGATAGCTGAGATACGGACGATCGCACAGGATAGTAGTGATACCACTCCAAATTAGCGTAAGCAGCAAATTATCCTTTGATAAACTATAATCCAGGTAAAAACAATCAATATCAATGGACTGTTTTAACATGATATCAAATGCCGGCTTAAGTCGGAAAGTCTGACCTAAGCTCAGTCCTGACTTTCCATGGGTCGCATAAACTATCTTCCCATCCCCTACTCTACATGAGGCGACTATTCGCTTTTCCTCTGTACTCCAAATTACTATGTGCTCGTGATACAAGTCAAGCTCATCCAATCGTCGTGGCCTGTTGCATTCTTTACCACTTAACCGATCATTCAGGGCGCGTAGGCGACCAATTTCCTGAATCCAATTCGGAGCATCTAAGGCATAGATTAGGTATACTTCATGGCCTTTCGATTCAAAAAGGAGATGTTCTTTATCCAAGGCCTTTTTTTCGCTTAGCATCACATCTTTACGTGTTGGATGAGCAAGAGGCCCTGGTGCCAATTTTTCATTAAAAAAATAATGCTCTACTGAAATAGGTGTTCCAAGAGAGAAAAGCTTCGATCGAAGTAATCTTGTGAGCTGCCCCTCATTTAAGCAAAGAAGCAACTGTTCTTTGTCTATTGGTCGACCGATATGAATTGTGGCATCGTTTTTTTCTTCCTGTAAAGCAGAAACTAAAATCTGACTTGTTCGATGTACAGAATGAAAAGACGACAAGACCCGTCCAGCGGTTTTAACTCGACACTCAATGCATACCGGAAAAATTGGAAGGTCAAGTGCCATAATATGGCGAATAGTCTGTCTATTCCAACGCCCATCTACCTTAGCTCTTTTATGATTTCTTCGTTTGGACAGGACTCCCGCTGGAAAAATTATGTTAATCCGATTTTTTAGGCGTGTGATAACTTCAGCGCTACGGTCATCATTGTTCAAAACCATCTTATCGCTCATCCCCTCATTAGATAAAAGAAAAGGATTCTTATAAAAGGCTATCCTCTCTAAAAAATGACTTGGCAAAATGCTCTCTACGAGCAGTTCTTCAATAGCTCCAATAGGCCGATTACAAAGAAGAATACAACCACCATTTTGAGGCAACCTGTCGAGACCTAGCTGATCAACCTTTATAATAAAGGAATCCTCAATCAGCTTCGCATCTAGATTAAACTTTCGAGAGAGGTAGACTCTATCACGATTTGATTTACCTAGGATACTCAAGATGCATTGGTTTTATACAAACATACAGCATAGGAAATGAAGCTGATTAGCCCAATAAAATAACTTTGGTACTAGGCTATGTCTGCGCTGGAAAAATAAATCCTCATTTTATAAAATAAGTGCCTTACTTCTTTACGCGCTTAATGCTGCACCCAATCGCATCGGTCACCTGGACTTCCACTTCCTCTCCATTGACTAGAGATACCATAGCATTCATGAGATAAGCATCCTTAACATCCATTGCCGATTTATAATTGTCATCGATAGCTCCTTTGTAACGTAAAATACCATCTACATCAAACAGGAAGACATGAGGAGTTACTTTGGCCTGAAAAGAATTTGCCAAACGTGATTCTTTATCTAATAAATAAAAGATTCCCATTGGAGTATAGCCCATCTCTTTATCATGGGCAACCATAGCATCGAAATTATCCGCTTGAACGTCTCCCGATCGCTTTGCTTCATTTGAATTGATAAGCGCCACCCCAAAACCGTTATCCTTTGCAAAGGCTGCTATTTTTTGATAACGATCCTCCCATGCCACAACAAATGGACACTCGTTACAAGAAAAAATAACTACAAGTCCGTTGTTCTGTGCTATTTTCTTTAATGCAATGGATTCTCCAGACGTAGCCAACATACCTGACTCAAACAAGTCTAATACTTTATCCCCGACCTCTAGAGATTTAGGTAAATCTTCAAGCTCTTGAGCAAAAGCTGTTGAGCAAAGAATTGAACAAAAAATAAAGGCGAATACTGTAAATCGTGTCATAGAGTTAAAAGTTTTAATCAAAAAATATAGAATGGTATTGCGTACAATATAAACGATATACTCGGTATGTTGTTCCCTATAAGATTATACGAATCTACTTCCAGTGTTTCAGTTTGCTAGTCTTTCCTATACCTGCATTAAAACCGTTGGTGGGGTCTAACTTCATATAAAATGTTTTTAATGTTGGCTTAGCGCAGTATTCATGTCCAACATTGTGTTCCGCTGGATACTCCGCCCCTCTTTTATCAAATGTTTCAAGCATTTGCTGTTTTAATTCATCTGCGTCGACTCCTTTTTTTACTATGTAGTTGTGATGCAGAACATGACAAAATAAGTGCCCGTAATAAAGTTTTAAGTGAAACTTTTCATCCACTTCTGGTGGCAGATTTTCAAACCAATCTTTCTCATTTCTTGGTAAAGCGATATCCATAGTCATCATAGATCCAACTTTATTCTTATGTACGGCGTGATATCTGCCGATTGCAGTACCAGCAACGAAACGATGAAGCAGAGCCTTTTCCCCCTCTCTATCTGAGCATTCAAAGAAATCTCCTTCATTATTTTCAAAAAATTTGGTTAAAAAATCTCTTGCCTCGCTAATTCCATCATCACACATTTCAATTACCCAATGATGCTCGTATAGGTTTCGATATTTTTCCATCCTTTTAGGTAAATGATTTGGCCAAAGATGACTAAGAGCCTGCATAAGACGATCAGAAAATTTACTTGGTAGTATTTTGAACTTTTCAGCGATTAGATCAACTGTTCGCTTAAGAGCAAAAAGCTTTGGTATAAAACTAGATCCTAACCTATCAATCACCACGAAAGTGTCCTTGCCGTATTTTTTTGTAGCATCATAACAATCTCTATGTAAATATTCCCCCGAGGTCGGCAGATGCTTAAAATTCATTAATATCTCCTTTCTTAACTGACCAAAGACCAAATGATCATTACTGCCGACGTAAAAAACTTTATGTTGTTTTGACTTCGGGTAAGTATCTAGGCGCACGGCAAAGACTGCAATCTTCCCTGCGCATCCCGATGCCCCATGAAGTCTTCGTCCATCAGCATTAAATCTTGCAGGAGTATCTGAATTAACATCACGTACTCTAGACTGATAATCTGGATCAGAAGCTAACTTGGGTGGGAAGCTAATCTGATTCTCTGTGTAATTCGAATTTTCAATGTTGCTAAGGATTTCTTCAGGAGAACTGCCTAATTCAATGCCTAAATCGTTTACAAGAATCAAATTACCACTATCGGTAATCTGCGCATACAAGGACATCTCAGTGTACGCCGGTCCTCTTTTTACTAAAGCTCCTCCAGAATTATTACATATGCCACCAACAATGGATGCGCCAATACAAGAAGAACCGATGACTGAGTGTGGCTCTCGGCCATAAGGTTCTAATTTTCTTTCTAAACCAAAAAGAGTGCTTCCAGCAAAACCAATAATTTGTTTTCCGTCGTTTATTACGTGAATAGCGTCAATTCGCATCGTACTAATAATGACAATATCACGATCATAATCATTTCCTGAGGGGGTTGATCCTCCAGTGAGACCGGTGTTAGCAGCCTGCATAATGACGATAAGATCATTTTTAACGCAAATTTCAAGAACCTTCCATACTTCCAACAAAGAACCAGGACGGCAAACTAGCAGCGCACTTCCCTCACCGAACCTATATCCTTTAGTATAAGACTGCATGCTAGAGGAGTTAGTAATAACAAATTTTTTACCAACAATGCCACTTATTTCGTCTATTACCATATTTGAAGTTTCGCTAAATCTTTAAAAATTCGAGATAATCTAGGTAAAATTGTCAAAAAACATCTTTATAGAACGGAAATAAACGTAATTAAAGCCAATCTACCTCCCATACTAAGTATTTAAAAAAAGATATTTCGACAGTAACAAATCTTATCTCTGACTAGAATAAGTGTTATTGTGAGCCTGAAGACCTCAAAAAAATTCTGTTTACACCGAGTTTCCAAAAAATATTTTTCATTCAGTGATTTAAGATGCCGCCAATTTTTTCTTTTAACCTGTACAGTTAACAAAATAATCGCTTTTACACTTTATTATTCGCAATTATATGATTAATATAAAAAAGGAAATAACCTTTATTATTCAGAATAGATCATATAATACATCAATTTACAGGGTAATCTGTTCATCGTTTGAGGTACAAAATCAATTATCACAACTCTTAAAAACAGCCAAACTGCACTCACCATAAGGAGCCATGTAACCAATCATAAAGGGTAAATCGGGTGCACTTTTTGCAGCTTCTTTCAAACTGGATTGACTATATCCTGAGAACAAGGAAATCGGTCTTGTATACGTTCCATGTAAATCAACGCTACATCCTGCTGAAACAAGTTTTCTGTAGGGTATTCCAGAAGGGTCTTGAATCACTAGATGTGAAGTATTCATAAGATAGTCCCGTATAATAGAGAAGCTACTATTGTGCATTAAATACGACGCACTTTTGACAAGGACATTATGCTTTCCAAAGGATTTAAGAAAGTCAAATAGACGAGAATTGCTTGAAAGATTAGAGTTGGACAAATCGTAAGCAAAGTAATAGAGCTTTTTCTCCTTACCCTTGTCACTGTATATCACTTCTATACCGTCTTTACCTGTAGATGTCTCCAACCGCCCGCTAGACGTCAAACGAACATTACGAATCGAAATAATCTTCATTTCAGCTCTTGCCATATACCAAAGAATTGAATGAATTGTGCCATTCACATAAGTGTCTCGAAACTGACGATTCATGTCCTTTGTTCTGAAGAAGCCTAGTCGATTGGAAATGGATAAGCTGTTATAGATTGCATTTAGATACTCTTTGATTTCATATTGAGACATCGCATCAAAGTCGGGTAATGTACCTGCATCTTGCTGACCGATTAGGATCATATTGTCAACCTCGCCAAAAAAAGCATCAGCATAGATAAAATCTGCACCAGCAAATGGATAAAACAATGTTTTTTGATGATCGCTGTTACTTATAATTGATGATGAACTCGCCCATTCACTAATCGGCTCTAGGTGCTTTTCACTAAGACGATCAAAGGCAGATGTACAGTCTTCGGAGTAATCACTTGGTATCGCATCATTTAACTTATCATCTGAAGTATACATTGGCGCAGGCATTCCTGCTATATACCTCGATAAATCGGTAAGGCGTTCATCCACTTGTGCACTGCTGAGCAAATAGCACGCCATGAATATCATAAAAATCGATAGTCGTTGCATAAATAAATCTTTTTACTACTGAAAACAAACTACCATTAAACAATGAATGATGGTAGCCTATAACTCCACAGTAAATTATCCGAGTGTCCACAAACTACGTACCAGGAAAAAAACCGCGACCATATCCGTAAAATGGCCAAGGAATCGCCGCGAGAATGATAAGTAATGCTAGAAGCATCAAATGAACAACTCTGCGATGAGTCGCATTTTTCTTAGCTAAGCTATGTGCTTTAGTAATAACAGTAATAGCCGTAACCATGAGCACAAAATGTATTATGCCAAAAAAACCTAAAGACGAAAGAAGACTTGCCCCCGCATCAAACAAACTGTCCAGTGCAGTAAGACCATTCTCACCCATAAAGTAAAGCCCAAGGCCCAACAAGAGTTGAATATGGGCAACAACCATGGCGATGAGATAGGGGCATCTTTCTTTGTCATCAACCTTACGTTCACCTGCCTGAAAACCCTTAATTATAGCGTACAGCAAGGCCGCAAGCACTATATATCGTAGGCCTGAATGAAGATAAATTAAACCAGTTTTCAGAGTATTGATTTATCCGCGCTCGTCCCAAGATGGGTAGGGTCGATGCACTTCTCCCGTGTAAATCTGACGGGGTCGGCCGATGGGCTGCCCAGCTTTTCTCATTTCATTCCATTGCGCAATCCAGCCTGGCATTCTTCCCAAGGCAAACAACACGGTAAACATATCTACTGGGAATCCCATCGCACGATAGATAATTCCAGAATAGAAATCAACGTTAGGGAACAACTTGCGTTCTGCAAAATAAGGATCAGCAAGTGCCTTTTCCTCAAGTTCTTTAGCAAGATATAGAATAGGATCGTTTACTTTAAGTTGATCAAGTACTTTATCGGCTGACGTTTTAATAATCCGAGCACGGGGATCAAAATTCTTATAGACTCTGTGTCCAAATCCCATAAGGCGAAAAGGATCATTTTTATCTTTGGCGCGATCAATAAATTTCTGGACATTACCACCATCTTGTGAAATATCCTCAAGCATTTCTAACACACGTTGATTAGCACCACCATGGGATGGTCCCCATAAAGCCGCAATACCGGCCGAGATGGAGGCATAAAGATTTGATTGAGATGATCCAACTATTCTCACTGTGGAAGCCGAACAATTTTGTTCATGATCTGCGTGAAGGATAAGTAGCTTGTTCATAGCGGAGCTCAACACAGGATCGAGATCATATTCTTCGGTAACCTGTCCAAAAGTCATGTTTAAGAAGTTATCTACATATTCGAGCTTGTTTTTTGGATAAACCAATGGATGCCCCATTTTCTTTTTCAAAATCATCGCGACCAAAGTGGGTGTCTTAGCAATCAACCGAGTAATCGTCATATCGAAGTCCTCTTCACTGCGATGCGGATTAAGCGAATCAGGATAGAATGCTGACATCATAGACATCATGGTCATTAGCTGTCCCATTGGATGAGATCCATTAGGGAAAGCCTGAAAAACATGCTTAACATCCTCATTAACAAGGGTGTGCATACGAATGAGATCCGTGTAATCTTGGTATTCTTTCTTATTTGGCAGGTGTCCTTTAAGGAGTAAATAGGCTACTTCAAGAAAGCTCGCATTATTGGCTAAATCTTCAATGCTATACCCTCTATGTCTCAGAATACCTTTTTCTCCATCAATAAATGTGATGGAACTTTGTGTTGCACCAGTGTTTTTATAGGCTACATCATAGGTTACTAGACCTGTGCTACCTCTTAACTTTGAAATATCAAGCCCTAGTTCCCCTTCAGAACCCTTGACAACAGGAGCTTCAAATGTTTGGTCGTTGTAGATAATTTTTGCTTGGTTACTCATGGATTTTCGGTTGATCTAAATGTACGAAAAATGCCATTTATCAAACGGCCGTTCGATAAATTTTTTTTGACTTTTACAAAGAAATCAGTCGGATTAGTGTGATGACCTTATCTTTAGACATAAACACACCTATTTTAATCTATGTTTGGTATAACAAAAAGCAATGCGAAGAAATCAACGCTCCTTGCCTTAATCACTGTTGTCTTTGCCGTGATTGCAAGATTCTTGACACTCCACTTACCAAATGTCGCCCCATTTGAAGCGATGATGATTTTTGGAGTTTTTGCACTTCACCGAAAAATATTGAGCTTGATTTTACCACTGGCTGCTTGGTTTGCTACTGATCTTATCATAAATAATACCATCTACGCAGGGTTTTATGAAGGCTTTACATGGATCAGCCAATCGTTTATTTTTGCCACGATTGCCATGCTACTGATCTTTGGATTTACCCAATTTCTTAAAAAAAGAAGTGAAGAGAAAGGCTCTATTCTAGGCTATTATGGATTGGCTAGTGTTGTATCTCCTTTACTATTCTTTGCCGTGTCGAACTTCGGTGTTTGGGCGGGCATGCATATGTACCCTCCTACTCTTAGTGGATTAGGTATGTGCTATGTGAGCGCTCTACCCTTTTTGACCTATGGAATGGCCTCTACCATCGGATTTTCTATAATCTTCGGAGTGATGGGTTATCTTTTCCAGCGCCAGAGCGCGCAATCCCCATCGCAGGCATAAAAAAAGCACACCCGATTAGGATGTGCTTTTAATATAGGAAGTCGAGCTTATGCTTCCTTGTCACATTATTGACTACTCAGAAGTAGTTTCTTGACTCGCATCTTGCACCTCATCGCCTTCTTCAGCGGATGCTGTATTCTGCGTCTCGTCAAGAACAGCTGAAGACTCTACATCTTCTGCATCGCCAGATTCTATGGCATCAGCTTCTGATGATTTTGTAGCAGCTGCATCATCTTGTACAACCTCCTCTTCCCCCTGTGCTTCCTCTTTAATAAGGTATTCACAGGATACCAGACCAGCACTCGTCAATAAAAGACCACCTAAGGCAAAAAACAAAACATTCTTTTTCATAATAACTAATAATTTTTGATGAACAATTCAGGATAAAGACGGATTCAATTCCAAGTTTATTTCCTGACTATCAGTTGTTTATGATATTTTCACAATGCCTTAAATGTGTTAAATGTTAGCATTATTTAACGGGGTTTGTACAATAACTATACAACCCTAATTTTGTAGAAAAGCATTAATTATATCCTGGAGATTATCCATAGATTCCTCTTGGAAGGGTCGGCCGAGCATGGTCTCATATAGCTCCGTATAGCGATCGCGGATCAGCTGAACGTCCCCATCCTCCATAACAGGCATAACGTCCCCTTCGCGCCCTTGAAATCCTTTAGACATTAGCCACTCTCTAACAAATTCTTTAGAGAGATGCTTAGGCGGTTTTCCTTGACTTACCGCTTCATCAAAACCTTCTAAATAGAAATATCGAGAACTGTCGGGGGTATAAATCTCATCAATGAGTATGAGTTCACCATCAATCAAACCAAACTCATATTTAGTATCCGCAAGAAGGAGTCCTCGCTCAGAAGCCATTTGTTGACCGAAGGCAAAAAGTTCAAGACTAACAGAAGCCAGTTTTTGCCATAAGTCCTCTGAGACGATTCCGCGACTAAGTATTTCTTTTGGGGATATATCCTCATCGTGCTCCCCGTGCTCCGCTTTAGTGGCTGGAGTTATAATCGGTTGGGGGAAGGCCTGATAGGGAAGCATACCATCAGGCATCGATGCACCGCAAAGCGTACGTTTACCTGCGGTATACTGACGCAAAGCATGTCCGCAGAGAAAACCGCGCACTACCATTTCAATCTTGATTGGCTCAGCAGTTTTGCCAGTAGTTACTGATTTATGGGGCAGGGCCTCGCTCCAATTAGGAATAATGTGTTCTGTGGCTTGTAAAAAGTGATAGGCAATATCATTTAACATTTGTCCCTTCCCCGGAATGGCACGCGGCAAAATATGATCAAATGCAGAAATCCTGTCACTAGCGACAATAGCTAAACGCCCTTTATCTAAAAAATAGACATCCCTTACTTTACCTTGGTAAAAAGCTACTTGTCCATTGAGCGTTAACAGTGAATTCATATATCCTAATTGTCTTCCTCAAAGGTAGTATTTGACGGAGCTTCCTTGTCATTTTCTGTCCGCTTATCCACATCAAAGGCGCGAATGATTTTAGCCACCAAATGATGACGTACCACGTCGCGTGTAGAGAGTTCTACAAGGCCTATCTCCGGGATGGAACGCAGGCGATAGATGGCATCTTTTAATCCGCTGCGCTGGTTTTTGGGAAGATCGATTTGGGTCATGTCCCCTGTAATAATGCAGCGAGCACGAGGACCGATTCGGGTCAAAAACATCTTGAGTTGGGCGATAGTAGCATTTTGCGCTTCATCTAATATGATAAAGGCCTTATCTAATGTTCGGCCTCTCATAAAGGCTAGTGGAGCTACTTCAATGATTCGGTTCTCCATAAAATAACGCAGCTTGTCCGGCGGAATCATATCATCAAGCGCATCATAAAGAGGCCGGAGATAAGGATCAATCTTTTCTTTCAAATCCCCTGGAAGAAAACCTAAGCTCTCTCCTGCTTCAACAGCCGGTCGGGTTAATATGATTCGATTAATTGTCTTTTCTTTTAATGCCTTGACTGCAAGCGCAACAGCCGTATAGGTTTTTCCTGTACCTGCAGGACCAACTGCAAAAACAATGTCATGATGTTGACTTATGTCGACTAATTTCTTTTGATTAGCTGTGCGAGCTCGAATCACATGCCCCCTGTTACCGTAAAGGATAATCTCATCTGTTGACTTTGTTGTTTGTTCTTCTGAATTTAGAGAATCACCTTCAGCATCAAGTATACCTAGCATATCGGCTTGGGTCAATTCACCAAAGCGCTCTAAATGCAGAATCAACGCATTAAATTTCACTTCAAATTGTTCTAATTCTTCCTCGCGACCTGAGGCCTTTATCATAATGCCTCTGCTTACCAATTTAAGTTTTGGAAAGGCTTGTTTGAGGACTTGAAATTTACTTTGATGAATCCCTAAGAAATCAATTGGGTTCACTCGGTCGATGTGCAGTATTAATTCGTTCAATTTACCTTACTTTTATCTTATCAGTCAACTAATTTATGGCGCTCCTGACACTCACCACAGACTATGGCTACAAAGATTACGATGTAGCTGCCCTAAAGGGTCAATTGCTCCAACGAAACAAAGATATTCGCCTAATTGATATCAGCCATGGCATTGATACCAATGATCTCATCGGAGCTGCGTACACAAGTCGTCAAGGATCAGCTAATTTTCCATCACCAAGCTACCACCTAACGGTAGTAAAACAGCACGAGGGCAAAAATCGTTTGCTTGCGATGGGTCATGAAGGTAAAGTTTACATGTTCCCAGATAATGGGATCATTTCTTTGATGTTTCCCGAGACTGATTTAATTATTTACGAGGTTGGTCGGTTTGACGAACATTCTCTATTTGATTTGGTCAATACAGTAATCGTAGAACAAGAATCTGGAAAAAAACTAGAGGATTGGTGCAAGCAAAGCCACGAGTTTAAACAAAGTATTTTTGCTCAACCTGCTATTCAGGACAATATAATGAGAGCCATGGTTTTTTTCGTGGATTCTAAAAACAATGCCGTATTGAACATTCATCGAGACAAATTCGAAGATTTTATTGGAGATAACCCATTTGAAATCACCTTCCTGAGATATAAGGCAAACCGAATTCACGATCGGTACGATGGGGAAGGTGCTCAAGGACGCCATGTGTGCCGTTTTAATGATGCAGGCTACATAGAAATTGCTATTTATGGCGGTAATGCGGCAGGTCTTCTTGGTTTACAATATGGCACTACCGTGGTGATTGAGCGGAAAAATTTATAAGATCTCCCATGAAGATTACACGACTGGTTAAACTGAGTTTATCCGAGGATTATCTTGATACATTCCTTGAGAGCTTCGAAAAGAAAAAGCAACAAATCCTATCCTATGAAGGTTGTCTTACTGTGGATCTCTATTTAGATAGTACAAACAAAGGGTTGTGTTTTACGGTGTCTAACTGGAAATCAGAAAGAGATCTAGAGGCCTATCGACAAAGTGAATGGTTTCAATCCACATGGAAAGAGGTCAAACAACACTTTACCGACAAACCAAAAGCCTGGACTACTCATTCACAAGAGACGCTTGAAAACCAGCCCGCATGAGTGAATCATCGTCTTTACAGATACAAGGAATTGCCTCCACCTATTCTTACAGGATTGGCGATATAAATACTATGTTGTCAGAATACCTAACGGAAGATATGAACCTTGTTATCGTTGTGGATGAAAACACCAATAAACATTGCTTGCCGAAACTTGACATACCCTTTTCACATCTTGTTGTAGAGCTTCCTGAGGGCCCCGAACATAAGTCGCTTGCAAGCTGTCAGTACATCTGGCAACAACTCGCTGGTCAAAAATATGGAAGGGATAGTTTATTCATCAATCTTGGGGGAGGACAGATAACTGATCTCGGAGGATTTGCTGCTTCAGTCTTTAAACGCGGCTGCCCATTCATTCATGTACCTACGACACTGCTCGGTGCTGTTGACGCAACCATCGGAGGAAAAACAGGAATAGATTTCGCATCCATAAAAAATGGAATAGGCATTTTTGCCGATCCAAAAGCTGTATGCTTTGACCCTTCATTCTTAGAGACATTGCAACCTGATCAAGTACGCGACGGAAAAGTCGAAATGATAAAGCACGGTCTCATCCACTCTGAAGAACATATTCAAGATGTTTTATCCTATGATCTGGCAACTCCGCCTTTAGGAAAGGTTGTGCTCGATAGTGTCAATATAAAACACCACTTTGTCAAGAAGGATATGATGGATAATGGATTAAGAAGATGCTTAAACTTTGGTCACACTTTTGGTCATGCCATTGAATCGTATTTTTTGGCGGAGAGTAACCCAATCAGCCATGGCTGTGCGATCGCTTGGGGTATTCAACTTGAGTTAGCCTATAGCGCACTGCATTACAAGCAAACCGTCGCTGGCATAGAAGATGCTGTTGATTTTTTACAAAGTGGTTTCCCCCCTATTCCTCATTTTGCCTTTGAGGAGCTAATGCATCACATGAGAGATGATAAAAAGAATAGGGCACAAAAAATCTTAGGCGTTGTCTTAAGTGAAATTGCTGAAGCACATTTTGATGTAGAATATGAGGTAGGACAGATCAAAAAAATATGGGAGGATGTCTAAAACCTACAAATCCGTTACGCTACCCTCTTCTAAGAGCATAAGTAACCGATTGCTTTTGCTCAATAAACTCCATGGAGGCCCACTAGAACTTTCGAATTTATCCGATGCAGAGGATACACTCTATTTGAACAAGGTGCTCAATGAGCAACAGGAAAATCGTTACGTGGGGCAAGGTGGGACGAGTCTCCGATTTGCTATGACCTATTTTTCAAGTCTACCAATAACTACCGAAATCTACGCGGAATCAAGGCTTTTGCAAAGACCCCATCATACGCTCTGGAATGCACTACGCGCACTGGGTGCTGACATAGAAGAATTCAGCAGTAAAAATGGTCAGGGTTATCGAATTACAGGACGAGACTATCAAGAGACCAAGACAGCTGGTCTTACGCAGCACATTGACGTCAATACAAGCAGCCAGTTTATTACCGCATTGTTACTTCTTGGGTCGTCCATAAAAGAAGGAATCAATCTTCGATTTACCGAAGGCCAAATGGTATCAAAACCTTATGTATCTCTTACCATCGACTTAATGCATCAACTTGGCTTATGTGTGAACGTAGGTCGGAACCAGTTATCCATTGCCCAACAAGATTTAACGCCACAAAAAATACAAGTGGAGTATGATTGGAGTAGCGTGTATGCATTTCTTGGAGGGGCACTCTTGACAAAAAGCGCACTGTCAATAAGTGGACTCAAAAGAGATGATATCCAGGGTGATCGCAAGCTTTTAAAGGTATACCATGCCATGGGATTACAGTATGAATTCACTGCTGCAGGCTTAAGAATAGATCTAAGTGATTTTCAGTCGACGACAAATGGGGTAATCGATATGCTTTATTACCCAGATCAAATCATGAATCTTGTTGTCTTGTTATCTGCCTTTAAGTGCCAAGGTTCAATAAGAGGAGTCAATACCCTGTTTCATAAAGAATCAAATCGTGTAGAAGCCCTTCGAGTAAATCTTGAAAAGTTTGGCGTATCACTGACCTCAAGTGACTCAAAACTTCACTTCGATGCCAGAAGGTTTATATTTCCGCGTAAAGTAAGTATTGACACATTTAATGACCACAGAATCGCCATGGCCTTTGCTCAGCTCTCCATGCGATCAGCACTAACTCTCAACGATTCTCAATGTGTAAAAAAATCGTTTCCAGATTTCTGGAATCAGTGGCTATTGGCCTTTCCTGAATCTCGCATCGAACTAAAATGAGCGAGCATTATTCCCGTCGCCATAGCGGCATTCAGTGATTCCACATTTGACTTGACGGATACACCACGAGGAATAGTAATCGAGGTATAATCAACCAATGCACGAGTAGAAGGATGAATCCCATTACCCTCATTACCCATTACAAGAACCAGCGGATGCAAGCCCATTGGAGTAATGAGATGATTAGTGAGCTCAGGACTGGTAAATGAAAGTCCCTCAAGGTCAGCAAATAAAATATGGCGATTATCAAACAAATCCTTCCATTCTTCGCGGGCTATTTGATGAACCGAAACACGACTAAGGGAACCCATACTCGCTTGAACTACCTTAGGATTAAACACATCCACACATCCTTCACTAAGTACTAGATGATGACACCCAAACCAATCCATCGTTCGAATAATCGTTCCTAGATTTCCTGGATCTTGCAATTGATCAAGTGCTACCCATATCCTTAGAGCGGTATTCATTTCACTGTATTTACGCTGAAAAACTGCGAGATGATTGGAAGCGGACGATAATACAGAAATGGACTTCATCGTTTTACAGTCGGTGATGTATATTTCTTGATCGAGACCATCAATAGGTTGAGTAGAATCTTGTACAACATATTGCAAACAGCACCAACCTTCCTTAACAAATTCTTCTATAGACTTACGCCCTTCAACAAGGAAAGCGTTATGTTTATCCCGGTACTTCTTTGAGTGAAGCGCACGAATTTGTTTGACTTGAGAAAGGCTTAAAGTGGACATGACAAGTTCTAAAGTAAGACGAAATAAAAAGTTTACATGGAGGGTGTTGCATATTTTACCCTTGGCTATTGCAATAGCCGCAGCATTTTCGTCCTGTTCTGTGAGAAGAAGTCTCGACCAAGGAGAGTATCTAGTTTGGAAAAACAAGATCGTCGTAGAAGAAAATAAAGGTCTTAACGAAGGCATACCCCAACAAGAGTTGTTAAGCGATATTCCCTTTCAGCAACCCAACCGACGCCTGCTTGGTATATGGGCCCTACGCGCTTGGTTTCAACGAGAAGTACGAGGAGATGGCACAGAAATTCAAGGCAAAAGCTTACGTTCTTGGATAAAGCGGTCTATTGGAGAAGCGCCGGTCATTCTTGACCCAACGCTCACTGAAAGGACGTCATTGGCTTTTCGGCAGTATATGTATAATGCAGGATTTTTGGACAACTCCATTAAGGTTGAGACAGACACCATGGGCAAACGCGCAAAAGTGACCTATATCCTTGAGCCTAATGACCCCTACTACATTGGCAATGTATCAATCATTGCAAATAATCCCATACTAGACTCTATTATTCGAAGACATCAGAAAGACTCTAAAGTTTTACCCGGAGCAAGGTTCAGTATCGATGAATTAGACCAAGAAAGAAGGCGATTGTCCAGCATTTTTCGCGATGAAGGATTTTACGCCTTCAGCCCGGATTACATTCGCTTTTCACTAGACAGCTTCAGCGATGTTTCTTCCATCAATCTTGAGTTGCAAATTACCAACCAGGTCAATGGTGAAGGACATGCGATATGGACGGTTGATTCAATAGAGGTCTACCCAGATTATCGAGTACAACATAGTGATACCGCGGTAAGCCACCAGAGAAACTACGAAGGACTTTCCATTTTTTGGAATGGCAAGCTCCGTTATCGACCCGTGCTCCTTCGACAAGCAGTATTTTATGAGGCCGGTGATCGGTTTAAAGCATCTTTATATGAGCCAACAGTTCAACGATTTGCATCTTATGGAACATTTCGCTTTATCGATTTAAAGTTTAATGCACTTGATACCGCAAAGCACAACCTAATTGGCCGAGTGTACCTTACCGAGGGGAAACACCAATCGCTCGACTTAGATATTGAGATCAATCATAGGATAGAGCCCGGCTTATCAGGGGTATCCACAAGTTTGGGATATACCAATCGAAACCTCTTTAGGCTTGCCGACATATTTCAAATAAAAAATATAGCGGGTGTGGATGCAGAATTTGGCCGAATTGATGGCGCATTGAATAACGCTGATTTTGTCATCGATATAAGCGAAGCCTTTCCTAAAGCTATTTTACCCTTTGCTATTAGGCCACTTAAGCGCAGTACTAGGATACGTACTACTTTCTCAACTCGCTACAAATTTGAACAACGATTCCGATTTTATCGACTGCACACAATCAGTGCATCTGTTGCTTATGAATGGAATAAGAATAAGAAAATACTACATACTCTAAGACCTATTCAATTGAATGTGTTTTATCTGCCTGATGCATTTAGAACTAGAGAATTTGAAGACAAACTCCTTCAATTTCCTTCGTTAGCTAGAAGTTTCCAGGAATCTCTTATCGCAGGGTCGAACTACACTTTCCTTTGGACAGGCATACCCCGAAACAACAAGCTCAACATAGAAAGTTTTCGATTTGACGCGCAGATGGCAGGGAATCTTGTAAGCGGCTTCACAAAAATCCTTCAAGGAAAAAGAGAGCGTGGAGATTATACCATTTTTGGCCGTCCCTATGCACAATACTTGCGTTTTGAAGTCGAAGGAAAATATGCTAGAGGGATTGGCAGAACCAAAGCACAACTAGCCTCAAGAGCCATGATTGGTGTTGGTATACCTTTTGGAAACAGCTCCATTATCCCATTTATCAGTCAATTTTATGTTGGTGGAGCGAATAGTATTCGTGCCTTTAAGCTGCGATCTATTGGGCCAGGAACTTACAGTGACTCACTTACACTGACAGATCCAACCTACTTCTTTGATCAATCGGGAGATGTAAAACTAGAAGCCAACATCGAATTACGTTGGTCAATGAATTCATGGATCAAATGGGCTCTTTTTTATGATTTAGGTAATGTGTGGTTATATAATAGAGATGAGGCTCGTCCAGGGGGCCAATTTAACAAAGACTTCTACCGAGGCATAGCCATGGGATGGGGAGGTGGTCTTCGTCTCGACTTTGAATATTTTGTAATCCGTCTTGATGTAGGGCTTCCGGTTCATGACCCGCGATATGACCAAGGAGAGCGCTGGCGTGTTGGAACCTATCAATGGCGCGATCGTGCCTGGCGACAACAAAATCTAGTGTTTAACCTCGCAATAGGCTATCCATTTTAATCTAGTTTAAAGAAATAGCTGTCTTTTTGTCATATATTGATTAAACAAACTGACTTTTTGTCATATATATGATTCGATTCCTAGCATTTTGTCGCGCCTTAGTGTATTGGAACATACTTTGCCCTGTGCATTGCATATTTCATAATCATTAAATCAAAAATTTATGTTTTTAACACACACAAAACCCTATCAACCAAATGCTGAGTTCAGGCAATTTAAGAGGTTGTTTTTCGACGATTTCTTTTCACCCAACATTCTGTTACAAAATGGCATTCGCACAGAAGATTCCATTCATAGCCAAATTGATGAAGAAGAGAATGCATGGTACATTCGAATTGCTCTTCCAGGATTGAATAACAAATCAATATCCCTTGCGTTAGAGGAAGGCGTATTAGTTGTTCAATACGAGAAAGATGACCAAGAGGAGAAGGAGGGAAACAGATTTGCCACATCTTTTACTAAACGTTTCAAGCTTAATAAAGATATTGATCTTGGCGAGGTAAAAGCCCAAATGAACCATGGCCTTCTCACTATTACCTTACCTAAAGTCAAGGTGAAAAAAGTAGAGCGGAAAAAAATCCCAATTGCCAGCTAATACCGCATTTATTCTAGATTATTTGTTTCAAAAAAAAAGCCCATCCAGTTGGATGGGCTTTTATATGTGAGCACGTTCTTTACTTCGAACCGCAACTCTTTTTGCTTCCTTTACAGCATGCGGGTAGTGCCTCATAGCTCTCAGGATTAGCAGCTACTTCATTGGCGCTATATCCTGCCATAGAAACAGCAAGCTTTATATCATCAGCAGAGATTTTTCTTTCTCTGTATTCCACTGTTAAAGAACCATTGGTAAGGTCAACTGTTGCCGTTTTAATACCTGGTAATTCTTTAACCGCAGACTCAATACGTACTTTACACCCACCGCATACTGCAGAGGTCTTTAGTGTTAGCGTTTCGGTACCTCCTGCAGCAAAAACTGTTACTGCAAGAAAAAGGGTAAATCCCAAGGAAAGAATATTTTTCATTATATAAATTTTCTCAAAAATAATAAATGAAGCTAATGTTTTAACCGACTATTTGTTTGAGTTTAGTAAAATTTAAAACTTGGAAAAAATGCTCGTTACTTGGGCAAAATTTCTATTTGATAGCACCCCTAAATACATTCCCTTCTCAATGAAAGTTAGGTCCAATGTAACTTGACCATCGTTAGATTGAACAATATATACTTCAATAACCCTTCCTTGCAAATCAATAATTTTAAGCTCTACCTCCTCCTTTGGAAGCCCTGAAATTGTCAATTGAGACCGCACAGGATTAGGGAAAAGAGCTAATTTATTATCTGTGTTTACTGTCGATAGACCCAAAATTTGGGAAGAATCTGTTATAACTTCTGAAAATAAATTCAACCCTCCGCGACGATTCCCATAAAGAACATCGATTGAACCATCATTATTAATGTCACTAGTGAAAGGCGCCGCCTCTGTCCCAACATCGATTCCGCCCCATTTTGTTGACGCTACGCTAAAGCTTCCTGAAAGCAAACTATCCGAATCAAGCACATAAGCAGCTGTCTTTCCCGAACTACCTCCAACTAACAACAAAACCTCTTCATTGCTTTCTATAAAATGAGGAACAGCATTGCCGATTATAAATCCACCCTCTGAAACACTAATACCCCCAAAAAAACCATTTAAAGAATCGGGCTGAAATGGAGTCATATCAGCAGGATTTAGGTTTGGATAGTAATTAATACTACCAAGATATTCTTTGCCAATCACAAGATCGAGATCCCCATCATCATCTACATCAAACAAGGTTGGATGTGCCGCATTACCGACATCTATCCCACAATAAAACGTCGTGTCAAATACAAAACTTCCTGTTGCATTGCGTTCAAAATGGATCAACCGCCCTTCGCTGTTACCCAAAAGCATGTCATCAAATCCATCATTATCAATATCGCCAAAACATGGGCGATAGCGGAAATAGCCCAGAAATGAAAGTCCGAGCCAATCATCAGATTCTAGATTAAATGCGGGCGTTGTCGCATTTCCTGTGTTTCTGTAATAGGCAATTTGACCATTTGAATCATCCCCCACAGCACGATAAATTGACGATCCGGACAAGAGTAAATCTTGCAATCCATCTTCATCAACATCATAGAAAACCCCATAACTATCGCTTCCTAAATCGAGGGTAGTTTCTATTAGAAAATCCTGCCGATCAAATACAAAATTCGGCGTTGTATTTTCATCGAAACGATATAGCCAAGCATTGTTCAGATTGAAATACCTAGAGTTTCCATTGGGTGAGACCACAAGATCCTGCACGCCGTTCATATCAACATCAATGGCATAGGCCGCAGGAAAAATCGGCATATCAACTGACAGGCTATTCGACGGAAACGTGTAATCAACACGAATCATACTATCCACTCCGCCACCAATGTTTTCTAAGTAGGACAATCCACGAGATGAGATATCTCCTAGCACTAAATCGAAATCACCATCGCCATCGCCATCAAAGACTAATTCAGTAGACCCAGCATGCTTTGGACCGGCACGTTTGCCATCACAAGAAAAGGCCAACTGAATATTATTATCTGTCTCGCTTTCTTTGAAATCACCCCAACAGGGATCTTCCTGAATAAATAGCAAACTATCCCTAGCGTAGCCTAGTTCAGCACTTAAATTTTTATACAGAGGCAAAGTCGTTCCTATTACTTCAAAGGATAAGATATCCAGATCACCATCACCGTCCATATCTCCTATATGAGGGATATCAATGCTTCGATTATAGATGTTTGAATTACCAAATCCAGTATTGTACTCTATGAGATTGGATTCGACAGAAAAGGAAGTATAAAGCCCCTCATTCGATCCTCGATATAGACGAATTCCCCCAGTAGTTTGAGTAAAAATATCCGCTATTCCATCTCCGTTATAGTCTCGTAACAGAGCGAAAGACCGACACGCTGGCATTTTTAAGGCCAACTCCGGCCTAGAAACCCATGTACCATTTTCCCACGAAAAAATTAACCAGAAATCACCCGCTCGATCGAAAACAGCAAGTTCGTCGACTCCATCTTGATTTAGGTCACCCATCGACCACTGAGGCAAGTCAAATCCCCCTGTCCATGGATTGCTCAATACCTCCGCATTAGAAACCGTCGGCAAGGTGTAGGGATACAGATGCACTTGAGCCGTTGCACTGCATATCGTGCACAAGAGTAGCCAGGCATAAAAAATAAACGTAGGGCTTTTTCTATCTTGTCTTATCATGAGCCAAACAAATTTTTTGACTGCGAAGTTGAGGCACTTCGCATCTTTCACACAAGGTAGTCTGATTTTTCTACTTTCTTTTTGCCCTGCATTTTTATTGGCCAACGACCAGGAGACTATTCCGGATCCAAACATACCTATTGAGATAATTATGCTTGATTTGAGTGATGCTCAGGTAAGCCTAGTTGTAGAAAATGCAAACACCAATGCACCAACCTATCACGCAGCCAAAAGCAATGATTTGCCGTTTGGATTGCTATCCATTCCCTTAGATAATGGCAGTCGATTCCGTTTGATTCCTTCCTGGCTATCTGTCCTACCCCCCTTACTCGCCATCTTATTGGCACTATGGATACGAGAGGTTTATGCCTCATTGTTTCTTGGAACTTTCCTGGGAGCATTTCTTCTCACAGGTCTTGATATAACCGCCTTACCCATGGCCTTTTTTCGAATTATTGACACCTACCTTTTAGAAGCTATAGCCTCAAGCAACGGTGAAGGAGGTGTTGACACCTCTCACCTATCCATTATTGTCTTTAGCCTTCTTATCGGAGGGCTTGTTGGCATTATATCCAAGAATGGAGGCATGATGGCTATTGTTCACCGCATAGCACGTGTTGCGAAAACAGCAAAATCAGCCTTGATCTCCACTTGGCTTATGGGACTCGCGATTTTCTTTGACGATTACTCCAACACTTTGGTGGTGGGTTCGACCATGCGCCCGCTAGCCGATAGACTAAAGATTTCGCGGGCAAAACTTGCCTACGTTGTCGATAGCACAGCAGCCCCAGTTGCAGCCATAGGACTTGTAACGACCTGGATCGGCATGCAACTAAGTGAGATTGGAAAAGGAATTGAAATGCAGGACTATGTACCTATTGGGGCAAGCCCATACAGTCTCTTTTTATCGTCTCTTCAATATGCTTTGTACCCTGTGTTAACCTTGTTTTTTGTTGGCCTAGTAATCTTTACTAATCGCGGCTTTGGCCCAATGCATAGGGAAGATGCGCTTGCCCAAACTAAAGAATCCAAAGAAAATGATGCCACAGATGACAAAGACCAAACAGCTAGCAAACCTTACTTAGCACTTATCCCTTTGATCATGCTTGTTGGAGGAGTTGTTTTTGGAATCATCTTTACAGGTAGTCGTGGTGAAGCTTCCAATCTTATGGAGATTGTGGGTGCTAGTGATAGCTATCTCGCCTTGCTTTGGGGCAGTTTGCTATCAGTAACTACCGCCATTTTGATAAATCTGTTCAGCCAAGTTAGAAATCTTCATACGACGGTAGAAGATTTTATGGGAGGGATATCTTCTATGATGACCGGTGTTCTTGTATTAGTCTTTGCTTGGATGCTTGCGGTGACCATTGACCACTTGCAAACGGCAGCCTTTCTAAGTGATCTTATTCCTTCGTCTACGCCGGTTGAATGGATGCCCGCAGTAGTATTTATCCTTGCTGCTATAGTGAGTTTCTCTACCGGATCAAGTTGGTCCACCATGGCCATTTTATATCCACTTTGCATTCCCGTAGTATTGAGCCTAGCGACGGATGGTGGAGCAAATACTGATCCATCGGTCTATATGCCCGTACTTCTTCAGATTATCTCGGTTGTTTTATGCGCCTCTGTTATGGGAGACCACTGTTCACCAATTTCTGATACGACCGTGATGTCTTCGATGGCTACCCAATGTGATCACGTCACCCATGTTCGAACCCAACTTCCCTACGCGCTACTCGTTGGTGGCGTAAGCTTCTTTTGTGGGTGTGTCCTTTATGCTTTTGGAAGTCCTTGGTACGTCAATTTTATCTTGGGATTCGGGCTGCTAACTGGACTGTTTTTCCTCTTGAGCAAACCCAACGAATCACAATAAAAAAGCCCCTGAAAAGGGGCTGTTAAAAGTTGGTCCACTAGGGCTCGAACCTAGACTCTTCTGGACCAAAACCAGACGTGTTGCCAGTTACACCATGGACCAATTTCAAGCAATTTTTGCTGAAACGAAAATCAAAGATAAGTTCATTCTTAGTTATATGCAACGTAAAATGTAATCTCATAGTGCAATTTATGCAAAATGACGCCTTGGAAACGCTCAATCTTCGTATCTTCGCACCTCTCTAAAGAAGAATCATGAATCGATTTTTAAAAGGATATCAAAACCAAAACAATCTTATTGGGTGGGCAATCTTTGCCTTTGCCTTGGCTATTTACGCAATTACGATGGAACAAACCGCCAGTCTTTGGGACTGCGGAGAGTTTATTGCAGGTGCCTACAAATTAGAAGTAGTGCACGCCCCAGGTGCTCCACTCCATGCCCTACTTGGGAAAATTTTCTCTCTTATGTCTTTCGGTGATGTTACTAAGGTGGCCCTATGGATAAACTTTCTGAGTGCTGCGAGTACGGCATTTGCGGTGTTGTTCTGTTTTTGGACCACTACGTTTTTTGCTCGTCAATATTTGGGATTAGCAGGCGATGACCTATCAACCAGTGATAAACTAAAGGTTTTTGGTGCAGGTATAGTTGCTGCATTATCCTGTACATTCCTGGATTCATTATGGTTTTCAGCCGTTGAAGGTGAGGTATATGCCCTTGCGATGTTCTTTATGACCATTATCATTTGGGGAGCTACTCGCTGGTATCGAGCAGAAGGTCCACTTGCCGATCGATGGTTAATTTTTATTGCCTTCATGGTAGGTCTTTCAATGGGCGCTCACCTGCTCTCGATGCTTGCTATTCCATTCGTAGGTATGATGGTCTATGCACGTCACAACGAGTTTTCCTGGAAATCTTTCCTTATTGCTGTAGCTGTTTCTTTTGGCGTATTGGTCTTTATTCTCCAAGGAATATTCACGGGAATCGTAAACATCTTTGCCCAATTTGACTATCTCTTTGTCAACGGATTTGAACTTGGAAAGGGTATGGGTGTATGGTTTGCAGTCATCGCACTCTTCAGCGCACTAATCTTATTCCTTCTCTCCTTTCATAATGCGGACAAAGCCAAAGCTTTTCGTCAAGTCGCGGCATTCTTAGTAGTTGTTCTCATGCTTGGATCATTACTAAATGGTCAAGAGGATGGGGGTTTAGGAGGCAGAGCTCTACGTTTCTTCTGCATGTCTGCTATGGCTTATGCCATTTTACGAGCTGACTACTTTGCAGCATTAGCCTACCGCGCGACCCTTGGAATCATGTTTTTAATCATAGGGTATTCATCCTACACTATGGTCCCCATTCGTGCCAATGCTCAAGTACCCATCAACATGAATAAGCCTACGGATGCATTTACCATGCATTACTACCTCAATCGTGAGCAGTTCGGTAAGCGCCCAATTTTAGAAGGCCCCGACTACAATGTCACCGATTTTGACGTAATGGGTCAGGAAGAAGTTGGCGGATATTACGCCTACAATCCAGAAAGTAAGACCTACGAGAAAACTCAGACCAAAAGAGAATATCAATACAAAGAAGAGGCGAAGCACTTCTTCCCACGTCTCGGATTTACTAAGTTCAACCAGCTCGACGCGAGAAAACGTCAAGCCTACCGCTCTTGGTTAAGCCCGAGCTATAATGTAATCAATTTACAAAATGGGCAAGTGGTGCAATCATTTGGCCCCGAGGAATTCAATCAAGCCACTGCCAAAGCACAAGAGAGCCAATTCTATGCTGTAAAGGACAACATTACGCTTGGCGATAACTTCAAATTCTTCTTGCAGTATCAGGTGGGTTACATGTATATGCGTTATTTCTTGTGGAACTTCGCAGGAAGAACGAATGATCTTCAAGGAACCTATGCCAATGAACACGGTCGCTGGCAGTCTGGCATTTCACCCTTAGATGGCCTTGGAATGTGGAATGGAAACCACAACTGGACCAATACGGATTTACCTAGTCATCGAGCGAATAATAAGGCAAACAATAAGTTTTATTTGATTCCATTTGTCTTAGGAATCATTGGCCTGGTATATAGCTATCGCAAGAATCAAGTCTTGGCGATTGCTATCTCGGCAATGTTCTTGATTACAGGTCTTGTCTTCATTATCTATATCAATCAACCTCCGGTAGAGCCCCGTGAACGGGATTACGTTTTGGTGGGTTCTCTTTTTGCCTTTTGTATTTGGATGGGACTTGCTGTACTTCAGCTTATCGAATGGCTATCAAGAGGAGCAAAGAAAGTTACTTGGGAGCCTGTGCTCGCCATTTTCATTGGTCTTTTAGCTCCTGCGTTAATGGGAAGCCAAGGATACGACGACCACGACCGATCTGGGCGAACGACAACAATTGACTTTGCATCGAATTATTTAAAGTCTCTTGAAAAAGATGCTATCATATTCACTTATGGTGATAATGACACCTATCCACTTTGGTATGCGCAAGAAGTCGAGGGCGTGAGACCTGATGTGCGGATTATTAACTTGAGTCTGTTAATGCAGGATACTTATTATGACAACCTTCGTCGTAAAATGAATGAGAGCGCCCCACTCAATGTTAGCTTAACCATGAATGATATGCATAGTGAGCAGCTGCAAAGATCTTTTGATTTACAACGGAAAAATCCAAGCAACGAAAATGCCTTCTACAATAAGTTTGAAAACTTCGAACGTCAAGTAAATAACTTAGGTCGTGTTGTGCCCGGAGGGTTACTATTCCCTATTGATTCGGCTATTGATACAACGATTTGGGGTGACTATGCTCCCTACTATGACTTGATAAGTGACACTATGAGGGTCCAGTTGAGTGATCCAAATGATCCAATGAGTATTATACTTTCTGATCTGATTGCCGGTAACATAAATAACCGACCAATATATTTTGCGATTACCGTTCCAAGAGATAAATACAGTGACTATCAGAGAAACTTAAGTTTAGAGGGCTTAGCCTATCGCATTACACCGTTTGAATTTGCGAGTGCTAATACCATTCCAAACCCGGATCTATTGTTTGACAACTTGATGAATAAGTTTGCTTTCGGTGGTCTTAAGCAAAATCCTGACATGCTACTAGATGAAAATGTACATCGCCAATTTATCACGCTGGTCAATATATATACAATGGCAATTGAAACGCTCAGTGCCAAAAACCCTGAAAAGGCTAAAGAACTTGCTACTTCATTTATGAAGGAATTACCGATTGAGGCCCTTGGGGGATATAGTAACATTAGCTACTTCAGTGTACCTCGAATACTATACGGTTTAGAGATGAGTACAGAAGCTGACCAAGTCATGGCATTCTTGACTAAGTACGCCGATGAAGAGCTTGGTTATCTCAGTACCGTAGTTAAAGACGATGACACGGAAAAAAACATCACGGACCGATACACTAATGACCTTTTAGGTTATATGAATCAAACCCTTGGCTTTGCCTTAGAAGAAAATACAGGGGATGATGGAGTGGCTACATTGTCAATTGATTCCGCGGCAGAAAGTGCTGTCAACGCAATGTTTAACGTATTAACAAGCCATGTTACGGCAAGCGAACTTGTTCAACAAGAAGATGGCAATCTGACCTATTCTAAACTTGCCGTTGCCTTAGGCGACACAAGCTTGATGAATGCTATGCAAAGTGCTAGAGAAGCTGAGAAGATTCCTTTAGAGGAAGAAATAAAGCGCGTCGAAGGTTTGATCCAAGACTTAAACCAACGAGGCCAAGATGCATTGGCAAAAGCTAACAGTGACGAAGAGAGAAAGCAGATTCAGGACATAATTAGTTCGGAATATCAGAGAATAACTCAACAGATAAGTCCAGTACAAGCTAAAGTAAATGCAATCAATCAATTTGATATAAAATACAGTACGAACCCATCTGTAAGTATTATGGACACAAGTCCGTCTGAGGCAGACTCTGCAGATCAGGTTATTGATAGTCCTATGACGGTGGAAATACCCTAGTCATAGTTTTGGATTCAAAAGATAAAGGCCAGCCTGCTGAGCACAATCATCTACCTGATAGCTCGGGAAATAAGGAATTGAATAAAGAGGAATCCTTTGATCTTCCT
>PAPS01000032.1 GCA_002708985.1 Saprospirales bacterium | reverse complement strand
TCTGGATACAGAGGTAATTGCCTGATCTAACTTATCAATGATAGGTGTCAATAAGGTTTCTTCATAACCCATTAATGATTCCTGTGCACGTAGTTCGGCTTTTGAATACTTTTCTTGTAAACTATTTAACTCGGCCTGCGCGGCTTGTGATGCCCCTGATGTAAGTGTTCCCGAATTCATCATCTCATTATATTCTGCGGCCTTAATCATGTACTGCTCACCTATCATATCTAGCTCATTTTGCATTTCGTCGGACCTACTTTGCAATTTTTCTTGGGCCAATATAGATTCGGGCATTTCAGCTAAAAGTGCTTGATAATCTACCAAACCCATTTTACTAGTCTGTGCAGTGCTCGTTAAGGTGAAGCCAAAAATCATGGCAAGGGGAAGAATAAATCGTAAAACTTTCATTATAAATTATTGTGATGTAAAGAAACTATTTTCAGTTAATATAAACTTACTTGGACACGGTATATCCAAGCCTTTTTAAGATATCGTCACTTTTGTTGTAGCGATCGGATCCAAACAATACCATCGTAGTGGCCGATCGATCGAGTATAAAGTCATACCCCTTCTCTTCAGCATATCGTTGGATTTCATCATAAATCTTGTCTTGAATAGGACGAAGCAGGGCATCTTTTTCAGCAAAAAGTGCACCCTCAGGACCAAACTTTTCTTGTTGATAGCCTTTTATTGAGCGCTCCATATCTTCAATTTCTCGAATTTTCTCAGCCTTCATGCGCTCTGTCATAAGCACTTGCTCTGCCTGAAAAGCCTTATATGCGGAATCCACAGAAAACATCATATTCTGTATCGTTGTTCGCCATTCCATAGCCTTGGCATCCAATTCCTCCTGGGCACGTTGAACTTCTGGAATCTGACTGAACATATATTCCATATCGATATAAACAAAACGTTGTGCACTAAGGCAGTTAAAACTTAGTACTATAAAAAGTAAACCTAAAAATTTTCGCATATTTTCTCTATTGAGGTTCAAATCCTAAAATAATCCGAAACTGGCCATACTTCTGAAATAGGTTATCACCAGTTACGGCATCCAAGTCGTCATCATCAAAGCCTATGCCATAATCAAATCCGAGCAGACCAAACATAGGCAAAAAGACTCTCAAACCCACACCAAAAGATCGTTTGAGATTAAACGGTTGATAATCTTGGATCGAATTCCAAAAGTTTCCCCCTTCTAAGAAAGCCAACGTATAAACAGTAGCTGATGGGTTCAAAGAAATCGGATAGCGCATCTCCATTATGAACTTATTAAATATTGGCGCTCCGCCGCTCGGCGTAATCACATTGTATCCTCGCAAACCGATTGGATCCCTTCCTAAAAATCTTGTTTGCTGAAATCCTTCCCCTCCTAGTTCATAACGCTCAAAAGGCGTAAGCCCGAGAGATTTATTATATGTCCCTAAAAAACCCATTTTTGCCGCGGTATATAATACCAACTTTCCAGCTAATGGCGTATAAAATTCTGCATCAAAGCGTCCTTTATAAAATTCTACCCATCGGAAACGAATCTCATCATCTAAGGTTGGGTCGCTGAAGTCAATGTTGCGTCGCCCCTTAAATAACAAACTATAGGGCAGAGTTGCTTGAAGAGTTAAGGATATGTTTGAACCTCTACTTGGAAATAGTGGCTGGTCAATAGAGTTTCTGGCAATCGTAGTAGAGAAATTAATGTTGTTTGCCTGACCATTGGTAAAACTGAAATCAAAGGTGTTAAAGTTATCCAATTGGTAGCGCTGAAAGTTTAATGACGTTTGGACGATGAAATAGTCATCTGGCCAACGAAGGCGCGTCCCCAGTGCTACAGAGCCTCCCGTAGTGACTAAACTTCCCTCAATGGCACGATTAATATCTAGATCATTTAGGCGCTGACGAAAAAAGCTTAGAGATAATGAGTTAGGCTTACGACCGCCAAGCCATGGTTCTGTAAAACTTAAATTATACGATTGGAAGAGTTTACCATTGGACTGAACACGAACCGTGAAGTTTTGGCCGTCCCCAGAGGGTAATGGCGACCATGCTTTCCCATTAAACACATTGCGCAGCGAGAAATTGGTGAACTGAACACCAAGCGTACCCACTACTCCATTTCCGCGGCCTCCCCACCCTGCGGAAAGTTCCAATTGGTCAGAAGGCTTCTCAACAACCTTTAAATCGATATCCACTGTGCCATTTTGAGGATTAGGTCGGGGAAGAATCTCCATTTGCTCGGGATCAAAATACCCGAGATTAGCAAGCTCTCGTTGAGAACGCATAAGCGCCGTTCTACTAAATTTATCGCCCGGTTTTATGTAAAGCTCACGACGAATGACTTTCTCATTCGTCTTTGTATTTCCGTAGATATTAACTGCATTAATGGTCGCTTGAGGACCCTCATACACTTTGAGCAACAAATCAATTGAGTCCCCTTCTACGCGCTGTTCGATTGGAGTAACATTGAAAAATAGATATCCATTATCCATGTACAATGAACTTACATCATCGCTGTTTTGGCTTTGGAACAACCGCTCATTTAACAGACCTTCACTATAAACTGACCCCTTCTTTATATCGAGGATCTGTAGAAGAAGCGAGTCGGAATATTTTGCCTGGCCTGAAAAAGTAATGTTTCTAAAGTAGTATTGACTCCCTTCCTCTATTTGCATTGCAATAAAGACATTCCCATCGGGCAGGAATACCGCTGTGTCAAAAGTGATTTTTGCATCGAGATAGCCCTTATCTCTGTAGCGCGCAAGCAATATCTCTTTGTCATCCTCGTAACTTTGAGGAGAAAATTTTGAGGATTTGAAGATGTTGAGGTTAACAAATCGATCACCATATTTAAAGGCTCTACTCGCAGAAAAATCGGTAATAACATCTAGTGCACCGAAGGCTGAATCAATTTTATTTTTTGGAATATCGAGTAGCTCTTGAAGCTCAAATTTCACTCGCTCACGGGTGTTTTTCATGCTTCGCTTAATCTGGCGACTGGTCATCTGAGCATTGCCCTCAATCTGTATTTCATCGATACGAACCTTTCTGCCTCGATCAACCTCAATACGCAATAAGACACTATTGGCCATAATAGTGTCCTCCTGCTCTGTCATGGTAACGATCGGCTTGTAAAAACCTTTATCTGTGTAATACTTTGAGATTTTATAACGAATCTCATTTTTATCCGCCTCCTGAAGCACCGAGGCAATGCCTAAGTTTAACATCTCTCGAATCTCTTCAGCATCACCTTTTTTTACACCTGTAATCACAAATCGAGATAGACGAGGTCGTTCGGTAATCGATAACCTTAAAAAGATTTGATCTCCTTGTACAGAATCTATGTAAATGGAGACACCTGCGAAAATTCGCTGGTCCCAAAGTCGCTTGATCGCCATAGCAAAATCGTCCCCAGGAAGGGTTATTGACGAACCAACTGGAATTTCAGCAAGATTCAGCAGAACACCTTTATTCAGATTGCTTCCTTCTAAAACAGCACCTGCTATAACGTATTCTTTAGGTTCACTAAAGTCCCATGGATTGATTTCCAATGTAGACTCTGTACTATCATTTTGAGCCCACACTATGCCGCCTAGTGACATCCAGCCCAGAACAAGTAACCAACGCAAACGGAACCTAGATATCATGAAGCATCACTTGAAGTTCCAAACCTACGCTTTCTACCCTGAAAATCTCGCAGAGCATTCCATACGTTGTGCTCATTAAAATCAGGCCAAAAGGCATTATCAAAAACGTATTCACTGTAGGCAGACTGCCATACTAGAAAGTTGCTTAATCGCTTTTCCCCGCTTGAGCGTATTAGGAGGTCAGGATCAGGCATGCCAGATGTTTGAAGGTGTTGGCTAAAAGTGTTTTCATCAATATGTTGGAGATCCATTTCCCCATTGACTGCCTTACGCACTAATTCTTTAGTTGTTTCTACAATTTCCCAACGGCCGCCATAACTTAAAGCAACATTGATGACCATACCTGTATTCTCATTGGTTTGGTATACGACCTCTTTTACAGCATCCCTTGTTGACGAAGGAAGCTGCTCTATATCACCAATTGTACGCAGAATAAAACCCTCTTTCATGAATCCTTTAAGTTCACGTTTGAGCGTAAGCATTAACAAGTCCATCAAACCACTAACTTCTAGGGCTGGACGCTTCCAATTTTCGGTACTAAAGGCATATAATGTAACATACTTTACACCTGCTGTAGAAAGGGCTTTTACCACTCTTTTAGCAGCTTCAACTCCCTCTTTGTGTCCTGCAATTCGCATCTTACC
This sequence comes from Saprospirales bacterium, assembly GCA_002708985.1. GTDB lineage: Bacteria > Bacteroidota > Bacteroidia > Chitinophagales > UBA8649 > UBA8649. Next base: position 53,087 of record PAPS01000032.1, on the reverse strand, counting down.
CTTTTGCTTGGCCCAACGACCATTGCCATCCATTATAAGAGCCACATGCTGAGGGACTGTTTTCGGGTTAATATCGTGGGGTAATTCCAAGGAGAGAGCGTTCAACGGCGAATTTAGAAAATCTATGGAAGTCTAGAGATTTTAGGACACTTTTCGTAGGATAAAAGATAGGTTAACCAAAATCCTCCCATAAGGTAGGCATCTCGTTTACTAGAAGTTGCACGCTGAAACCCCTCATCGCCGATGGGTTCGCCGACTTCACCGGATCGATCCGATAGAGCCGCAGCCACGCCGCTACCCCCATCGGGTAAAGATAGTGGACTTGGGTATACACCTCCAACATCATCTAGATAATCGGTAAATGCTATTCTATGGACATACTCTATACCCACATTAATTTTTCTACTGAGATTATACTTGAAACCAAAGCCTGTGGGCAGTATTGGTGTCACAAGTTTGTATGGCTTAACATTGGAATAACTTATATCATTTTGACCCTCTGTGCCTAGGGGTTGTAAATCATACCATTCTCCCCCTAATTCGGCCTGAGGATTAAAGTAAGTGAATCCCAGTCCAATAAAAAGGTAAGGGGAAAAACGATAGGACTTTTTGCTCATTGAAAACTCAAGGAAATTGAATTCTAGCCCTCCACTAACCTCTAAAATATTAGTCCTAAAAGAAAGATTTCGTCTAGCATTAAATGCATCGCCGCTTAACTTGTCTGAATAATATAGTCTACCAAATGTCATATTACCCCGGAGAACAAAGCGATCGTCTACGTTATATTTTATTAATGCTTGAGCGTGCCATCTTGGAGCATTAAATCGCGCCTTAGGATTGAGATCGCCGAAATACTGAGTATTTCCCAACAATAAGCCTCCTTCAATATTCTGAGCGGAAAGTGACCCAAGGCTTGCAATCAAAAGAAATGTGGCGAGAACAATGAAGCGCATAACAGGATTAAAGGTAAGGGTCTAATCACTAACGAGCGATAAAGACAATTGTTTTAGCCATGACTATTTCTCTTATCAATACCCCAATAAAGCTTATCGCGAATCGCTCCTGTGAAGTAGTTATTTTGCAGCCTGCAGATTTTAGTGACATAAGGCGAACTTGAAATTTCCACATGACGCGAAGTATCTAAAAAAACAGAGTGCGTGTCTAGCGTTGCTAAAAATTGAGGGTCACGAGCCTCTACTTCAATAGCAATCTTTACGCCTTTATCTAAGATTAGCGGTCGAATGTTGAGATTATGGGGGGCTATGGGCGTTAATACAATGTTTTTCGTCGATGGATGAATAATAGGACCGCCACAACTTAAAGAATAACCTGTTGAACCTGTAGGGGTGGAAATAATTAAGCCATCTGCCCAATAAGAGTTTAAGGGTATGCCATCAATAGTTACGTGAATCGTAATCATAGAAGAAGAAGAAGCCCGTTGAATCGTAATATCATTAAGGGCATGCGGAAAGCGGCGGATCGGTTCACCCTCAGGATTCGTCCAAAGTAGCATACTACGCTCATCGACTACCAAGTCTTTCTCTTGTAACCGCTTGACTGTATCCGCTGTAAACGAGGCCACTGTATCTGTAAGAAAACCAAGCCGCCCAAAATTTAAACCTAGAACAGGAATCGCCTTATCTCCGATCCAGGTTACTGCCTCGAGCATTGTTCCATCTCCTCCAAGGCTTAACACATAATCGATGGCATCATCAGGTATTTTGATTTTAGATAAATTGAATGGGTTTTGAAGTCCTCCCTGGATAGAATAAAGTGACTCGTTTAGCAATACGTCATGGCCAGCATCCACTAAAAGCTTGATTACATTCTCAAACTGTTTCATTTTTTGAGCAACAGACGCTCTGCCAAACAAAGTAACTATCATACGTAGATTTTAAGTGTCTAAAAATCGCATTAAACTTTGATATCGATCCTTTAGGTAGTCGTCAGGCTGCTCGCCTTGGTAGGATCGTCTCACAACATAATCGTATCGCTCCAATACAGCAAAAATTGGATTGAGTTCTTCTGCCACTAAATTTATGGTGATACAGAGTGGGCTATTTTGCTCTGTATGACTATGCATTAAGGTCCCTAAAATTTGACCTCGATTGGATTCAATCAATCGACATAACTCAGCCATGCTAAAACCCCGTGCTTCTGCCTCGACTGTAATAATGTAGGAAGTTCTGTGAAAGGGAACAAAGGCCATTAAACTTTCAAGTACGCTTGAACGAGTGATTAGCCCGCTGTATGCAAGAGAAGCATTATCTACAACAGGCAAACAATCCAAATCGTGTTCAAGCATAAGCCGTATCGCTTCAAAAACATGTTTATCTTTTTGAACAAATCGGGCCTGAAATCTACCGCTGAGCATTTCAATGGTCGTATCCTCCGATAACTGATCAACATCATCCAACCTCAACATAGTAATATAGTTGCCATCATCGCCAACCACGGGCAGGACACTAACATCTTGTGCCTCCATAATTAATGTCGCCTCACGAGCAGTATTTGCAGGACTCAGTGCTTCAAATGAAGGGTCAATATATTCAGCAACGTACATTACCTATAATGACGTTAAAAAGTCCATTAATATTTTGTTGAATTCTTGAGGTTTTTCCATCATAGGAGCATGACCACATTCATCAATAAAACTCAAGGATGAATTGGGCATTAGATTGTTGAACTCTTCGCCAACAAAAGGAGGAGTAATTCTATCGTCGCTGCCCCAAATCATCTTTGCGGGCATTGTAAATGCACCTAACTCGTCCCTCATATTGTGGCGGATGGCGCTTTTTGCCATCGTTATAATACGAATAACCTTGCCGCGATTATTAACTGTCTCATAGACCTCATCGACTAATTCTTTAGTAGCCGTCTTTGGGTCATAGAAAGTGTATTCCGTTTTACTCTTAATGTATTCATAGCTCTCCCGGTTGGGATAACCATCACCCATAGCATTTTCAAAAAGCCCTGAAGAGCCCGTTAAGGTTAGCGATTGCAATCGGTTAAGGTTTTCCTTTCCATACACCAAAGCAATGTGTCCTCCTAAACTGTTACCTAAAAAGTGCGCCCTTTCTATTGACAGTTGGTCTAAAAGCTGACCAACATGATCAGCCATTCCTCGAACGGTAGATTTTTTTAACGAAAGAGAATACAAGGGCAAAAAGGGGAAAATGATTCTAAAGTCCTTCTTAAAGTGATTTATGACCTCATGAAAGTTACTCAGTGCGCCAAACAAACCGTGTAAAAGGATCAAAACATCACCCTCACCTTGATCAATATAGGTAAATTCCCCTTCCTGAATCAGGTTGAAACCACCATTTTGCGCCATTTCTAAAGCTTTTTTCTCCATTTTTTACTCTTCTATCCACAATTTGCTCAGTCTGTCTACACTGACCTAGTCGCGTTATATTCAACAAGTTATAAAAAGGAAATGCGCTAAAAGCCCTGCTGTAGGCGATTTATGCACATATTGTTTCCTTTTCAAGCCTTGAATTTACGTTCTATACTTCTATTTTTGACTCAATTCAAATTTTATCTATTATGAACAAAGCACAATTAATTTCTAAAATCGCTGAAGATTCAGGTATTACCAATGCTCAGGCTGGTAAAGCTTTAGGAGCAGTTATCAACGGAGTAACTTCAACTCTAGAAAGTGGCGACAAGCTAACTCTTGTTGGATTCGGTACTTTCTCTACTTCTGAGCGCGCTGCACGTAAAGGACGTAACCCAAGAACTGGTGAAACGTTAAACATCGCTGCACGTAAAGTAGTACGATTCAAAGCGGGTAAAGACCTTGCTGGCCGTGTAAACAGCTAGAAAGTCTCTTTTTTAAATGTTCAAAAGAGTCCTTCGGGACTCTTTTTTTTTGTTCAAGATTTTTTGACTAAGGCGCAAGGCGATGTGTAGACCAAGTATCCTTATTATCGCCTTTTATGTAGGTAATGCGGTCGTGCATTCGGCTAGGTCTTCCTTGCCAAAACTCAATAACCTTAGGCACAATGCCATAGCCGCCCCAAAACTCAGGACGAATCAATTGATCTGAATCTGACGAAACTTTTGCAAACCGCTGCTCTAGATCGTCTCGGTTCTCGACGATTTCACTTTGTGGGGAAGCAATTGCAGCTTGCTGGCTTGAAAGAGGCCTTGATGCAAAATATTCGTCCGATTTGATGGCATCTAATTTGAAGGCTAATCCTTCAATTCGGACCTGTCGTTCTCGAGCTTCCCAATGAAATAGTAGAGCGACTGATGAGTTATGCTCAATTTCTCTCCCCTTGCGGCTCTTATAGTTGGTATAAAAGACAAATTGGTTGTTCCAAACTTCCTTAAGCAATACTTTCCGTAATGAGGGCTTACCATCAGAGGAAACAGTAGCTAACCCCATCGCATTGGCCTCGATGGACGAAATTTTCTCAGCGTCTTTGTACCATGACGCAAAGAGATCAAAAGGGTTTCTTGGAATCGCATGCTCTTCCAATTGATGCTGGTCGTAACTCTTTCTTGAGTTTTCTAAATTTAAATGCATAGTAAACGTCTTACAGCGTTATATCTACCCTTAACGTTTTTGTGACAATTAGGTTTCCAGATTTTACTGCAAAAACAAATCGCACAATATCCCCTGAGACCACAGAATTTAAACTTCCATCTGAGGGTATGGGTAATGAAAACTGAAGTCGATGCTGATTCCTTGAAGATGAGAAACCAATTCGCTCAGTAATCTCATCTAAATCACTTAGGGAAAGATTCATAGGTGGCTGATTTGACGTATCTATTTGATACCCTACAAAAACACTATCAATAACTGAATCTAGACTGAAGTAAACATCTACCTCTATAATATCATTGACCGTCCGTGTTATGGATGTCGTATCTGGCGAGACAAAATAAATCGCTTCATCGGGTGTAAAGACCACGTCGTCATCACCACAGGCGACAAACAAACTCATTAGAAGTAGAAAGTACCCTGTAGTTCTCATAATAGTTTTTTCCATTGATCATATACAAATGAAGCGAGTTCCTGCACATAACAGTCAGAAAAGTCAAATTGTATGCCAGCCGCTTGATAGATTGAAGGAACATCTTTTGTGTAACCAAGCGCTAATGCATTTTTGTACTGCTCTACTGTTTTATTAGGGTCTTGGCAATAGTTACGCCACATGGCAATCGCCCCCAATTGAGCTAAACCGTATTCGATATAATAAAAGGGAATATGGTATATATGAAGTACCCTTTGGTAATTGACCGCATCAAACTTCTCTAAACCCGATATATCAAAAACGTGACTTGTAAAACGACGTGTAAGATCAAGCCACGCTGCATGCCGTTCTTGCACAGAATGGCCTGGATTGGTGTATATCCAGTGTTGAAAATTATCAATCCTAGCTACAGCAGGCAGTGTAGTTAACAGACCCTCTAAGTGATTTCTTTTTGCGCGTTTTAAATCTTCTGGATCCGGATAAAAGTGTTCCCAATGCTCCATAGTAAAAAGCTCCATCGACATAGAGGCGAGTTCAGCAACTTCTGAAGGCGTATCCTTCATCCAATCATGACTCAATTCATGAGATAAAAATGAATGCACCGCATGGCCTGCTTCGTGTACAAGGACTCGAACGTCGTATTCAAGACAGGCGTGATTCATAAAAACAAAGGGAATACCTGTTTCGGGTAATGGCATATTGTAACCACCGGGTGCCTTGCCTAGACGCGACTCTAGATCAAGACGACCCATGGTGTCCATCTTGCTGATACATTCGCCAAAAAAAGGATTTACATCTTTGAGTGAGGCAACTCCTCGCTCAACGAATTCAGCTGTCGTCGAAAATGGTTTGAGCGGTGGTTTTCCCTCTGAATCAATCTCAGTATCCCAAGGTCTCAATGAATCATATCCAAGATCCTGTTTTCGCTGTGCTTGAATCGCATTAACAATTGGCATTACATGTTTCTCTACCGCATAAGCATAATCATAGCAAGCTTGGACCGGCCATGAAGTACGGTGCATTGCCTTATGCTTAAAATCTCTAAAGTTTTCAAAACCCGCATTGCGAGCTACTTTGTGACGCATATCTGCAAGTTCAGAATACAGCGTATCCAACTCTTCGTTGTCTTGATACCGCGCTTCTGCAATGGAACGCCAAACTTTTTCTCGAATCGAGCGATCATTAGACTCTAAATAAGATTTGGCTTGTTGAAGTGTTTTTGTCTCACCATCAATATCAACGGACCAATTTCCACTAATGGCATCATATTCACGAGCCTTTAATTCGATTTGCGTACCAAGCGACACATTCTCATCACGAAATATTTCGATATCAGTAGATACTGCGTGGATGTAATTGTTACACGCCTCATCATCTAGAGGAAATCTTTCCTGCAAGTCGTTGAATTTTTGATTGAGTGCATGTTTGTATTGTGTCCATTTTGGACGAATCTCAGCAATAATAAACTCTCGTTCCTTTTTGGCAACCTCATCTTTTGTATCCAATGACGTATGGATATATTTCCAGCGAGCAATTTCCTCAAAGACTACCGTTACCTCATTGCGATCTGCCAACCATTGTCGGAAATCGTGTTCGCTTTGGACTTCACGCTGCTTTAGGTCTTCAACAAACGGCATAAGGCCATCCCATGCCTCTAAGGTGAATACCTCTGGCATAAAATTTCTCGGGACGGATTGTATCTCTTCTGCGTGTGTCATATATGTTTTATTCATTTTCTTTTGAAGACTTTTTATCCTCTTTTGATCGGGTTTCTTCTAGATCCGTTGAGGAAACTTTTTCTTGATCCTCGTCAAGCAAACGTAGAAGATCTGCATCCATGAGCTGAGTAAACCAAAACAATACTTTTTTGATGTCACTTGAATAGACCCTCTCCACGTCATGTTCAGGAACAATTTCCGTGAAATAATCTCTTAACGCTTTGCCGTCACCGCCAGCTGGGATTGCTGTTGAAGAATCCCTCATGCGCCGAAAGACATCTACAATAGGAAGTCCTTCTTGGTCGGTGTAAATTGTAATATTGTCAAGGGGTGTAAACATATGCTTTCTAGATGAAGCAAAGCGTTTTTTATCCCCCGATAAGCCACGTACAATTAAACCGTTTTCTCTTTTAGCTTCCATTAGATGAAGGCCTGATAAACCTGTAACAACTAGAAGTTCAGAAATTGTCATGAATCCATTTTAATCGGGTCAAAAGTACCATTTTCCCCTTGATTCTGTTGAACGACTTGTAGAGTATTCTTGTTCATAGTAATGTTTGAAATAGTGGTAAATTTCTTGTCTGCCTAGACCTATGTTTAAACTTGAATCATCGTACACACCCAAAGGGGACCAACCGACGGCCATTAAGGAATTGGTCAATGGATTAAATGAAGGCAGCTTAGCGCAAACACTTCTTGGCGTTACCGGTTCAGGAAAGACTTTTACCATTGCAAATGTTATTGAACAAACCCAGCGCCCTACGCTCGTATTAACTCACAACAAAACACTGGTTGCGCAACTATATGGAGAATTCAAGCAATTCTTCCCAGACAATGCGGTAGAATACTTTGTTTCCTACTATGACTACTATCAACCCGAGTCGTATATACCCTCAAGTGATACCTATATCGAAAAAGATCTCTCTATTAATGAAGAGATTGACAAACTTCGCCTTAGCACCACATCCTCTTTACTTTCAGGACGTCGAGACGTGATTGTGGTTGCTTCCGTTAGTTGCATTTATGGTATGGGCAATCCCAAGGATTTTAAGACGGGGGTGATTACCGTTAACAAAGGTCAAAAAATCGGCAGAAACACCCTTTTATTTGATTTAGTCAATGCGCTCTACTCGCGAGCTGTAGAGGACTTTTCCCGTGCCACCTTTCGAGTTACAGGCGAGGTGGTCGATATCAATGTACCCTATGCAGATTATGGTTATAGACTTCTCTTTTTTGATGATGAAATCGAGGGGATTCAGAAAATAGACCCTAAAGACAATTCCGTACTCGAGAACCTTGAGCATGCTGTAATCTTTCCAGCAAGCTTTTATATCACTCCAAAGGAGCAAGTACAATCCATGATACATCAAATTCAAGATGACTTAGTCGACCAAGTGGATTATTTCAACGAGGTTAAGCTTCCTTTGGAAGCGGCTCGATTAAAAGAGCGCGTTGAGTTTGACCTCGAGATGATTCGCGAGTTGGGTTATTGTAGCGGCATCGAAAATTATTCAAGGTATATCGATAAACGGAAACCTGGTGAGCGGCCTTTTTGCCTCTTGGATTATTTTCCGGATGACTTTCTCCTTGTCGTTGACGAAAGCCATGTTACCCTTCCTCAAGTAGGCGGTATGCATGCTGGAGATCGCGCTCGAAAAATCAATCTTGTTGAGCACGGATTCAGACTACCTGCTGCTATGGATAACAGGCCACTGAACTATGAGGAATTCAATCATTTAATCGGACAAAGAATCTATGTTAGCGCAACCCCAGGGGATGAAGAAATTGAGCGTTCTGAAGGCATAATTGTCGAACAAATTGTACGTCCAACCGGCCTTATTGATCCTCCGATAGACATTCGACCAAGTAAAGACCAAATTGATGACCTTTTGCATGAGATACAACAGCGAACGGCCATCGATGAGCGAGTACTCGTAACCACGCTAACTAAACGTATGGCAGAAGAATTGGCCAAGTTCTTAGCTAAAGCAGGTGTGCGCTGCCGCTATATTCACTCGGGTATCGACACTTTAGATCGCGTTGAAATTATACGTGACTTACGCATTGGAAAATTTGATGTACTTGTGGGAGTAAATCTTCTTAGAGAAGGGCTTGATTTACCCGAAGTTTCTCTTGTTGCCATTATTGACGCAGATAAAGAGGGATTTCTTAGAGATCGAAGGTCAATGATTCAGACTGCTGGACGTGCTGCTAGAAATGTTCATGGAAAGGTAATTTTTTATGCTGATAAAATAACGAAATCGATGCAAGCTACACTAGACGAAACCCAGCGGCGCAGGACGATTCAATTAGAATATAACCAACAACACAATATCACGCCAACATCTGTCAAGAAGTCGAAAGCCGATATTTTGAAGTCAACTTCTGTGCTTGAAGTTCGAAAAGCCAAGACGGATTCTATACAACAGGAAGAATTGGCAGAGACCACTTCAAGGGCCTCACTAGACCGAAATCAATGGAAAAAAGAAATCGAAAATCGAAGAAAGGCTATGCGAAAGGCTGCGAAGAACATGGACTTTTTAGAAGCTGCTCGCCTTCGAGATGAGGTGTTTGAATGGGAAAAAGCTTTTGAGGAAAGATATGGCAAGTTGTAATTCTACGTATTTTTGGCACATATTTTGAAATCAACACGCTTATTTGCCATGAATTATCCTATGAATTTTAAACTGACTTTTTTTGGATCACTGTTAATTGGTTTGATGGTCACTAGCTGTGCACGCCAAGTTCCTTATGACAAAAATCTACGGGCTAATGCTAATCTTAGCTATGTCGACTTAGAGAATATCTATTTCTTTTTATCTCATGAAGTTCAACTTGAACGAAAAGAGACAGAACAAGGTGCTCAAGTGCAAACGGGAAGAATTACTTCAGAAAGTGCTACTGCTACCGAGCGCGTGATTTTTCCAAAAGAAACCAAAGGGCTTTTGGTAGGTTATTCCTCTAACGGCGATACACTTCGTGTAAGTTTTGAAAAAGATGACAACCACTACCTCACCTTTGTGCGCAAGCCCAACGTAGTCAATCCGCGAGATACCATGCAAGGGAGGTTCTATCTACATGCTATAAATTCGTTTAACAAAGGGTCAGGCAAGGTCATTTACCACGGAGATGAGTTTAACGCCAAAGTTATTCCTAATGATATGAGAGACTACAACTGTACAATCAGTGTTAAAATGCGCGAATTTAGAAGAAGCCGCGTAAATACAAGATCCGTTTCAGGAAGAAGCCTTGACTAAATCCTCGTAAGATCATACTCCATTGTTAAAACAACCTACAACTATGAAAAACCTTCTATTGTCTGTCATATGCTTGGGCATTATGCAGGGTTTTGCCCAGCACCAACTGACTATCTTCTCTGAAGTTGGAGAACCCTTTTATCTCGAAGTAAACGGGATACGTCAAAACGGCATAGCCTCTACCAACGTTCAAGTTGACGGATTAATGTTTGATTTGGCATCTGTCCGAATTGAGTTTGCTAATAGCCTTTACCCGGCAATTTCGCGAGGAAATTTAATGTTAAAAGGTATTGACTGTCCATCATATTGTGCAACAAGCTATCGGATAAAAGCTAATCGGAAAGGTGATTTTGTTCTAAGAGCTTTTGGCGCTACTTCTATAGAAACTGCTCCACCGCAAAGCGCTGAGGTGACTGTTATTGAATATCATAGTACGCCGCTTCCTCAGGAAACAACTACGACAACGGTCCAAGTAACCGAACACACGACCACTTCATCTAATCAGTCGAGTTCTGGAGTAAGTCAAGGTGATGAAAATATCTCAATGGATGTAAATATGGGCGGAATAGATATGAATATCGATATCAATGTCAATGAGAATAATTCTTCAATGGGTTCTTCTACCTCCATTAATGTTCAAGAAACAACGACGACAAATGTTCAAGTCGTTGAACAGTCATCAAGTGATGATGTCTATCAGGAGAATGTCTCTATGGATATGAATGTTGGCGGCGTCGGATTTGATATGGATATAACCATCAATGATGGTATGCCTTCTTCGAGCTCAAGCAATTCCACAACAACGACAACAACGACAACTACTGTAACGACGAGCCCTCAAACCCAATATATACAGGCGCCAACTCCTGCCGCGCCGCCTTGTACAATGGCGAGTAGTGATTTTAATGATGCCTTAGAATCAATTGAAGACAAGTCCTTCTCCGATTCAAAAATGACTATAGCGAAACAGGTTTCTCGCTCAAACTGTTTAACAGCAGACCAAATCAAGCAAATTATGATGGCTTTTGATTTCGAGAGTGACCGTCTAGACTTTGCCATTTATGCCTACCGTGAATGTGCAGACCCAGACAATTACTACAAAGTCTATGATGCCTTTGATTTTGAGCTGACGATCGACGATTTAGAGGAAGCGATTCACTAAGTCTACTTAGTAATAGAACGGGAAATTACAAGCCTTTGAATTTCTGAGGTTCCTTCATAAATCTGCGTGATTTTTGCATCACGCATCAGGCGCTCCACATGATATTCTTTGACGTAGCCATAACCTCCATGGATTTGGACGGCTTCCACGGTTTGTTTCATAGCAACTTCTGAAGCATAGAGCTTAGCCATGCTACTTGCCAAGTCATAGTTTTCACCTTGATCTTTGAGCCAAGCGCTTTTGTATACTAGTAATCTCGCCGCCTCTATTTCCATAGCCATTTCAGCCAACTTAAACCCAACCGCTTGATGCTTGTGAATCTCCTTGCCAAAAGCTTTTCGTTCTTTACTGTAAGCCAAAGCTAATTCATAGGCTCCCTGAGCTATACCAAGGGCTTGAGCAGCAATACCAATTCGTCCTCCAGAGAGGGTTTTCATAGCAAACTTAAATCCAAAACCATCTTCGCCTACCCGATTTGCTTTGGGGACCTTGATATCGTTGAACAATAAAGTATGCGTATCGGATGAGCGGATTCCCAACTTATCTTCTTTCGCACCTACCACGAAACCCTCCATCCCTTTTTCTACTATGAGGCAATTAATCCCGCGATGCCCTTTCTCCGCATCAGTCTGCGCAATGACTAAAAAGACACTAGCAGAACTTCCATTAGTAATCCAGTTCTTCGTACCGTTGAGCAAGTAATGATCCCCTTGATCGATAGCAGTTGTCCGCTGACTCGTTGCATCTGACCCCGCCTCTGGTTCACTCAAACAAAAAGCGCCAATCTTTTTTCCCTGAGCTAAGTCAGGTAGATACTTTTGTTTTTGCTCTTCTGAGCCGAAGGTCTCAAGACCCCAGCAAACCAAAGAATTATTAACCGACATGGCTACAGAAACGGAGTTATCTACTCTCGAAATTTGCTCCATTCCTAAAACATAAGACAGCGTATCCAACCCGCTTCCTCCATATTTTGGATCGACCATCATTCCCATAAAACCCAATTCACCAAGCTCTGTAATGAGCTCAGTGGGATAAATCATATCACGGTCGCGTTCAATAACGCCTTCCTTACATCGATTATCAGCAAAATCTCTTGCTGCCTTTTGAATCATTAAGTGTTCTTCGGTGAGGTTAAATGTCATGATTACCCTTTTTTTGTGAATGTACAAAGTTCAAAATCTTCGTTGTAGAATAACCCTGTAATAAATCAATAATTTCTACCCTTCCTCCAAGCGAACGAACAAATTCCCCGCCGATAACCTCTTCTTCTTTATAATCTCCTCCTTTGACTAGAATGTTGGGTTTAATGCCCAAAATCACTTCTTTAGGTGTATCCTCAGAAAACAGCACAACTGCATCTACACAAGATAATGCCATCAATTGCATAGCACGTTTATCTTGCTCGTGATAAGGTCTTGTATCTCCTTTCAAGCGACGTACAGAGTCATCGCTGTTTAAGCCAACGACCAAGTAATCACCGAATGATTTAGCACGCTTAAGGCAATGAATATGTCCTGGATGTAAAACATCAAAGCAGCCGTTCGTGAAGACAATAATTGATCCTTCTGAGCGCCATGAGCTTACCTGCTTAATAGCAATATCTAATGTCCTGAAGAATTTACTCATTGTGCTTCCGCATTTTCAATAGATTTTGATTTGTATGGCACATTCGAAATAATTAGGAAACCAATGGTACCAAACACGATATTAGAAATCACAAATGGCCAAAATATGATATTGGCAAAAAACAGTGCTGAGGTACTCGCCATTCCGTAGAGAACCAAGGCTGTTTGCGCAAAAAATTGAAAGGAACCAATACCCCCTGGAGTAGGAACTACAATACCAAAAGAGCTAAAAATGAAGACAATAAGCGCTACTTCAAATCCAAAGTTTGATGCGGGTGGGTAGGCAAAAAATACCAAGTATTGCATCAAAACATAAGAGGACCAAATTAACAGGGTCAACGCAATAAATAGAAGGGGTCTTTTAAGTTTTTTTACCGATATAATTCCCTCCCAAAGAGCCACTACAAGATGCCATAACTTGGCAAAAATCCCCCCTTTGCGCTTTGCGAGCCTTTTAATTACAAACAAAGAAGCTAGACCAAAAGCCCCACCAAACAAACCTAAATAGAATAACCAGTAAGGAACCTTAGCTTCTTCGAGCAAAAAGGAAATCAAAACATCGTACTCTAAGAAAAATCCGATACAAACAATTAGTAAAAGACAAAGCACATCAATTGCTCGTTCCGTTACAACAGTGCCAATTAAGCGCGACGTAGAGCTGCCCGTCTTATTACCAACCCAGACGCACTTTAACAATTCCCCTGAGCGAGGAATAAGGTAGTTTATAGCCACCCCTGCAATCGAGGCAGCCCATAAATCAAGAAGAGCGTAGCGCCTATCAATGGCTTCAATTTGCATCTGCCAACGAATAGCACGATACAACCAACTCAACTGAAGATTAATGATGCCAAGAATAATCCAGAACCAATTGATCGTAGTCAACTCGGCTTTAAAGCTTGTCCAATCAAGATTTTCTTTGTCAAAAAGCCAATATAAAATAACGATTCCTAAAGCCAAGGAGGCCAAAATCTGTAAAGCCTTTTTTATATTACTCAAACCAAGGTGTTTGACGGAGCTTTTGGATGGACAGTTGTCGTCTCCCATGTCGCGACATCCTCATGACTAATCCAAGCATAGGAAATAATAATAATTGTATCACCAACCGAAACTCGGCGAGCTGCTGGCCCATTTAAACAAATCACACCAGAATTTTCCTCCCCCTCAATGATGTAAGTCTCTATGCGCTCGCCATTATTTACATTGACAACTTGTACGCGCTCACCAACTACCATATTCGCCGCTTTGATAAGGGCTTTATCAATGGTTATGCTGCCCTCATAGTGCAATTCAGCTTGAGTAACTGTAGCTCTGTGAATCTTTGATTTAAAAACCTGTAACATCATGATGGTACAAAGGTAGAAAACGCTTAGTCAAATACCTCTACATTATCAATTAAGCGTACTCCCTCAACATACGCCGCACAAAAGATAACCCATTCCTTAGGATTGCCAACTTCGTTAACGCTCATTGTGTGTCGGTTGGCGATAAGAAAGTACTCCTCTTTTACCCCCTCTGCGGATTGCAAGAAAGCCTTGCCTTTAGCGCAGGCCATATCAGAATCATCACCATGTAATGCACTGGCCTTTGCGCATTGAAGGGCTTCATAAATCTGGGAGGCACTAGCTCTGCCTTCTTCACTGAGCAAAGCATTTCGAGAACTTAATGCTAGTCCTGTAGAGGCACGCTGTGTTGGGACACCGACAACGTCTATGGAAAACTTCTCCTTCCTAACCATAGCTTCTAAAACTTTTAACTGCTGGTAGTCTTTTTTTCCTAAGTACATTTTTTGAGGCTTAACGATGTTAAGTAAACGGCTTACTACGTCCACTACTCCTTGGAAATGCCCAGGCCTACGATCACCCTCCAAGCCTTGTGCAAGATGTAAATAGGAAGACATGTCGAGGGAAGAGGTGTCACCTACTGGATATATCTCATATGCTGACGGCGCAAGAACGAAATCGACGCCTTCATTGGCCAACAAGGCAAAATCCTCTTCGAGCCGTACTGGATAGTTTTCAAGGTCATTTGCGTCATTAAATTGTCTCGGATTGATAAAAATGCTCACGACCACTTGACTGCACTGACGTTTAGCTTGTTGAACTAGATAAAGATGACCTTGATGTAGAGCACCCATGGTAGGAACAAATCCGATAAGGGAATTTCCTTGGGTAAAATGCGACCTCCATTTATTATAATCCCTTGAATTTATTGACTTTACCATATAAAAATCGTACCTTCAGGTTCATTTTTCAAATTCAATGTACGTAATACATGGAAAAGTCTAGGCTTTTAATCATTACCCACGAACTCGACCCTTACGTCGCGATAACCGAGATTGCTAATACGGTATCTAGGATTCCTCTTCGTCTCCATGATGAAGAACTCGAGATTCGTGTATTAATGCCGCGCTTTTCAACGATTAACGAGCGCAGGCATCGTCTGCACGAGGTGGTCCGTTTATCAGGTATCAACATTGAGGTAGATGGGGAAGATTATCCATTAATCATTAAGGTCGCCGCGCTTCCAGGAGCTCGTCTTCAAGTCTATTTCCTAGATAACGAAGATCTATTCTGGGATAGAAATATTTACTGTGACGAGGACGGGGACTTCCATGATGAGAACCTCAACCGCATGGTCTTCTTCTGTCAAGGAGCTTTAGAAACCGTTATTAAGTTTGGATGGCCACCAAAGTATATTCAGTGTCATGGCTGGATGACAAGTGTTATTCCTGCGTTGCTTAAAACTCAATATGCTGATAACCCTGTTTTTGCTGATGCCCAGTTAATGTATACTGCATATCCTAATGAAATGGCAGGATCCATTGCCGAAGACTTTGCCGATCGGTTTTTAGAAGATACTGCCCTTACCAAAGAAGACTTAGCCCCATATGGAACTGGATCAGAGGAAGATTTACACAAGGGAGCAATTTTTTATGCTGACCACATTGCACTAACCAAAGGGGTTGATGAATCAGTAATAAAAGCTTCTAAAGATTCAAAAAAAACCTTGGTGGAGATTGAAGAAGCAGAAGAAGCAGAAGAAGTTTTTGCCGAATTTTATGTTTCTCGAGAAGAAGAAAATGTCTAAACCAGCTAGGTGCTTCACTTACTTTGGTCTTCTTTTAAGCCTGACACTTTTCACAGGTTGTGAAAAAGATATTATTCTTGGGCCAGACAGTCCCTTTTATCCAGATAATACCCTGACGCTCGTTTCAGAAGATGGTCAGGTAATCCTTAAGTCAGTAAATTTTGCACCCGATTCTGCATTTAATGGCAAGAATATTGGAGTTTCGTCTATTGGTTCATTGTATGATCAACGTTTCGGAGGACAGCGCAATAGTATTTACAGTCAACTTCTGCCTGAAACCTACAATGTTGACCCAGGTACAAACGCCTTTGCCGACTCCTGCATTTTATTTATTAAGCTCAGTGAACTCTATGGACCTTGGACGGCTCCTCAGGACTTCTACGTATATGAAATTTCTCAAGAAATTCTCTCCACAGAATCTTATTCAACATCCTCTTCATTGACCACTAAACCGTCTCCGATTGGACAGGCCCTGCAATACATCCCAAGCTTAACCGATAGTTTTTTAATTGATGGTGCCTACAAGCAAGGTTTTTTACGTATTGAATTAAATGCAAACTTTGCTGATAATCTTGTAGCCAATATGGGAACAGATGCCTTTTCGGGAACTTCAAACTTTTGGAGTTTTTTTAACGGCCTACACATCCTTACTGACTCCACAATGCCCTATGGAGATGGTCTTGCCGTAGTGGATTTACTGAACTCAGGAAGTCAAATGTCATTGTACTACAGTAACGAGGATACAGCTGGTTTATCCCTTGATTTTGTGTTTGATGGTGGAGGATTAAATACTCGTGTAAATCGCTATGTAAACGTAGCTAGTGGAAGTGATGTTGAAATGGCCCTAAATGATAACAATAGTCCTGATAGTGTGTTATATCTGGCGCCTTTTTCAACTGCTCAAAGTATCATAGGCATTCAGGGACTAGATATCCTCGCAGATCGAATTATAAATAAAGCAGAAGTTGAATTCAATCAATTTGACCAAGATGCTCAAGATGCCTTGGATTACGGAGCTCCAGAAAACTTGTTTCTATACTTCACCAAAGACTCAAGTGATCTATTTTTTCTTCCCGACTACTCGTCCACCAATAGCACATCTTTTGGAGGAAGAAAAACTGAAGTATCTGAAAATGGAATTACTTTTAATCGGTACACGTTTAACATTACCAACTACTTGCGCAACCAAATACAAGATTCTACCTATAGTGTAGGACTAGTGCTAACCACATTAAGCAATCACCTTCCAGGACAAATCGCTATCGGTGGTGGAAATAATACTTCCCAGCCAATAAAAATTCGTGTAATTTATACCGAAACTGAGTAGCATGTGTGGAATTGTGGCATACATCGGGCCAAACCAAGCTTATCCCGTCGTCATAAATGGATTAAAACGCCTTGAATATAGGGGTTATGACAGTGCCGGAGTAGCTATCTTTAAAGACGAGATTCTGACGGTCAAAGAGAAAGGTAAGGTTGCTGAACTTGAAGCGATCTGTACCCAAAACGATATATCCGGCCACCTAGGTATTGGCCATACGCGCTGGGCAACTCATGGTGAACCAAATCAAGTAAATGCCCACCCACACACCTCCCAGAATGGCATGTTTACCCTTGTACACAACGGAATAATTGAGAACTTTAGCACATTACGCGATAGATTATACCAAAGAGGGTATTCTTTTCAAAGCGAAACAGATACTGAAGTCCTCGTTACGCTTATTGAAGATATCGCTGATAATGGCAAACTAGCCTTCGCCGACGCTGTGCGCGCTGCCCTAGCTGAAGTTATTGGAGCCTATGCCATTGTTGTCATATCAAAAGACCACCCAGAATCCATCGTTGCAGCAAGAAAAGGATCCCCATTAGTTGTTGGTATTGGAAAGGAGCGAGGAGAATTCATCTTTGCATCTGATGCTACACCTATCGTTGAGTATACCAATCGGGTAATCTACTTAAATGATGGAGAAGTTGCGGAGGTTAATCGAGAAGAGCTTGTGATAACCACCGTGGATAATGTCATTCAAACGCCGTATATCCAAGAACTGAAAATGGAGTTGGAACAACTTGAAAAAGGAGGGTTTGAGCATTTTATGCTTAAGGAAATTTTCGAACAACCCAAGTCGATTTTTGATTCATTTAGAGGACGTTTTGATTCAGAAAACGGGGAGTTTATGATGCGAAGTATCAAAGAATACAAGGATAAACTCGAAGGTATTAACCGTCTTATTATTGTAGGTTGCGGAACGAGTTGGCACGCAGGCTTAGTGGCTGAATATCTCTTTGAAGATCTGGCACGCATCCCTGTAGAAGTAGAATATGCCTCGGAGTTTAGGTATCGCAATCCTGTAATTTATTCTGACGATTTAGTATTGGCCATCTCACAAAGCGGTGAGACTGCAGATACTTTAGCTGCGATGGAACTCGCCAAAAATAAGGGGGCCACCGTGTTTGGGATTTGTAATGTTGTGGGTAGTAGTATACCACGTATGAGTCATGCAGGAGCCTACACGCATGCAGGTCCAGAAATAGGAGTGGCCTCTACCAAAGCATTTACCGCCCAAGTCACGGTATTAACGCTTATGGCCCTTGCCCTTGCTAATTTGAGGGATCAGATGAGTCAAGATGAAGTCCGCGAGGTCCTTACTGCTCTCGAAGCTATACCCGCAAAAATTGAAGAATGTCTTGAGCTTGATGCCCAAATACAAGAAATTGCTAAGGAATACCATAAGGCTAAAAACTTCCTTTACTTAGGAAGAGGATATAACTTCCCTGTAGCACTTGAAGGTGCCTTAAAACTCAAGGAGATCAGCTATATACATGCTGAAGGGTATCCCGCGGCTGAAATGAAGCACGGGCCTATTGCGCTTATCGATGAAGAAATGCCCGTTGTCTTTTTGGCGACAAAGGGAGCGAACTATGAGAAGGTGGTGAGCAACGTTCAAGAAGTAAAGGCGCGTAAAGGAAAAATCATTGCTCTAGCGAGTCATAATGATCCTCATCTTGAAGCATCCGTTGATCACATCATTCGAGTACCAGAAACATCGGAGTGCTTGAGCCCTCTTCTAAATACCATTCCGCTCCAACTGCTGAGTTACCATATTGCAGTATTGCGGGAATGCAATGTAGACCAACCGAGAAACTTAGCCAAGAGCGTTACCGTAGAGTAAGTGAGTATTTTAGGTTGACCCCTATCTAGAACTTAATTAGTACTCCAGTCCAATTTTCTGTTTTTCCTTTTTATTCATAGCAACAAAAATCAATATCTAAGAATCTATGAGATTCTTACCTCATTGAACATTTAACCCTTGTTGCTGGACTAAAAAGTCAAAGGAATGATCCGAAAGGCTTTTGTTATTGACATATGCATTCCAAGCCCCATGGTCGTAGCCTTCTAGATGAAGGAGTTCTGCATAAATTCCAAGAGTTGAATAAATATTTAACAGATCCAAGGATTTTGAAAACTCTGTATATGGTGTATTATCCATCGTTCCATGAGCCATAAAAAGCCTAGGGTCATTGCGATCATAACGTTGTTCGCCATAAATCTGCTCAAACAGATCAAGCTTTATAGAAGATCCCCAATAACTGATGATTGAATTTATTGTATAGGTCTCTTGCAAATTAGTTGTCTCTAACGTAGGATCATCCTCCAAACCTAACTCATTAACAAAGTCATCTAGATTAGACACCCCAAGGGCGAGGGCTGTGATTGCCCCAGCAGAGCTTCCTCCTACAGTGATAAAGTTTTCATCTATAGATAATTGTTCAGCGTTAGCCATTATCCATCGCATCGCAGCCTTGGCATCACGTTGCGCCATATACATCGCAATAAACTGAGCGCTTCGATTTTGCTCTGGATTTTGAAGTGCCACATCAATCCACTCTTGCGGGGCTAATTTTGATACGTCTTTACCTATGTGTGCGGTCGTTCTGTAATCTATTGAGAGAAAAACCCATCCTCGTGAAGCAAAGTATTCTCCCATCGCCTCTATGTTTTCATTGGATTTTGATCCCCCCACAAATCCTCCTCCGTGCAGGAACATATAGACTGGACGCGGCGAGGTAATGCCCATTGGTCGGTAGACATCCAGCATAAGTGCTGTTTCAACGGTAGAATCTAATTCAGCATCGTAACCAAAGCCATAGCCATAAACTACATCCTTAACTTTTTCAACTTCATACCTTGCTTGACGCTGAACTGTAGGTACAAAAGGTGAGGGCTCACTTACCGTGTCATCCGTTGCACAAGAAGCTAACAAAAATTGCAAAGTGAATAAAACTCCTATCATGAGTCGACTTAAAAAGACATAGATAAATGATTTATTAGACATTGAATAAAACGACATAGACAGCATTATGGTCTCCTACGCAGGTAGACTAACAGAAGTTACGCTTCGGCACATCAACTTATACACATAGGCCTATACTTAGTGACCAACCCTATTCTAAACCTTTATAACAAACATTTCACTTAGACTAAACTTGCCTTGAGCATTGCGTAAAACAACGATAGCCGTCGAATAAGTTTCTTTCTTCTTCGTTAGATTTACAACATGCAAAGACAACCGCTTCACATTCTATCTAGGCTCATCAAATTCCTAAGCGTATTTCTACTTCTTGCCGTTCAACTGCAAGGGGCAACAATACTTATTCCAATGGATGAAGATCAGAATGACCACCTAAAAGCCTATGGGATTACCTACTGGGCGTTAGCGCAAGGATATACAGGAGACTGGTTATTGAACTATCGTGGAGGTAGTTTCGCATTTCCTGATAATCAATCCTTACAACTTGAATGCCGGATTAGAGGGGTCGATTTCGAAGTGGTCTCAACAGCCAGTTATGATAACATACTGCGAGAAATCGCCAGCCCTTCCGTAAATGCAGAAAAAGTCAAACTTGAAAAGGCACCCAAAGTGGCTGTCTACTCTCCCAAGTCAAAAAAACCCTGGGATGACGCCGTGACACTCGTCCTTACCTATGCCGAAATACCCTACGACGTGCTGTATGACGATGAGATTTTAGATGAACGCCTTTTGCTATATGATTGGCTACACCTTCACCACGAGGACTTTACGGGGCAGTATGGTCGATTTTATGCCTCCTACAGAAACCAAGCTTGGTACAAAGAAGAGGTTGCTGAAATGGAAGCCTCAGCCCAGAAACATGGCCATGGAAAAGTCTCTCAGCTCAAGCTTGCCGTAGTAAAGAAAATTTCTGCCTTTATGGCTGGTGGGGGATATATGTTTGCTATGTGTTCGGCTACCGACAGTTATGACATAGCCTTAGCCGCACAAAACACCGATATCTGTGAATCTATGTTTGATGGAGATCCCATGGCGCCGAACGCACAAAGCCAGCTTGATTTTTCCAAAACACTAGCCTTTAAAGATTTTAATCTTCGCACCAATCCTATGGAGTACGAATACTCTGACATTGATGCCAACTTCCAACGACAAGTGCCACAGGGTATTGATTACTTTTCGTTATTTAATTTTTCAGCTAAATGGGACCCCATACCCACTATGCTAACCCAATGCCATACGCGCATTGTAAAAGGCTTTATGGGGCAGACAACAGCCTTTCGAAAATCTAGACTAAAGTCCAGCGTCACCATTCTTGCTGAGAACGATGCTTTTGGAGAGGCTCGTTATATCCATGGAAAGTTTGGCTTAGGGATGTGGTCATGGTATGGTGGCCACGATCCAGAGGACTATCGACACTATGTTGGAGATCCTGTGACTGAGTTAAAAAACTACCCAAATTCTCCTGGATACCGTCTTATTCTGAATAATGTACTATTTCCAGCCGCAGAGAAAAAAGAACAAAAGACGTAGAGAAGAAGATTTGTTGGAAATTTTTTACTCAAAAAACCGCCACACAAGCCCTCCCGTGTAATTTCTTGGGCGAGCGGGATGTTGAGCAATGCCATAATATCCTGTAGGTCCTAAATACTGATTGAGGTATTGTGCCCTAACAAAGACCCTCATGTGACTTACCTGGATTCCTAGAAAGGCCTCAAGTCGCGGTGGCATGGCGCTTGGTGACTCATCAGTAGGTAGTCCAAAACGGGATAGGTAGGGGTCGTAGGTCATTTGGGGAAAGGCTGTGTTCCAAGTTATCTGAGCCCCCAAGTTTAAAATAAGTCTTGATTGGAAAAACATTTGCTCCGCATATATTCTATGTCGAGTATAAAAGGTCGGCATGACAAAAACATCTTCTGACGTCATCTGCGCACCTAGTAAAGCTTCCCAATTTAACCACCCCTTAAATGCACTTAGACTGTAGGAAAGGATTCCAGCAAAACGATGAACGGAACCATTAAACTGAAAGGTAAGTCGATTGCTATCCACCAAAACCGGGTTCTGATCAAGAATATAATGACCAGAAAGGACTACTTTGCCACGAAATGCATAGGTTAGCTTACCCTCAAAGGTCATGGGCCTCGAATTGACTTGGAAACCTTCAGTGTAATTAGGGTCCGCAAGGCGATTAACGGGGCTCATAACGTTGCGAAGAAAAGATGCCTCAACATTTACAAAGCCCGAAGACGTTTCATGATGGAGTGCTGACACAAAGTGATGGCTACCTCTCTGATAGCCAGAAAAAATCAACTGTGCCTTATTCTCCCATGTCCATTGGTTTTTTTGAAGAATGTATCGGATTTGCGCAAAGCTTTCATGAAACCTTTGATCTACGTCCTGTAAACTCCACGGTATGTATCGATGCCCTGCTTCTATGTCAACTAGTCCCTTGTTTTTCAAATATCGACGCCAAAAGAGACTATTCTCCAACACTTTAGACTGATAACTCAAACGAAAAGTGTCTGAATCAAGCCAAGCATAATTTGAATAATACAGAGAGTCATCGCCATTTTGAGGATCTTCAAAGAGATTTGACCAAGTAGAAAAGGTCAGCCTATGCCCTAAAAGACTTTGTACTTGAAAATTAGAGACCTGAAGCGAATCATTAATCTGTCTCATTGTTTTCAATCCAAAGTTTAGATGACTTTCTATACAGATTCCAAACCCACGATCACTTTGAATAGCATCATCAAGTACAGGAGTATACAAACTAGGAGAGCTTAGCCTTAAGCTATCATTACCAATAAAATCTTCTTGAATTCCTCCATTCGCTTTTCTGCGGAGTCTATGAAAGTTCATCGTGAGATTTCCCGAATAGCGACCGCTATTTGAGGCCCAACGATTGTAGAGAGAAAAGGCAGCATTTCGCGTCTCTTCTTCAGGATAATATCCTATGGATGACATACGGTAGAATGAAAGGCCATAGTCCAATCCTAAGTTAACCCGTTGACTGTGTTGAGCACTGAATACATTTTGACGCTCAGTACCAATCGCATAAGCAATCTGTGAGAGCGGCTTTTTTGTTTTATACCACTGAATAGAATCTAATGGCAACCTGTAGGCTGATAGGCCATGGGCATGACTTCGCCATTGTAAATTTTGCATGGCAGGCTGAACCTGCATACGTAAATCATACAGCGGACTTCCTGTATTTCCCAAGTCAATTTTGGGGCTGTTAAAGGCCGAAGCAAAGTCAAAATTGTAAATACTCAATAAAGAGGTATCGATAGAAAGGACCTTCCAAGGCTCAGTACTGTAAAAAAAACTGTCCGTCTCTACACCCACTTCACGCTGACCATACGAAGTGCTGCAACATACTATTCCCGTAAAAAGCAATAATCTATTGCTATACCTTTTAACCATGAGCACGGATCAAACCACGAAAGAGCGTTTCTACCCGATACCCAGCTTCTTGGGCTGCTTTCAAAACATATTCATGATCAACGTGCTCAACGTTTTCTGGAGGATATCCGATATCTGTAATAACAGATAAGCCAAAAACGCGCATACCGCCATGCCGAGCAACGACCACTTCGGGTACAGTAGACATACCCACTGCGTCACCACCCAATCGATAAATCATTCGATATTCTGCAGGCGTTTCGAAAGTTGGTCCCGATAACCCATAATAGACTCCTTCCTTTACATCAATCGTTTCTTCCTTAGCAATTCCCTTTACGGTGTTGATGTATTCCCTATCATACGGTTCAATCATTTCCGGAAATCGGGGGCCAAGTCGGTCGTCATTTATACCACAAAGAGGACTTTCTGGTGTGGCATTGATATGGTCATTGATAATCATTAAATCTCCTACCCGCATTCCTTCTTGAACACCACCCGCAGCGTTTGAAACAGCTACAGAATGGCACCCAAGTGCTTTCATTACACGCACTGGATAGGTTACTTCTTTCATGGAATGCCCCTCATAATAGTGAAGTCTACCGGCCATTAAGACTACGTCTACTCCTTCAAGTTGACCAAAGATTAGAGCCCCTTGATGTCCCTTTACAGAAGAGCTTTTGAAGTGTGGAATGTCACTGTACTCAATACGTTGAGCATTTTCGACTAAACGAACCAGCCCACCAAGTCCACTGCCGAGAATAATACCCCATTTAGGCTTGATCTCTATATTCTTTTCCAGCCATTGTCTTGTTTCTTCAGTATGAGTATACAAATCCATAGTTTAAAAATACGCTTTGAAAGGTTAGTGGCTCGAACCTGAGATCAATGAATTTCTAAAAGTCAGAAGATGGCGGTGCTGGGAAAGCATCCATCGCTTGCTGCACGGCATGATCAGCATAATGATCTACCAAGTCGAGAAGCAAAGGGCCGCCAAGGGTAACATCTCGAATTTCAATGGGATGAATAACAAGCCGTATACCCTTTTTCTCAAAAAGATGCATGTGAGACTTAAGGCGCATCAAATCCTTTTCTGTTGTGTGAATCTTAGTAATGATAAGATTACTTTCCGTTTCAAGATGACGAATTGTCGAAAGAATTGACTCAATATCATAGGCTGTAAAAGCATGGTGGTCTTGGTAACCTCGGCATATGACCGAATCATTCATCATTCGCATATAATCGAAGAAATCATTGTTGTCTGCAAGCCCAGCTATTGCCAACAAAGGCTTTTCATGCTCAGAAATTCTCGCTGCACCACCAGATGTCATGCCATAAGGGGACTTATTCTTTGTGGCTGTAAAACAAACGTATTGATAGGACAACGGGTGCAGTCGATCACGAATGATTGCCTGCTCATCCAACGTTAAGTTCTCGGGACACTTGGTTACCACCATAATATCTGCTCTGTGGTATCCACTCCGAAACTCTCTCAATCTTCCGTAGGGCAACAAAAAATCATCACAAAAAAGACAATCATATCGAGTCAGTAAAATCTGAAGGCCTGGCTTTATACTTCTATGCTGAAAAGCATCATCCAATAAAGTTACTTGGTGGGCTGGTCTGCCATGATATACATCGGGGATGGCTTGACTTCTGCTTTCGGAAACCACGACCCTGCTTTGTGGGAACCTGTGTTTAGCTAATAGGGCCTCATCGCCGATTTTGTCTGCTTTAGATTGTATACTCACCTCTCGATAGCCTGTACTCTTTCTTCCGTAACCTCGGCTTAAGTACGCAGTAGGGAGGCCGCGTTTTGTGAGATGATTCATTAGGTAATAAGTGTGCGGAGTTTTACCACTGCCACCTGTTGACAAATTGCCCACTCCAATAATGGGCATTTCATAATCCATTATTGTGTTGATTCCCCACCGAAAAGCTAGATCACGTAGGGCTATACCCATCGCATAGAAAAGCGATAAGGGGAGCAAGATAGGATTACGTGAATAACGCTTATGGTGCATGGATTGAATAATATCCGCCTTTATGGAAAGATACAATTCTTGCGGTTTCCAATTCCAATAAGGTTTCACAAACAGGAAAACTTGTGCCAAACATTTTAATCATTGCCTCGAGACTTACCCTACCGCATTGCGCAATATGGTCAAATACCGCTTGGGCCTCAACACTTAATGATGTGCTGTCCGATGTCGTACCATATTGTATACACGATACATAAGACGACCAAAATGTTTGGGGATCTTCGATTAGTTGAGCCATGTTTTGAGCAATCAAATGATTGCACCCTAGACTGCTTTTATCACTGCATCGACCAGGCACAGCAAAAACATCGCGATTTTCTTCATAGGCTCTTTTTGCCGTAATTAGCGCCCCTCCTTTTAGAGCACTCTCAACGACGATCGTTAATCTAGACATTCCACTAATCACACGGTTTCTTTGCGCGAAGTGATAGGGACGAGAAATCACGTCAGGCAAAAATTCGGTAACAAGAAGCCCTCCATTATCGACAATTTTATCAGCTAATTCAAAGTGCTCTGGGGGATAGATGTGCTGAGGTGAGTTCCCTAAAATGGCAAGCGTACAAAGACCTTCAGAAAGAGATATTTTGTGCGCCTGAGCATCAATACCACGGGCAAGACCACTAACAATACTCAATCTATTCTTGCAACCTGATGTAGCAATCGATTGGACAAGCTCTGCACAAACTGTTAGTCCCTCTATTGATGGCTTCCGCGTACCCACAAGGGCAATGTGCTGTCGTAAAAGATGTGAACGATTACCCTTAACAAACAAAAACAATGGGGCATCGACCAAATGACGTAAGTACGGAGGATAATCCTTATCATCAATCAACACAACTTGCCATGTAGATCGATAAAGAATATCTAGTTGACTATTGGCATAGCCACGACGTTCAAGCATCACAAGCCGATTACGCCAGGAATTACATTGTTTGTGTTGAAGTTTTTTAAAATCAACATCTTCCCAATGCTGTAAAGGGCCTAGAAGCTCCCATAGTCGGCGCGCGTAGACTAGGCCGATACCTTCCACCGCTTGTAATTCGATGGCCCGTTGAATTCTACACAATCTGTTTTCTGTTGAATCTGGCATTGTTTACCTTGTAGTGGATTAATACGAGTTAATTATTATGCACTGTCTACATAAATACTTCCTTTTTGCCCTTACATTTTTTGTCGCTGAGTATTCAGTTGGTCAGGATTATAATCCGAATGCTGGACCCAACTCATTTTCTAGTGAATCAAACCCAAACTATTGGAAAAACAAATCCATAAAACCAGGGTATTGGCAACAGGACGTGCATTATACCATGACAGCTCGCATTGACGAAAAACGTTACTTCATTCAGGCTAACACCGAATTGGCCTACACCAATAACTCCCCGGACACCCTTGAACAGGTGGCATTTCATTTATACCAAAATGCCTTTCAGCCTGGAGCATATTATGATAATCTTCAAAAAAACAATGGCGTTGATCCCATTTACAGCGACTATGAGGAAATGGGGCTTGGGACTGTTGTAAGCAATTTGAGGGTCAATGGGGATTTGGTAGATACTTCCATGGATAACACCATTTTGTTTGTTTACCTAAATGAGCCATTGTTTCCCAATGAAGGAATTACCCTGAGCTTTGATTTTCAGACCTTCTACGGTTTTGGCAGCAGTCGTCGTCGGATGAAACTGTTTAACTCATACGGAGCCATTCAATTTAATGGAGCACACTGGTATCCAAGGATCGCTGTATATGATGAGAAATTTGGATGGAATGTCGACCAGCATCTAAGCCGAGAATTTTATGGAGACTTTGGAACCTTTGATGTTACGCTAGACTTTCCTTCTAATTATGTGGTAGGCGCCACGGGTTTTTTGCAAAACCGAGATGAAGTCTTGCCCGCCGATCTAAGGGCAAAACTTGATATTGAAAACTTCAAGGATAAGCCATGGGGCGAAGCACCTTCGATCATTATCCCATATGTTGAGGGCGAGCGCAAACAATGGCACTACTATGCCGAAAATGTTCATGATTTTGCTTTCACCGCGAACCCTCACTACCGTATAGGAGAGTCGGATTGGCAAGGAGTAAAAACCTATGCTCTTTGCCAAGAGCCCCATAGTAGTCGGTGGCAAAATGCAGCGGAATACACTGCAGCCATCATTCAAGTATTCTCTGAAGACATTGGCATGTATGGTTATCCAAAGATGATTGTAGCTGATGCACGGGATGGCATGGAGTATCCCATGCTCACCTTGGATGGCGACAAAGACCCAGGATATCGAGACCTGTTAGTCCATGAAGTGGGGCACAATTGGTTCTATGGAATGGTCGCCAACAACGAAACCTATCGAGCCATGATGGATGAAGGGTTTACCCAATTTTTAACGGCTTGGGGGCTTGAAGCCATCGATGGAATAAATTATGTGTCCAATACCCCACCCACTCCCTATCTGCGAAGATTTAAGGAGCCTGTAGAAGCCCGTGAAGGGGAAGTATACATTGGGTATATGATGGATGCCACCCTCGGGCAAGACCCTCAACTCAATACGCATAGCGATGCATTTGATGGGGCATTACGTCATGGCGGTGGCTACGGTCATGTATACTACAAGACAGCGGTTATGCTTTATAACTTGCAATACGTCCTTGGTGATTCGTTGTTTTTGGCCGCCATGCAGCAATATTTTGACCAGTGGTCCTATGCCCACCCTTACCCAGAAGATTTTCGGCACTCCATTATTGACTTCACTGAAGTTGATTTAAACTGGTTTTTTGATCAATGGATTGAAACAAACAAGAGTATCGATTACAGCATTTCATCTAAAAAAGAATCCGAAGACAACACCTATACCATTACTCTAGAGCGTCATGGAAGAATGCAAATGCCCATCGATCTTCAACTTGCGGACAAATCAGGTACCACCTATGATTTTCACATTCCTAACCAATATTTTGAAAAATCAACAGAAGCTACTATTCTTCCTAAGTGGACGGGATGGGACAAGCTCCATCCAACCTACAGTTTTACCGTGGAACTTGAGGATAAACTCGCGAATGCAACTATTGATACAACTGACCGCTTGGCCGACATCAATGCCTTTAACAACAGGCTAAAAGGAAACACTATTTGGCGCTTTAACAGCCACGTCTACAATTTCCCTAGTCGCAAACACTACATTATGCAATGGCGCCCCGATATGTGGTGGAATGGTGTGGATGGAATAAAAATCGGGCTTCATTTAGAAGGGGACTATATGCGTCGAAAGCGCTTTTTTGATTTCACTGTTTGGGGAAATCTTCCTTGGCCAACCATAAATCGGTCTTATCCAAGCGCGCCGCCCTTCCTTAATAATCGAAGACCATATCAAAGCATAAACTACAGACTATCCTACGCGACCCCGGTCTATGAATTTATGGAAGGTGCTACCGCTTATATTAAATCAAAATATCTTGATGGTCTAGTTGACCAACGTCTTGGCCTTCAAAAAGAACTTCATGGAAAAGGCACGCTCAGGTTAGAAGGTTTTGCTATGATTAGACCTAATGAAGAAGACTTGTCCTACCTTCAAAACCCAGGGCAAGGTGCTTGGTGGGTCAGCGGTGCCTGGAATGCTGGACTCAACCTACAATATACCTCCGAAGACTTCCGCAAAGCAAGACCAGGGAAAAGCCAACTCAAACTTTCAGGAAGAGTATCGATGACTCCTGACTGGAATTACCAATACCTCGAAGTAACCTTTACCGATCATATGAAAATGGGGAAATTTGACTGGAAGAATCGTTTCTACAGTCGGTTTGGTTTTGGGGAAACACCGCCAGAAAGTGCTGTTTACTTAGCCGGCGGGAATCCTGAATCCATGATGGATAACAAGTTTGTCCGCAGTATTGGGTTTTATCCTGAGCAAGAAATTGGTCCCTATCAAGCCAATGCCACAACTGGCTTTCATTATGCAGGAGGCATGAATCTTCGGGGATATGCGGGTCGCTTAATAACCGATGAAAACGGACAACGCTTAGTCTCTGGAAGATCAGGCGTGAGTCTTACATCAGAATTGAGCTTTGATCGTTTGATAAGCATAAAGAATAGCAAACTGCGAAGAAACTATGATGCCAATATATACCTCTTTGCCGATGCTGGATTTATCAATAGTGAACCATCTACTCGGGACAGAAACTGGTCTAACGTCCTTGCCGATGCTGGATTAGGTCTTTCCCTGACATGGAAGCGCTTCTTCAAACTTTACAACCTTAAACCCTTTACATTTCGCCTAGATTGTCCCTTTTGGGTCTCCGATCCGGGGACGGGAAATCAAAACCTTTACCCACGCTTAGTCTTTGGATTTAATCAAACATTTTAATCTGGACTTTTTACCTATGTGAAATAATATTGTTTTTTCTAATCACACTCCATGTCGCCAGTGCTTTGATCTTCGAAGTCAAGGCACAAGATGAAAAAGCTGATGCCCAAATAGCCATAATTGGATGTTATAATCAACATGTTCTAGCTCCTGCTATACCCTATATCGCTTAAATACTTCAACCAGATGTTACCATAAGGATTGGAGATAATGTTTATACTGCTACAAAAGATGGCCGTTAGCACATTATCGCCCCATTTGAAATTCTACGAGAAAAGGAGGGGGTTGCTACCTTAAAAATATCTCCTACTTTATCGTGGCATGTGATGCTCATGACTGTGGACACAACAGTGCTGGTGAAGATTAAAATTTAAAAGAAAAATCAAAGGATATCTAGGGGGATTGGAAGCCGAAGTCCCTAGCCCACAAAATTTGCGTCCACTATGCTAAAGAACTCAAATTTAATGTCGAGACTTGGGAAATCTTGATGTTGTACAGGATAAATCTAAATTCTATTGGAAAACAACCCTAGCCAAATCCAACTAGACGTAATACTTCATCATATGATTTCAGGTAACATCATCAGCTACTTTCAAGGTATTGTTCACTTAAAAATTTTATGTCATGAATCGATTACGAAATCAAGTTCAAGTTATTGGTAGGCTTGGAAACACACCTGAGTTTAAGGAGTTTGAAGGAAATAAAAAGCTCATTCGCTTTCGCCTTGCTGTCCACGAATTTTTCACGGATTCAAAAGGAGAAAGACAGGAGCGCACACAATGGCATACATTAATCGCTTGGGGAAAGACAGCGAGCAATTTGTTTGAATATGTCAACAAAGGTGATGAGGTAGCCATTCTTGGAAAGCTCGTTCAAAGCACATTTAAAGACAAGGATGATAAGATGCGAACTTCTACAGAAATACAAATAGAAGACTGGCTTCTTGTACAACGCGTTTCTGTGCCGGCTGCCTAGCAGCCCTCGACGACGACAACGAATTCTCCTTTGACCGCATCACGGCCTTGAAATACTGCAAGGACTTCCTCCGCTGTGCCGCGCTGGGTTTCTTCGTACATCTTGGTGAGCTCTCGGCTCACCGAGATGCGTCGTGTGCGGCCAAATGTTTCAATAAATTGGCTTAAGGTCTTTAACAAACGATGGGGTGACTCGTAAAAAATCATTGTGCGAGATTCAGACTTTAATTGCTCTAATCTCGTTTTTCTCCCTTTCTTCACTGGTAAAAAACCTTCAAAGACAAATTGATGCATTGGAAGAGCCGATAGCATTAGTGCCGGCACAAAAGCCGTAGGTCCAGGCAAGGCCTCAATCCGCAATCCCTTGTCAATACATGCACGGCTTAGATAAAATCCTGGGTCGCTGATGCATGGAGTCCCTCCGTCAGAAACCAGTGCGCAGGAGTTTCCTTGGTCTAATAAATCTAAAATGCCTTTTGTAGACACTTTCTCGTTAAACTTATGATGGGCATAAACCTTTTGCTGTATGTCCAAATGTTTCAGCAATTTGCCCGTTTGCCGAGTATCCTCTGCGACAATAAAGTCAACCAACTTCAGCACACCTATAGCCCTCAGGGTAATATCACCAAGGTTGCCAATTGGAGTGGGGACAAGGTATAGGCTAGTCTTCTGTGACTTCATAAGAATAGCGTTCCATTATAGGGTTGACCAATAGCTTTTCACAAGCTTCTTTAGCCAAATCATCCGCCACTTGCATGGAATCAGCCTCGATGTTTAAAACAATATGCTTACCAACACGTACATCTTCGATTGCTGTAATATTTAAATTCGAAAGCCCTAGCAAAACGGCTTTCCCTTGGGGGTCAAGTAAATCTGGGTGTGGAAGGATTTCAACGTGTGCAGTGAAGATCATGATTTATATTTTAATCGATGGAAAGTGGTTAAACTCAAAAGTAAATATAACAAGAGTCCAAGGGGTATGAGCAATGAAATTTCGAACAGCAGCTGTAGACCAATCCCGAGGACTAAAACAAATCCTGCAAACATCAAAAAATGCCTTGGAACATGATGAAATCCTTGGGTTTTAAGCAAAGGAAGTGGGGCATTCGTTAGAAAGGCCAGCAGACTTGCCAAGAGAGGATAACAATATAAAGGTAGTGGCGCTAGTTGTATTCCAACCCACCCCACTAAGAGAGCGGCCAGTGGGCTCGATAAGCCCTGAAAAAAGATGGTTTTACTTTCCACAACATTGAATCGTGCAAGGCGCAAAATAACCCCCAACAGATATATGATACATCCTAGCGAAAGCAATGGATACCCCGTTTCACAAAGAGTGAACAAAAAATAAGTAGGTAGCACTCCGAAGCTAATCGCATCAGCTAAAGAATCCAACTGTTTTCCTACGTCACTTTCTGCCTTTAAATAACGCGCTGAAAAACCATCTAAAACGTCAAAAAAATAACAAAGTCCCCAAAAAAATAAAGCCTTATCTATACCACCTTGGCTCAAGAAAAAGATAGCTGCCATACCCGAAAAGGCATTAAGCAGTGTACATGTATTAGGAATGTGATGACGAAGATTCATTATTGGATACGCTCAAAAATAAACTTACCCATATTCTGTACAAGTGTATCTCCAGGCTGGATTAAAGGCCCACTGCTTATTGGATAAACTGCAGAAAACGAATCCATCGGCATATTTGGCGAAGTAAAGTCAATTCCTAAATCGCTTCCTGCGTCAAGACTAATGGCATCGATAGTGACCTTGTCATACCATCGGTCATCCTGCACATCAAAGAGTACAGCTCGCCCAGCGACAAACCAATCGGGACTTGGGGCAATCATTGACAGCACAGTTACTGCATGCCTTGACGCCGTTACTCCAATGGAAAACTCACCTTGTCCAGGGCTTTGGACATCAGGTCCTACCCGTGCATCCAATGCCTGTCCTGTATTGATAGAATATGTAAAATCATCCATAATACTATCTGTCTGTCCTGTTTCAGCTAGAATACGAAGACCCATTGATGCAGGATATCCTGAGAAAAAAACATAAAAATTTGGATTATGCGATAAAGCCACTAAAGGGCTAAAATGAGCATTAGAGGGATAGGCATTGGGGTGTGTAGAGTCAGACCAAGTAGCTTCAAAACGCACGTTGTACACTACATCAAAGGTAGAGAGGCCGTCATCCGTTTGGCATGCTTGAAGACAGACCAAAACAAGTGCAAGTAAAAACAGTGTGCGTTGCATACTACAAAAATAACTATCCCGCATCAACATTGATTTTTAATCGAACACTCCGGATGGCGTGTTCTGCCTTTCGGTGGTCCTCTAACTCCCTCACGGCATTCCTCCATTGCTTTGCTGAAGATGAATTACGCGAAGTCTTAAGAATAACCTCACGTCGGTAGGTATTACGTACCCGTTCAACAGGGGGTAAAGATGGGCCAAGAACACAGTCATCGCCTAAACGATGTTTCATGCCTGTTGCAAAATATCGAGCGGCAGCGGCTGTCTTTTGTACATCCTTATGAGAAAACTCAAAAACGATAAACTGAAAAGTGGGCGGATAATTGTATTGCTCCCTTACTAACTGCTCGTGTTCAATAAAGGCTTCCCAAGAATTTTCAGTTAGTGCCTTGAGTACTGGATGGTCCACTTGCCGTGACTGAACTAAGACTTGCCCTTCCTTATGGCCTCTTCCTGCGCGACCTGCTAATTGCTTTAGCGTATTGTAACAGCGTTCATTGTTTCTGAACGTTGGAAAATGTAACATTTCATCAGCATCCAGTACTCCAACTAATGTAACTCGTTGAAAGTCTAGCCCTTTACCTATTAGCTGTGTGCCGATCAAGATATCATACTTATATTCCTCAATTCCATTTAACATGTTCTCATAGCGCTTACGCGAAGCAGCAGTATCTCTGTCCATCCGAAGAATTCTCGCCTGCGGGAAGAGGGATTCAATTTCTTCCTCAATCCGTTGGGTGCCTGAGCCATATAGTTCCCATTGTTGAGAAGAACATGAAGCGCATCGCGAGGTTAAACGGGCTGTGCTTCCACAATAGTGACATCGAAGATTCCCAGAATACTTATGATACGTTAGGCTCACGTCACATTGATGGCATTTGGCAGTCGATTCGCAGGTGTTACAGCGTGCAAGCGTTGCATATCCTCGACGGTTTTGATAGAGAATTACCTGTTCCTTGCGATCTAAACAGCCTTGAATTGCCTCAATCAATGCTTGACTAAATCGTCCTTTTAGTCGATGTCGTTTTTTTGCGTCGATAAGGTCGATAAGCCGAGGTGTGGGAATAGCTAATTGGTTAAAACGATTCTTGATTTCTACCTTATCCCATTTGCCCGACATAACATTATTAAGGCTTTCAAGACTCGGAGTTGCTGAACCTAAAATAATCGAAGCCTTTTGCTGTTTGGCAAGCACGAGAGCAACATCCCGGCCATGATATCTTGGTGTTGGATCTTGTTGTTTGTAAGATGCCTCGTGTTCTTCATCAACAATCACAAGTCCTAAATTTTTATACGGCAGAAAAACACTAGAACGAGCGCCAAGAATAATTGAGATTTCACCACATAAAACCTTCTGATAAAGTTCTACACGATAGGCTGGAGAAAATCTTGAGTGATACACCCCAATAGGACAGTCAAAATATTGCCGTATTCTTTGTATCATCTGACTAGTCAACGCAATTTCTGGCAACATAAAAAGTGCCTGGCGACCTTGCCGTAAACAGTCTTTTATAAGCTCTACATACAGCATAGTCTTTCCGCTGCCAGTAACACCTTGCAATAAAATGGCTTTAGTAGAATTTGTCTGCCATATCAATTGAATGGATTTCAAGGCTGATGCTTGCTCTGAAGACAATTCAATAGCTTTAGGCTGACGAGCAATGTAAGACTCTTCCAAACGATTAAGGTCGACCCAATACTTTTCTACCCACCCTCTTTTGGCTAAAGCATTTAATGCCGCCTTGTCAGATGTCTTTAAAAGTGCCTCTTGATCTGTGCTTAAAAGGGATTCGTCATCTTGTCCTACGCTTAGTTTAAGGAAGGCCTCTTTTTGTTTTGGCGCACGATGCAACTGAGCCAACGCGTTGTCAAAAGCCTCAGGAGACTCCGACAATTCCTTTGTTAAACAGTATCGAATGGCTCTTTTGGGGGAATAGGTTTGTCCTAAAGACTCTTTAGTTGCCACAAGTCTAAGTTTCATTAATCGCTTAAGGGAGGTTAGCGGATTGGCTAATCCCGTGTGACGGACAATCATAGATTGCGCAAGAGGGCCATGAATAGTAAGCGTATGTAAGATTTCCGTATCAGCATCATCTAAGTTCACATCATCTTCTATCGCTTTCAAATCGTCTGTTAAAGCAACATACAGGGTTTCGCTAGAAATCTTAAGTAGGGTTGGCAACGCCGCTTGCATTACATCCCCAAGATTGACCATATAATATGCCGTCATCCAGCGCCAAAGTTCAAGCTGACCGGAAGTACTCCACTGGCCTTGATAAATGATTTGTTTAATGGGTTTAACCGCGTGCTCAGGGTTTTTTTCCACACCGCTTAGACTGAGCACAAGTCCTGCATACTCCTTGCGCCTTCCCAAAGGAACCAAGACAATGGACCCCACGTCTATCTTATCTTCTAATGAGATAGGAACAGCATAGGATAAGGCAGTATCCAGCGGCAAGGGTAGCAAAACTTCAGCGACCACTGAACCTATATTTTTATCCGCATGAGTAATATCAAGCAAGTTCATTATTGACTACATCAATTTTGTGCATTTCTACTTTGAATAGAACACAGGGTAAGTTACCTTTGAGTAACATTAAAAATAACATCGACAGAAATTATGGCAAATCACGGCAAAATTATCTCTATTATAGGCCCAGTAGTCGACGTTCGATTCGAAGGATCAGACAATGCCCTACCAAAAATTCTTAATGCACTAGAAGTTACCAAAAGTGGGGACGAGAAAGTTATTCTTGAGTGTCAGCAGCATCTTGGAGAAGATAGTGTTCGTTGTATTGCGATGGATGCTACTGAAGGGTTGACAAGGGGTATGGATGTTACCGATACTGGAGCACCAATAAAAATGCCAAAAGGAGAAGCCATTCGAGGTCGCCTTTTTAATGTAGTAGGTGATGTAATTGATGGTATTGGGGAACCCCTTGATAAAAAAGACGGAATGCCTATTCACCGAAAGCCACCTAAATATGAGGATCTCTCTACGGAGTCTGAAGTACTCTACACAGGAATTAAGGTCATTGACCTCATTGAGCCTTATTCAAAGGGAGGTAAGATTGGGCTGTTCGGAGGAGCTGGTGTAGGCAAAACCGTTTTAATCATGGAATTGATCAATAACATTGCTAAAGCCCACTCAGGACTATCTGTTTTTGCAGGAGTTGGTGAACGAACTCGTGAAGGGAATGACCTCTTACGAGAAATGATTGAATCTGGCGTTATACGATACGGAAAAGAATTTGAAAAATCGCTACATGAAGGAGGTTGGGACGTTAGCAAAGTAGATATGGACGAATTGGTCAAATCTCAGGCTACCCTCGTATTTGGTCAGATGAATGAGCCTCCGGGAGCGCGTGCTCGTGTTGCCCTCTCAGGACTCTCAGTCGCTGAGCACTTCCGCGATGGAGATGAAGGAGATGCAGGGGGACGCGATATCTTATTCTTTGTCGATAATATTTTCCGTTTTACTCAAGCGGGATCTGAGGTGTCGGCCCTTCTCGGACGTATGCCTTCAGCGGTTGGATATCAGCCGACGCTTGCAACAGAGATGGGGCTTATGCAAGAGCGAATTACCTCTACAAAACGGGGTTCTATTACATCGGTGCAAGCGGTATACGTGCCTGCCGATGACTTAACAGATCCTGCACCTGCAACAACATTTGCTCACCTTGATGCAACCACTGTATTAAGTCGTAAACTCGCTTCTTTGGGTATCTATCCTGCTGTTGATCCATTGGATTCTACATCAAGAATTTTGGAACGATCAATTGTAGGTGATGAGCACTATGATTGTGCCCAACGAGTAAAAGCCATCCTTCAGCGTTACAAGGAGCTTCAGGATATCATCGCCATTCTTGGTATGGATGAATTAAGCGAAGCAGATAAACTTTCAGTTTTCAGAGCGCGTAAAGTGCAACGATTCCTTTCTCAGCCTTTTCATGTGGCCGAGCAGTTCACGGGAATGCAAGGGGTACTCGTAGACATTAAGGACACCATCAAAGGGTTCAATATGATTATGGATGGCGAGCTTGACCATATTCCTGAAGCAGCATTCAACTTGAAAGGAACTATCGAAGAGGCTATTGAGGCTGGCGAACAGATGTTAGCAGAAACTGCAAATCCCTAAACCATGACGGTTCGTATCATGACACCGGAATCCGTGCTTTTTGAGGGAAGTGCTGAAGGCGTAAAGCTCCCTGGATCAGGCGGGTCATTTGAGATTCTCAACAACCACGCAGCCATTATGGCCTCTTTGGAGAAGGGCTCAATTCGTGTTAAACACGATGGCAAAGACACAAGCTTTGATATTCAGGATGGTTTTGTGGAATGCCTTAACAACCACATCAATATTGCCGTAACGCTTTAAGGAACACTTACAATTCTCTTTAATAAGAGGGCTCGTGGGGCTTATTATCTAGCACATCATCTATAGTTTCCATAAGTTCGTCTGTCAACCGTGGAATTATTTCTAAAGATCGGATATTCTCTTGCAACTGATTAAGATTACTTGCCCCTAAAATGACCGTGGAAACATTAGGATTCTTAAGACACCATGCTATAGAAAGTTGTGTAA
Organism: Saprospirales bacterium; assembly: GCA_002708985.1. Taxonomy (GTDB): domain Bacteria; phylum Bacteroidota; class Bacteroidia; order Chitinophagales; family UBA8649; genus UBA8649. The sequence goes on along the minus strand of PAPS01000032.1, from coordinate 15,345 downwards.
GAGACAGCTCCCTTTCTTGAGCTAAGGCATACAATTTCACCACTTTCGACATCTTGTCTTCATCGCCAAGCGTTCGTTCGCGAAGCCAGTCAAACCCTTCCTGGTCAAGACGACTTCCCTTAGGCACTTGATCTATGTATTTCCCTGTAAGTAGTCCAGAAGCTAAAGGAGACCAAATCGTAGTACCCAGGCCAAATCGTCGGTATATCGGCAGATAATCCAATTCAACTTTCTTTCGATTAAACATGTTGTATTCCGGTTGTTCCATCGTTGGGCCAATCAGATTATACTTTTCTGCCACATAGTGGGCTTCTGTAATCTGCTGGCTAGTCCACTCAGAAGTTCCCCAATACAAAATCTTTCCTTGTTGTATTAGATTATGCATGGTCCAAACGGTTTCGTCGATAGGTGTATGAATATCTGGTCTGTGGCAAAAGAAAAGATCGAGATAATCGACTTGTAAACGGCGTAATGCGGCATCACAAGCTTCCACCACATGCTTGCGCATTAGCCCCTTATGATTGGGCCATGCCATTGATTCGGGATCCTTCCCACCCCAAAACACCTTACTTGACACAACATAGGTTGAGCGATCCCAGGATACCTCTTTAAAGATCTGACCCATAACCTCCTCTGATTTGCCCCTTGCATAGACCTCGGCATTATCAAAAAAGTTTATACCACGATCGTAAGCATAGACCATTAATTCTTTGGCCATTTTAGCATCTATAAATTTTCCAAAATTGAGCCAACTCCCCAAAGACAAAGCACTTACTTGAAGTCCTGATTTTCCTAATCTTCTATATTCCATAGTACAAATGCTATATTGTTATTGACTAAAGGTACGCTTTGATTGTCAAGACTTTTCGCGCTTTTTGGTTTTAGCCATAGTATTAACGATTTTTGCGATATGGCGAAGCTAAGAACATTTCCAGCCCATCTAACCGATAAGACCTATGAGGTCAAAACCAATCCAAACCGTTTTGACTCTTTCTGGTTAAAAAGAATGCGAGATCCTAGAGACCTCCCATTTATCTACCTCACAATAAAGCTCCTCGCCATTGTATTTCCCTGCGTAGTTATTATGTACGCTTTCTCTGATTTGCAGTGGCTGTTTTGGCCAACTGCTTTGATATACACTTTATTAATCACGATGAAAAATAAGAGCCCCTTTGGCCTTATGCTCCATTGCACAAGTCATAGACCTTGGTTCAAAACAGATTATAAAGTTTGGAATAAATTTTTACCATGGATTCTAGGACCCTTTATGGGGCAAAGCCCTGAAACCTATTTCGCACATCACATTGCAATGCACCACCTTGAGGGTAATCTACCTGATGATGATAGTACAACCATGCCCTTCAAGCGGGATAGCGGAAGAGATTTCGCCAGGTACTTGTTTAGCTTTCTTCTGTTCGGCGTGGTTCGCCTAGTAATCTATTTCAATAAGATTGGCAAGAGTCGTAAAAAAATAAGAAATCAAGCCATATTGGGAGAGCTACTTTACATTGGTTCTGTAGTAGGACTTTGCTTTGTTAATTTCTATGCAACTCTTTTTGCCTTTATTCTACCTTTTGTTACGACACGAATTACCATGATGCTCGGAAACTGGGCACAACATGCTTTTGTTGATCCAGAAGACCCAGGAAATGAGTATAAAAACAGCGTAACCTGCATAAATCACCAATACAATCACAATTGTTGGAATGATGGATACCATATTAGCCACCACGTTAAGCCAAACCTTCACTGGACGGAACACCCTAACCACTTGTTAAACAATAGAGCCACCTATGCAAAACATCAAGCCATGGTCTTTGAAGGTATTGAGTTTGGAGGTGTTTGGTTTAACCTAATGTGCAAGAATTATGATAAACTTGCGGACCATTTAGTAAACATTGATGGGGCCTTTGCAAGTCGAGAAGAGGCGATTGCCGTTATGAAAAGACGGACTGCTAAAATCGTTGGATGGCAGCAAGAAGTCGGGATAGCTCAATAACCACCCGTCAGGGCATACCCCATAATATTAGCACCCATTTTCAGGGCCTTTTGACGGAGTTCTTCACCATCTCCGTGAACATCAGCATCTTCCCAGCCATCACCAAGATCAGATTCATAGGTATACAATAGAACCAATTCACCCTCAATAAATATTCCAAGGGCCTCTGCAGGCTTACCATCATGCTCATGTATTTTGGGTAGGCCTTCTGGAAAAGAATAGAATGTGTTATAAATGGGATGATTTACTGGAACAGGTTTAAGAACCTTATCAGGGTAGAGCTGTTGAATCTCTCGCCGCACAAAAGGATCCATTCCATAATTATCATCAATATGTAAGAAGCCTCCGTGGTTGAGATAGGTCCGCAAGTTTTCTCTCTCTTGAGCAGAAAAAGTCACATTTCCATGACCTGTCATATGAACAAATGGAAAATTGAAAATTGCCTGATCGCCCGGATTGACTTCAGCAACCGTCTGGTCAATATTTGTGTTTAGTTGTTGATTGCAAAAGGCAACTAGATTGGGCAAGGCGCTGGGATTAGCATACCAATCACCTCCCCCGTTATAGGTTAGCAAAGCAATTGAAAAGGAGGATTGGGCATACAAGGACTGTGTGCAGAAGGGCAACAAGCCCACAATACATAAAAATATCATCCATAAAGTCTTTGATGCTCTTTTCATGGCTACTTTGAAAATACATTGATTTGTTGCACAATAGCAAGCGACGCTGACTCCGCTCGAAGACGGTTTGGCCCCAAAGAAACCCTTGTAAATCCGCAATCTGATGCGAAATTTGCTTCTTCCCTTGTAAATCCACCCTCCGGACCGACAAGAGCAGTAATCTCTTTTGTGTTGGATATCGCAGGCCATGTGTTTTGAAAAGACTTTTTTCGCTCGGGAGTGTAGGCCATAAGTCGAATAGAATCTGAATCACTTTTTACAAAGGATTCAAACAATTGAATGGGGTAAATCTCGGGGCAGTAGCACTGAAGAGACTGTTTCATGGCGCTGAGTGCCAGAGATTCAAGCCTCTTTACATTTAAAGAACTTCGTATACAATGAGCGCTAAGCAAAGGTTGAAATGCTCTCACACCAAACTCAGTTGCTTTTTCTACCATCCATTCCATTCGGGAAGCTTGCTTTAAAACTGAAAAAGCTAAGGTCACTTTCGGTTCTAGTCGAGGCACCTTTGTGACTTCCTTAATTTCAAGGACTAGCTGTTGCTTGACAACCTGCCTAATCGTTGCTTGAGCAATACTGCCCTTTCCATCAGTTAGATAAATCTTGTCCCCCTCTTGTTTACGCAGAACCTTGGTTATATGCCTTACCTCCTGACCCTTAATAATACACTCGTTAGAGCTTAAATCACTTGCATAAAATAAAGCATTTACTCCTTCGAGCATTTTAATGGATTCAGTTTACTTCACCCTAGGTGCCGCCGCACAAATTTCATCAGAACAAGCCGATTGAAACTGCTCAAAGTTTCTTTCAAACGCTTTAATCAATCGATTAGCTGTCTCTGCATATTCTTCTTTAGATGTCCATGTATTAACGGGATTTAAGATGTTAGCAGGAACTTCACCTGCCGTCACTGGTATTTCCATGTCGAAAAATTCATCCGTAATAAAATCTCCAGAATCCATTGATCCATCTAAGGCCTGACTGATTAAACTTCGAGTATAAGGCAAAGACATTCGTTTACCCACTCCATAGACTCCACCACTTAATCCGGTATTTACAAGCCAAACTCTCGCATCTGATGCCTCTATCTTTTCACCCAACATCTTAGAATATTTAAAGGGATGTAGCGGCAAGAAAGGAGCACCGTAGCACGCACTAAAGGCAGTTTGAGGTTCTGTTACACCTGCTTCGGTACCCGCAACTTTTGATGTAAATCCTGAAATGAAATGATACATTGCCTGAGGTACAGTCAATCGGCTTATGGGAGGTAAAACCCCAAAAGCATCATAAGTAAGAAAGAAGATGTTTTGAGGGATTCCACCCATTGATGGCTCCGCAATGTTGTTAATGTGATGAATAGGATAAGAAACTCTTGTATTCTGAGTAATCGAACCATTCGCATAATCTACCGCCTTGTTATCATCCTTAAATACAATGTTCTCAAGAATAGCGCCAGGCTTTATAGCATTAAAAATATCAGGCTCCTTTTCCTTACTTAAGTCAATGACTTTGGCATAACATCCTCCTTCGAAATTAAATACACCTGATGCTGTCCAACCATGTTCATCATCACCTATTAATGCACGATTGGGGTCTGCAGATAACGTTGTCTTTCCAGTACCACTTAACCCAAAGAATAACGCCGTGTTGCCATCATCACCAATATTGGCCGAACAGTGCATTGCAAGAACTTTGTCATATTCAGGCAGCATATAATTCAACACGGAAAAAATTCCTTTTTTAATCTCACCTGTGTACGCCGATCCACCGACAAGAATCGTTTTCTCAGTAAAATTGATTATTGAGAAATTGCTATCCTTTGTGCCGTCGACCGCGGGATCAGCTTCAAAACCAGGTGCACAGATAACATGCCACTCAGGGGTAAATGCTGATATCTCAGCATGCGTTGGCCTTAAAAACATGTTATAAGCGAACATATTGGACCACGGATACTCCGTAATCACACGAACAGCAAGACGATAGTCTTTGTCTGCGCCAGCAAAAGCATCACGAGTGAAGATATTTTTTGCATTGAGATAGGCAATCATTTTTTGTTTCAGCCCTGCAAAGTACTTAGGCTTAATCGGTTGATTAATGGCATTCCAATCTACTGTTTCTCGCGTAATATCATCATCAACAATGAATCGGTCTTTAGGGGAGCGTCCTGTAAAACGACCCGTCATAACAACAAGTGCTCCATTATCTGCAACTTCACAGCCATAGGATTGCACAGAAATTTCTGCCAATTCTTCAGGACTTGCATTACATAGATTGTGTGTTGGATTTAGATTCAAATACCCTAAATCAATAAGGCTATCTGTTGAAAGTGAATTTGACATACCGTAGATTTATCTATTCGAAAATACCACATATAAGAAGGCTTTTTTACATTTATTAACGAATTTCTCCACCGTCTAATGTATTCTGTACAATGCTAAAAATTCAATCCGTTACCAATGCCTTAGAACAATGGGCGCCACCGTCATTAGCGCTGAGCTACGACAACTGCGGTTTACTTATTGGGGACCCTTATCGATTGGTAGATAAGGCCCTTGTCTCTCTCGATGTTACCGAAGCTGTTGTACAAGAAGCAATAGAAAAACAAGCTAATCTGATCATTGCCCACCACCCTGTAATTTTCAAAGGAATACGATCAATAAGCCCAACGACTGACAGTCAACGTGCTATTATTCTTGCTATAAAACACGATATTTCGATCTATGCGATTCACACAAATCTTGATCGAGTAAATGACGGCGTTAACAAAGCCCTCGCCGATCGGCTTAACCTCACCAACCGATCTATATTAGAAGAGGCATCCAATCTCTTCAAACTGATCACCTTTGTTCCAACTAAAGACCTTTTAGCAGTGAGGAATGCTTTGTTTGCCATCGGAGCTGGTAACATTGGAGAATATGAAAAAGCAAGCTTCTTCACATCTGGCGTCGGAAGTTTTCAAGGAAGGTCATCTTCTAACCCAAGCATCGGTAAAGCCGGTGAATTTACTGAGGTAAAGGAAGAAAAACTTGAAGTCCTGCTGACCGATACATTGCTTTCTTCAGCCCTCAAAACCCTGAAAGAACATCATCCCTACGAAGAAGTAGCCTATGATATTATAACTCTCCACAACAAGAACCAAAACCATGGTAGTGGAATGATAGGCGAGTTATCCGAATCCCTTTCCTCCGATGATTTCATTCAATACCTTCAAGAACGTCTAGGGTTACAACTCATTAGGCATAGTGCTTCGATAGAAAATAAAATTAAAAGCGTGGCAATCTGTGGCGGAGCAGGATTTGATCTTTTAAAAAATGCGAGGCAAAAAGGAGCTGATGCTTTCGTGACTGCTGACTTAAAATATCATGACTTTTTTGAGGCTGACGACAGCTTACTTTTATGTGATATCGGGCATTATGAAAGCGAGCATTGGGCAATCCAAGAAATAAAAGAGTATTTAACGCGGAATTTTGCTAATTTTGCCGTCCTTTCAACAACGATTAATACAAATCCAGTACATTATTCTATATCTATAAAAGATGGCAAAGGCAAAAAAGACTAAACAGCAGAGTACATCAGAAAAGCTTCGTTCACTTTATGAGATGCAAGCAGTCGATAAAGAGTACGATCGAATTCAACGACTCAAAGGAGAACTTCCCTTGGAAGTTGAAGATTTAGAAGATGAAATCGCGGGAATCGAGAATCGAATTACCCGGACCAATGAAGAATTCTCTGAGTTGGAAACAGAGCTCAACGCAAGAAAAGCAAGCATCGATGTGTCCAATGACCTTATCAATAAGTATGAGAAGCAAATGGATAATGTCAAAAACAATAGGGAATATGAAGCCCTAACAAAGGAGGTTAGTATCCAAAAATTAGAGATTCAACTCGCGGAAAAGAAAATTCGCGAATCCTCTGAGTTATTAGAAAGTCGAAAAGAAAGTTTCGGAGAAATCGAGGAATTATTAGCTGCTAAGAAGGAGGATCTGGATAAAAAAATAAAGGAGTTAGAAACTATCACAAAAGAAACTAAAAAGGAAGAAAAAGCTTTAGCTAAGCAGAGAGATGCGGCGAAAGTTAATGTCGAAGAACGAATAATGAAGGCTTACGATCGTATTCGTTCTTCCTACAAAAATGGTCTAGCTGTCGTTTCGGTTGAACGCGAAAGTTGTGGTGGTTGCTTTGCTAAAATCCCGCCACAGATTCAGATTGATATTGACGCTGAAAAACGAGTAACAACCTGCGAGCATTGCGGCCGCATTTTAACTCCGGACTACGGAAAACTTACGGAAGCCAACTAAAGTATAAATCCCGTTTAGTTTGCACTGGGTAGAAGGCAATAAGAGTTTAAAGGATAAAAACACCTTTGGCTTTGATGTCTCTTCACGATATTATTTTGCCCTTAGAGATCCTTGGTATATAAAAGATCTAGAGGATGTCGTTTCCATTTCAAACCAATTTATGGTTCTTGGTGGAGGGAGTAATGTGGTCTTTACTCAGCATTACAATGGCGTAATCATCCATAATCAACTACAGGGTGTTAAGCTTGAAAAGGAAACTGACCGCTACGCATGGGTTCGAGTTGGGGGAGGTGTAAATTGGCATAGCTTTGTAATGCATTGCCTCGCGCAAGGATGGGGAGGTGTAGAAAACCTGGCACTAATTCCAGGAAATGTCGGTGCTGCCCCGATTCAAAACATTGGAGCCTACGGTGTTGAGTGTAAAGATGTAATGGTGTCATTAAAAGCACATGACCTACTCGATAACAAGAGCCTCGTATTGAATAATGAAGACTGCATGTTTCGTTATCGTGATAGCATTTTCAAAAATGAGCTAAAGGGGCGCACCCTTATCCACGAAGTAACCTTTAAGTTGACAAAGAATAATCATATAATCAATGCTTCCTATGGTGGTATTTTGGAACATTTAGATTTCAAAAATATTAGTCAACCTACCATTCAAGATATAGCCCAAGCCGTTGTTGAAATTCGTCAAGCCAAACTTCCTGATCCAAACAAAATTGGTAACGCAGGAAGCTTCTTTAAAAATCCAGTAATCCCAAAGGAAAAGTTTAATCATTTAAAGGAGCGCTATCCAGATTTGCCTGGATATGGAGCTGCTCAGACGGACAGCATAAAGGTTCCTGCGGGCTGGTTGATTGATCGTGCAGGTTGGAAGGGCAAGACATACGGAAAGGTAGGTGTTTATAAAAATCAAGCATTAGTGCTTGTAAATCATGGCGAGGGTAATGGACAAGAAATCCTTTCCCTATCAAGCGACATCATAGAAGACATTTATGACCAATACGGCATCCAATTAGAGCGCGAAGTCAACATCATTTAATTCGTTATTGTAAGCGCATGCTAAGCGTTACTCCGACATAATGGCGTGTAAGCTCTGATATAACTTGAGGCGACGCATCCCCGAAATTTTCATAAGGCATGTCTCGTTGATTTTGTCGGTTTTGAACATAGGAAAAATCTAACGCCATATTCTTTCCAACAACACCAAACCCACCCGAAATACCATGCTTCCAAAACAAGCCATTGATTTCTTCACTAGCTAAAGGAGATGAAGTAGCATGTGCACCTGCGCGGAACCTCAAAGGACCTGGGGCAAGTTCAACACCCAAACGTACATTATGAGTGTTGCGATATGTTTCAGCAATATCCTTGTTGATCTCTCGAGCCAATTGACCGAAACCACTTCCAAAGAAATACCGTGACTCATTAAGTCCTGTCCACTCATATTGCATGGATAAGAACCCTACACGGTCAATTACAAAGCCTAGGCCAACATTGGCTCTCCATGGCATACGCATGGAATACTCATATACGCCTCGAGGAGAGGCCTCCTGACAAGGAAGACAAAACCCACTAGCAGAAGTAACAGGCGTATCAACATAGGACGTAATCTTCGCATTATAGTTTTCTGTGATAAACATCCATGTAGGCGAGTGAACTGCCGCCGCCAAGCGAATGCCATCAACAGGCTTTAAGACAATGCCAAACTTCGCATTAATTCCAAAGCCTTCATTTTGAACCCTTGTTCGCTGCTCACTTCGATAAAATCCACGGTTGGCTGAGGACCCGTCTTCTTCGCTAAAGATGAGGCGATTCTTGTGGTTCATAAACGGAATACCAACAGAAAACCCGACATGGACTCGATCGGACAGATAACTTCTTCCTAGGCTCATGGCCGCCTCATAAAATCCTCCACGACTTTCATAGCGCCCATCTTGATATACTGAGTCGGAAGCTGGTGCCTGATAGCTGTAACTTGTAGAATCCCAGTTTACAAGCCAACCTAAGTAGGCATTAGTAACCTCAAAGGGTGAATTACTGTCGTTTATACCATCCGGTGGGAGGCCAAGCGAATTGGTGATTTCCGTTGCGGTTACCGCATGCGAAGCCGCCATGCTATTCACTGGATTGAATCCAGAAAAGGTCAACGATTGATTATAGTCAGCTAGTCGATTAAGTGTTAGTCCAACAGACCACCGATTACTACCTTCAGTTGTGACCCCAAAGCCTATGGAATTAAAGGTAGGGAAGCCTAACCGGTCAGTAACTGCAGATGAATTCATGTAAGTAGAGTTGGTCTGCTGAACCATCCCACCTGCGGTAAAACTAAATTGCGAGGATTTGATAAGTGCAATGCCAGCAGGATTATCCGTAATACTAGACAAATCTGGCCCAATGGCTGAAAAAGCTCCGCTTACAGCACTATATCTTGCTCCTCTAAAATGGTGGTCAAGATCAGCTATTTGTAGCATCTGTCGAGTGTACAGTTGGCTCCACACATTAAGGACAGATAAAAAAAACACAAAAGTTAAAATTCCAATTTTTCTCATAATAATATTTGTTTAGCTACCTATTATCGTCCACCTCCGCGGCTGCGTGGATTACTGCTTCCTCCTCCATTAGACGGATTACTTCCGCCCCCACTGTTTGACCGTCCACCATTACCAATATTGCCTATATTCCCTCCATTGAATCGATTAACATTGCCATTACTAGAACCTTTACTTCCTGAAGAAGAACTGCCAGAATTCGAACGACGTGAGTTGGAGAAGCTTCCATTCCCTTGGGAAGACTGTTGGTCTCGGTTCCTTTGAACGTTAGAATTGTTACCAGCTTTGTTTCCTCTAGCAGATTGGTCGTCTTGTGAATGATTTGTATTTCTATCGTTATCAGAATACCCTGAGTTTACATTCCCCGTGTTTTGATGCCATTGAGTGTTATCGCGAGACTGAATATCTCCTCGAAACGTAGCCTGTTGATCAACCCCTTGACTTGATGCATTTGCTCCATTTTTTGATGTTGAATTACTTTCAGATGATCGGTTGTACGTGGAAGCTTGTCCTGCAGATTGAAACGTATTCAGTGATTGATTGTCATGACGCGTGACCCCATAATTAGGAGAAGACGAACCCATTTTATTATCACCTGCCTGGCTAGCCCTAGTTCCGGATGTTGTGGAAGGAAGTGAAAGACCTTGTGCACGCATACGAGGGTTATCAAACCCGTCCTCTTGCATTACAAAAGACTTGTTTTTATCTCGATTACCATAGGATATACCTCCGAGACGAGGGCCGTAATGTACATTTCCAACATCAGCATACCAATCACTATAGTTGAATCCAAATCCTGAACAGAAAGGATTATTGTAGGCCCAATATTGGTGACCGTACCAGTTTGTATATCCCCCAAACCATGTATTGCTCCAACCCAATCCATCGTAACCCCATGAGGTATGCCATGGATTATACATAGATGGCCAAGGGCTAACCCAACCGTAATAAGTAGTTACACCATATGTAGGACCAAAACCTCCACCCCACCATACGTTATTCCAATCTGCATTCCATCCCCACCGACGAGGTCTCCAAGGCGAAGCATTCACATATATATTTACACCCCAATCCCAAGGATTATATGTATAGTAAAACCCGTTAGTGTAACGAAAGTCATAGAAGGTAGTGCCATAAATAGGCCGATAAAAACGATTTATGTTACGTGAATAACTAAAATCGTAGTCATCATACATCCAATACTCGTCATTGTAGAAATCGATATCTGAGTAAATCGTGGCATCATTTATTGAGGCATTATAACTGTCGTCAGAAGAAGTATAACTTACTGATTCCTCCTCATAATCCCAAGGAGAAGAGGAATACACATCATCGAACTGGGCCCAAGAAGTCGTTCCAAGAACCATCAGAAAAAGAAATACTACATTTCGCATAGCGCAAGCGTTGAATAATCAATACATTTATCGCAGAGACATGTTACAAAGAGCGTACCAAAAATGAGTAAAGGGATTTCAACACGGGAAGCAAACTATGCCCAATGGTATAATGACATAGTGATCAAAGCTGATATGGCCGAGCATTCAGATGTGCGGGGATGTATGGTCATAAAGCCCTATGGATTTACTATTTGGGAAGCCATGAAAGCCGACTTAGATCAGCGATTTAAGGATACTGGTCACGTAAACGCATATTTTCCTCTTTTCATTCCTAAGAGCTATCTCTCCAGGGAAGCAGATCATGTAGAAGGCTTTGCAAAAGAGTGTGCAGTAGTTACGCATTATCGCTTAAAAAATGACTCCGATGGGGGGCTTGTCGTAGATCCTGAGGCAAAACTCGAAGAAGAGCTCGTCGTAAGACCTACTTCCGAAACCATCATTTGGAATTCTTACCGAAATTGGATTCAATCCTACAGGGACCTACCTATACTTATCAATCAATGGGCGAACGTCGTGCGCTGGGAAATGCGGACGAGGCTCTTTTTGCGCACTGCTGAATTTTTGTGGCAAGAAGGTCACACAGCACATTCCACTCAAGAAGAGGCTATCCAAGAATCAGAAACGATGTTAGGCGTGTATGCTGATTTTGTAAAAGAAGTGTTAGCCATTCCTGTTATACAAGGAGTCAAAACTAAAAATGAGCGATTCGCAGGGGCAGAAGAAACCTATTGTATTGAAGCCTTAATGCAAGACGGCCGGGCACTTCAGGCCGGAACTTCTCACTTTTTGGGACAAAATTTCGCCAAAGCATTTGATGTCAAATTTCTCAATAAAGAAGGTGAATCCGACTTTGTATGGGCAACTTCTTGGGGGGTATCTACGCGATTAATGGGCGCATTGATTATGAGTCATTCCGATGATAAAGGCCTTGTTCTTCCTCCTAAAGTGGCTCCTTACCAAGTGGTGATTGTTCCCTTTATGACAAAGGATAAAGAAGTCCAAAAGACACTTGTTGAAACAGCCGACAGCATTGCAAATGATTTAAAGGCACTTGGTATTCGAGTAAAAGTCGATGTAGATGAAACCAAAAGGCCTGGTTTTAAATTTGCTCAATATGAACTCCAAGGTTATCCAATACGTGTGGTTATCGGTCCTCGGGATTTGGAAAACAAACAAGTTGAAGTCATGCGTCGAGACGTTGGGGAAAAGGAGAGTTATTCGCTTGAGGGGCTTTCTGAAAACCTTGAGGCTATGCTTCATGCCATGCAAGATGCATTATATGCCCGCCGAAAGAAAGAACTTGAAACATGGATTAGAACAGCAGATACCTATGAGGAATTCAAATCCAAGATTGCCGATGGGGGCTTTGTGGAGGCTTGGTGGAATGGCCAAGACAGTACAGAAGAAATGATTCGAAAAGACACTAAAGCCACAGCACGCTGTATTCGTCTTGAAGACAGTAATACTGACCCAAGCGGTCAACGATGTTTATTTACTGGAGAAGCCGCTGTAGAAAAAGTGCTTTTTGCTAAGGCCTACTAAGTTTAAATTCAATTTTATGAAATCAACCCGAGTTATTATAGCATGCGTTATTCTGAGCACATTAGGTTTATCTACTAATCAAGCAGTTGCTCAGGAAAACTGCATATGTGTAAATCGAATTGCTAGTCTATCCATTGATAGTGAACAAGGAGCTCTAACAAGTGATGAAATAGATCAAATCTTGTTGGATGAATGCCCTAGCTTATATAAGCTCTTCGATTCGAATGAAACCGAGGGTATGCTCAATTTCATTCAATACCTGCAATCTTGTCCAAAAGAAAGCAAACAGAGCTTATTACGCTTAGAATCTAGTGGGCTATTAAACTTTTCGAAAAAGGATGCAGCCAATGTATGCTATGCGCTAGACGATTTAGATCGCATCATAAATGAAATGATGGCTGGTAATTTAAGTAAATCAGATGCTGAAGGACAAGTTAGCCAACACATGGATGTATTTGACAAAATGCAATCAGCTAAAGATATCGATGGTATCTACCTTATGTTTTCTTGTCCAAATATCTGGCAAAAGTTCATGCAGTATGCTGGCTTATTAGGCCAATAAATTGGTAGGTGAGCGCTGCCATTGTTGTATAACAAAGGAATAAGCGTGTCTGCCATCTATTGCCTGCTCATACACTACTTTCATCGACCAGTTAGTTTTCTCCCAAGGTGGAAAGAAAACACTTGCTTGATCAAAGCTGCCGTTCACCCTTGTCAACAACATGGTTTGTGCAATGGAAAGGCCATGATTATATAGCTGCCCGCCGCCAATGATAAAGGCAGGCTTTTCTTGACTGCGAACATAGTCATGAATAGCGTCCCATGAGTGAAGCGCTACAACCCCCTCCATTCGCCACGATTTCTGTCGGGTAAGCACTATATTTTCTCGTTCGGGAAGTGGACGAAAACTAGGTGGTAAACTCTCATAGGTTTTACGTCCCATAATGACAAGGCCGCCTAGCGTGGTTTTTTTGAAAAATTTTAGATCTTCTGGCAGCCTCCATAGCAAATCCTTGCCATCGCCTAGTTCATTGTTTTGGCCGAGTGCCGCGACAAGCGTATACTTTGGGTTGGGCATCATTTTAGAAAAGTTTAGACGGCAATAGGCGCCTGAATTGGTGGATGAGGATTATAGTCTTCAATCATAATGTCGTCAAAGGTAAACGCAAACAAATCGTTAACCGAAGCATTCAACTTAAGCCTTGGTAAAGGGCGGATATCCCGACCTAATTGCACATTGGCTTGATCAATATGATTACTGTACAAATGAGCATCACCGAGGGTATGAACGAAGTCACCTACTTCCAAGCCACACACCTGAGCAACCATGTGAGTTAACAAAGCATAACTCGCGATGTTAAACGGCACACCCAAAAAAACATCAGCACTTCGTTGATATAGCATACAAGACAATTTATTGTTTGATACATAGAATTGAAATAAAGTATGACAGGGAGGAAGTCCTGCCCTAGCCATCTCATCAATCTCTGGCGGATTCCAAGCAGACACGATGATTCGACGAGAATTAGGAGCGTTTTGGATCATGTCTAAGGCCTTGGACAGTTGATCAACGCCTTCAAAATTGCGCCACTGCCTTCCATAGACAGGACCCAACTCCCCCCACTTTTCCGCAAAACCATCATCTGTTTTTATTCTTTCGACAAAATCTTTTAGCTCTTTCTTCCATGCTTGTCCGTGCTTAGGCAGTGAATTGGCCAGCCCTTGCTGAATTAGATAGTTTTGAAAAGGCCACTCATTCCAAATATTGACTCCATTGCGCACGAGGTAGGCTATATTGGTGTCACCGGCTATAAACCATAACAATTCACGAATAATACCCTTTAAGTAAACCTTTTTAGTGGTCATTAACGGGAATCCTGCCGAAAGATCGTAACGCGATTGATGGCCGAAGACACTTTTAGTCCCTGTGCCTGTGCGGTCACCTTTGACCACTCCCTGCTCTAAAATTTGGCGAAGTAAGGCATGATATTGTTCCATCAACGTGACATTTTTTCGAGGTAATTATGATAACAAAATCAGAAATCGATTGTTATGTAAAAGTGAGTAATCCTATTCTACAACGACGAGTCCCAACCTAATGTTTATCCACAAGTATCGAGTCTCCATTATTGGCGTTTTCTGCGCTTTATTGGTTTTTGCTGTGTATTTTTCTTTGCCGCAAAATCTAAGTTTCAATTTTGACTTTAAGCGCTTTTTTCCAAAAGATGATGCCTCGGTAAAAGCTTTTGAAACCTACAGAGAAACTTTTGGGTCAGATGACGATTTTCTCTTTGTAGCCCTTGAATCCAAAAAAGGGGAAATTTTAAGAGAAACACAATTAACCCTGCTCGATACGATTACCGCGCAGCTGGCCAATATTCCTAATGTGCGGAATGTACAAAGTATCACATCCTTTCAAGATATACTCTTTTTGAAGCAAGTGGTCGGCTTTATGCCGACCATAAAGCAACCTGCAAAATTGAGTCCTGTAGCAATTCCTCTATTACGATTTGACTCCAGTTTTACAAACGATGTAGAACGGATTAAAAAAGATCCAAGACTTTATGGACGGCTCCTAGGTAATGACTCTATGAGTGCAGCTATCATTTTGTTTGTAGACTCAATGGGTTTTGACACATCTGTAGCATTTATGGATGAAGTACACCAAATCATTAGCAATCAATGGGAAGGAGACCATCACTACGTAGGACGTGCAAACTTCGAAAGAGAGGGCAAGCGAATAGCCATCGTAGAGTTTGTAAAGACCTCCCTTCTGTCCGTAGCGCTTGTTATTGCTGCATTTATTGTTTTTTTTAAAAATCCAACTTCAATTGGATTTTCTCTAATTACCATGCTTGTTGCTCTCGCTTTTTTTAC
>PAPS01000031.1 GCA_002708985.1 Saprospirales bacterium | reverse complement strand
AGTTTTAGAATATTATTGAATTCTTCTTCGATAGTTTTTCGAAGTGAGGCACTCTTGATATTCTTTGTATGAATTTTGACAGGATATTCGATAGTATCGTGAACTATCGCTTCGGATGTGATATCGTCAACGGCGATCTCCACCTCTGGATGCATCACCATTTCACGATATTTGTTTATGAGTTCTGCATCTGACTTTGCATTGTTTTCTAATTCTAAGTAGGTTCCTGAGAACCCACTCTGAATTGTTAATGCCCCGTCATCAGTCTGATCTTCTCTAGGGACGAAGGAACGAACCGGGCCGTTATCCTCCGAAGCCCTAGATATATTGAATCCGAAAAGTTTAATCGCCATTTAATATCACCTTTAAATCTATACAACTATTTATAATGAAAAAAATAGTGTATAAATCTAGGAGTATTAGATGCTTACGCTGATCCTCAGACCGCCCGCAGCCTCTTCATGCAACCAGAAGTCATATGCAAATGTGCAAGTAAATTCTTCAATTTGATCATTAGAATCCCAAGCAAGTTCTACTGCACCAAGTTCTGTCGGGAAAATACCAACAAACTTATATGTCGCAATAACTGAACCATCTTTTCCGTAATGAATAACTTTAGAATCTCTATTCTTGTAAGTTGTCTGACTGTTAAACTGTAGATTCGATGCGTGATCATTAATTCCACCCATCCAGTTTTCCAGAGCAGTTCTTACTGAGAAATCTTCGTCATTAAGAATCGTGACTGTCCAAGGTTCGAATGTTCTGTTTCCAGCTATTCTTACTTGTCTTCCAAAGTAAGGAACATCGATTGCAGGAATCGTTGATGCCGGCAACTGAGCAGCTCTACAATGAAAACGAAATACGTCATCTGCAGAACCATCGATAGGATTACCCACTTCTACTTCGAATAGGTTGGGTCTTGCTCCACCTTGTCTCAGATTTGATTTGAATGATGCGATATCAAACGCCATTGTTTTCTCCTAAATTTTTAACTATATTTATAACGATTATTATACAGATCCAACAATTTCTTCAAAATCTGTTCCAGTTCTTGTAGCAACAAAGTTTAACTGGATGAAGTTGATAGACCTAGCAGGTTTGATGAATATGTCACCAACAAACTCGTTGCTGTCAACAACTTGAGCAGTATTATTTGTTGAGTCACAAACAACCTTAAAGTCAAATATACCTCTACGACCCTTTACTTCTCTTAAGAAAGGTTCGACCAGAGATACAAATTGTGAACGTGTGAATTCATCATTCATTTCGAACAAAGTAAACTTAGATGCTGTTGCAATAGTCTTTTCTAGAACAATAAACAATCTTCTTACATTGATTCTATCAAAGGCACTTGGTTTGGTAGTAAATGTCTTGTCGCCAAACAGAACTGTACCTTGGCCTGGGAAGGTAACAACAGGGTTTAGAGCTTTTCTATAAAGATCGTCTCTGTTCGCTTTTGTTTGTGTCCAAGCAGTCTTAACAACATTCTTGATAACTCCACGGTTGAAACCGGCAGGAGAGAACCAAGGATCTCTTTCGCTGTCAGTTCTTGCCATAAGACCAGCGATGTCTCCGTTTAATGGAACCCATCGATACTTATCATTGTACTTATCGTATTGATACTTGTAGTTTGAATCTACGAATGCGTAGTTGCTATTGCTTGTCATTGTAGAGGTAAAGTAACTAATAACATCAGCAGCAGGATTAGATCCTACACAATCTATATATCGTGCAGATATTAATGCGACCGCATCTCTGCGACCAGCTGCAACTGTATCGATGATATGTGTTTGGACTGTGTTTCCGTCCGTAATGTCACCCCATTCTCCAGACATAATTAGTGCAACGTCTGTAGTTTCTGCATCTTCAAAAACACTGTATCCAGAAATTGCTTCGCCGGCAGTAGGGACAGAACCTTCTGTTCCACCGGAAAATTCTACATAAACCATAGAACTGAGAGTTGCAAATGTTGTACCTAATTCTGGAGTTCCCCAGTTTGTTCCTTCTGAAGTGTGATTTACTACAAAAATGAAGTTTGAAAACTCATTAATAAAATCTACATAGAAAATATTTGTTCCATCTTCAAGTTTTCCATCAGACGCCTTTGACAGGAATGAAAACTTCTCGACAACCTTATCAGTTCCAGACTCAGAAGAACATACAAGAACGTGAACTTCGCCTGCACTTGGAGCTCCAGAAAATTCATTTTGAAAAGTCGAGGATAAACTTGAGAAAGTTCCTGCATCGACCATATAAACCTTTAGAAAATTACCGTGAGGGCCAGGGGTTCTTGCAACAAACTCGGCCCCGCCTGCTTGACCGGAACCAAATGAAACATCGTCAGAAGATCCAACTAACTCTGGACTATACGCAAATGATGTTACCGTGGGCCCGTTGACAGTGATAGTAATATCACTTGTCGGAGCAGAAGTAAAATCAATTACTTGACCACTGACGGTAAAATCTGTACCGATACTAAATCCTGCAACTGATACCGTATCATTTGATCCAACGGTTTGAGAAATTGCAAACTTACTTCTTGCTGGAATATCTATAAGAATAGTTCCGGTAGGAGCAGAGTCAAATGTCAGTGTAGTTCCGTCTACTGTGAAATCTGTAGTAGCAGATCCATCAACAGTAACTGTAAGGGTTTCGTCAAAGGTATCCCTTGACAGGGTAAATGTTGTGTCTGATCCGTTTCCTGTGAAAGTTTCACCACTCACTGCGGCAACTGCAGTTCCAGTCTCTGTTGCGAGGGTAGGAGTTGTGGTGCTTGGTACACCGGCAACTGCGTTAAATGTTCCGCTTCCGACAACTCTAGAAACTTGCAAGTTCCCAGCATATGCCAAGAAATTCGCGGCAGTGTAAAAAGATCCAAAATTTTGGTCTGTTGGCTTACCAAAGACTTGCGCCAATTCAGTTTCACTAGAAACCGTAACTATTTCTCCTACTGGGCCTTTCGCAAACTGACCCACCAATGCACCTACGGATACCGCAGCGGCAGGAGTGGTAGTAGTTAGGTCTACTTCTGATACATTAACGCCGGGACTTACTTGAAATGGCATTTTATCATCTCCTTAAATTGATTATAAACTCATTAGTTTAAGTGTATTCTTCTTTGATTAATATTTATAAAAAAAGTGTTTTTTAATAATCTTAAAGACTATTTTCAACGACTTGCCAGACTTGACCTTCATCGTCCGAAAAATTCTCAAATTCTGCACCATCTTGGATATACCCAAACGGTGTCATATTCTCTTCTAACATACGAATTCTTTCTTCGTAAATCTCTCTTCTGGTGTCTAAATCGGACAGTTCTTTGAAATACGCATCAGTGACCATCCAGCAGAATAAAATAACAGTATCGACCATATCATCTGTCCTACCATTTTCCGCCTCATATTTGTGTCCTTTCGAAACAAAAGTTGTCAGTTCGTTTATTGTATCAAAGTCGTTTATAATTAATTTGTCTTCTTCGACCAAACTCTTCATATTAAAACAACCGATTTTTTTCGTAGACTTGGTTGTTCTAATTCCCATCGTAAAGGCTTTACCGAAACCAGAACTAATTGACTGGCCTTTGCGAGTATCATTGTGAATCGAAATAATATTTTCATACTCAAGCTCGTGATATAAAATATCACTAACCTGTTGTCCTACGTCATTAATCTCTACTAGTATATACGCATTATTATACTGAACTGCTATTCCTTTTATAAGTGTCGGATATACCATAGGGGGCATTTCGTTAGATCTGAATGTTGCTACCTGTCTATAAGGCACTTCTGACGCATCAAATACTGATAATGCAGAGTAATCCTGACCTCTTCCTCTACTCACATCTACAGTAATAAAGTATGTACTTGTTTCTTTGGGCTCCTCATATATTTTTACAGTTCCATTACGAGTCATCTTTATGGGAGAATTATAAGAAAGATTTTTTAACTTCGCAGTATTAATAAGAGTATTAGTACTACCTAAAAACTCAGTCTCAAACTCCTGACGAAATTGTTCTTCAGAAGTATTCTTAATTGTTTCTTCTTTCCATTTTTCATCTCGGCCTGGAACCTCAGACCAATGAACTTCTATAGATTTATAAGAATTAGTATTTTGAACTGAATCATTCCAAAGTTTGTAGAAATGATTCATACCTTGTGGAGTAGATACAATAATAACTTTAGTAGAGGCACCAGATGAAATTGTAGGATAGACTGAATTGAAAAACTCTTCTGCAATTTCATTTGGTACAAACGCAAATTCGTCTAGGAATAGAATATTAAACGAACCACCTCTTATAGCAGAGGAAGATGTTGCGGCCGCCATTATCTTCGCCCCGTTTTCTAATTCTATATTAGTCTTGTTCCAGACCATAACTCCTTGTTGTAGCCAAAGAGGAAGATTCTCATATGCTCTTTGTAGTCTACCAAGAAGTTCTCTTGCAGTCGCAAGCTTGTTTGCAAGAAGGGCAACAGATACATCTTTATTAAAGAGTATATAATGAAGAAAGAAAGCAATACAGGTAATAGACTTTCCGGACTGTCTTCCAATCTTACATATAGTAAATCTTTCTTCGTGGAAAGTTTGAATCATATTTTCTTGAAATGGATATAACTCAAATGGAACCAGACCAGTGTCTAGGTTTACAATCTTCATATATGTCTTAATAAAGTATACTGGATCTTCTAGACACTTAACATACTCTTGTGCTTGTTCTTGCGTCCATTGAATCTCAACCCCTGCATTTTTCAGATTGGGATTATTTAAATAGACATCACTCATGATCTATAACTCTGTTCTTACCTTTGATAACTTCTAATAAGTCATTTGTATTACCTACAAAGACTGCATTGTTATTTACTACCTTACTAGGCCCACCTTCTTTTGTGTTCTGTATCTTATTCATAGTGACTTGAAGTTCGATAAGATCTTTTGTGAGATCTCCAGTAGTTTTCATCAACTGACCCACCACTTCGTATGCTCTTGGATGTTCACTTTGTTTTGCAAGTTCGATGAGATTATTCAGTGTGTCCTGACCTTTCTCTACCAAGTCATGTAAATTGTGACGATGAAAATCATAATCATTCTCAATATCTCTTTGACGTTGCTCGTCTTTCTCTTCCTGATATTCTTGTATATCATTATTAGCTTTCACAACTAACTCTTGAGATGTTTCTTTTATCTCATTTTCGATTCCAAGAAAATCGTTGAGCCTTTCGTCCACACTTTTAGTCTTCATTATTAAACTCTGTTATACTTGCACTAAATCCATAATCATCAAGTTCTGTAGCAGTAGTAGGATCTACCTCATACTCTTGATGTGAAAAATCTCTGTTTGTATCTATATTGACAATCTTCGCAGTTGACTTTTTGATTGTCTTCTTGTTGTCCTGAGAACCATATAGATATCCTTTGAGAGTGAAACCTAAAGTCCACTCTAAAACTCTTCTTGTTAAATAGTCTCCTTCATATGTGTCTTGAACATCTACTGAATCCAATATGACCGGAGTATCTCTTACGATATCTAATTCTTCTACTTCTTTTATAGGCACTATAAAGGAAGGAGTAAAAAAGGGAAGTATCTGTTCTAATATCTGTGTGCCGTCTTCTGCATTCTTTACTAATAGAGAAAGAGTCAAAGATATATCCCAAGGAACTGGATTGTAGACAAATGTTTTATTTCCTTCTGTAGTATGAGCACCAGTATATCCAGACATCTTATTAAGTTTTCTTCCTGAGTCATAACTGATCCCAGATATTTCAAAACTCATTCTAGGAAGAACCACCGCGACATCACTACTCTCTGAGTTAATCCTAGAGATATACTTTTGTGCAGGCCCATATGAAAGTGGTACTCTTATGATGCTCGTAACATTTCCAGAAGAATCTTTTCTCTGGATATCTATGTCATCAAAGAGAGAACCGAATCCTATAATATAGTTTCGAAGAGTTCCTCTGTATTGTGGGGTTATGCCTAACATTAGTAACTCTCACTGAATGGGTTGGTAACTGAGAAGTCAATAACAGAATCAGCAGTTCCAGAGAAATCTGATCCACCACTATTATCTACTACATTCTCTGTTGTTTCTATATAAGTTATTTGTTGTGTCGCACCTAAGAGATACTCAGCCCCAGAGGTTGCACCGATAGTATTTGTGTTCTGTGAGAATGTTCCGGTAAGTGATCCAACTCTCAGAACATTGGTTCCAGAGTTCCAAGAGATTACTTCTCCTGTAGCGGTTGCGTTTGCAAGATCTGCTCCCTGATAGATAGTCTCACCTACAGAGAATTCTCCAGTTCCAGTTCCAAAAGTTAAGTCTACACTGAATGTCGTATTCTCAGTTCCGATATCATCTATCTCTGCAACACCAGTATCGAATGACTCATGTGAGTATTCGAAGAGCTCTGTTGTCAATCTGAATACATACATTTTGCCAAGTTGATAGAATGGCACTTCATCTTCGACAAATTGAATCTCGAAACACCTATCAACCAAAGGAAAATATATTAAGTCTCCAGATAGAGGGATTGTTTTGCTTGTGGCTTCTGTGAATCTTTTCTTTGATACAATAACATTCAATTGATCTCGTACTTCAAGACCGAACTTAGAAAGGAAGTCTCCTTCACCAGCAAATCCATCCGTATCTTCTATATGCATCTCTACCAGATATGCAGTATTGAATTCACTTAGAGTTGCTTCGTTGAATACAGTATCAGAGTTTACTTCAGTTCTTTCTATATAATAAAAGTCCTGACCGTGAATCTGAATAGACTCAACGACCAAATCCTCCAAAAGATTTTGTTCAGATGCAAAGTTTGTCTGATTAAAATATTGATTGACCGCCATGTTAACCTACCAAGAAATCTACAGGTAATTCGTAGTTAGTAGACATCTCTTCCTCAAGTTGAGTTATCTCTTGGTTTGCTTCGTCCAAGATTCTTGTTCCACTAAATGTCATGCCTCCCGGCATTTGAATTCCTTCGTATTTCGATAGATTCTCCCCCCACTGTTTCTTTATAAGTGCAGTCGCATATCTTTTCAACCATCTATCATTCCAAACATCCGTATAAGTATCCGGATCTAATACACGATACACTTCCACAATTAGATATTCGTCAACGTCTAGGCTTTCCTCCCAATCAATATCTAAGAACAATCGATTCTGGTGACGATTAAATCTAATCGGCACTCTTCCTGTGATCATATCATTTACTAACTGAAGATGTGATTGTGTAAGTTCATAAGTCAACAACTCCATGCTCTGAAGATCATAAATTTCGTTAAGGTGCATCTGATATCGGACATCAAAGAAACTTTTAGAATATCCATCGGTTTTGTCAAATAATGGCAAGACTCTCTTGACACCAACAATGGCATCGTTAAGTTCGATGTAACCGTTTGTGATATTATCCTGAGTAACTTGATGTTTCAGATAAACCTTTTCTACCGCATCATAGTGATAGTCGCGATAGTGCTCAAACGCATCGTCAACACGATCATCGACTTGTTCGTCGGCTATGTTTATCTGGATTACAGGTTTGCCTAATTTTCTGAGACAGTATTCTTTGAATTCACTTCTGCTGGATATTGCAGGCATACTAATACTCCTATTCTATAAGAGTATTTATATTTTTAGGATTTCCTTCTTTTTCTTGGTTTGTAAAAAGGAAACTTAATAACCTCAGAGTCTAGGTTTATTTGATGTTTTTCGAAGGTTTCTTCATTGAGATCTATCTTCTCTATACGAGCATTGACAGGAAATTCCTCCATAGGAAACTCTTTCATTCTTTGGAAGAACATACCTTCGACATTAAACTCAAGATCCGGATCTTCTTCAAACAATATATTCTGTCTCTCAGAGAAATACGATACATTATTTCCCAGACATACCGGATAGAATCGTTGGTTCTTATAATTAGAAGAATATGTATAGTGATCTAATTTAGTATACTTAGAGCTCTGATTGTCGTATAAGAATATCTCGTTATTTGAGTTGATAGATACTTCATAATCTCCAAAGAAGAACTTCTTATATTTGAATGCAAATCTGGGGATAGACACATCAAAGATACACACGCCGAGATTAGTATTGATAACCAGAGAGATCTTATTCTCTTCTTTAGTTCCTATCTCTACATTCTTGATGATTTTGTTTCTTAATTTAATCTTTCTTGCGGATTGGAAATTATTAGAAACAATTATTATTTCGTTTTGAGTGATGAAGAAATTATAATAACTCTTTCCAAAGATCGCAGTCTTTGATTCTACTAGAGAATCTATTTTAAGACTAGAAGAATTAATCCAAGCTTTCTTTCTTGCGTGACTATAGTTGAGAAGTGATATAGTATTATTGAATACTATCGGAAAAGTATTTGTCTTTTGTTTCTCTTGAAAAAAAGTTCCAAATGTATTAGTATTACGAGTTCTATATTTATACTCTATCTTGTCATTTGGAGAATAGAAAAAAAGAGATTCTTTTTTGTTTCCAATACAGAACCCCCCTTTGTTGTCATAGTTGAGGGAGAATGCGAAATTATTATCAACCTTGATGGGAAAGTTACATTCATATTTCGATGTTAACTTCTCGCCATCAAGATTGTAATAATCATCCAAGTAGTTTATTGAGTCTTCACTCAGCGTCAATTCTTTCATAAAGAATATTTATATTGTATTATTATCCGAACATTAGAATATTAGAAATATTCCTCTTGGCGAAGATCCTGAGCTCCAAGGACTTGGCCCGGGCCCGTTTGCTTCAACTTTAATTTTATTAATTCTTACTCCTGCTTCTCCATACTGCCAATTCGGATCTTGATTGACGGTATCATACGGAGACTGATTAGCAGTAATAAGACTTGGAGCACCATATTTTCTTTGATTTTTATTCTTGTTATCAATAACTTCCCACTGATTGGTATCTACATTAAAAACTGATGTCCTATTATTACCGCCAAATGGGTAAGCACCCCCTCCGGATCCAAATCCTGTAGATGTGCCATTACTGACAAACCCCTTTAATGTCGCAGTCGTCCCTAAGTTTATTATTACTCCAGAATTAATTCGGGGAGAGTTTACTTGCACTTTGATAAGTTGGCCTGAGTTCATTTGTTGGGTGTGATCCATTGCATCATATTCATCAAAAGAACCAAGTGGTAGTCCGCCCCATTGATAGTAAGAGCCATAGGGCCCAGACTCCAAAGAATGACCAGAAAAATCTGGAGCAAAATTAAGAGAAAAATCAGAGGAACTTGTTGCAACATTCACAGAATCATCCGCAGAGAATGTAAGAGAAAATGTTGCTGGATTGGATGCGTGTGGTGTAACAGTGAAAACATTGTCGTTTTGTTCGACTGTAGTTCCGTCTAAAGATCCGCTAGAAACTGCATATGAAAATGTTACTGGATCATTTTCTGGATCCGTTGCGGTCATTGTGATGACTGTAGGAGTTCCATCTGTCGCAAGTTCATATGACGCATCATTCCCCGATATACTAGGAGCAGTATTAATCAACGCAGTTGCATACCAACCGTCTGCAGTTCTAATATACAAATTATTATTAGATTGAACTACTGCTTGATCGCCGGGACTTGCACCAGTAGGAAGATCTCCGACTGTTGCGACAACTTGAAGTGCAGCCGCAGTAGGAGCGGTGTATGAAACCACACCATTATCATAAGACAAGTCTCCAGAGACACTTATTGCCGGTTGAACATTTGCTGCCTTAAGAAACTTATTTCCACCTTCTGTTAAGTTATCTGTATTACTGACTCTACCCATATCCGCCGCGCCAGATCTCAACTCTGCAAGACCTTCAGACATTTCTACTAGATCATCTATAGATGCAGTAGGAATCGCAGCAGCCATCTGAGTATCAATATCAGTTTCTACTTCTGCGTCATCTGTGAGTCCCACAAATCTAGCGGACTTTGCAAGTCTTCCTAGATCTCTTGGTGTCTGACCAGCTTGGACTCGATTTCTAATACGAGTCTTCATGTTGATCTTTGAGTTTTCTAAATTAGTATTTGGCATTATTGTTTCCTATTGAAATTAAGTTGTTGCAGTAAATAAGTATGCTGCACCGCTTCCGTTATACCCACTCTCTTGAGCACTCCATGCTCCAGCAACTATTTTAGTTCCGTGTACCGCAAAGTTATGTCGAGAAGACCCATTTCCATTGGATGCAAATCTATCAATAGTATCACCTCCATCAGTATTTGGATTTGATATTGTCAAAGATGATAAGTATGCTGCCGAAAGATCGCTGTTTGCAGTTCCACCAGTTGGTAGTGCGTCGAAAGAATAAGACCATATGGTATCGTCGTTTGCATTAGATGTTACAAAAAATGCGCCATCACCAACTTCTATTCCTTGGCCAAAATTATTTGTGTATCCGGGCAAGTGATTCCCGCCAGAAATTTTACCTTTGACAGTAGGAGCGGAAGCATTATCGTCAGTCGAATCGAAATCAAAAACCCAAACATTATCTGTTCCTGCATTCCCTGGCGAAGATATTAATAAGTGAGTATCGGTAATGGCTACACAAAGACCAAAATTTCCATAGTGAGCCTGAACTGGCGGATCAATTTGATATGTTGATTGTGTTGATAAATTATATAGGTTTGCTCTGCCTGGTTCAGTGAGTCCTGCTTGACCAGAAGTTCCATCAGCACTATATAACAACCAATTATTTTTAACTGCCATGTTTCTACCAGAAAACTTACCATTACCAGAAATAAAACTACCTAGAACTGGATTTGATGGGTCGGTCATATCTACTTTATATGCCCCTCCAGAAGTTGAACTACTCCAATTTAAAGCATATGATGACCAAAGAAGAGTATTCCCGTCTTCGGTCATAATAATACTATCTCCAGCTCTACCTCCAGTTACGGAATTGAGACCAAACCAGCTTGTCAATAAATTACCAGTGGATATGCTATAGATATCTAAAACAGTCTGATTGTTACCACCATTTTTCCGGTTGCTGGTTACAACGACTATTCCTTTTCCTTCATGTATTAAACATTTACGTTCACCATTTGTTATATTTCCATTATTTGATGTAAAATAATTTGCTGCGCCAAAGTCTAACGTATGCAACAATGTTCCTGACATATCATAGAGATAGTGCTTTCCTCCACGATAACCTGGCGAAAACCATTCTTCCGAACTAACAACAAAATAATTTTCTGATATTGCCACGGTACGACCAAATTTGTTCCCGTCATTATCGTCTGTCCAAGTAGAGTAGCCGGGATTTGGATTTACTATATGTGTTGTATTCCAAGAAGAAAACGCAGACCAATCTATTGCAAAACCAACTGTGAATTCTGAAGTTGCATCTGTGATATTTGTTCCGTCACTTGCTCTAAATGTTATTGAGAAAGGAGCAGTATCATTACTATCAGAACTTCCTGTGATCGTGAAAACATTACCAGATTGTGATACTGTAGAACCACCTAAAGATCCTGCAGATACCACATGAGAAAATGTGATAGGATCTCCTTGAGGATCTGTTGCATTGAGAGTAATAACTGTATCTGCGCCTGGGCTCAATGTATATGAACCGTCTGGTGTTGTTGTAAAACTTGGTTTCTGATCTACAAGGCCTACATTGAGCCAAGAAGATCCTGAGTTAATATAAAGTTTCTTATTCTCTTCAACTATTCCCTTTGCACCAACATTAGTATTTTCTGGTAAGGGCAAATCCCCAACTGTCGCATAAACTGTTAATGCATCTGGTAGTGCGGTATAAGATAAGACTCCAGTTCCGGAATCATAAGATAAGTCTCCAGATGCACTGAATGAACCTCTGACTCTTGAGTCAGTTACATAGAGATTACTAGAACCTTCTGGGATCATACTGGAAACTGGATCTGTCGCGGTAGCCGAAGTTCTCAATTTTTTGACACCGAATGCAAGTTTCTCAATATCTTCAGTAGAAGCACTATCCGCCATTGCAGATACCTTTGTATCCAACGCAGTTTCTAGATCCGCATCATCGTCTAGATTTGCCTTTTCTATTGTTCTAGATAACTTAACAATCTGATCTGCACTGGTAGCACTACCTAATGCTGCGAGTAGTTTTGTCTTAAGTGTATCTCTTGCGGTAAACGTATTAGCCATTTAATTATTCTCCTTTGAATACATAGATTGCGCCGACATTATTTTGGTTTGCATGATCCTCTCCTTTCGCGGAGACTGCAAAATAGTTTTCGCATAAAGCAACTTCTGATCCGAATCTGTCATCAGTTCCACTTGCAGAATATAAGTCTGGATCTTCGATAGTATGTAATAAACTTCCTGATACTATGTCATAGAGATAACACTTACCAGCATCAGCGCCAGCAGTTCCTGTCTCATACCATGCACTGACCAACGCAGTTTGACCATCAACAGCAACTGACCAACCCATGTAATCTACATCAGTTCCACTGTCCGGATTTGGGTTGTCAATCGTGTGTAAGAGTGTTCCTGTCGCGACATTGTAGAAGTACGCCTTACCAGAACCAGACCCCACAGCAGCGTCAGATTCCCCGAAAGCACCCACTACGAGATAGTCTCCATCAATCGCACAGTCAATTCCAAAATTATCTAAAGCACTTGTTCCGTGTGCATTTGGATTGACAAATGTATGAAGTAAACTGCCGGAATCTACAGCATATACATATGCAACACCTGAGTTGCTTCCATCCGCAGCATCTTCTTCTACAGTAGAAACTACCATGTAGTTTCCAGAAATATCAACTACCTGACCGAATTGGTCTGGTGTAGATCCGTATACATTTGGATTTGTCAGTGTGTGCAAAATCGCACCTGTTGATGTAGAACAGATATATGCCTTGTCTTGATTGTATCCACCGACTGCGATATAGTCTCCATCAATCTTAACAGAATGACCGAACTGCGCTCCTGCGTCTGGGCCGCTGATAGTTCTTAAAAGTGTTCCCGACATATCGTAGACGTATACTTCATCTTGATCTCTGTTACCAGCAACAACATGAGTGCCGTCTATACCGACAGAGTTTCTTCTTCCGAAGCTTCCTGCTGTTACTGGATTGGGATTGTTTACAGTCCAATGAGTAACGCCCGCTGATGCGTTTCCTATAAGTTTAATAACACCATATCCACTGTATGCCTTATCGATTCCAATAACAGTGTATGTTTCTGTCATATCTACTGCAAGATCTGATTCGCCTGTAGTTCCACCAGAACCAGAGAGTTTAACAGACATACTGTCAACGGTACAAGAAGATTCTAATCTCCGAGCAATCCCGATTCCGTCAACCGCAACTCCATTTCTTTGTGTTCCAGTATATGTGAAGTTAAATGTATATGTGCCTGGGGATTCAATTATTCTTCCATACCCAGATCCATTCGCATCCAATCCATCACCATATATTCCATTTCCGTTATCTCCTACCAAATCCCATTTCATAGATCCAGTTACCGCACTTACGACTATTGTCGCGGTGTATGTTTCTCCAACTTGCATACCGATATTGCGTTGATATAGTGGTCTATAATCACTGGTAGTTGACATAACTGCCTGGCCGCCAGAGATTGTCCAGAAAGAAGTTCCTAAATTTTCTCTATCTTTATACCAGTCAGAATCCGTATCAAAATTTGGATTCGGATTAATCGGATCGGTATCTGTCAAATTGTAAACACTACTAGCAACAGTAGTACTTATTGTGAGCGGACTCCAATCTACTGGTGTGGATGAACTAGAACCACCGGATGTTGTATATGGGGTTTCTGTAACAACAGTAGGACTGCCGGATGCAG
Source organism: Saprospirales bacterium (assembly GCA_002708985.1). Taxonomy (GTDB): domain Bacteria; phylum Bacteroidota; class Bacteroidia; order Chitinophagales; family UBA8649; genus UBA8649. The sequence continues at coordinate 24,030 of PAPS01000031.1, read as the reverse complement.
TTATAGTTCGATTAAACGAAGACGCATCAACGATATCTGTGGTGTTACTGCTAGATATTAGTAGTGATGTTCCTGCAACATCTCCTAGTGGCGATGTTGTCGGAGTGAAGTTTGCATTGTAGACCGATGTGCCCTTAACGATACGCAAATCTGCAATCTCTCCATCAAAATATCCAGTAGTGGAACTAACCCTTCCTATTTCAAGATATCTTGGTAATTCCACATCCCACTGACTAGACGATGTATTTATTAATTGGCCATCAATATAAATTCTAATGTAATTATCAGATTGTCTAGTCAATGCAATATGGTGCCACCCATCTACAGTAAGACCGCCTCCGGAGTTGGCTGTAATATCTTTGTTGCTGGGCCTAGTGCTATCGTACAAAGAGACATTTCCTGTGCTAGAAATATACAATAACTTTTCATATGTTCCCAAATTATTTGTAAAGTTCAATAATCCGTTGCCATAATAGTTAGCAAGATCATTTGGGGAAATCCAAAATTCTGCAGTAAACTCTTCATTGGAAGAAATGACAGTTGATTGGAAATCTACGGTTAAGTAATCATCCGAACCATCGAACTGTATTGACGATGTGGGCGAACTAGAACTTTCTCCAGAACCACTGGATGCACTTGATCCCTCTGAGATTGCAGTTGCATCGCCGAAGTAATCACCGACAACACCATCACTTGCAGTAATCTTAACTTCGTTAGATCCATCTAAGTCATACATATAGATTGCGCCGTTTCCTCCAGAATAATTCATGGGGGCCCCAACTAAAATCTTACTATTCATTATTGTGACAGAAGAACCGAATCCATCGTTTGCTGCGCCGTCACTTGCAGTAATCTTAACTTCACCAGTTCCATCTAAATTATAAACATATACCGATCCATTCGGACTATTTGATTTTGGAACATCACTAGCACTAGTTGGCCCTCTTGCGCCGACTGCGACCTTTCCGTTTCCAATTGCGACACTCCGGCCGAATGCATCATATTCTGCCCTATCAGATGGCATTATTTTAATTTCGTTTGATCCGTCCATGTCATAGAGGAACATTGCACCAGATGTTTGATATCCCGACACATCTCCCTCATTTTCGTTATATGCACCTACTGCTATTTTATTTTCTCCGATGGCGACTGCATATCCGAATTGTGCATATTGGTTGAGATTTGATGAAGTTACTTTAGTTTCATTGGTTCCGTCTAGGTCATATATGTATATTGCGCCTTTACTATCGTTATTAGAAGCTCCTCCTACAACTTTGCCCCCACCAATCGCAACTCCTCTGCCGAAATTATCATTCTGAGCTCCATCACTTGCAGTCATCTTAACTTCACCAGTTCCATCTAAATTATAAACATAGATCGCTCCGGCGTTATAGTAATTTACTTGACCATCATCTTCTTCGGCTGGCGCTCCTACTACTATTTTATTTTCTCCAATTGCCAGGCCTTTATCACCGAACTGGTCGTTTGCTACAGCATCACTTGCGGTAATCTTAACTTCGTTAGATCCATCTGAGTCATAAACATAGACTGCTCCAGCGCCATTACCTTGATCATCATCTCCATATGCACCTACCGCAATCTTACCATGTCCGGCCGCAACTGAACTGCCAAATACATCCCAAGTTTCACCATCACTTGCGGTAATCTTAACTTCGTTAGATCCATCTGTGTTGAAAAGATATACAGCACCTGCTTGATCTCCATTATCATTATCATCCCTCGGCGAGCTCGCCACAAGTCTTAGACTTGGTACTGATGAAGAACTTTCTCCGCTTTCAGAACTTTCTCCAGAACCACTGGATGCCGAACTAAATCCGCTGTTGTTTCTCCAAATTAAAAGACCTCCATCATTATATGCAGAGATGGCAATAGTTGCATTAGTACCGTCATCTCCCATTGATATAAATCTATGACCTTGATTTCCATAAGAATTTGATGATCCATCAATTGACTGCACTACGGTATCTGTGTCAGTATCGATCAAAAGAAATGCCAAATTTGCAGTGCTGTGAGCAGTTGACATATATCCAACCGACAAATATTTTCCAGCAGAAACAACTGTCTTTGCAAATTTATTAGCCTGTGTCAACCCGAAATCGCTAGGTTCGAATGATGTAGTTAAACTAGGATTACTTGGATCTGTGATATCGTATTTGTAAAGTTTACCGTTATCACTGCCTCCATATTTGCAATCTCCGACATACAAATTTGTTCCGACAATTGTCACCGCACCAGCATGGGCATATTGTTCTGCTCTTCCCCAACTTTCTCCGCCACTATTTCTTTCTGGGGCCGTTACTCGGAATAGATTAGTTCCGGCATGATCAAATAACATTATTTCATCAAGGCCACCGCCAGTATAAGTACTTACTGCAGCAACAGTCTCTCCCAGTGCAGCGTCAATTCCATACTGGACTCCGTTTGGATTAAATGGATATTGTAGATCAACAGAAGTATATTGAAAAGGATCTAAACTTGTAATATTAAATAACTTAGCAACACCAGCGTCTCCAGTAGCAGTACCTGTTTGACTGTGTGAAAGTACTGTATTTCCATAGACTTTGATATTATCGCCGGGAAAATTATTTCCTTGATGATCTAATAATGTGCCATATAAAGATCCGTCTGTCGGATTATAAACTGTAACACCGGCTGTGGCCCAGTTGGAAGATTTACCTATAACAAAAATAGTATCACTACCACCCATATTACTACTCATAGTACCGTCTTGAGGTATAGACCATTGTTGTGCGCCACTATCTCTGTCATATGCATAGAAATTATCAGTATAACCATCTCTGGCAACAATAATATTTCCACATACCGCTGGAGTAGGATTTGCGTTGATACCAGTAATTGAATGAAAATTATCGGCAAATACACTTCCAGACCAATCTACAGAAGCAGCTCCTCCGCCTCCTGCTGCCGCAACAACCGCTGCAACTTTCCATTCGGATCCGTCCCAGTATTTTAGACATGATGCTTGCACATCAAATACAACCTCTCCAGTTGTTCCAGATGCTGGTAAATTTTGTGTTAGTGAGTATTCCGGAATATTAAATGCTCTTGAAGCGTTTTCGAATTTACCGCTGATACTATTATATACAAGTGTCTGATCATTCTCTATTGTGGACAACTGAACCTGATGAAGGCCACCCACAGTGACTCCACCCCAGTTCTTTGAAGTTCCATTCGTAGAAAAGAATTTTCCAGAATGATTAGTTTGAGAACCAATAAACTCTCCTGATACAGAAGTAGTTTGTGGTTCTAACATATTTCCAATTGCTTTCCCGATTTTTTTCAAGTCAGACGCAGACGCAGTTCCAGCAATTGCTGCTGCTCTGGTGTTGATTGCAACTTCTAATGCTGCATTTTCTGATTGTTCAAGACTTGGAGCAACTCTGGATATTTTTTGTAACTCATCCGCAGAGGCCGTTTGTGCGACCTCTGATGCTCTTTCGCTAATTGATGTTATCGACGTTGATAGTTGTGCGTCAGCCATTCGGCAACTCCCTTAAATTACTTTGTTAATGACAGTATAAGGAACCAACCAAATATTAAGATACTGGTACGCTATACCATCCTGATCCTGTGAAGATGTACAGTCTGTTAGTAGAAGTAACGAGTGCTTGATCGCCTGCGTTATTTCCACTCAGAGGTAATTCTGATGAATTAGTATAAACTGTCAATCCACCTGCTGGGGCAGTGAAAGAAAATTCACCAGTTACTGAATTATAACTTACGTCTCCGCTGGATTGAATTAATCCTCTTGCTCCACCTTGAGAAAAGTATTGGTTCGTAGAACCAGCAGGAACATCATCAGAACTAGAAATGGAAACACCACCTGTGTCCACATCTCTTGTGATGAGTTTCTTAATTCCTCTACTTAACTTGTCTACTTCGCTCGCATTAGCAGTTGTGGATAGAGACAATGCTCGAATGTTGAAATCTCCCTCAACTTCTCCGTCTGTATCCAAACCTGTATTCTTTGCAGCCCTAGACAACTTTAATACATTATCTACATCCGCACCACCGACTTCTGCACGAATTTTTGTTTTCATCGCGCCGATTGCGTTTTGTAAATTTGAATCTGCCATGTCTGTTATCCCTCGTTATTTTGTTTTATTATTTAGTGAAACCACCGAAAGCAGTCCACGCACTTCCGTTCCAATAATAAATGTTATTGTTGTCCAAAGTAAATGCAAAGTCTCCATTGCTTGCACTTGCAGGCAAAGAAGCAACTGAGTTATACTCCGTGGCAACTGTTTTATTTACTAAGGTTTCTCCGGTAAATCCAGAACCAGAATAAACTGGAACTTCGCCGTCAGAAACACTGGTTAAATCAGAAACATCTGATAGTGCTGGTGTTCCCCAAGAGACATTTGTTCCGTCTGTTGTAAGATACTTACCACCATTTCCAGATTGTGTAGGAAGTTCTCTTCCTGATTCTGTGTTAGGTTGAACCAAGTCCAGTACCTTTGACAAACTGTCAGAAAGATCTAAAAGAGTATCGACATCATCTTCTGTAGCAAGAAGCGACTCTAATCTTGAGTTGATTAGTGTTTCGATTGTTACGTTATCAGTTTCTCTTAGATTCTTGACCATTCTTGCATATTTCAAGAGTTCGTCTTTGTTTGCAGTAGAGACTTGTGCTTCGATGTCAGCAACCATTGTAAGTCTTGCTGCGTCTAATGCGCTATCTGTATATGACATTCGTTTTTCTCCGTTATATTTCTATTAGTTTGCAGCCGATACTGCGAGCCAAGGACTATACACTGAGATAGTTCCTCTCATTGCAGAGTGATTACCACATTGGTAGTATAAGTAGTCGGGAGCATCCATCGGAACTGTGATAGACACATTTCCAGATTGCGCTCTAGAGTTTGTTACTCCATTTGTGTATTCTCCGAAATAAGAGCCCGCACTGTAGTAGGTTCCATCATCCGTAGTAAAGTAGAATGGATGACCAATTGTCGAAGTTCCATCAAGAGTGAAAGTATATGTGCTTCCTCTATAGAATGTTAACGGGATATTATTTTCCCCTCCCATTATATAGACACCAGATGCAGCACTAACTCCCCTAGTTACATTTTCTACACAATAGAATTTGAAATCTGATCCACATAATACTATTTCGCCCTTCTCTCCATCAGTGGGAAGATTCGCGGTATCTGCATAGTATCGGATCTTCGCCGAATCGGGGGCAGTAGAAACAAATGCAGTTGAAGCAGCATCGTAAACTAGAATATCTCCAGCCTGTGGAGTTCCGGATAGGGCATTCATATCAGACAAAGATACTTTTGCCCACTGAGTAGACATACCATTTGTCTTTAGAATTCTATCGGACAACCCAGTGTCATCTGGAAATTGAATACCGTCTACAAATTTTGTTTCCAACATATTTGCGACAGCTCTGGATAATTTGAGTTTTTCATCAATCGTTGCAGTAGAATACAACGAACTTACTCTTGCGTTGACAGCAGTTTCTGCTGTTGCATCATCAGTCTTTTTGATTTTTTTAAGTGCTTCGGTGATGTCAGCAAGTTCTGATGCGGTTGCACTTGAAATAAGTGATTGACCTCTAGAAAGTACTGCAGCAATCGAAGTGCTTAGATTTGAATCCGCCATTTATGATTCTCCTTTGCGTAAATTAGGATTAATTTAATCTCATCAAGTATTGTATGTCTATATTTATGGATTTATTTCTCTCAAGAACACCAAAATTAGAAATATTTTTAAAATAATTCTAACTTTTTGTTTCCCTTATTTCCTGAGATGTACCAACAAAGTATAAACTACCAGCCAAAACTCTTTCTGCGATATCAAAAAGTTCTCTCTGATATCTAATATATGCCATTTTATCTTCTTTAGAAGAATTTGCATCATAAAAATTAAAGTCTTCTAGGTTCTTTTCTATCTTACTTATAAATGTAAGAAGTTGAGGGCCGTGTACAGTTCTTTTACTCATTGTCTAACATCAACTCCATAATAGTTAAATAGTTTTTAACTAGTCGTAAATCTTCAGAATATCTTTCTCTCACATCGTCTTCATTAAAATCTGCAAGAATGCAGTTCTGTTTAAGGATACTAACAGCCTCTTCAATAGCCTCTCTCACTCTTTCCGGACTTTTCATTGTCTGGATATTATATAATTTCATTGGAACCATTCATCTTTCCTTTTAAATGTTCACTTACTATTTATAATATATTTTCTGAAGAACATAAAAAAAGGGGAGCAATGCTCCCCTTTTTATCACTATAGATATCTATTAAATATCTGACATTGACATTACAGATACTCTAACGTGTCTTGATTCCGTGAGGTAACAAGTAAGAGTATTTGCGTCAGTCTCTTCTACAGGTACGAGATCGTTAGCATACAATCCGTCATCACCCAATACCATAACTTGTACAACCAAGAAGTTGGAGTTCAAGTTGTGAGAAATTGTGTGAGTCGTAGCTGTTGATGTAGACTGGAAGGTAAACTTCGTAGAGTTTACAGCAGATCTGATCGCACTGTCACCAGAAATTCTAGCAGCAGTTTCTGTTGCGAGGTCGCCCTCAACATCAGAGATCAAAGAGTCCAGTTCAGATGTTTTAGACTCAAGTTGTGAGTCAAGAGCAGCATCTACTTCCTTCATCGTTGTCGCAGAGTCAAGATAGTTTGTTCCACTGTGAGCAGAGAACGTACCATCTGCATTCAGACCAGCAGCAGTTTCTATGGCATCAACTTCTGTCTGTAGACCAGTAATACCAGATGTTACTGAACCAGCAACTGAATCAGCAACTGTCTTGATTTGAGCATCAAGGGCTGCGTCTACTTCCTTCATTGTTGTTGCGCTATCAATGTAGTTTGATCCACTATGAGCAGCGAACGTACCATCTGTATTCAGGCCAGCAGCTGCTTGAGTATCATCCAATTCAGATTGGAGACTAGTAGCGTCAGACTGAAGGTTCAAGATGTCAGTAATTACTGAAGTAGCAACTCTTACACCGTTTGAGTTCTTAGTAAGAGTATTGCCGTCCAACTTCAACTGCAGCGTAGCAGCAGTATCTGTTGAAGCAGTAGATCCATCTACAGACAACATCATACCAGAATCAGACGCAAGGTCTAGACCGATTTCGTCAGAAGGTAGTTCTACAACACCAGCACCAAATGATAAGAACAGTTCATTACCATTCTTCTTGATACCAGCACCAGCTTCGATTTGTCCAGCTCCTGAGAACTGTTCAAACGCCATATTGGTAGAACCTACATTGACTGCACCGTCAGTTACAAGAACGAAACCGTTGTTTGCGTTGACAGTACCTTCTTCGACAAATGTAAACGCACCAGAAGTGACTTCAGAATTAGAATCAAAGTCTGTTGCCCTTACGGCAGCACCAGATGCCTGAACGACATAGATACCGTTTTCAGATGCATCTGTTTGATCCTTGACAAGTACTCTATCACCACTTGATAGTGTAACACCGTCAACTACTGAACCGTTAGCGAGAGCGCTTGAAAGGTTTACGTTTGCTGTTGTTGTGGCTCTTACTGATGCCTTAACATCAAGACCAGAAGCAGTTGCATCTACATAACCCTTAGTCGCAGCATCCGCATCGTCAGAAGGAGAAGGCAAGTTAGTGATTCTGTTGCTACTCATGTTCAGAGTACCAGCCATTGTATCACCAGCTTTCTCTACTGCAGCGTCAGCAACATCAGATACTGACTTAATTGCACTGTCTAGTGCTTCGTCAGCAGTCTTCATAGATGTTGTTGAATCTAGGTAGTTAGTACCACTGTATGATACAAAAGTACCATCAGCAGCAAGACCTACTGCGTTTTCTACAGCATCAACTTCTGACTGCAATCCAGAAATTCCAGTTGTAATTGAACCGGAAACTGAATCAGCAACAGACTTGATTTGTGCATCAAGAGCTTCGTCAGCAGACTTCAATGATGTGGCAGAAGCAAGATAGTTCGTAGAACCGTTTGCAGTATACGAACCGTCAGCATTAAGACCAGCACCAGCTTGTGTTGCGTCTACTTCAGACTGAACTGCAGCAACAGCAGAATCTAAAAGATCATCAGCATTACTTAATGATGATGCACCACTGATGTATGTTGCAGAACCGTTAGCACTATAAGCACCATCGGCACCAAGTCCAGCACCCGATTGAGTTGCATCCAACTCAGACTGCACATTTCCAATAGAAGTTGCATTTGCGCTGTCTGCAGAGGCTCTTGAAGTTGCCTCAGCAGTGATCGCGTCAGCATTCACCTTAATCTGTGCGTCCAGTAAAGAATCAGCATTCTTTAATGAAGTTGCAGTTGTAATAAAGTTTGACGAACCATCAGCGGTGTATGAACCGTCTGTGTTCAACCCTGTGCCAGATTGGCTAGTGTTGATTTCGTCTGATACTGCTTTAATTGCAGCATCCAACAATGCGTCAGTCCCTTTAAGGGTTGTTGCACTGTCAATATAGTTTGTTCCGCTGTGTTGGGTTAATGAACCGTCAGCAGCAAGACCAGCACCAGTTTGTGTAGCATCCAATTCAGATTGGAGCGCCGCGTCAGCGTTTTGTCTTGCGGTTTCTTCAGCATTAACATCTGCAACTCTCGCAGCTGTTTCTACTGCAATTGCCGATGTCATCTCTTGAAGAGATACCGCTTGACGTACTACGACTTGATCGCTTCCGTCTAAACTAGAGAACTTAAATACTTTTTCAGTAGTATTATACCACAAACGACCAGCGGCCGCAGGTGTGGGATCGGCAGCAACCTGTTCAATTCGTAAACTTTCGATTACTGAATTGTCTGCAAGTTTAATGCCGTGAAATTTAATATACTTATTAGACATTTTTTTCCTCTCTGTTAAAAAGATTTAATTTTGCAAAAATAAATGATTCGGTAACTCGAATCGACAGTGTTCTATTTATAAAAAGAAAGGAGTTTAACTATGGTGTTTCTGGTAATAATTCAACATTGTCAAAAATAACATCAACATAACCAGTAATTGTTTCAGAAAGGTGTACTTTGAAACTATTAGAATCTAATATTTCCACATAAGCAATAAAGGGCGTTCCATCAGTTTCGAAAAGTTTTTCATGGAAAGAAGTAGTTCCTTTGTCATGTTGAATAACCCATTGATTTGCAGGAGTAGTTATAACAAAACGAAATGTCTTTAATACTGGTTTATTAACTAGATCTACATAATCTGAAGATACAGCAATACTTGCAAGTTCTAAATTAGTTCTCGCTTCTGCAGCAGTGGAACCACCAGTTCCACCATGCTCCAGGCCGATGTGCTCGCCGGTTTGAAATTCAGCGAGCCCCTCGGTATTTCCTGTGCCATCCTTATTAACTCTAATTGGGATAGTAGAGTTAGACATATGTTACTCCTACTTACGATGATAGGAGCCGTGTATCCGCCTGTGATGATGTGATTCCATATCCAGCGACCATTGCCAAAACTCTCATACCATTACCAAAAGGTTTCGTTGACATAAGTGCCTTATACAGTCTTCTCTTGTCTGTTGTACCAGTAGTACTGAATCGATCACTTGTTATCAAAGTATCCTGACCTACGGCACCTCCATCAGAAAACGCAATCAAATCCAATTCTTTTCCTGTAAAGAAGTATCTCTGTGATCCCAATCTATTCGGGAACTGGATTACTAATTGTCCGTCTTCATTCAATGCAAGTTGTTCTAATATATTTAGTACCGCATGAGAGTCCGTCTCAGATATACCGGCGAAAACGTGTCTATCCCAAGGTTTCAATACGTCTTTCTCGCGAACTACGAATCTTCTGAATCTTCCTTGGTTCTCAATATCAAATGCCTTCAATTCTTGTTCTACGAATTCATCAACTCTGAAATCAAAAACTCTAGATCCAAATTGATTTGTCAAACCTTCTACAAAGATAGAAGTTGTTCTATCTATTGTTTCTCCGCTCGATTCATCTACAGAGAAGAAAGGAGTTAAGTCGGAGTACAACAATGGTGGCTCTGAAGTTTGATATACACAGTGTACTGGTTGTGATAATGAATCATAATCCGGAACACCAGTTGTAGAATCAACGTGTCTTTGAATAACAAACCATGCGTAATCGTCAGATTGGGCACTTGCTGCTTGATCTCTCAAATAGAAAACAATACCGTGATCTGCGACAGTCAATGTATAACTCATTGGGTATGTTAACGCAACACTTCTCTCCTGTTTACCAGTTCTTCTGAAGAATCCTTTTTGCATTCTCAGAGTACCAGTATTAAATGGAGTATCATAAACCAATTCTGTACTAGAACCTCTCAGATACTTGTCTTCATATCTAAACTCTGCCTTCGTTGTTTCTGTTCCGTCAGAAGTTCCTCCACCAAGAATTCTTTCATCTTCAGTACCGGCGGCAACTTTATTATAATCCTTAAACCCGACAATACCGGCAGAAGGATTCAAACCACTAGTTCTAATAGATTGTAAAGATTGAACTTCTAAGAAGTCAGTGACTTCTGGAGATATCAAGTGAGTTCTTGCTCGAACATATCCTGAGTATTGAGGTCTGACACCACCAAGGAATCCCGGCTCTCTAAACTCGCCCTTTTCAAGTCCATCTGCACTTTGTATAGAAGTTACGGTTCCATCACCTTTAATTTGATATTCTGTTGCAACGTGTACTTTCAGATATTCGAACTCGGTATTTCCTTTACTTCCCCCAACACCTTGATAGTTTTGAGTTGCAATGAATGGAGACGCATCAGTTACTTCATAACCTCTGCTTACTTCGAAACGAATTCTCCAAGGTTGATCCCCAGCGACACCACCCAAGTTTGATTGGTCATTTGTTTCTAAAACAACTGGGCCAATTGAGTGATCTGAGATTAATTCAAAACTTTCTAATTCTAAACCGCACTCATGGTATGGGAAAGAAGAATAATGTGCATAGTTATCAGACACAGAAACCTCTGGATGGAATCCTCGCAAATCGGGATCGAATGATGTCTCTGGGCCTTTCCTATCTCCTTGGGATATAAATCCTTTTGAAGAATATGTAGTACCAGCTTCAGAGACAAACCTAGGCCCTGCTGCACCAATAACGTGTTGTTTGTAAGAAGTAAAATACTTAGTATTTCCTCCCAAAGTTGTAGGATGAGTCGTAGCATCTGCACTAGATGTAGATGAATTATTATAACTTGCTCCAACTGCATCTGACAGATGAGTAATTGGATCTGCAAATGTTCCAAAATCTCTGGCAAATGGGAACTTAATTTTAACTTTTTGTCTCACTAAAGAAGAAGGTAATTGAGATCTTACAAATCCAATTGTTTGTAAAGGCCCCAATCCTCCAGTATCATCATCAGTGAAATCATACTGAGTCATTGGTGTAACTGTAAGTTGACCAGTAAACACTGATTCGGATGGTAGATCACTTACATACATTGTATTGTTTATATACTGAGTTCCATCCCACACTTCCATATCATATAAAGATACATTAGTAGGAATATCTGTATATCCATTAGATGTCATTTCATTCATAATTACTAAGAATGAATCGTCTGCTAACCCTGTCGCTGCAGTAATTACAGAACTAAATGGATCTGAATCAGATGATCCTGTAGTATAAACTGTTGAGTACTTAGAAGAATTTTCATTCATCAATCCGTATGCACCAGTTTGGTTGTGTATGGTTGTCTTATCTAGATACGCCCATGAGTCCGGAGTATATTCAAACTTAATTAAGTTTGATTCTAGACTTACTTTCATAAACTTAGATATATAAGAATTAGTTATAACTGAATTCTTGATGGCCGCACCCAATGCTGCAGAACTGCTAAATCTTCTATCTGCAATATACTCCAAAGTCAAGTCGAAAGTTGAAGGAGTGGTGTAGGTTTCTGAAGTAGAACTCTGAGTTATCAAACCACTCAATACAAATTCAAATTTATCCCCATAATAGGCTTCACTTGGAAGTGCAAAATCTACTTTATGGTGATATCCACCTAAGTAATAATTTCCATTTGCATCAGAACTATCTTTTACAGCAACTCCAAAAGAACCATTAATTGCAGTTACCCCAACCGGAGAAGAAGAAGCATTTCTAGTGCTCGTATCAACTGAACCCATACCAAAGTTGGCTCTATCAGATTCTACTCTAACGGGTTCTAAACTCTCAGAATAATTCACTGAATTATAACCAATAGATAAATCAAAACCTACTTCATTAGACCTAAACAGTATATTAGATGTATTTTCAGAATCTATTTCAAAACTATATTCTGGTAAATTATCATTCAACTCATTTGATAATTCTAATGCAAAGTCGGAAATAGAAGTAGACTCCACAGTAATCTGAACAATTACTGGATCGCCAAATAATACATCGCTAGAAGTTCCAGTATATCTTCCTTTAATTCTTTGCAAAGTAAAAGTATAAACATCTCCCAACTGCATACCCGTTACGGCCATCGGAGATGGAGAACTGTCGTCTTCTGTTTTCATAGATAAAGTCATAGAACCAAGAAGGGGTTTGGGTTCTATTTGATCTGAAGTGAAGAATGTTTCTGATTTATCTAAAGCAATCCAGAAATGGTGTTTATTTCCTTGGACTAATTCTTCTTCTTTATACTGAACTAAACTTGCTTCGGTAGAAGTAGACAGACCAGTAGTAACATCTTCCGGAGAAAACTTAACACCTCTTGCAGAATTGATCAAACATCTCTTAACTTTGTTATATTCATTTTCGTAAACAAGTTTAGCAACTGTTCCGATTCCTACATATCCAGTAGAATACCCAGTTCCAGAAATTACCCCACCTTGCGGATCTTTCTTTAGAAATGTCTTACCTTCTCCAGAATTTACGATAAATTCATTAGACTCTTCTGGTTGTACCATATCAAGAGTTACATAACTCATTCTTTCCGTAGGAGATGCACCTCTACCATCATACTCGTTTTGTTCGTCAAAAGTTACTCTTTGCATACCGCTAGGCAAAGGACTTCTCGATTTGATCCATCCGACAACTAATGCCGGAAAATATTGAGTAGTTGCAGCGTTTCTTACATCATCGTTGTCCCAAGAACTAACAGTAAAACTATCTCCGACTTGATGAGAAGTTCCCAAAGAATCATTTACAAGATTCACAATCACCTGATTATTGACATCAAATTCATCTGTTATGGGTGAAATTTTGTCAAGAAGACTTTTCTCTCTTTCAAATTCTATTCTAAAGGATAAAGACTCTGCTGAACCTGTACCAACATTTCCTTGGTGTACTACATCATTACCAGTGGTTTTATCGGCGACATTTGTTAATTCGGTTTGAGCACTAAATCTACTTAACTTTGAAAAAGTAAGAGCTCCAAAATCTCCTGTCTTATCTCCCTTTTCTCCAAGAGTTTGAATACCGGAATTAGAAAATCCGGTAGATTGTGGAGGAATTCTAGAAAGAGTAGTATAATCTGGTTCTTTGACCGATACAGTTACTATAATCTGAGCATTAAGCAGCTGCGTCAGCTGGTTGGGCCCACTTTCAGATGCATTTGACTGGCCAACTCTAGATTGAGTCCAATAATCATAACTCCCCGAAGGATACTGAATTTGAGTCGCAGAAAACCCTCCATTTTTTAGTCTTTGGCCACTATTAGAAGTCAAAGTTGCCCCTTCAAGAATAAATTGATCGTCGGCCGAAGCTTCTCTTTTAGATGATGTTCCAGAACCAACCAATCTATAAGGTCTAACTACTACAGCTATATCATGATCTTGAGCATTAAAAGTGCCAGCTATAGTAAAGGTAAATGGCACATATCTGTTCTCATAGTTTACAGTTACATCTATTGGTTCTGCCCATCCAGTCAATTCTGCAGTAGAATTGTCGTCGTCTCCAAAAGGGTTTTCTGAAAAGATTTTTTCGCCGGGGAAGAAATCTTTAGACAATGCTTCTACTACAAGTTGTCTTCCCTCTGTTTGTTCTACCCATTCGTCTATAAAGACAGTTTTTCTTTGTAGATTTCCATATGGTTTCTTTTCAACATTAACTCTTGTGAGTATTTTTCCGTGAGTAGAATCTTCGGTATCGGGCAAGTCGTATTCTGGAACATAGTTTCCACCATAAACCATCCCAGCACTTGGGAGTCTGCTTTTTAACATTTTCGGGCCATAAGAGACAGTTACAGTCAACTCATTTCCTACTGATACTGGTTGTCCGGCAGAATCTAAAAATGTAATTCCAGTTCCATTTGTAGAATAATTTGGCGTAAGACCTGTCGAGGTTAATTTTGTTACGACATCAGAAGAATCGGTTGTAGTTACTGTATAAACTTGATCTACAGTTTCATCAAAATCTGCGATAGAAAAATCTGTAGAAAACTCTAGAACGCTTTTAGTTCCATCAGAAATGTGTGTTGCAGTTTGACCTCTGACACTTGCAAGTAACTCTGGGTCATACATCATATTCTTTTCAAATATGTTTTTACCCACTACACAGGGATCTCCATTTGCATCTATAAATTCTGTTACAACACCGATTGCTCCTGATTGTTCACCAACAACTCTCTGTCCAACTCTAAATTGAGCAACTTCAGTAAATCTTGCTGCAGCAGGATATATTTCTTTTGCGAGAGGAAAATTATCATCTATACTTCCACTAGAGTCATTATCTCCAGTAAGAGATCCAGTTTGACTAGAAATACTAATTGCGTCTTGTCCCTGATTTGATCCCAAGAAGACACCGGAACCCTCTTCACCAACAGTATCCAGTTGATTAAATACTCTCTCGTACTTGTCTGCACCAATGTTAAAAATAATTTTTTTAACTCGACTTTGATGATTTGTAACACCAGAAGGTAGGGTTTGACTAGTTTCATTAGTCATCATATTTGATGGGTGTGGATTTAAATACGCAAACAATTCGGAGTTTGGCCCAAGGTAAGATGCAGCTGAAGTTGTTCCCGATATTTGATTTAGAGTAGGAAACTCTGACCATCTTTTATTCCATCGTTCTGCGTCTGCATACGCTTGGTGAATGTATTTAAATCTTTGACCTGTTGGATCTTCTCCATTTCCTAAAGGTAAGTCGTAAACAAATTTATTATGATCATGTTCGTTAACTGCAGGCACAGTATAGTTTGGTATTTTTTTGGAGTCTTCAAATGCATTACCAAACGCTCCACCTCCAACCGTAGAGGGATCAGAGTCGTAGTGGTATACAATAAATTTATCGATAAACGAGGTCAACTCGCTGTCAGAGATTGTAAGTTTGATAACTTCGGGCCCAACGTCTGTAAAACCGTTGGCCAATAGATCGTCTGTTAGCTGACTAAGAAGTGGTTTATCGTCATCTTTTTCTTTATCCCAATGATATCCGTCAAGATGTATAACATTATTTCGTTCAAGATTGACGCCCATATGGAGCTCCTTTGCGCTTGGTTTAATACTATATTTAGTTAGATTGTGTTAGTATTTATAATTATTTTTCATTCTATTACGGAGTGGATCCAGATATTAACAAATCAATATCGTCTCTATTTCCGTCTGTCAGAGTAAATCTTAACAGACCACTGATTAACTCTTGACCATCAAACGTAGTCAATAACGGAACCTGTTCCTCTGTTCCATCGTTCAATAAGAGTGGCAAGAAAGGAACACTACTACTTCCTCCCCCTCCCCCTGATGCTGATATAGTAGAAGGTATAAACTTACCAGTTGTATCGTCATACACAATACCTACAGGTTCTCCACCAGCAACCAGAGTATCTATTTCTGATTGCGTGTGTCCAGAATATTCGAAGTTATTTAGTGCGTTTTGAATGTTCTGTATATTATTGACCAATGACTGTATATTTGATCCAATTGATCCACCACCGACTCCAAAGTCTCCAACATATCTCGCACCAGATATGTAAATTACATTTCCGTTGATTCCAGTTGGGAGATTATTTCCGATAAAATGAAGGATGCCACTTTGATAATCAAAGAACCATTCGTCATTGTTTCCAGAACCAGCTGCAAATATTTGACTTCCAGTAGATTGGGGGGTTGACTCTCCGGCCGATTCGATGTATACTTTGACCTGATATGTAGAACCAAACTCTGGCGGAATCCAATCTGTCAATCCTGTGATCCATGTCCTATTCGCAGAAGCGGTCAAATCCTTCGTACATTCCACTGTACTGGACTGAGAATCCAAATAGACTCCAACATAGGTAGTGTCTTCTGCGGGCATCACAGAGGGAATCTGCGCGGAATCTGACCACAATTTATCCCCTCTTATCAGTAAAGGACTAGGAATGCTCTCGTTTGTCGCACCTTTTATTGAATTGATATCTGTCTTGGAAGCACCATAACCAAGCTTCTTCCACAGATAGTCAATTTTTTGATCGTCTGAGATTGCCATTATTGCCTCTATGTGATACTAATAGAATTGACTGATTGTCCAGTATTCAATGCAATTCTAACCAATGCAACATTTCCAGTCGCGTTTGTCAAGTTCTCTGTTCCCAATGTCATTCTATAAAAACCGCTTAGTGTGGTGTTTGATTGTATTTTGTCTGAACCTGTAGACGCACAACCATTACTTCCGTTTCCTCCAGCAGCAGTATCCTCGCCAGGCACACCAGCACCAGCATACTGAACCGAACAATCCAACCACCCGTTGATTGTACTAGAGTTATCTATTGTAGTGCCTGGCGCAGCAATCCAAATACCACTGATGCCTCCAGAAGATATATTGATATTAAAGTTTGCGGTCACTGTTCTTCTGAACGCAAAAGTAAAATACTGAATTCCTGTGTCTCCACTTCTATCTGGCCCAACCGGAAGATAACCAGAAGTATAATCTGCGACACTATGAGATAATCTTCCCAATCTTATAGTTGCTTCTTGTGTTCCCTCCACGCCCGGATCTGATGACTCTGTGTAAAGACTATTTGTATAGTAATTTGTTGAGTTACTTATGGAAGGATTATCCGTAGTCTCTGAAGCAAAATCGAATATCCTCACTCCGTTGTCATTGAAACCATCTCCAAGAGATGAACTTACGGGTATGGATAATTCGTTGATTCCTGTTTGATTTGCGGTGTGAACCTGTAAAATCATATCATTAGTTTCATAACTGCCAGAGCCGTTGACATTCAGGCCTCTAACTTTTATTTTCTCCACAGACCTAACACTTGACGGCGTGATATTGACGGTCAGATCTTTTATGGTATACTGAGTATCTTTTGCTGTATTTGCATTCGGTATTCCTCCAGTCAAGAAAGAGTCTGATGGATTGTCCACCTCAGAATAAGAATAATTTTCACTCGCAATAGAACTTCCATTTGTCCCTTCTAAGTTTGTGCTTGAAGAAACTTCTATCACACTATTAGTTACTCTGTAGGTTTGGCCAATAAAGTTCGTTATTTGTATTCCGCTCCATGTCAAAGAAGAACCAGTATCGTAGTAAGGAATACCACTAATATACTTGTAAGTTCCGGTCTTTTCTGTTATAGTACCATTCGTAACTGTTGGAGTAGATGTCAAATCGTCTTTGACAAATTCTACCTTATTTGTATCTCCTGTAGTGGTGTGAGATAATTTAAAACTATTGACACCATTCGGAATTGTGCTAGAATCTTTTGATACTTTTGCTTTAAATCCTTTGTATAAATCTGGATGATATATGCTAGAATTAAAGTTAGTGGGAGTTCCTTGAGCAGTTAAAAGATTGTAATCACTTTCTTGTGTGAGAACTAAACTTCCGTGTGTTCCTGTGTTACTTCCAGCAGTTAAAGTAACTGCACCATCCGCAGTTTCATTTACTATAGCACTCAACGCACCAGAGTCTGCGTTATGTGCAAATGAAGTTATCTCACTAGATTCGGTAGTTCCAGAAGTTGATGTAATTCTATTAACCTCATCCCCAGCAGATTGAGTTGTAACTCCAGTGTTATCTGTAAACCCATGTGCAAGTCTTGGTGAAGAACCCACATCTTCTGTGAAAGAAATTGATTTAGTACTCAAACCATCAGGCGCGGCAATACTGTCATCGTAAACCTTTAGGCTTAACGTACTATTTGTTGGGACTGCATTTGGGTCTGCAGTGGTGTGAGAATCTAGTGTGAGTCTCAGAGTATCTCTTCCTGTCCCACTATCTGTTCCATCCGCCCATGTATGTTGTAGTCTGTCTCCGCTCACTCCACCAGCAGCAGAGTCATTTGCAATTGTATCGTTAGTGGAACCATCTCCCCAGTCCATGTCGTAAGTCACATCTGCCATAAGAGTATTTGTTGTAATATTTTCTAGATATAAAGAACCACCCTCTACAACATACAAATCGTTGCCCGTCAGTGGAGTTCCTCCAGAAGAATTTCTGTATAATCTGAAGGCAACAGCAGGGTTGGCAGTAAATACAATAATATAATCTTCTCTTGTGTGAAATGCTTCGCTTCCAGTTCCTGTGGCCTGATTGTGGAATGCCCGGACATTAATAGTATATGGACTGTCAACATTTGAGGTATAAACGTGACTTGGCGTAGAACTGGAAGATCCATTGGTCTGAGAACCATCTCCCCAATCTATATCATAACGATTTGGATTACCATCGGAAGTTATGCTAAGGGTAACATTCATTCCTTCGCCTCCGGTAAGGGGGGTTCCGGAAAAGAAAACACTTTTGACAAATGTATTATTTCTGATATTATCTAATGCTTCGTTGAGATCATCAATAACATCCGCAGTCTTCGCAGTATCCGATATTCCTATCGCACCGTCATCATAAGTTCCATCTGTTGGAAGACCTATAGTTAGTTCAGTCGCTGTCAGTGATGCACTAACAGAAAGAGTTCCAACTTTGGTTACGGAATCATAATCGAATATTAAATTGCCATTGAATACGAGCTTCTCTACTTCAACATCATTTATTGCAACTCCAGAAACGTCTGTTCCGGAAACTATCTGCGAACTTCCAACCTCTATCCAATCGTTATTGTGAGAATAATAAAGAGATCCAGTAGATAAATCTTTTGCGAGTCTACCACTTTCTGGGCTTGCAGGGAAGTCTGCGAAGGTTGCGAAATCTTCGTATTTGATTGCGCTGATATTAGTTCTAAACTGATCTAGACTACTGGTTCCAGTTCCACCACTCGCAACCTCAAGAACATCATCCTCGTTGAATTCTCCAAGGATAACTTCTCCATCACTCTGGAATATGGCCTTTAGCGGTCTTGGTGTATTAAATGCCAAAGTATATCTCCTTACCCACCAGCACTAACATTATCACTTCCTTCCAAGATAGCAGATCCACAAGATACTGGATCTCCTTTTCTTGCAAGAGGTTTTCCATTTACATAAACAGTAGTAGATCCCACAGAAGTAACCCCTCCGTGTTTCGATTTTCCACACCTATGAAGATTCCAAGAATCCCCTTTTCTGTGTGCTGCCTTTCCGTTTATAAAGACATTACTGCTACCCTTCGCACAAGTTCTAGGCGCATAACAACCATGACCTGTGCAAGAGTCTCCTAATCTAGTTGCAGCTGACATATATTGGATACCCTCTTGTCGTAACCCTTTCTGGATTATCTTTGTAATAAGTCTGTTCGTCTACTTCTTCTTTACAATCCAATTTAAATTCTTCTATTATTTCTAATCTTTCATAAGTTTCTTCTTCGAAAGGATTGCCTTTCGATAACTCTAGGAACTCTATTTCTTCGTTAAATTGTTCCAGAGTAAGATTAGTTCTGCCTGCTTTGTAATCCTTCGTCAATTCGTCTATAGATTCTTGTAATGCAGCAATATTCGCATCTACATCAAATCTATAATGACCCTGACTTCTCATATGAGTCAACCATTCGTATTGATCTTCTCTGTCAGATATACCTTCAGTATTTAATAAGAACCTATCTTTATCATAAGTATAATTATTATTTATGGGGAAAATTAAGTCAATCTGTTTTATTAATCCGCTAGCAGTAAATAATTCAGATTCCAGAACCATCAACCCATTTACTCTTTGAATGCTTTCCAGTACAATTCTCAGTTCATCATTTACAATTATCTGATTTATATCTGGTGCAATAAATGAACCTTCAATATTATCTATTTCGTAACGTATGATATTGAGATCTTGTGGATCTGCTCCAAGAACAGAAAACTCTCTGGTGTAATTAAATAGAATTCTTGTCACCGTAGCTGAGGCCTGTAAGTTGCCAGAACTATCTCTTTGTGTTATAATATCCCCGATAGAAAATCCAACTTCATCTATAATATCTATAGTCCCTCGCGTTGTTGACCTACCAATAATTGTAACTTCTATTTCTTTGACCTGTTCCGGATTAAAATCGTCGTAGTTGGTGTCTATCTCCAAATTTTGATTTTTAACCCACGATTCATATGAATACTGGTTTAAGAACTGTTCTGTTTCGCCTATATTGCCACTAATAATTCCGTTATTAATGGTTAAACAATTAGGCAATCTGCCATTTACTACTTCATACACAAAATTAAAAGTATCTCCTATTGCGTTTTGATCTAAATCGTGGAATACTGGATCAAACTCAAAAAGTTTCCCAAATGCAGCATCTCTTCCCGAAACAATTTGAGAAAATTTATATTCTTGATCAACATTTTCTGCAGTAGTTTCCTTTACATATTCTGTTTCCATAAGCCTTGTGCTATTACTCATAATCATAACATTAGGAACCGTATGTCCAAGATGAGATCCTCCGTTTAACGAATGATTTGATTCTGGTCTAAAATATAAAGTTTCATGTGGTTTTATTGAATCGTGAGACGTTAGGTTAGTCGATAAGAATAAATCATTAATATATTCATAGAGAGTATCGTAGTCTTTATAATATCCAGCATATCTTGCTTCTATGGTATTGTAGAATACAAATACTTCCCCTGCCTCTGTGACTACATATTTACCACCAAACTTAATCTCTTCATATCTAAACTTAAAGATATTCTTATCTGGGGTATGAACTTTTGTTTGTATGAACTGTTCATCCGGAATATATGCGGTGTCTGTAGAAGTTTTGACGTATGGAACATAACCAAGGTAATCCTGATAATCTTCCAGTTCAATGTAGAATATACTACGAACAAAAGTCTTGTCACTATCTGAAATATATTTTGGCGAAAGATCAATAGTTATGTCATTCTTTTCTTGAGTATACATCTCAGAAGGATTGATCGTTGTCATATATCTTTGGAAGAAATTATTAATAGGATGATATTCTACATTGGGGCTTCCGTATACTATATTATTATGTTCATAAACTCTATCGACATCATTATCAAAGAACATAGAGTCATCTATCTGATCTATTGTATCTTTAAACTCTAGATAGTAAAGACCAGTTTCTGGATTTTGTAGGATAGGAACTTTCTGATCAAATGTAGATCTTTCTAGTTCTCTGTATATTCCTCTCTCTTCAATATCTAGATAGAAAATACCGGAAGTAGTGTTGCTCCTATCTGACATAATAGAACTAAATACATTTTCTGAACTCAATTGTTTTAACAGTAACGAAACTTTGTTTAAATTTAGAGTTCCATCAAGAGGATTTAACGCACTCGTAACTACCTCTCTAGTTGTGCCAAAATACAACGCCTCAACGATTTGTTTAGAGTTTATATCTTGAATGCCAAGTTCTTTTATTTGTTGGAAAACTGTATTTAAATTTCTGAGAGCATATTCTCTCTTTCGATCAAACGAATCTAATGTCATAGAAGAATAAGTCAACAGTTGTGCCTGAATCTTTGAAGTGATTTGTTCATACGACATACCAATTGACAGTAAATTATCAAGAGATTGATATATTTCCGAAACATATTTGGTGTTTACTAGATTGGTATTATCTTCCGTATTGAATGAAGATCCCAAAACATACTCAAGATTGTGTTGTGGTGAATCGAAGAATGTATTATACATTTCTCCGCTATAAACTTCTTTTGTATCAACAAATACAGTAGAAGTAACTCTTTCTAGATAATCGCTATACTTAAATGGATCATAGAAAATATTTTGGCGCTCAGAAAACCCATCAACCATGTCTAAGACATATTCTTTGAAGTGGTTCTCATATGTAATATCAACTTCAGAAGCTTCCGTAAAAATAAATGAAGATGTGCGAACTGTCTTCGCCTTCGTTATGATATTACCTCTACCGAAAAAAACTGGCATCTTATAACCTTATATTCCTATTTCTTCCAAGTCTATCTATAAACGGCCCAATGAATTGATCAGAAGTCAGAATCCTAAACGGAGCTAACTTATAAAATGTCATTGTCCCATCTCGCAATCTAATAATTCCCTTTGTTACTGTATCATCATTTACTTCGTCTGGATCTGCCCCATCATCAACATTTTCTGATGGTGTTTCCGTTTCGCCAACTCCATCACTAATATTTCCTGCTCCAGTTTCTGATTCATCTGTATCGTCTGTTATTTCATTTGCTTCATCTTCTGCAGCGTCTGTTTCATCTGTTATTTCACTTACTTCATCTTCCACAACATCGGTAGAATCTCCGATATTAGATGGATCTTCTTCAAAATCATCTGTAGAGTCTCCAACTTGTGATGGTGTTTCTTCCGCAACATCAGCAGAATCTCCAGTGTCATCTGGTTGTTCAGTTCCAACATCAGAAGAGTCTCCTGTATCTTCTGGTTGTTCAGTTCCAACATCAGCAGAGTCTCCTGTATCTTGCGGATCTACTTCACCGACATCAGTAGAGTCTCCTGTATCTTGCGGATCTACTTCACCGACATCAGTAGAGTCGCCGGTGTCATTTGGATCTACTTCACCAACATCGGCAGAATCACCAGTATCGCTCGGATCTACTTCTCCAAGATCTGCCGAATCACCAGTGTCATTTGGATCTACTTCACCAACATCGGCAGAATCACCAGTGTCATCTGGATCTACCTCGCCAACATCTGGAGATATCGCAGTGTCTTCTGTAACTTCTATCGCATCATCTGGGGATACAGAAACATCCGGAGCTTCTTCTAATACTTCATCTGCTGGATCTGATATATCGGATGATTCTTCCTCTGCCTCATCGGAAGATAATCCGACATCAGATATTGGATCTACTGCGTTATCTGGTGGCGCAACAGTGTCGGAGGATTCTTCTAAACTTTCATCAGAAGATACGCCAACATCAGATATTGGATCTACTGCGTTATCTGGTGGCGCAACAGTATCTACTATTTCTTGTTCAGACACATCTGCAGAATCTCCTGTATCGATTACTTCTTGTTCTGCATTTACAACTTCTGGAGAAGTTTCTCCTAATTCATCTTCTGCTAATTGAGTTGATTGTGTGTCTTCTCCAATAGTATCCGTACCTTCTGTTGTGGTTGAAGCCTCGTCTTCTACAACATCTTCTCCAAAGATAGTAGAATCGGATTCTTCTTCGCGTTCTTCCTCTCCAGTAATAGTCTGAGTGCTTTCGTCTCCTATCACATCGGATGATGGAATCGTTTCGTCGGTTTCGTCTCCTATAGAATCTTCTCCAGAAACAGTAGAATCGGTTTCTTCATCTCTTGATTCTTCTCCAGTAACACTCTGAGTAGTTTCATCTTCGACTACAGATTCGCCACTGACCGAATCGTCAGTATCAAATAATCTTAAAATATTTTCTACAAATTCACTTTCTTCAGTAGATACAAACCTTAACAGATCCTGTATCTCTGGGACATCTTCCGTAAAATCTAAAGCCCGAAGTTCTTCAATTATATCATCAAAAGACGATTCTATTATCAAACTTTCAAAATTATTTTCTAGTTCCGATATAAGAGTTTGATCTAGTAGTTGAACCTTATCGGTATCTTCTATTAAATTCTGAAAATTTTCTAAGAATGTTTCTACAAAACTTTCAATGTTGAGATTGACCAGAGTATCTAATAGAGTTGTCTCCGCAAGATCATACTGGAATTCTGATTGCTTTTCTAATTCTTCAATTAGGGTTTTCGCAAAGACATCATCGACATCTGTTATCTCTGCTCTTTTTATAGTTTCTAGATCAAATGACTCTTGTTCT
>PAPS01000030.1 GCA_002708985.1 Saprospirales bacterium | reverse complement strand
TGGTCGAAGATGACAGGAGGCATGCCCAACATCTCTGTTCGTGATCTTACGATACAACGTCGAGAAGAAGATCTTGTCTTAGCTACGTTTGGACGGGGCATCTATGTATTGGATGATTATACGTCTCTTCGAACTACTGAGGTATTTGAGGGAGACTATTCAGAGGAGGCCAAGCTCTTTGTTCCACAAAAAGGCATGTGGTACTTCCCAAAACGAGTGCTTGGATGGGGAGGTAAAGCTTCTCAAGGGGACAACTTTTTCTTAGCTGACAACCCACCTTTTGGAGTCACGTTCACCTACTTCTTAAAGGAAAGTTATATGTCGTTAGCGGGAGAGCGTCTAAAGCAAGAGGGAGAAATAGAAGCCGACGGTGGTGAGGTGGCTGCACCGGCTTACGATGTTCTTGACGAAGAAATGCAATCCATGGATCCTGCTGTATGGCTCTTTGTATACAACGAAGCAGGGAAAATTATTCGTAAAGTCAAGGCGACAAATGCCCAGGGGATCCAGCGAGTAACCTGGGACTATTCTGCCAACACGCAACGACGCATTACTGCAGAAAACATGGAACAGGACGGTTACGGACCTAACGTTGGTCCAGGAAACTATTCAGCGGAGCTCTTTAGGCAAGTGGATGGAATCTTTACTTCGATTTCTGAAACGGTCTCTTTTGAGGTTGCTCAACATGGCCAAGGAGCGCTGGAGGGGAATTCGATGAACGCTACCATAAATCATTGGGATGTAATGCACGATTTTGCTACTCGTTGTTATGCACTATCTAATGATATTGAGGAAAGTGTGACCGAAGTTGAAGTAATGCTTGAGGCCTATAATCGGGCACCTGCACTTGACGAGGACTTACACAATGCTCTTCTTCAGGCGCGCACGCAAGCTTTTGATCTGCAGTTTGCGTTAAATGGATCTTCATCACGTGACGAAGTCGGAGAAAAGACCGAGTATCCTACGTTGTGGACCTATCTATGGTCAGCAAGCGGTGCTCGTCGTTCAACCTATGGTCCTACCGCAAATCACTTGCAGAGTTTAGAAAATGCACAAGCCCTTTATGAACAACTTAACAAGGACTACTTGGCCTTCCAAAAGATGCTTGAAGGTTTAAGCCTGCAGCTTGAGGAATTGGGTGCACCACTGTTTAAAGACTAGAGGAATGCTCAACAAAAATCAAGCGTTGGGGTTACCATAAAAGGTGAATGATAACACAAAGCATACTAGCCAAGAGATTCAATCCTTAATAGACTGGTTTCAGTCTATGCAATGGAAGGCTTTTCCCTTTCAATTGCAAGGATGGCAGGCCTACCAAAAGGGAAAAAATGGTGTTGTTAATGCCCCCACGGGGAGTGGCAAAACCTATTCTTTACTATTGCCTGCCCTACAACAAGCCAGTGCAAGTAAGAAAAAGGGAATAAAGGTCATTTGGATAACTCCAATTCGAGCGTTAGCCAAAGAGATAAAGCTTTCGGCAGAGCGGGCCATTCAAGGACTGTCACTTGGGCTCTCTGTGGGTATTCGAAATGGAGACACGTCGACTAGTGAGCGACAAAAACAAGATAAATCGCCACCTGACCTTTTGATTACAACTCCGGAGAGCCTTCACCTTTTATTTGCACGCAAAGGATTTGAAGAGCGCTTTACGACGCTTCAAGCAGTAATTGTTGATGAGTGGCACGAGCTTCTGGGAAGTAAGCGCGGTGTGCAAATGGAGTTAGCCATCGCTTTACTCAGGCATCGTATTAGAGGACTACGCGTTTGGGGTATATCAGCTACCATTGGCAATATGGAGACCGCATTGTCTGTGCTGCTAGGCGATGGTGGGAGCCAGGGCAAACTAATTCGGGCAGATATTCAAAAGTCAATTGAGGTTAAGACCATCATTCCAAGCGACATATCTTCCATTCCTTTGGCAGGGCATTTGGGTGTACATCAAGTCGAGGCTGTAGCCAATATTATTCACGGGAGCCAGTCTACCCTTGTCTTTACTAACACGCGTAATCAATGTGAAATGTGGTATCAAAAACTCATTGATTTCGATCCCGATCTCATTGGGCTTATTGCCATGCACCATGGTTCCCTTGATAAGGAATTACGATCTTGGGTCGAAGGCGGATTATATGAGGGAAAACTCAAAGTAGTCGTTTGTACGTCTAGTTTAGATTTGGGCGTAGACTTTCGCCCGGTAGAATCCATTGTCCAGATTGGTGGGCCTAAAGGGGTATCTCGATTTATGCAACGGGCAGGACGAAGTGGTCATAGTCCTGGAGCTACTAGTACAATCTACTTTGTTCCTACTCATGCCATTGAAATGATTGAGGGCAGCGCACTTCGTCAGGCGATTGCCGAACAAAGTCTTGAATCTAGACTTCCCTTTATTCAGAGCTTTGATGTCCTTGTCCAGTTTCTCGTAACCCTTGCCGTGGGTGATGGCTTTTTTCCTGCGGAGGTCTATCAAGCCATAACCAAAACGCACTGCTATGCTCAGATTGATGAAGAAGAGTGGCGATGGTGCCTTCGATTTGTCTATGACGGAGGGGGCTCCTTACAGGAGTATCCCGACTTTCGAAAAGTTGAAATTGATGATGACGGTCGATATGTTGTCAGGTCCCGTCGGATTGCCATGCGTCATCGTTTGTCGATGGGTACGATTGTTAGCGATCCTGTACTATGGGTTAAGTTTAAAGGGGGCAGGAGTATTGGAACTGTCGAGGAATATTTTATCTCAGGAATTAAGGAAGGAGACGTGTTTTGGTTTGCTGGTCGACCGCTTCAGTTGGTAAGCATACACGACAATACCGTCTTTGTAAAAAATACAAAGCGCAAAACGGGGAAGACACCTGCTTGGGCTGGAGGGCGTATGCCCTTGTCTTCTCAAATGAGTAAGATGTTATTACGCAAGTTACACGAAGCCGCCAATCAAAATCTTTTTACCGATGAGGAACTCATACAGATGAAGCCAATTTTTGATATTCAGTGCAAGTATTCTATGATTCCCCAAAAGAATGAATTACTCATTGAATACTTCGAAGACCGGGAAGGTCTGCACATCTTTTGCTATCCTTTTGAAGGGCGAAATGTTCATGAAGGCATGGCGGGAATTATTGCCCATAGAATTGCCCAGATTCGTCCGATAACCTTTAGCATAGGCATGAATGACTACGGCTTTGAGCTGCTTACCGATCAATCCTTGGATGTTGAGTCGATTTTTTCTCAGGAACTCTTTGCCCCAGAGGAGGTCCATGAAGCGCTGAATACTACAATGAATGCTTCGCAAATGACCCGTCGGCAGTTTAGGGATATTGCGGCTATTGCGGGGTTAGTCTTTACTGGCTACCCGGGAAAACCTAAAAAAGACCGCCATATCCAAGCGACTTCACAACTCTTTTACAATGTTTTTGAGACTTATGAACCGAGTAACTTACTTTTTCGTCAAGCCTTACATGAAGTCATGGAGCGTAAATTAGAAGAGGGGCGTCTGCGTGACACTTTAGATCGTATTCAATCCATGGATATCTGCATGGTGAATACCCACAAGCCAAGCCCTTTTGCTCTTCCACTATTAGCGGAGCGTATTCGAGAGAAGTTCTCGACTGAAAGTATCGAAGACAGAATTCGCCGAATGGAATTAGAAATACTTAAGAGATGAGGATTACCTGGCACAAGCACAATTGGACCTTGGATGGGGAGCGAGCGCTCTACTGGCCTCTTCGTGACACGCTAATCCTTGGCGACTTGCATTTTGGTCGTTCGTCTCATTTTCAACGCGCGGGGATTGCGCTTACAGAAGAGACGCACAGAAAAGATCTTCTTCGACTCAAACGGTTACTCGAAAAGTATAAACCCTCCACGGTCTACTTTTTAGGCGACCTTTTTCATTCGGAATACAACGCGGCTTGGCAGAGTTTTTCGAATCTGATTATGTCCTTTTATGCCATAAAATTTGTGTTGATTCAAGGAAATCATGATATTCTGTATCGTAGTAATTATGAAAAAGCAGGAATTGAGGTCCTGCCTTTTATCCAAGAGGAAGGATTGCTATTTAATCACGAACCTATAGAAGAAGCTAGTGGGCATGGCGTACTATGTGCTCATATTCATCCAGGAATCATTATGCGTGGCAAAGCTAAGCAGAGGCTTAAGCTCCCCTGTTTTTATGTAGAGGAAGACCAAATGATTTTGCCCGCATTTACCTTGCTTGCGGGCATGAAAGTGCTGCGTCCTCAACGTAATGTTAGAGTGTATTTGCCTATGGGGGAGAGCGTACAGGAAGTAACAAGAACTTAGCGAAGCTGCTCTTTAAACCACAGCCCTGAGTCTTTTATAAGACGCTCTTGGTTTTCAAAGTCCACATGGACAATGCCGAATCTTGGGTGATATCCTTCGGCCCATTCAAAGTTATCTAAAAAGGTCCAAGCAAAGTAGCCGTCAATAGGAATGCCTTCCCGCTTTGCGCGAAGTACTTGTCCGATGTATTGCTTGTAAAAATCCAAGCGTCGCGAGTCGTGTACGAAGTTTCCTTCAACATGATCTTCAAAGGCTGCTCCATTTTCTGTGACAATGATTCGTTTGCCGTATTCTCCAAATTGCTTAAGCACATGATACATTCCTTCAGGCGACACTTCCCATCCCATTTCCGTGATGTTTTCTTCCTTGGTGAGTTTATTGGCTTTTACCAAGTTGGCCCAAAAGACAGGAGGCCAAAATGAGAATCGAGCAACACTTCGAAAATAATTTTGAAGCCCAATAAAATCGAAATCAAAGGTGGCGCGTTCCATATCTCCGTCTTTAACCCAGCGCTCAATACCTTGAATCATAGAAAGGTCTTCAGTGGGATAGCCCATACCCATGGCGGGTTCGATAAAGAGACGGTTAAACAATGCATCCGCTTTTTTAGCTGCTTTTTGGTGTCTTGGCGCATTGGATTTGGGTTCTACTGCAGTACAAGAGAAAGTAGTGCCTACGATTGCGTCAGGAAGAAGCTCTTTTAGAATTCTTCCCCCTTCGCCTTGGGCTACAGTGACATGGTGAACGGCTGCCTTAAACTGCTTGAAGCTGCGAATTCCCGGGGCATGCCCACCACTCATATATCCAAGTCCTGTAAAGGC
Organism: Saprospirales bacterium; assembly: GCA_002708985.1. GTDB lineage: Bacteria > Bacteroidota > Bacteroidia > Chitinophagales > UBA8649 > UBA8649. Next base: position 10,442 of record PAPS01000030.1, on the reverse strand, counting down.
CATGGGTTCATTAAACACCATCCAGTGCTTCACTTTATCTCCGTAATATTTGGCTAGAACTTCAACGAAATCACTAAACCAGGCAATACTATCCCTGTTAAACCAACCGCCTTCATCCTGTAGGGCTTGAGGCAAATCCCAATGATAACATGTGAGCCAAGGTTCAATGCTTAAGGCTAAGCATCGGTCAATTACACGATGATAAAAGTCAATGCCTTTAATATTTAGGGGACCTTGTCCTTCGGGCATAATCCTAGACCATGCTGTTGAAAAGCGAAAGACATCCATATTCATCGACTGCAGCAAAGCTAGGTCTTGCGAAAAATTATGATAGAAATCACAGGACACATCACCATTGTCTCCATTGAGGATTTTGCCCTTCTTGTGCGAAAAAGTATCCCAAATGGAAGGACCCTTGCCATCGAGATTCCATGCACCTTCTATTTGGTAGGCGGCTGTGGCAACACCAAATTTAAAGTCACGGCCAAATGCTTCCCTAAGGGTCAGGGGACCAAGGTTTAGCATGTTGGCCATTGGGTGCTGAGTCAGGAGGAGGGAAGTGGTTCCAACGGCAGAAAGCTTAAGTGCGTCTCGTCGATTCATGTTGTAGATTTGTGATGTCGATTATCTGCCGTCCATTACGGCTAGTTTTTCGGCTTGTTCTGCCATACGCAGTTTGTCAACCACTTGTCCTAAATCTCCACCTACAATTGCATCAAGGGCATAGAGTGTTAGTCCAATGCGATGATCTGTTACTCTTCCTTGTGGGTAGTTATAGGTTCTGATTTTTGCCGATCGGTCACCTGTTGAGACTTGAGACTTACGCTCTGCAGCTTGAGCTGCTTGTCTCTTTTGAAGTTCGCTTTCGTAGAGTCTTGAGCGAAGCCATTGCATGGCAATTTCCCGGTTTCGGTGCTGCGACCGGCCTTCCTGACACTCCACTACTACGCCAGTTGGCACGTGAGTGATCCGTATGGCCGACTCTGTTTTGTTAACGTGCTGACCTCCAGCTCCAGATGCTCGGAAGGTATCTACCTTGAGATCCGCTGGATTGATGCTTACCATGACCTCATCCACTTCGGGAAGGACGGCAACGGATGCAGCAGAGGTATGAACCCGTCCCTGGGACTCGGTTTTTGGAACTCGCTGAACGCGATGAACCCCGGATTCGAATTTTAATATTCCAAAGACATTTTCACCGTCAATACGCATGACAATCTCCTTGAAACCTCCTGAGCTGCCTTCATGGGCACTGACAATCTCCGTTTTCCATCCGAGACTTCCCGCATATTGGGAATACATCTTTAATAAGTCTCCAGCAAATATGCTAGCCTCGTCACCTCCTGTTCCTGCTCTGATTTCTAGGAGTACATTTTTTTCATCTTCTGGGTCTTTTGGAATCAGGAGTGTCTCAAGTTGTTTTTGCAAATCCTCTAATGACTTTTCTTGTTCTCCCAGGTCGGCTTTCGCCATTTCTCTAAACTCCTCATCGGTTTCCTCCTTAATGATTCGTTTGTTGTCCTCAATATTGGAAAGGGCGAGTTGATAGGCTACATACACCTCATGAATCTGACTCAACTCTTTATATTCCTTACTGAGCTGAGTAAATGTTTCAACATTAGAAGTAATGGTCGGATCTGAAAGTTGTTGTTTAACTTCTTCAAAACGCAGAATAATGGGTTCGACCTTGTCCAGCATACGCATGAAAATACGCCATCTAGAGAAACTTTACCTTATGCAAAGAGCAATGCCCAAAGCTTAGGGCCAAAGACTACAAATCCAATAATAGCAGCATGGAGACAACATAAAACAACTGCTCCTGCGGCAATGTCTTTAGCTCGTTTTGTTGTCGGATGGAAATCCCTTCCTATTCTATCTAAGGTTAACTCAATAGCGGTATTGATGGCTTCTCCTACAAGAACGAGAGTAATGGCAAGGCTAATCCATAGCCAGGCCTGCGCGTTAATTTGAAGATAAAACCCCAAAACAATTGCAAGAAGTGCAACCAGTGCTTCAATGCGAAAGTTTCGCTGTTGTAAAAGAATAAAAAGGCCACTAAGGGCAAATCGGAGGCCGATAAAGTCCCATTTTTTCATGGCAACGTCAAGGGGAGATTCGGTTGTTCGGTCAATCCAAGGTTTAGTTGTATACCTCGGGGAGATATGCGTTCTTCGACTATGCAAAAGGCCCCGAGCGGTGGCGGACTATATCGCATATATTGTCTGCCAGAGACCAAATCCTTAGATAGTATAGGTCCTTGCATAACAAGGTAAATGTAGAGCATTGCTTTCATTCAAATTATCGAAGTGCCTGAAAAACTGGAAGTACACGGCTCGGCACATCGATTTGCTCAAAGTAGCCGTTAGCTGCTTGTTGAAGGGCCTCAGCGTTCTTTAAACGGGAAATTATCGTAGTATCGACAATGCCTGTTTTTTCGTTGGTTAGATGGAAACACAAATTTCTGTAGATAATATTCGATGTATCGTTGTCCGAAATAGGATAGGCTAAGACTATGGTGCTACTATCAGGTAGGCTGTCGGTGCATATCCAGTCCCTCCACATAGTTATCCTGTGATGGTTGAGGCCATTTTTTAAGTCTTCATCGGTGATTTCACACCCTGAGCCTGCGGCTAATTTTGACATAAATAATTGTTGGGCAAACTCGCTACTTTTTCCGTCGAGTTCCTTTGCCTTGAGTGCTGCCTCAAGTGAAGGTCCAAATTCACTTAACTGATAATGGGCATACGCTTTAAGATTCCAAGCGTGGGCATAATTCTCAAACTCTTTGTTTGCAAGAAATTGTTCCAAGAGGGTCAGCGTTGAATCTGGCCCAATAGCCTTAGAGGCTGAATAAATTTTTCGGTATTCAACAATTACGGGGTTTGCATCCCCGTCCGATACTCGATCTGGGTCATATTGACAATTGCTGACAATAAGTGCAACACCAATCATTCCAAGCAAGCAAAAACAGGATCTCATAATCAATCTTGGTTTAGTCCTGAATGTTAATTTACAAAATACATTTGGTGCCATGCTCCTTAATCCAGCGATCAGCCTCATGATATCTTGGATATTTTTCGTCTAATAATGCCCAAAATGCTTTTGAGTGGTTGTTGTGTACTAGGTGACAAAGCTCATGCACGATGACGGCATCAATGACCCATAAAGGGCACAAGGTCAAACGAGTGGATAGAGCAATCTTTCCCTTGCTATGTTGGCAACTACCCCATCTGCTAGTGGTATAGCCCAAACGAAAACCTTTTACCCCCCCTAGTTCTAGATGGTTGTTCCACTGTCGGACTCGTTGTTTTAGCGTATTTCTATAATGATTCTTTACGGCCTTTCGAACAACCTTGGATAATATTTCGTACCCTTCAAAGGAAACAGGCTCTTGTCCTTCGATTTGAAGAACTTTTTCAATGTTTAAACGTGCCTTCCATGAAACGCAATCTGATGTGGCTGATAGACCTGAAAACTTCACAATCCGAACCCCATCAAAAAAATGGAGACGATCATCAGCTTTCAATTTTCGAAAGTTTACAGGACGCATTGGTTTTAGCGTTAGTGCTTTTTCGGCCCATTGAAATGCATCGTTAAGAATGCGATCTAGCTCATAGGTTGAAGTCATTATAGGAATTCGAACAATCAGTCCCTTACTGCTTAGACCAAAACGTTGGTTGGAGCGCCGCTCACGAATAATGTACAAGCGTAATTCATGCCCTGCAAGTTCAATAATTCTTGATTCAGATGTGGTCTTTTTTCGGAACATACAAACAACGATATTCGGCATGTTGAATTTACATAGGTTATCTATATTTGACCCTGTCAAGTAAGAACTTACAGAAACCGTTTTCAGGATTACGAAGAATATTATGGACAAGGAATTATTAGAACAATTACAAGGTGGAAATCGCTTTCAAAAACGCTTTTTAGAACAACGTAAAGTATTCTTTTGGGGGCCAGTCCATGATGAATCGGCAAAGAAAGTAGTAGACCAGTTGTTGTTCTTAGATGCTGAAAAACCGGGAGAGGAAATCAAGTTGTATATAAATAGCCCAGGAGGTGTTGTTACCTCAGGTATGGTAGTGATGGATACCATGCAAATGATAGCCTCACCAGTTCGCACGATCTGCATGGGGATGTGCGCGTCGATGGGGGCACTCATGCTTAGCCATGGCGATAAAGGACGAAGAGAAATCTATCCGCATGGTCGAGTAATGATCCACCAGCCATCTATTGGTGGTATCCAAGGCCAGGCTACCGATATCGAGATCACAGCCAATGAAATTCAAAAAACCAAGGTTCTTTCAGCAGAAATCCTAGCCAAAAATTGTGGTAAGTCGGTAGAGAAAATTCTAGAAGACTTTGATAGGGATTATTGGATGAATGCAGAAGACGCGATTGCCTACGGCATTGTCGATATAGTGTCAGAGTCAGTATAAATTGTTTGATGCAATTTCTTCCCAATGCCATAGATCGATATAGTACAGCGTTTACATGTAAGGAACACCCAGTGTTGCATGAATTATATCGTGAGACGCATTTGACGCAAACCATGCCTCAAATGGTTTCAGGCCACATGCAAGGATCTATACTTCAGCTATTTGTTCATATGATTCAGCCGAAGCGCATTTTAGAAATAGGGACGTTTACGGGTTATTCGGCCATTGCTATGGCCTTAGCGATGCAGGACGGGGGTGAGTTACACACTATTGAATATGATGACAAGTACAGGGAAATCATAGAGCAATATGTGCAAAAGGCAGGTGTGCAGGACAGGATTACCCTTCATTTTGGTTCGGGACTTGAGGTAATACCTCAACTAAGAGGTACTTTTGATATGGTTTTTATTGATGCTGACAAAATCAACTATAGTGCTTACTATGATTTGATTTTTGATCAAGTTCCCGTTGGAGGATATCTGATTGCCGATAATGTCTTGTGGAGTGGTAAAGTCACAGAAGACGAGAGTCAGTTTGATAAGGACACAAGCGCACTACATGCTTACAATGATAAGATTGCACTAGATCCAAGGGTCAAGCATATACTACTTCCTTTACGCGATGGCTTAATGGTCGCTCAAAAATTTGCCCAATAAACGCTTATAGGCAGTTAACTAGAGATCTAAACCAAACTTTTTGGATGTTTCTTGAGCTATTTCGTAGCCCGCATCGGCATGACGAATCACTCCAAGTGCTGGGTCGTTATGGAGAACGCGACGAAGTCGATCATGTGCATCATCTGTGCCGTCCGCAAGAATTACCATACCTGCATGCAGGGAGTATCCCATACCAACGCCTCCTCCATGGTGAAATGATACCCATGTTGCCCCTCCAGCAATATTGCTGAATGCGTTTAGAATCGGCCAATCTGCTACAGCATCACTTCCATCTTTCATCGCTTCTGTTTCCCGGTTTGGAGAAGCTACAGATCCAGTATCGAGGTGATCTCTTCCGATGATTACGGGGGCAGAAAGCTCACCATTTTTTACCATTTCATTGAAGGCCAACGCCGCTTTTTCCCGTTCACCCAATCGCAACCAACAAATTCGCGAGGGAAGCCCCTGAAAGGCAATTCGCTCTTTGGCCATATTAAGCCAGCGATGCAATGAAGCATCTTCAGGAAACAATTCCCTGAGCTTAGCGTCACATTTAAAGATATCTTCTTCATTGCCACTTAGAGCTACAAATCGGAAAGGCCCACTTCCTTCGCAAAATAGTGGTCTGATATATGCAGGCACAAATCCTGGAAAGGCAAAGGCGTTTTCAATATTGCGCTTATCTTTAGCTTGTCCACGGAGATTATTTCCATAGTCAAACACAATACTACCTCTATCTTGCATAGCAATCATTAGCTCGACATGCTTTGCCATGGTATCCCATGATTGATCGCGGTAGTTATCCGGATTTATCTCTCTGAGTGTATTGGCCTCTTCTACGGACATGCCTTCGGGGAAATATCCGATAAGCTCGTCATGTGCTGATGTTTGGTCGGTAAGGGTGTCTGGAATGATATTTCGCTCGAGCATGCGCTCCAAGAGATCGACCGCGTTACAAAGAACACCTATGGAAAGCGCTTTTCCTTCTTTGGCATATGCTACTGCTCGATCAATAGCTTCATCGATGTCAAGACATTTTTCGTCTAGGTATCGTGTTTCAATTCTCTTGTCGATTCTCCATTCTTCCATTTCGGCAATGAGTGCTGTTCCTTCGTTCATGGTAATGGCTAAAGGTTGAGCACCGCCCATACCTCCTAATCCGGCAGTTACATTGAGCTTGTGCTTCAAGTGGCCTTCGAAGTGAATTTTAGCTAGTGAAGCATAGGTTTCATAGGTGCCTTGAACGATACCTTGGGTTCCGATATAGATCCAACTACCCGCTGTCATCTGGCCATACATCATTAGACCTTTTCTCTCCAACTCTTCAAAGTGTTCCCAATTTGCCCAATTGCCTACAAGGTTTGAATTGGCGATTAAAACGCGAGGTGCGTCCTTATGACTTCTAATTACACCTACTGGTTTCCCTGATTGAACAAGAAGGGTTTGATCGTCTTCGAGGTTTTCGAGGGTCTTTAAGATGAGGTCAAAAGCCTCCCAATTTCTTGCAGCCTTTCCCCTTCCTCCGTATACAATCAATTCCTCAGGGCGCTCAGCCACTTCAGGATCTAAGTTATGCTGAATCATACGCCAAGCGGCTTCTTGGGCCCATCCTTTACAGTGGAGGGTAGTTCCTCTGGGTGCGGTTACAGTTCTTGAAGTTTTAGTGCTCATTGTTTGTTTTTATTGATAAACTGATGCTGTATGCTTTCAGCATGTAGGCTTTGGAAAAGCTCCATAATAAAGGCTTTAGACAACCCCAATTGCTGCCCCCTTTCCAAGGCTAAAGTAAGTGTATTTTCCCATCGTTCTGGCTGATAAATTGCAAGATTTTCTTCTTGCTTGTAAACGCCAATATCATGGGCGATGTTCATTCGCTCTTGAATTAGAAGTAAGATTTCTTTGTCCAAGGAGTCGATAGCATGCCGCTGGTTATTGATATAGTCATCGGAATACCCTTCTTTGGGATGAAGGTCAGACCACTGCACTTGCTGTAGAATGCTAGCAAGGTGACGAGGAGTTACCTGCTGTGCGGCATCGGTTAACGCTTGGTCTGGCTCGATATGGCTTTCGACCATCAACCCTTGATAACCCAATTGTCCCATTTGTTGGCTGAGTTCATCGAGGAGGTCTCTTTTACCACCCATGTGGCTTGGATCGCCTATCATCGGAATATCAGGTCGTTGACGCTGAAATTCTAGGGAAAGTTGCCAGTACGGAGGGTTCCGGTAGGCAGTATTGTCGATGGCGGAGAACCCGCGATGAATTGCATAAAGGGTGGAACATCCAGCTCGTTCTAATCGCTCTATAGCACCGATCCATAGGCCAACATCTCGATTTACAGGGTTTTTGATAAATATCATAACCTCTGTTCCGCGTAACGCCTCAGATAATTCATCAATCAAAAAGGGGTTTACCGTCGTACGTGCGCCAATCCATAGATGTCTAAAGCCTTCTTGTAAACAAGACTCAACGTGGCTTGCTCTTGCTACTTCTGTAATTGGATCAACTCCAATATCTTTTGCGGCTTCTATGAGGTAATCTATACCTTGTTTTCCAAGCCCTTCAAAGGCACCCGGCCGAGTTCGTGGCTTCCAGAGACCACCGCGGAGCAAGAAAGGGTGTTGGATGTGTTGTTTTAATTTACGTGCTGTGCCTAGCATTTGTGCTCTGTTTTCGACAGAACATGGCCCCAGAATGTAAAGAGGTTTCGAATAAGATTGAGTAGTTTGAGCATCCATAAACCGCCTACAAGGTACGCGATTTACCAGCGGATTATATCAGTACTTTTCTAAGCTCATGTCAATTTTATCAGCCCAAGCAAGAATGCCTCCTGCAAGATTGTAAATTTTGGTGATTTCGGGTCGATTTGACATGATGTACTGGACGGCACGGGCACTTCGGGCGCCTGATCTGCAATGAATTACTACGTCAATATCATTTCGTATAGTATCCAACTGGTTAGGAAGTTCGTCAAGGGGAATGTGTTGGCCTTGGATTTCGACAATTTCAATCTCATAGGATTCTCTGACATCAATGAGTTGGTGTTCTTTGCCGGTATTGCGCCATTCTTGTAGTGTCTCAACGGTTATTTCTTTGACTTCCATAAGGATTCAGTTTTTGCTTGACTAACTTCTTATCATACAGGCCCCGACGGTCACATTGCTTCCCTCGTCAACTAAAATGAAACTTCCTGTCACTCGGTTTCTCGAATATATATCGTAAAATAAAGGCACGGTGGTGCGGAGTTTAACTCTTCCTATATCATTTAGACTTATTGTGCGGTTCTCCTGATCCTTAGAAAGCGTGTTTATATCCATTCTGTACTCTATGGATTTGACTATGCATCGGCATTGTTTTGTGGTATGAATTAAGGTGTATTTACCACCAAGTTGTAACGATTTGCTATCGTCCATCCAACAAATCATAGCATCGATGTCTTGCCCTGTTGTAGGCTTGTTGTTCGAGCGCGTGATCATATCACCTCGACTAATGTCAATTTCGTCTTCTAAAGTCATGACAATAGACATTGGGTCAAAGGCCTCTTCTACTTCTTGGTTATCGCAGTGTATGGACTTAATCTTTGTGGTAAATCCAGAAGGCCAGGCCTTTACCTCATCACCTGCACGAAACACGCCTCCAGAAACTCTTCCCGCATAACCTCTAAAATCGTGAAATGCATCAGATTGGGGACGGATAACCGTTTGCACTGGGAATCGCCCATCAATATAATTACGGTCATTTGCAATATGCACATTCTCTAGGTAATACATAAGGGTTGTGCCATTGTACCAAGGCATTTTGTCTGAGGTATGGACTACGTTGTCACCATGCAGTGCTGATATAGGAATAAAGGTCACATCTTTCACGTGCAGTCTACTTGCAAATCTCTTGTAATCGGCCTTTATACTTTCATAGGTAGCCTGATCGTATTCTACTAGGTCCATCTTATTGATGCAGATAGTAACGTGTGGAATGCCCAACAAAGAGGCGATAAGGGAGTGCCGTTTGGTCTGTTCAATTATCCCTTTTCGCGCATCGACCAAGATTATGGCAAGGTTTGCTGTAGATGCACCTGTGACCATATTTCGAGTGTATTGAATGTGGCCAGGAGTATCTGCGATAATGAATTTTCTCTTTGGCGTAGCAAAGTAACGATAGGCTACATCAATGGTGATTCCCTGCTCTCGCTCAGACTTTAGTCCGTCCGTAACTAGAGCTAGGTTGATGTGGTCATCTCCGCGTTTTTCACTCGAAGCTTTTACAGCTTCCATTTGATCCTCAAAAATCGACTTGCTATCATAGAGCAACCTCCCAATCAAGGTGGATTTTCCATCATCGACACTGCCTGCTGTCGTGAATCGAAGCAGTTCCATGCTCATATATGATGCACTATCAAAGGTATTGTTTGACATAATCTTTGGGGTTTAAAAGTATCCTTCTTTTTTTCGATCCTCCATCGCTGTTTCTGATCGTTTATCATCAGCGCGACTACCTCGCTCAGTAGATCGTGCCGCGGCTACTTCTTGGATAATCTTATCAATTGTATCGGCATCCGATCTGTAGGCGCCTGTTATGGTGGCATCTCCCATTGTTCTAAAGCGAACGATTTCTTCGCGAATTTCTTCTCCTTCACGTAGAGTAATAAAGGGCGATTCAGACAAAATAACTCCATCACGTTCGAAAATTCTGCGTTTGTGCGCATAATACAAGGTGGGCAAGGCGATATTTTCCATTCCAATATATTGCCAAACGTCGAGTTCTGTCCAATTACTAATTGGGAATACTCGGAAGTGTTCTCCATGGTGCTTTTTCCCATTGTAAAGATTCCATAACTCTGGTCTCTGATTTTTGGGGTCCCATTGGCTGAATTCGTCACGGTGAGAGAAGAAACGCTCCTTTGCTCTTGCCTTTTCCTCATCACGTCGAGCACCTCCCATCAAGGCATCAAATTTGTGCTTTTCGATAGTATCGAGCAAAGTGGGTATTTGTGCAATATTTCGCGAGGCGTTGGCTCCTGTTTCTTCATGGGCCATTCCGCTGTCAATCATGGATTGAACACTTCCAATGATTAGCTTTGCTTGCAATTTTTTTGCAAGGTCATCCCTAAACGTCAGCGTTTCCTGAAAGTTGTGTCCCGTATCAATATGGACTAATGGAAAGGGAATCTTAGCTGGATAAAATGCCTTTTTTGCAAGGTGTGTCAGAAGTATAGAATCCTTTCCGCCCGAGAATAGAATACAAGGGTTTTCAAATTGAGCAGCAACCTCTCGAAGCACATATATGGCCTCCGATTCTAATTCACGAAGATGGTTAATGCTGTATCCCATAATTACGATTTTTTAAT
>PAPS01000029.1 GCA_002708985.1 Saprospirales bacterium | reverse complement strand
TCTTTAGATACATACGCCATTCGAATGGTTCCTTGTTTTAATTGATGTGTATATTGTAATCGATTTCGGAGATGGAGTCAAATACTTTTTGAATTATTTTTAGATTAATTTGATCTAAGAATCTGACTCTATATAACTTTTGGTTTTTCTTAATTCCAGCCCCTAAGAAAATTTTTTTTGAGAATTCCTTTTGAAACCACTCTAGGATTTTGGGGGTGGCCTCTTATAGACTTTCGTCTTTTATTTTAGGAGTCCCGTAAAAGTAAACCTTCAAGCCCCAGTCTCGGAGGGGGGCCATTAGACTAAGTACCTTCCGAATCACTCCATAGCAATCAATAGCAATTTATCGGAGTGACTCGGAGATATCCTAGCACTGCCTGGCACATTTAGAGTGGCGCTCCTTCATCTTAAGATCCGGACAGGACTTTCTCCGGATCTCCCTAGTATCACCCCTTCTCCATAGACACTTCGTCCCTCATACTAGGTGAGTGTGTCGGTTTTAGTGGAGTAACTTTTTAACTAATTGGAATATTCCTTAAATGACTACAGAGTTATTATAAAGGTTCTCGAAGGTTTTGTCAAGAACTTTTTGAAAATTCTTTTGATAACATGGGCCGAGTCTGCCAATAGAAACCCATCGGACTACCAACGACTTCCTCTTCGGTTCGGATAGTACACTCAGGCACCCAAGAAGTTTCACCAGAAGACTCGCCACGCTCGAACCACCAGACTTTGTATTCCTTCACTGACTCTTCGCGAACAGTAGTGGTCTTATATCCCACCACCAAACCATAGTGTTCTGAATGCATCGCGCCATAGTTGACGTAGATTTCTTTTCCGATCTTTGTTTCCATATTCTCTCTTTCGATTGATTATGTAGCTATGCTAACATAGAATAGAAGTATGTCAAGGGCCTTTGGCCAAAATAATTGAATTAATTTAGCCTGACGACCTTATAGAATCCCTCAGTCATACGTTTGATAGATACAGCACAAACGCCTGACTTGGACTCAGATGACGGAACCCCAGTCGCAACTATTCTTGCACCTATTGGAAGACCAGCAGCGGATGGAAAGTTTTGAATAACTGTTTCATGAGATAATGTCATAGAGTGCTCCTTAGATTCCTTTGCAGACCTGATTCCACCACCAATTGTCTTGGACAGTGTGGTGTTCATGCCATGATTCGTTGCAGTAAACTAACTTCGCAACACCACCACAGTTACGGATAATCTCAAGTGAAAAATCAACAGAGTTTGCTGCGCCTTTCTTTTCTCCTTTAGAGAAGAACTCATAGCGAACTCCACCCTCTGCAGGATTAATTCCTATCTCATCGATGAGTTGTCCGTACATAACTATACTGCCACTCCTTCACGTTCATGGATAGAGAACTGAACCAGTTTCTTAACGGCCTTCAGTTCCTCTAGAGACATCTCTTCAAACGCCTCTCCGGTCACTGCAAGTTTGTTCTGGTTATTTGCAATAAACTGCATTGCACAGGATTGCTTGACGCCGAATCCCTTGAAGATTTCCAAGAGTTCGCGCTTAGTGGATTTCGCTATGATCATTAAAGACCTCATTAATTACTATATGGCTATGCTAAGGGATTCTGAAATAAAAGTCAAGGCTTTATTTCAATTAAATTGTAACAAAGTGTTACAGAGTTGGCATATCCGGTGTGTTTTGGGCGGGCCGCCGAGTCTTTTCAGAAAAATGTCCGCAGATTTAGTCCCACATACAAACCATATGTTTCTGCATCAGAATCGACACTTTAAGCAAATTCCCAGTTGTCTTTATACCCAGTATATTTCCCTTTATTTGCTCCGATTCTTATATTCATTGCACTTTCAGTAGCTTTTCTTGGAATAATATACCAATCATCCTTTCCAATAAAATGTACTGCAAAGAAATCAACAGAATCTTCTGGATATGGGTACTTTTTTAATCCGCTGTGCCCATTTGTTCCCTTACAGATATTGACATTCCCATCACCCTTTACTGAAGATTTTACTTGAACCTTTTTGAGAGAACCATTTACATCAACAATCAAATCATAATCCGTAGTAGATGTTGGCCAACTCACTGTATAACCATGTTCTACAAAGCACTCTGTTGCGAATATCTGTTCAGATTTTTCTCCCTGTTTTACTGTATCTTTTTTCATTTCCAGACACCCTTCTTAAAAACATCTGAATATATCTCATGACAATACAGTTTCATCTGAGGTTCTGTATACCAATAAAAATATTTCAGTTTAACATTATAGTCAACACCAGCCACCTTAGACCAGTCTCTATAATCCTCTAGAATATAATATCGAAAAGGACTCATATTAATTCCAAAGACTCTATGTTCTAAGACTCTGAATTTCTCTCCTAACGCAATTGTTCTCATTCCTCAGAATCCTTTTCATCCAAGTCAATATACTCCACATCCCATGCACCCTTATTCATATTATTTTTTTTAAAATAATTAGAAACATCCTTTGCAAGAGTCTTTGCATATTCATCAGTGATATGAGGAAGATTAGTTCCTGATCCTGCACCAACTTTTCTTAAAAACTCTCTTGCATCGTATACTTTATATGTCATTGTATGGCTCCCAGTCTTCTGCGTTATGCTTTTCTATTTCTTTGTTTGCATAACCCACTATCTCCCATCCATCTCGACGCGAAATATCGTCACTCCACTTGCCTATGGAAATAAGGTATTGTTGTGCTTCTTTGCATCCAGCCTCATCATCCTTAAACAGAGTGTATTTCATAATCCTAACATCCTCATAATGTCCTTGGGCGATGTGTTGATAGACCCACCTTCGCGCAAATGAGTTTCCAACTGTTCAAAATAGAACGCAGCGTCATTCTCTCCGCGCAACTCTAATGTATCTTTGATATAACTAAAGAACTGTGTGAGTGTCATTAGATTCACTGAGTCTGCTCTCACTCCAGCATCATGTGTCTTTGCGTTTCTTTGCATAGTGTTTTCCTTAAAATTAGCGGCGTTTTTCAGCCGCGGAACCGCCGTTTTATCTCTAAGTGGTTGTGAGATAACTCGCAAGTGATAACAAGACGAGCACAATTACGATAATATCTAAGTCTTCGGGATGATTCATTTCTTCTTCGCGTAGCACTGGCAAATCAGATATATTCCATGTTGTCTGCAAACCTTAGTCTCTAAGGTTCGATGACAATGAACATATTCGGGGCCGTGTTGTTCCCAGTAATTAAGATTTCTTGGGGTTGTTAAGTACTCTTTCATTCCTGCACATCCTTGTAGAAAGAATGCACAAAAGATCACCACCAATAATATCAAAATTCTCATAGTGCGTTTGCTGCATCTTCTAGTGGATTGTTTGAGGTTGTTTCAAAGACCGATTCATAGAGATCAGAGAATTCATCAAAAGACTGTTGCTCCTCACCATAATTTTGTTTATAGTAAGTCTTTCCTAGTTTACGAAGAGTTTTCTTATTGATCTCTTCTTCCTTTGCAAGTTTATCGATAATCTCTTTGATGAGATCACGTTCCGCATCAATCCGCAAAAGTGAATTAGCGATCTCAGTAACCGCACTCTTAATCTTGACTTCACGATTCTTATCCATTAACCAATCCTTTCATATTTTTGAGACACTTTATAGAGTGTATAATATATTGTCAATTCCTCACCAGCACTAATAGGCTTTATCGTGAAGAGTTGACGTTCCATGTCTGTAGAGCATTCGATAATAACTGCATTAGGATTTTCATTGTGATTAATGAATCCACCTAACGGAGTCCTTACCCAGTCTCCACGGTATTGGATATGTGTTGTGCCAATATAAAGCGCAGCATCAATATCCTCAGTTGCAAAGAGTCCCAGACCATGAATTGGACTAGAACTGATTGTCAATTCTTTGGGAAGAGGTAAATATGTTTCTTTTTCCTCACTCATCTTCCGGATCTTCAATTTCGATCTGATCGAATTTAGTCATTTCCACAAAATTAGGCATATCTTCTAACATGGCTGCAATTTCCGGATCACAGAAAGTCAGAGTTGTGGGTTTCAGTTCACAAATGGCTTGAAGAACTGCGATAAAATCAATATCATCTGCATGAAATCCGATAGTGACAGAACCCTCGTTCAAGTTGTCCTTAGATGATTCTCCAGACTGACTTGCACACAATACACCAATCTCATCATTATCTAATTTGCTCTTCTCAACCCAAACCGTTTTTGTGCCAGCAAATCCTATAGTGACAGGAACCTTGCCTGATTCATCTTCTAGGATTTCGCCAGATATATCTACTACCTGACCCATATTTTTTCCTTAACTTGGTTGTATTGCGGTCATCTCATCTTCAAGACCAAGAAACTCAGCAGCAGTCTCAAGTGCTTTCAGAGTTCTGTTCTCAAGTTCTTCTGGTGATCCTCGTAACTGACTTGCACGAGCCTTTCCAACACCAAACTGTTCCTTGGAATTACTTCCAGCAAGATCAATGGAGTTTGCACCACCATTATTGTAGATGTCATAGAACAAATTCTGGGCCTTGCGCCATTCCTCTAACTCAGGAATCTCACTTGCACCAGAAGCAGGAAGTTCCTTGTTCACTGCTTCGACTAAATCGTCCAGAGTGTGAGTGTCCCAAAAGATTGATTCAAACTTATGAATCTTTTGTTCCCAAAGTGGTAGTTTACGAGCCATAATCTTTCCTTTTTCTCTTCCTAGAACCCAGTATCCCATTAGACTACTAAAGACAGTCTAACGGGCTCTTCGAACATTCCGGACACTTCTGCGTATCGGCGTACAGCAGGGTTGCGTTCTGATTCTAATGCGTTGAGAGAAATCTCAGCGGTCATTTCGTCAATCAGACCTTCGGTCACAAAATCAGCAAGCCATTCTGCATGAGGAACTAACTTGCACTTGCGTTGACGGATATGTCCAATGCGGTCAAAGTACATATACTCGTAGAAGGCATGACGGATTTGTTCTGAAGGAACACCAGTGTAAGTACCGGATTCGGTTAAGGTGACTTCTGTCTCTCCTATTACCATATTTATCTCTCGATTTTTGATTCTCTTATAGTATAGGGGAATATGAGGGATTTGTCAACATTTTTTTACAATTATTTTGGCCTTTTTTGTAACAAATTGTTACCAAGCACTAGGGATAAGAACACTTCCTATGAATAACGCAAAACATAATACACTGACTATCATAAGACTTGGAAGAATAAAGATCCATGTGGGACTAAAGTCCATTTTCATCCAATAATCTTCTTCATGCCATTCTTGTATTCTTTCTTGGTCGGCTGTTTCAGTCGGTTTCTGCATATCTTAGGTTCACTTCGCTGTGGTTTGCCTCATCTGCTCTTACATTGATGATGAGATCTGATAATTTTGCATCGGAATCCATTCCATAATACTCAATTGCGAGTTTTGGTGCTGGAATGTTCTCCACTTCTCCAGATTCTACCATTCTTAGATATTCTGTATAACTTTTTACTGCTTCTTCTTCAAAATAGTGTATCATTTTATGTGCGGTCTTGGGAAAGATCACATATAACACAAAATAAAACATCCAGAAAGTTCCTTGTGTGAGTAACACCAAAAGTCTCTCAAATAGATTTGGTTTAGTTATCTCAATAAAGAACATCAAATGCATTCTTTCATTCTCTGCCTCTGCAAGAAGCTCTCTTATCATAGGCCCATATCCGGTCTTCATTTGTCGCAAACTGCGTAAATGAACCCACATTCCTGCAACCATACCCGGCACACCAGCAATTGTCTCTAAAACTACTGCTCTATGACCATATCTCTTCGCAAAAAAGGTGTCTGCGACAAGGCGAAAGAACCTAGTCATAGACATTGCGAACCAATTTGATATTTTATCCATTTGCTACTTTTTTCTGTTTTGGTCTAGAAATCAACATAGAACGAATCTTTCCAATTGCTCTAGTTGGGTTAAGTCCTTTTGGACAGACACTGACACAGTTCATAATACCTCGACATCGAAATACACTAAATGGGTCATCTAATGCGTCTAATCTTTCGTCTGTCGCTGTATCTCTAGTATCAGCGAGGAATCGGTAACTTGCAAGTAATCCTGCTGGGCCGATGAATTTATCTGGATTCCACCAAAAAGAAGGACAACTTGTAGAACAACAAGCGCACAATATACACTCATAGAGTCCATCCAGTTTTTCTCTATCTTCTGGAGACTGTAGCCTCTCTTTCTGTGGGGGCGGTTCTTTGTTGATAAGGTAGGGAGTGACTTTTTCATATTGTTCATAAAATTGAGTCATATCTATCACAAGATCACGGATAACAGGTAGGCCGGGCAATGGTCTTAATACCAGTTTATTCCGTCTAACCACTTGTGACAAAGGAGTTATACAGGCAAGTCCGTTCTTGCCGTTCATGTTTAGACCATCAGAACCGCATACGCCCTCCCTACAACTTCGTCTATAAGTTATAGTGGGGTCTTTTTCCTTTAACATATGTAAAAGATCAAGCACAAATATGTCTTTCTCTGGTCTTTCGAACTCAAAGTCTTCCATATATGGAACTTCATCTTTATCAGGATTAAATCTGTATAAACTTACTTTCATTAATAACCGTACACGTTTAGTTCTAATTTTGCTTCATCTGACATCATGGTAAGATCCCAAGGCGGATCGAATACTAATTCTACGTCTACCTTTTCCACTCCATGAGCCATTAATGCTGCACTCTTGACCCATTCTGGCATTTCTCCGGCAACCGGACAACCAGCACTAGTCAGAGTCATTACTATATGTACCGCTGATGCTACTTGAAATATGTTTATTTCGTATATAAGACCAAGATCATAAATGTTGACAGGAATCTCAGGATCGTAAACCATTTTCATACAGGCAACGATGTCAGATTCTTGTATCTCTGGTCGAGATATAGTTTCCATTTAACCTCTGAGTTCTTTTTTCAACTTTTCGGGCATTAGATCTGGATTATCTTCGAAAAAATGCGGATGTCTTGGAACATCGTTTATGTCTCTAACACAAAAAGATGTACAAATGTCTGGATCTTTTGGTTCTTCTGGTTGGCTTGCTAAAAGAAAACCAACACTCCCGATCACAAAAGCCATAATAATTACAATTGTTGACTCTTTGCCTTCCCTAAAATTCCACCAATAAGACAGTTTTTCCATTATAATATCCTCTTATAAGAAATTATAATTATTTATATCTTATGCTTCGATCTCCAAATTCCACCGACAAGCGTTTTTGGTTTTGTCTCTGTTCTTAAATGCACGATCCGCAAGATAGTCAGTATTCCACTTCTCAAACCACTTTGGTCTATCTCTTTCAGCGTCCTTGAATACACCATATGTCATAAAGGTTGCAAATAGAAACCCAATATGACCATATATTAATGGTATTACATTAGTCCATCCAGCAATTAAACCACAAAAAGTTGCAGTCCACAAAATGGATAGGGCAGTCATGAAGTACATCTGCATACTTACATTTCTGACATAGCTGAGAGGGTTATATTTTACGTTCATAATACTATCCCACGAATAGTAGAACCACATTAACGCATTTCTCATTTCTTTATATTCCTATAAGTTAATTATTGGAACTATAATGCACTAGCAAAATAGCATAACGGTATAATAATATACAATCCCCAAACCAATCTCTCAATTTTAGCGAGAGATTTTTCCATCTTTCTTAAATGTATGTCTTCGGGAAATTCCATATTATGTCCAATATTATAACACTATTTAGGTGCGTTGTCCAACTTTTTATGGTCTAAAAGTTAACTATAACTTGACCGCAAGAAGGACAAGAATTGATAATTGCACTAAAATTACTATCAATAATTCTATGCCTAGGATCGTATGATACCATACCCATCTGGTTTTATATGCGTTGTCTATTGAAAGAGATTTATCATCTTCTTCCTGCGTTGTTTTTTTGCCCCATAAAATATTTGTGATATCTTTTAGTTTCATTAGTCTCTCTTATAACAGGCGCATTCTCTTGGTGGCCCAATGCAGGCCTTAATCGTTCCTCTTGGACAATTGACTTCCGATTGTCGTTTCGTTTTGGTTTCTGTTAGAACTTCAGATACTGGAGGATCATTCGTCGCGCAACCAGATACTGCTACAAATAATAATCCAAATAATAAAAGAAATATTACAGCTCTCATAAATTGAGTATTCCTAATACCCAATTTTCCGCAGCATCTTCTGCATATGATTCGGAGTGTTCATACAATTTACTAGAAAGAACCTTGTATCCATTCTCATAACAATCGATGTAATAACCATTTATGTTCTTTTTTACTTCTGCTGTTCGCAGACGATTTCCACTAGAATCAGTTTCATCACTAAAATATTCAGATAATAACATAATCAATTCTCCATTTTTTCATATAATTCATCGAATCCACATACCATACAAAAAACTTCCATATGATAATCAAACTCAAATATATCAGACAATGTATCGGATATAGACTTTTTATCTACTATCGCACCATCATACAATCTGGACATAACTGCAAGAAAGGCATCTTCTCGTTCCTCATCTGATGCATTTTGCCACCAGTCTTCAGACCGATCCATTAATTCCTTAGAATGATTCTCCATATCTCTCTTGAATCTATTGATTTTTTGTTTCAGCCGTTTCTTATCCAAATTTGGCTCCAGAGTTTACCTTCTTAACATCCTTTTTTCTAAAATAGTCCAGTGGATTTTTTCTTTCAACAAGGAGAAAGGTAGCAAAAAAGATAAAAATAATAGAGCCAATACTAGTCCCAGCAAATACAAGAATGCCGATCCAGTTAATGTCAACCCCTTCCATAATTCATGTACTCCAAACATAATTGCTTGTATTACTACTTGTATCAACACCAACATTACTTTGCGTCAGTTGCAAGGGAGGCAACAGATACTATTTCCTCTGGTTCTGAATAGGACGCTGCGAGATTATCTAGGACAGCATCTTCGCATTCTCCACAACAATCAGGAGTTCCGCAATTGTGGTGTTCATCAGAGTCCGGAAATTCTACTAATACAAATTTACCTTTTTCGACTCTACAAATGATTCCTTTCGGCCCCCATCTGGTAGTAATTCTTCCGCCCGCGACGAAATTGCCATTCCTAAATTCTTTATTGTCCGATTCTTGACGCGAATATCTGTAGAGGCCCTCATCATCTCTGACCATAGGCATTTCAAAGTCCATTAGATCATCTAGATCCGTGACCATCAATCCTTCAGTTTCCGGATTGATAAACAGACCAAAATATCTAGACAAACCCTTAACTTTCCTTCTTCGATAAAATACATCCACTGGAACATTAGGGACGGAAAAATCAGTAGTACAAACATATAGCACTTTTACACCATCTTTTTCAGAATAGTAATCGGAAATCATTTGCGTATCGAATATGGGATCGTGAATAACTTTACTTTTCATTTTTCACCTTCTTATACATTTTATTCTCAGAACTAAACCATCTCTCTATGATAGTTTCTTTCAGTTCTGGAGTAGGAATCTTTTTTGGATTCTCTACTATATATATGTGAGAAGGTCTTATTGGTACGGAATGGTTGTGCAATTCTTCTTTTGATAATCTGAATCTTGCACCAGTGGATTCATCTGTGTAAAACCACTTATTACGTTTCTTTTCTATCATTATCTACCCTATCAAAATATGAACATGGGCCCGAAGGCCCATGAACATAAAATCACCATATTTTAGAAAGTATACGAGATACTTGCTGCGGCATTGTCCCAAAATTGGTTAGATCTAACAGTAGATCTTACCAACAGAGATACATCAATCTTATCAGTCAAAGACTTAGATAGTGTAACTCCTTTATGACTTGTGCCATCTCCAAACTGTCCATATTGTACTGCTACATCGACTACAGAAATGCCGGGCAGAACTGAACTTACTGAAAAGTAGTCTAGGTCTGACTCATCTGGATTTCTGTAATACGCAACATCAAGGCCTCTATATGAACCAGTCACAAAAACTTCTTCAGTAGCTTCGTAACCTTGGTCATACATATATCGAACAGCTCCTACTCCAACAGATACATTGTCGGTCAAATCGACATTATATCCGCCATAGAAGTCATATTCGTATGATGCATCATCACCAAAATCAACTTGGCTTCCCCAGACACCTACATAGAAACCATCTTCAGTAGATAGTTCAGTGCCAGCACTAAATGCTGCGTTGCCTGCGTTTTGAGAGACACCTCTCCAGAAGTAATCAGAACCAAGTCCGATTGTTGTGGACATTTCCACTGCGTTGGCTGAAACTGAACCAATCAACAGTCCAAAGAGCACAACAAGTTTTGTTGAGATTTTCATAAGTTTTCTCCTTAATTTCTCATGTCGATGTCAAAATATTGTCACATTTTTTATCGACATACTATATATCTCAATTATTTTTCCATTTTCCCTCAATTCTTCTCTAATCGGGGGGTGTTTCTTGGAATGTGTCTTTGGTGATTGCGTAAAAGTTTGGCTCCGGATTACCCCAACGGTCAAATATAATTATTTTTCTATCATAAAGTGACTGTAGAGTCCATTCAGCACCCTTTTGTAACCCAGTTTTGTATGATGTATAGGCAACTCCTATCAAAACACAGGCGACTCCTAAGAAAAGTTCCATTACTTCTCCTCAGCAGGTTCTTCCGTAAATTCGGCATCAGATACTCCTTCAGAATCTTCTGGAGTGACATAGGTAGAATTATAGTCATCGCGAACTTTATCTTCTACAGCCTGTCGTTTGTTGCCAGAGAATAACTCTGCAATTTGTTGATCGGTAAATCCAGCATCATACAATGCCTGCATACCTTTTATCTGTTCTCTGATACTCTTCCTAGAAAAGAATCGTTCATTTCGGTTTTTTCGTAGAGTGATTTTACGCCTACGAGATTCTTTGAGACTTCTCTTCGCATTTGCGATATGTCGAGTCCGCTGAGCAGCACTCATCCGTTTCATTATTGACCCCCTTCTACACTAGAATCTAATTCATCAAAAGAACTAGACGCGAGCATCTCTGCGTTGCCCTGTCCACTATTCAATACCACATTCAATCTGGCATCGTTATACTTAAGAAGAACATATACACGATATCGTGGGCCTTCTTGTATAATTTGAGTCTTGTCTACGGTATAACCAGATACTACCGTATCTGCAATTAAGTTCTTAGATGTTCTCTCAATATTCGTAAGAAGATTCACATTCTCTGCAGAATTACCTACACTAGACAGATAAGATTTTGTTTGAGATCTTAACTTTCCATTAAGTCTATCTGCAAGAGTTCTTTTTGCATTCATTACTGCAACATCCACAGACATCTGCAAATCTGGAGAAGTGGCAGATCCGGCAGAAAATACTGCAATATCATCCTTCGGCAACTCAATATACCAATCAGGAATATTTTTCATCACCGTTTTAGTAGACTTGACTGCCTGTTTATAGTTTGCCTTTGCAACCTTCGCGGAGTTACTAGCACAACCGCCAAGTACAAAGAGTGATACAGCCGCCGCTGCAAGGATTTCGCGTTTTATCATCATATATCCTCAGTTATTAATGATTCTTTTATCTACAATAGTAGACTCCGTATGCATCTTTCTGACATGACATCCTACCACTGGTATTATAATTTACTGCGATAGATTCTGTGTTTTTACACATCATATCAGAACTAGATGTTATGAATTCAAGAGATTTCTCTCTCATGACTTGTTCTTTCGCTCTGTGGAGTGCTCGACTACACGCATCCTCTTCTGTCATATCAGTATTAAATGCGTATTCGCCGTCAGCCCAATGCCACTCATCCTTCATTTTGATCTTTGCAGATATATGACATATTCTGAGATCATCTATGTACGGCGTAACTGATTTCTTAACCATAGACACCGACTGTATTCTATTCTCATAGAACGTCTTCACATTGTTCTCATAGTCACAGTAAGGTTCTTGGGATTGTGCGATAGCGGGCACTAGGAGTGCTGTAAGTATTATTTTTTTCATGTTATACATGATACTAAATTCAAACTAATATGTCAAGTACTTTCTGTCGGAATGGTTTTTTGTGGGTATTGATATCCGTAGTGTAGATATTAAATCTATACTTTCTTATCCTATCGGACATCATATAAACAGGATTAACTGGCGGAACTGTCATTTAACTTAGAGTGTTTCAGTTCAGTTGATAATTGATGCAAATCATCAATCGCGAAATTGATATTGTATGCCTCTTTGCCCTTCGTAAGTAAATCTTTTATTTGTTGAGCCTTACTGGCAACAGCATCAAGTTTAGCGCAAAATTGTTCTATATCTCTTTCCATATTATACCCTCAACTGTATATTATTTTTTCTTATAACGGACAACAACATCATGAGCACTCGCATTCTTCTTTCGTCGGACAATTCCACAACAGCAGTTTGTTGCGATAAAAGTCTTCTCAAGGTCACAATATCATCGTCACTCGGCATTTTTATTCTTCTTGAGTTGTTCTACAACTCTATTCCAGTACTCGTTTGCCCAAGTACCCTCTTTTGACTGCATAGCAATACGCAATGCAGCACTAATTCTTTTGTTATATAGAGATTTTGACATTAATTCTTCTCCAGATGGTCATAGAGACTTTTAACAGAACCAATCATCTCATTTTCCTGTTTGAGTATTTCTGAAGTGCTGAATCTCACCTCTTCAAATGCAATCATAGCCCTCAAAAGATCGTGATGTCGTTTTATTTCATCAATCAATTTCTTTGATTTTTCAAGATTTGCTATTCGGCTCATTAACCTCTCCAACTATTTCAACCGATTCAGTAGATTCCACAGTATTAGGATCATACGCAATTTTAGCAGTATAATCCAGTCCATCTTCCCTACCCTTTTCTTTCTCAAGTAGTTCTATCTTTTTCTGTTGCAACCAAAGAAGTTTCAACAGATCTTCTTTACTCATATCCATATTGTTATATACCATACCAAATAAACGAGGATTTGTCAATTATTTATGCGTTTTTTTATAAATAGTGTGAGGTATGCAAAGATAAAGAGAAAATTATGGAAGCATTTTTAACATTTGCAAAAGATGTGGGCGCACCAATCGCCGGGGCTCTGGTGATGGGTGTTTTCATTATGCTAGTACTGAAACAATTGATGGACGGAATTATTTCTACTTTGGGAACTTTAACTAGTTTTGCGGAATCGCTTGAGAATAGAGCGAGAGTGATGAGTAATGAAATATTGAAGATTGATTTATTAGTGAGTAGCGCACTGGAACTAAAACCAGACATAGATAGAGTTGCTAGAGCAGAAAATTTCATAGAGGATGAGAAACTCGACGTAAGGAGAGATTAACATTTTTTTAGGAGATTGATCGTGGGGAATGATTTAATTAAATGCCACGGTTGTAAGTTCAGAGGAACTGTTTTACAAATGGCCTTTATATGGAATCAAACTCTTTGTAGTAAGTGTGCAACAAAGAAACTGATGTATGGTAAGGAATCAAGAAGATTTAGATAACGGATAGATTTATGGATATGAAGATGTTGTCTACTGCTGTATCTGATTTTGGGTTTCCCATAATCATGGCAGTAGGAATGGGTTATTTTGTTTACTATGTGTGGTGGTTTATCAATAATAAGATAAATGTCGCACTGGGAACAATGCATAAGGCATTGATTAGGGTTATTGATCAAACTAGGATGATGGATCAAGACCTTATTCGATTACAACAGAAAGTAAATGTAGTCTTAGAATATCGTGAGAAAGAGGCGATAATCGAAGACCAGAAAGAGAAACAAGCTCTAGAAATATTAGAAGAAAAGAGTAAATAATTTCTAGGGTCAGAGGGAGTTTGGTATGAATACTGCACTGTTTAAAATGGTGTTGATTTTAATTGTCGGATTTTTGACACTTCCGGTTTCTGCACCAGTGCATGGAGACGAAATTGTACATCAGTTTAAATCTCCATCGTTTTCTGGTAGAGGAACTGGTTCGCACTATCTGACAATAGAGAACCAGCAGTTTAGTAGAAAACAAGATATAGAAGAATCTTTACTGGCTGCAGAAAGACAGGCGGAAAGAGAAGCAGATAATACTACTCTCGCCAAGTTTATAAGGAACTTGGAAAGTAGAATCTACGCACAATTATCCAAACAATTAGTGGATAATATGTTTAACAACGAAGAAGGTGCTAGGTTTGGATCATTTGCACTAGAAGGAAATATGGTCACTTATGAAGTGATTACTAGTGACGATGGAAGTGAAGTCATTCGAATGACTATTGTAGATGAGGATGGGACAGAAACCGTTATAGAAATACCTATAGGCACTGGAGGTTTCTAATGAAGATATCGGCATTGATTATAATGTCCATTCTTCTAATGGGATGCTCTAGTCTTCCTCTTTTTACCAAAGAGGGAGTAGGATGTAAATTCGCCCCCTTTAAAAATTCAAATGGGGAATGGCGTAAGATAGATTTTCTAGAGTGCGTGGAGGAACCGGAAGTTGTTAAACTTCCTAGTTATCAGAAACTTCTGAACTTGCCTCCAGCAGAGAAAATGCCGATTGTTGCAGTATATAACTTTGCAGACAAGACAGGCCAGAGAAAGAGACAAGATAATGTGGCATCTTTCTCAACAGCAGTTACTCAGGGTGCTACTGAGATGTTAATAGACGCACTCAAGACTGCAGGGAAAGGAAAGTGGTTTAGAGTTGTAGAGAGAAATGGTATAGACCATCTAGTAAGAGAAAGACAGATAATACTCTCTACAAGAAAGAAACATGAAACGGAAGATAGTCCGAAGGCAAATATACAACCATTATTATTTGCCGGGATGATAATAGAGGGAGGTATTATAGGCTACGATACCAACATAGAAACTGGGGGTAAAGGAGCAAGATACTTAGGAATAGGAATTACAAGACAATACAGAAGAGATTCAGTAGTGATAAGTCTAAGGGCAGTTAGCACATTGACTGGAGAAGTGTTGTTAAATGTACAAAGTCGAAAGACTATACTATCAGTGGGAGGGGGAATGGATGTGTTCAAATTTATAGATATGGACACCAAACTGATAGAACTGGAGGATGGTGTATCTGAGAACGAGAGTGTTACTTATGCGACAAGAACCGCAATAGAAGCAGCAGTCTTGGAGATGGTATATCAAGGTAACGACAGAGGATTTTGGAAGATAGAGGGCAGAACTCCATCTTCTGAATACGACAGAGAGGAAGGAAATAATGCTTAATAAATTTAACAAAATGTTATTTTTTGTTATGGCTATATTATTGCCGTCGAGTGTGTTCGGCGCAGCAGCGACAGATAACGAAATCTGGATACAACAATCAGGTAATACATTTATTGCTACGTTTGACCAGTTTGGTTACGGAAACAAAGTCGGGGGTACATTGTCTAGTGGAGTAGTCGCAACAGATATGTTGATTACCGCTACCACATTGACGATGAATATAGACCAAGTTGGTAACAACAACGACTTATTCGGGCCAATTATCCTAGATACGTCTACGATAGACCTTAAGTGGACAGGTAACACCAACACTTGGGACTGGAATATCGGAGCAGGCAGCAACGATGCGGATGATATGGATATGGATGTCGATATTACATCAAGTAATAGTGACATGGACTTAGATATAGCAGGATCATCAGCAGCAAATAACCTAAATTTCGATTTAGACATCACTGGTGGTGATGATAATGATTTTGATGTAGATATAAACTCAGCTAACGCCACATGGGATTGGGATATTATTGGTGGAAATAACGATTTCACATCAGTCCAATCAGATTCTACTGGTCATTACATGAAGGTTAACTGGACGGGAACTGGAGGAACTGGTAGTTTTACTCAGACTTCTGGAACCTGTAGCGGAGTCGCATCATGTAAAGGTTACATTGATCTACAACTGAACTCAAATAGCGCAAATGTTACGATTGTTCAAAAAGATACTGGCGACTAGCGGTATTCTTTGTTGTTTTGGATTCACTATTGGCGACATAACAGATTTTACAGGCGAAACATCGATAAGTAGATCTGCCTCTGACTTATCCGTATCATCTGGATTAGATATTCTGTTGAATGATGTTGCCATAACTAATAATGGGCGCATGGCTATCACCTTCCTCGATGAGTCAAATTTGCGCCTTACAGAACATAGTGAAGTGGTCATAGATTCTGTCATCTATGACCCCAATCCAGACAAGTCTAAAATGGTTCTCAACTTTGCACAGGGAACTGCGAGGTTTGCCTCTGGTAAACTTGCGTTGATGAATAAATCCAATATACGAATCAATACTCCGGTTGCCACTATTGGTATCAGGGGAACTGACTTCACCACTACTATCGATGAATTGGGTAGATCCCTTATCATTCTACTACCAGACGCATCTGGAGCAGCCTCAGGAGAAATAACAGTCACTAATGAAGCAGGGACAGTAGTCCTAGACGAAGCATTTGAAGCAACATCTGTCGCAACTATATCTAGTCCGCCAGTTCAACCAGTAAAGGTAGAAAATATTACAGTCGCACAAATAGATAATATGTTTATCGTATCGCCTCCGGATGAGATAGAACAAGCAATAGAAGAAGAACAATCTGACAGTTACGATTCCAATATACTTGACATAGACTTCTTAGAATTTACTGAATTAGAAAGAGACTATTTTAAGGAAATCGGAGAAACTCTAGACGATTACAATGAATTAGATATAGATTACTTAAACGTAGACTTCTTACAAGACTTATTATTAGTGCTGGATATGAGAGATCCACTGAGTCTTAAAAAGAAAAGAGGAAGAGTGAATATAGAAGGAACTCTGTTGGGTTATGACCCCCAAACACAATATAACACCATCGTAGATAGAGCAGCTGGGACTGTTTGGTTTTATCGACAAGTTACTGGTGTGATCAGTCTAAGATTTGATTCGGATGCCAATTTTGATATATATACTTATACAGACGAAAGGCCCTCTATTATAAAACTTGGTGATGGCGGAAATAGTATTACTATTCGTCAACAGGGAGGATAAATGGCATTCTATCATAAGATTACAGGAACTCATCTAGGCATATTAGTACTGTTTATATATGCAGCATTGTTGTCATGTAATGTTTATGCAGGCGACAACAAATTAACCATAGTCCAGAGCGGAAGCGACCTCACATTCACAGTAGATCAAATTGGAAACAATAACGAAATCAAGATGAAAGACGGAAGTTCTTTCTTCACTGGTTCTGACTGGACAATGGCTCTATATCAGAAAAATGTCACCAATAAAAACACCATAAATATTGATGAGTTAAATGGAAGTAGTAATACTCTTAGATTCGGACAGGGCGGTTCTCTAACAGACAATACCGACACATCATTCACATACGATGGTGTAGGATACGGTGGACATACTGCGTCATTTGAGATACTAGGCAGCAGTAATACTGTCGTAGGTTATCAAGAGAGTGATGGAAACGGATCTCACACATACGATCTACATCTCGCAGGAAACAATAACTCTGTATGGACTGCACAAGAGAGTGACACCAATAAGAGCATAGATCTTACAATATATAACTCAGGGAATACTGCAAGTATAGAACAAACTGGTTCGGCAGCCCACTCTGCAACCATAACATTAGATGGTTCGTATGGAACAAATCTATCATTATTACAACAAGGCACAACTGCACAATCATATACGATATCTCAGTTATGTCAAACCGTATCAGGATGTAGCATCAGCGTAACACAACAATGAAATTATACCACATTGGAATTACTTTTTTATTATGTATACTGGTTAAAGTTCTCAATCCATACATCTTAGAAGCCACACAACTCAACTACTTTGACTTACTCCAGAGAAACCATGAAGAGAATAAGTCAGAACAAATCATTCTATTAGACATAGACGAAAAATCTATAAAGAAGAACGGTAGGTGGCCATGGGATCGCGATGTCCTTGCAAAAGAGATCAACAAACTACCAGATAATAATCTTATCGCACTCAACGTACTTCTGTCAGAGAGAGGAAGGGGAAACAAAGATGTGTTTCTCGCAGAGGCATTTGTAAGGAAACCAATAGTTGCTGCGACACAGGTTATAGATGATTACGATTTAGAACCAAAGATGCATATTGGGACAACTACATTGGGCCCAAGAGATGCAATAGATTTCGTTAAAGATTACAAAGGGATTCTTACTCCTGTTCCGGAACTTGCACAATTCATTAATGGATTTGGCGCACTCGCAGCGGAACCATCCATAGATGGTGTAGTAAGAGAAGTTCCAATCATTGTCGGAGCTCGTGGCAAGATATTTCCATCATTTGCATTAGAAACTATAAGAGTAGCAGTGGGAGATATTTCTTACCAGATAAAGACAACTGAAACAGGAATAGAGTGGGTGAGAATTCCTGCCTACAAACCTATCATCACATCAGACAACGGTGCGGTGTATAACTCATACTGGAATAAGTTCCAGAGGGCGTCTATATCAGATCTGGGAGATCTATGGATACCAGAAGGAAGTATCGTAATTATCGGGCCAACATTTGCTGGTTCTAACACGATTAGTACTCCAGTGGGCGCAATGTTCCCTCATGAGGTACAAGCAAACCTCATAGAGACAATTGTAAAGAACACTGTCATCACTAGACCAGATTATTTTGCCCTCTTAGAACTCCTTACAATGATTCTGATGGGAGGTTTATTTGTTCTTCTATTGCGTAAAACCCCCATGTGGTTTAGTGGATTGGTGTTTCTCGCATTAGCCACCGGATCTGTTATAGGTTCTGGTTATCTATTCAACACATATTATATGTTATTCAGTCCAGTGATGATCCTCTTGGGAAGCATACTGATATTTGGACATACTGCGTTCATTGAGTTCTATAGACAGTTCAAGTTGCGTCAACAAATTAAGAAACAATTTGAGACATACCTTGACCCAAGACAAGTTGCACTTTTACAGAAGAATCCGGAGTTGCTTAAGTTGGGTGGAGAGAGAAAAGAGATGACATTCCTGTTTATGGACATTTGCGGATTCACTCCTATCTCAGAACACTATAAGAACAATGATGATCCCGAAGGATTAGTGGAGCTGGTCAACGAATTTCTAAATAAAATGTCCAATATTATCCTAGACAACGGTGGTACAATAGATAAATATATGGGAGACTGTATAATGGCATTCTGGAATGCTCCATTACCGTGTGAGAACCATGCGGAACTCGCAGTCAAATCATCCATAGAAATAGAAAAGGAAGTAAATGAACTTAAAAGAATCTACAAAGAGCGCAATTTACCTGACATTAGCGTTGGCACTGGTATTAACTCCGGTGATTGTATTGTCGGTAACATGGGCAGTGAATCCAGATTTGATTATTCGGTCATTGGAGATGCAGTCAACCTCGCCGCCAGGCTTGAGGCCACTGCCGCTCGGGGGGATTACATAGATTATAAGACTATAGTATCTGAATACACAGTTTCGCAACTACCAGATACTTATAATAAAAAATCTATAGGCACAATAAAGGTTAAAGGAAAAGAAGAAGAAATTAAGATTTATTCAGTATCTTGATCCAACCTCTTTGCAAAATCTATAAGTTTTTCATTTTCTATCATGTTGATGATCTCTTTGGTCAATTTTATCTCTGCCATGATGATAGATAGTCGTAAATTCAGTTTAGATAATTGTTCATTGTAGTAAATTAGTTCTTTATCCTTCCGTTTTTCTGCATTAAAGTCTGCGATAGAAATTATCTTAGATTTTTTTTGCATTTAATACTCCTATTTGTCTTACTAAAGTAATTTATAATTATAAATATTTCGAAACACACCCAGACCAACTAATTCGGAGAGAGGATTACATGGCCAACACATTTAGTTCAAGAAACACACTTAAAACAAAACTGCTTGCTGCGATCAACGCAGCAAACACTGCAGATAAAATTGTCAAATTATCACGATCAATAGAGAAGGCAAATTTGGATGATGATGCAGACTTAGAAACTGCATTAGATACAAAGGTATCTTCACTTACTGCAATATCAGATCCAGAAGATTTAGAAAAACTCGCATTCGGTGTTAAGAAACTCAGAACACCAGAAGGTGCTGGAGCTCCTACATCTACTATGGTTGCAGAAGGTTCTACTAACCTCTACGTCACTCAGGATAGAGTCAGAGGTTCATTCAGTGCATCTGGAGACTTATCTTATGATTCCGGAACTGGAGTCTTATCTTACACCGCATTACCAGATGCGTTG